>CAZORI010000007.1:0-65388 GCA_964582335.1 uncultured Bacteroides sp.
AAATCAGCGGTACCATAACAGTGCTACGGGCGGTACCAAGGGAGCGATATTAGCAGCTAAAAAGCAAAAGGTTACAGAGCGCGCTATGGGGCGTGTCTGTAACCTTACTTTTTTTTGGATAAGTATCCCCGTAGGGAGTCGAACCCTAATCGAAAGAACCGGAATCTTTTATTCTATCCATTGAACTACGAGGACTTTTCGCATTTGGCAGTGCAAAGGTAACACTATTTTTCGTAACTTTGCGCCAAAATCAGGCATTTTTTTATGAACGTACGCATTGAACCAACTTGGAAAGCCGAATTGCAGGCAGAATTTGACAAGCCGTATTTCGAGCGGCTGGCTAATTTTGTGAGGGGGGAGTACGCCACCAAGCAAATTTTCCCTCCCGCCGGAAAGATATTCGCAGCCTTCGATGCGTGCCCATTCGACAAAACCAAGGTTGTGATATTGGGACAGGACCCGTACCACGATGTGAACCAGGCACATGGCCTGTGCTTCTCTGTGCCCGACGGGATGCCTAAGCCTCCCTCGCTGATCAATATCCAGCGCGAGATTGAGAGCGACCTGGGCATAGCGATGCCCGCGAGCGGCAATCTCGAGCATTGGGCGCGCCAGGGCGTGCTGCTGCTCAACTCCACGCTGACGGTGGTTGCACACAAGCCGGCATCGCATCAGAATCGCGGTTGGGAGGAATTCACCGACGAGGTGATAATGCGTCTGGCGCAGGACAAAGAGCATCTGGTGTTTATGCTGTGGGGCAGCTATGCCATTCGCAAAGGCGCATTCATCGACAAAACTCGACATCTTGTGCTGACTGCTCCGCACCCGTCGCCTTTGTCGGCCTACAGAGGCTTTTTCGGATGCAAGCATTTCTCACAGGCCAACGCTTACCTTGAGGCCAATGGCGAAAAACCAATAAACTGGTAGGGGAGCAATGCGAATTTTCTGCGCCATACCTATTTGCCTGCTAATGCACTCGGCTGCTGCGCAGCCAAACGCTGTGCTCTATGGGCCGCTCTCGCCCGATGTGGCAACGATGCAGCAGTGGGTCAACGGCGTGCCGAGCAGCGTGCCGGTGATAGCGCTTGGCGGCGACGAGGTGCTGAGGCTCGAATTTGACATTCTGCGGGCTGAGCGCGACTATTTGAGATACACGCTCGTGCATTGCAATGCCGATTGGCAACCCTCCGACCTTAGCGCCAGCGAATACGCGCCCGGCTTCAACGAATGGGAGATTGACGATTACGCCTACTCGCTTTCAACGTCGGTGCCTTACACGCACTACTGTATCACAATAGCAGACGCTGCCGACAAGCCGCTCGTATCAGGCAACTATGTGCTGCGCGTTTACGCTGAGGGCGACCCCGACGACGTGATTGCCCAATATCGCTTCATGGTGACCGAGCAATCGGCCCGCATCGACGCTTCGGTGTCGACCAATACTGACATAGATTTCAACAAGGCGCACCAGCAAGTGTCGGCGATGGTGGATGTGAGGCAAAGCGGAGTGCGCGACCCTTTCAACAATCTTACGCTGAAAGTGTCGCAAAACGGCCGACTCGACAATGAGGCGGTGGTAACTCGCCCCCTGAAGATGCTAAATGCCACCACGGTGTCGTATGAGCACATTCCTCAGCTAATATTCGAGGCCGGCAACGAATACCGCCGATTCGAGACCGTGTCGAGCAATACTCCTACGATGGGCGTGGCTGGCGTGGACTACCACGACCCATACTACCACTACACCCTTGCCGCCGATCATCCTCGCGCTGCCGACATGTACCTCTACGACCAGACGCTGCGTGGCGGCTATGTGGTGAGGAAGCTGCTCGCTGACGACAGCAACTGCGAGGCAGACTACGGGGTGGTGCATTTCACGCTCGATTGTCCCTACACCGACGAGTATGACATATACATCGACGGCGACATGGGCTCGAGGCGCCTCGACGAATCGACGCGCATGGCTTACAACAGGCACGCTGGCATGTACGAGCGCAGCCTCGTGCTGAAGCAGGGCGCCTACAGCTATCAATATGTGTGCGCAGCCAAAGGCGCGCATAGCGGCACTGCTGCCCCGATAGAGGGCAATTTCTATCAGACCGGCAATTGCTATCGCATAGTAGTCTACGCCCGCAACCCCATCGACCGATACGACAGAATCGTGGCGGTGGCCGAGATAGAGACGATGCAAAAATAGAGGACGCAATCACTAACTACGACTTTCCACATTCGTTATGATCCAAATACAAGATACACTGGTCACGCTCGACATCGTAGAGAGATTTTTCTGCTGCGACCTCGAGAAATGCCTGGGTGAATGCTGCATCGAAGGGGATGCAGGCGCACCGATAACCCAAGAAGAAAAAAAGATTTTGGAGGATATTCTGCCTGAGATTTGGGCTGACCTGCTACCGGCAGCGCAAAGAGCGATTGAGGAAAACGGCGTGTCGTACGCCGACCCGGAAGGAGAAGAGGTGACGCAAATCGTCGACGGCAAGAATTGCGCGTTTTCATACTACGGGGCCAACGGCATGTGCCTGTGCGCCATAGAAAAAGCTTATCGAGAAGGGCGCATCGACTTCTATAAGCCAATATCATGCCACCTGTATCCTTTGCGGCTGAAAGAATATGACGGATTCACAGCCGTAAACTATCATCGCTGGAAGATATGCAAATGCGCCGAGGTGCTGGGCCGAGCCAAGGGCGTGAGGGTGTATGAATTTTTGAAAGAGCCCCTTATCAGGCGATTCGGACAGGAATGGTACGATGAATTGGCCCTTACATGCCGCGAATACCTGAAGCAATATCATGCCGAGGATTATTAACTGACACTACACACGCTGACATGAAAGCAATCCACTTCATAAAGAAATTCTGGCCAACGCTATTAGTGCTTGGATTCATACTCTATGCCACGCTCGACAGCGACCCCATATCAATCGACGAGGATTTGTGGTTTCCTAACATTGACAAATTGGCGCACGCCATTATGATGGGCGGCCTCGCATCGGCAATCGCATTCGACATGCAACGCGCCGACCGTCGCCCGTCAGCGCTGAGCCGACGCACGATGCTCACGATATGCGGCTGCGTCATATTGTTCGGAGGCTGCGATGAAATCGCACAGGGATTGATGAACAATGGCCGAGGCTGCGAATTGCTCGACTTCGTAGCCGATGCCGTGGGATGCGTGTGCGCTATGCTGTTGGCGCCCCCGGCAATTCGCAGAGTGCTGAAGATAAGGTGAAGTGCCCCGAATAGGCCAATCACCGCACTATTATATCATCGGCGTCGCGCCAAAACGGAAACTGATTGCGGAACTCGTCAAGTTCACTTTTCGACATTGCAGCGTCGAGCCTGCGACCCGACTCATCGCAATGCAAGAAGTGCCCGGTGAAGCCGCATACGTAAGATTGCCCCGTGTAAAACCCCATCTTGTCCTCGCCAGAGCGGTTGGCTCCAACCACATACGCTTGATTTTCAATGGCTCGCGCCTGCAGCAGATGCGACCACGCAAAAGCACGCGCCTCGGGCCAATTGGCTGGCACGAGCAGCAAATCATACTTAAGGCCAACGTTTCTGATCCACGCCGGAAACCTTATGTCGTAGCAAACCGACAATGCAACGTTCCAGCCTCGATAGCAGATGATGGGCGAAGGCTTCTCGCCGGGTGAAAACACCTCGGCCTCGGCGCCCATGGCAAATAGGTGGCGCTTGTCGTAATGCCACATGCTACCGTCGGGCTCAATGAAGAATGCTCTGTTGAATATTTTCCCGCTTTCCACGTCGAGGTGCATCATCGAGCCGGCCATGGCGCAATTGCGCGTTGACGCGATTGAGCTGAGCGTGTCGATGGCGAGCGGCCATGCAGCGAGAGCCAAAGCCTCGGCTTTTTCACGCGAACGGATGAAGCCAGTGGTGAAGAGCTCTGGGAGCACAACTATGTCGGTGCCGGCTGGCAAATCGGAGGTGCCGCGCCTTACGGCATCGAGATTGGCTGTGATGTCGGCGTACGCTATATCGATAGACAGCATGGAAATGCGCAGGGTGTCGTGCGTGGTCATAACATTTAGTCGATGGTGAATTTATCGGGGAATTTGCCTTCGAAAGGCCTGTAATATTCTTTGATTGCTCGAATGTCGGCATCAATGTCGCCGGTAGGCCAGAACGTGCGCTCGACGTGAATCTCCTTGTTCTTGTAGTCGAGCGCCCCGAGCAGGCATGGCACGTGGGCTTGATAGGATATTTGCAGAAATCCGGTGCGCCATTTTTCGGTGCGGCTGCGAGTGCCCTCCGGGGTGATGGCGATGTTGAGCTGCTTCGACTCATTGAACTTCGCCACAATGGCTTCTACGAGCGAGCCGCGCTTGTTTTCCGGCTTGCGCGGCACGGGAATGCCTCCCATTGCCTTGAAAACGAGGCCAAGCGGGAAGAAAAACCACCCTTCCTTCATCAGGAATCCTGCTTTGCGTCCTACCGATGCGTAGGCAAGCTTGCCAAGGATGAAATCCCAATTGCTGGTGTGGGGAGCCACGCATATTATGCTTTTGTCATAGTCGGGCGTGGTGGCGTAAACCTTCCATCCCGCAAGTTTAAGCAATAGACCGCTGAGATTCATTCTGCTAATTGAAGTAGGTATTTTCTGAGTGCGGGATACGTAGGAGCCAAGAATGTCTCCTTGCTTTTTCCGCAATTGATGCGATGTTTCGTTTTGAGGTGAAGCGACGACTCTCCCTCGCCGATGATTTTGATTACAGAGTCGGCCGATCGTGACGGGTGGGCCGTGGCAAGGAATATTCCTACTTTGTCGGCTGGCAAGTTGTGCTTCAGGCAGTAGTAGGAAATTGCCGAATGCGGCCCCATCAGGTAGTGGTATTTGCTATACGTCTCTCGAATGGTATCGGCGAGGGCCGCGTCGTCACAAGAGTCGGCCGACATGTATGCGCGCAACTTCGACACATCGCCGCCGCATACGTCGTCGAAGCGCGGAATGTTGGCCGGGTGAGCGTTGTCGAGCGCGTAGGCGAGAGTGCGTTGCGTGGCTGCATTAGGGTCGATGCGACCGGAGGCGAGATAATGCACTATCGAGGCATTGGCGTTGCACGCGGCGATAATGCGCTCTATTGGGAGGCCCATTTGCCGAGCTATGTTAGCAGCGTACAGGTTGCCTGCATTGCCGCATGGGACAGAGAACCATGCCGACTCGCATTTGGGGCAAGCAGCTTTAAGCTTGGCAAAGGCTTGGAAATAGCATATCACCTGCGGGAGCACACGCCCTATGTTGGCAGAGTTTGCGCTGGTGAAGCGCACTTTCTCGTTGAGCTTGGGGTCGGCCAGGGCAGTAGCCACCATCGATCGGCAATCGTCGATTGTACCGTTTACGCGCAGAGCGTGTATGTTGCCGCCCATCTGTGAGAATTGCGACGACAAGGAGAGGGGAGTCGACTTGGGATACAGCACATACACCTCCACTCCGTCGACGCCGTAGAATCCGTGGGTAATGGCGTTGCCGCCATTGCCGCTGGTAGCAAGCAGCAGGTGCAGCTTGCCTTCTTTTTGGCGATGAAGCGCCACAAGTGTGCGGGCCAGGAATCGCGTTCCGATGTCCTTTACCGATTTAGTGGGCCCGTGGAACAGTTCGTAAGAGTATATGTTAGAGTCGAGGTGTACGAGAGGCATTTCGAAATTGAATGTCTCTTCGCTGACGCGCTTAATGATGTCGGCGGGAATGTCGGGGCCAAAGAGGGTGTTGGCGACAAAATATGAAATCTCCGCATCCGACATCTCAGACAGATTGTTGAAAAAAGCCTGAGGCAGCTTGCGCACCGCCGCAGGCATGTATAAGCCTCCGTCAGGCGCTTCGCTTCGGATGATGGCATCTTTAAGATCTACAATTGGAGAGCTATGCGCGGAACTATAGAATTTCATGAATTGCCAATTTCGCTCGTATTTGACTATCTATTTCAGTTATGCTTTGCAAATGTAGCAAAAAATATTAATACCACAAAAATAATGCTTAGAGTCAGGATTTCTTTTGGTTTGTTACTGCTATAAAAACAAAATAAATTTATTGTGGTGTTGGTCGTGAAAGAATTTATGGCTAAATTTGCACTACGTCAAAGAAACCAATCTGATTCATCTTACAATTTCTACAATGCTAAAAACAATACGCATAGCCTTAGCTACATTGAGTTTGCTGGCTTGCACACTTCTTTTTGTCGATTTCACCGGCACAGCGAGAGACTTGTGGCCATGGCTCGCTAAAATACAGTTCATGCCGGCATTGCTTTCGGCCAATATCACAGTGCTTGTGCTGGTTATAGCTGCCACATTGCTGTTAGGCAGGGTGTATTGCTCGGTGGTATGCCCGCTTGGCATACTCCAGGATGTGGTCAATTGGATGCGCGGGCGTGTTGGCGCAAAGAAAAAGCGCCGCAATAGATTTCGTTATTCCGCCTCATGGCAGCGCACGCGCCTTACCGTGCTCACGGGATTCGCCATATTGCTCATTTTGGGACTTACATCTATGCTTGCCACATTCGTGGCAGGCTTGATTGAGCCATACAGCGCATTTGGCCGCATAGCGTCGCAAATATTCGCGCCGGGCTGGGACGCAGCCAACAACATGCTAGCCTCGTGGAGCGAAAGCCAGGGCAACTATATGTTCTATCGCGTGACCGCTGCCGTGTCGATACCGATATTATTAGTGGCTATCATCTCGCTGGTGGCCATTGTGGTAATGTCGTGGCGACATGGGCGTGCATATTGCAACAGCGTATGTCCAGTAGGCACGTTGCTCGGATACATGTCGAAATATTCCCTGCTTCGCATCAACATCGACACCAGCAAGTGCATCAATTGCGGCAAATGCGCTCGCAACTGCAAGGCAAGCTGCATCAACGCTAAGGAGCATGCGGTTGACTACACGCGCTGCGTGGCGTGCATGGACTGCATAAGCGAATGCGGAGAAGGCGCCATAAGCTACGCATGGCGTCGCGCAGAGCGTCAGCCCGACGATGCATCGCCCATCGACGGAGCCAATAAGAGCCGTCGGGGATTCATGTCGGCCGGAGCATTGCTCATCGGCACGGCTGCCATGAGATCAGCCATTAAGACTGATGGCGGCCTCACCGCGCTGAAGAAAAAGCAACCCGCTCTGCGACAAGTGCGTGTATTGCCAGCCGGAGCACAGTCAATCAAGCACTTGGGCCGTCACTGCACGGGCTGCCAATTGTGCATACAATCATGTCCTCAGGCGGTGCTTAAGCCCAACACGTCGCTCGACGGATTCATGCAGCCGGTGCTCGATTTCACCGACGGATATTGCCGACCGGATTGCACGGTGTGCAGCAACGTATGCCCGGTGGGCGCTTTGCTGCCGCTCGACGAGGCTGAGAAGAGCAGCACGCAGACTGGCACGGCCGTCGTAAACATATATGCCTGCTTGTCGGCATCCGGCGAGTCGAATTGCGGCTCATGCTCGAGGCACTGCCCAACTGGCGCTATACAGATGGTGGCTGTGAAAGAGGGTTCGGAGAATCTTATGCCGGTGGTTAATGAGAATGCGTGCATAGGCTGCGGCTCCTGCGAATATTATTGTCCGGTTGGCACCGTAGCGTCGATGTCGGCTGATGCGAGCGCCATCCATGTGGAGGGCCTTGAAGCGCATCGCACGATTTGACCACCATAATTATAGGCAACTACAACCATATAAATCACACGAAATGACAGACAACGATCATATAGATTCTGGAAGGCGTCGCTTCCTAAAGATTATGGGCTTAGGCGCAGCAGGCGTGCTCACCGGGTGTGCCACCGACAAAAAGACAAATGCCACGAGCCATAGCCAAGCCGGCACCGGCACTATGACATATCGCAATAATCACAATTCGGGCGACAACGTGTCGCTGCTCGGATACGGCATGATGCGCCTGCCAATGGTGAAGGCTGACAACGGCCAGGACGCAATTGACCAAGAGGCCGTGAACGACTTGATAGACTACGCAATGGAGCATGGCGTCAACTACTACGACACATCGCCGGCGTACTGCCGTGGAAAGTCGGAGGAGGCTACTGGCATAGCCCTCAGCCGTCATCCTCGCGACAAATATTACATCGCCACCAAGATGTCGAACTTCTCGCCGGAATCGTGGCCGCGTGAAAAATCGATAGAGATGTTCGAGTCATCGCTCAAATACTTGCAGACCGATTATATCGACTATCTGCTGCTTCATTCCATAGGCCGCAGCATGGATGAATTCAACCACCGCTTCATCGACAACGGAATTCTTGACTACCTGAAGGAGCAGAAGGAGCAAGGACGCATCCGCAATCTCGGCTTTTCGTTCCATGGCGACCCGGCAGTGTTCGACACTATGCTTCAATGGATGGACGAAGGCAAAGTGCATTGGGATTTCGTGCAGATACAGCTCAACTACATGGACTGGAACGTGGAGAAGCGCGACGACAACCACGGCGTAGACGCAGAATACCTTTACACCGAGCTTGCAAAGCGCGATATTCCGGCAGTAATCATGGAGCCACTGCTTGGCGGTCGCTTGGCCAATGTGTCGGATCCGGTGTCGGCAAAGATGAAGCAGCGCGACCCTGAGGGAAGCGTAGCCTCGTGGGCATTCCGCTTTGCCGGAACGCCTGAAAAGATACTCACAGTGCTGTCGGGCATGACTTACATGGATCATCTGAAGGACAACTTGCGCACTTACATGCCTCTGGAGCCGATAACGCCCGAGGAGGATGATTTCTTGCGCATATGCGCTGCTGAGATTCGCGGCAACAACCAGATACCCTGCACGGCATGCCAATACTGCATGCCATGTCCCTACGGCTTAGACATTCCAGGCATATTCGCGCACTACAACAAATGCATCAATGAGGACAATGCGCCACGCGACACCCGCGACCCGCGATACGCCAAGGCAAGGCGAGCATTTCTGGTTGGATACGACCGCGCTGTGGCGCAAGAGCGCCAGGCTTCGCGTTGCATTGGCTGCAACGAATGCGTGCCCCATTGCCCGCAAGAAATAAAAATATCGGCACGAATGGCCGATATTGGAGCATACGTGGAGCGCCTGCGCTCAGGCAAAGCCTGAGCAGCCCGCTATTCGTCGCATTCTGTGCGCACGTAGTGGTGCTTGGCTCCGCATTCGTGCGCTGTGTGATCAACGATTAGATGCCTGTTAGCCATTCCCGCAATGGTCGACATCTCGTGCGACACCAGCAGTATTGTGGCATCGTGCGATATGCGATCGATGATTTCGTATAGGTGCTGCTCAAATCGCTTGTCGATATAGCTTAGCGGCTCGTCGAGCACGAGTAGCTGAGGATTGCTTATTATCGCTCGCCCAAGCAATGCGCGCTGCAGCTGCCCTCCCGACAGTTCGCCAATCGGACGTCGAGCGTCGGACGTCAGTCCGACGCACTCAAGCGTCTCATCCACTTTTCTGTTCCTTTCGGCCTTGGAGAGATTCCTTATTGACAACAAGCCCGATTCCACCACCTCGTGCACTGAAATGGGGAAACGAGAATCAATCATGTTTTTCTGTGGCAAATAGCCTATGGAGATATCCGGCGTGACTATAACCGTGCCGGAGGTCGGGCGAAGCAGTCCGAGTATTATGCGCAAAAGAGTGGTTTTGCCGCCGCCGTTAGGGCCAGTAATGGCAACGAAGTCACCACGGTTGACGGTGAAATTCACGTTGTTGAGTATTTCACGCCTGTCGCGCACCATCGATACGCACTCCAAGCGTATGATTGGAAGGGACGGCTTGAGGTCAGCGAGTGAGCTCATCTGTGATTTTCATTAATTCGTTATCCCAATCGTATGCCAATGGGTCGATTGGCACCAAGCGCGAACCAATCTCGTCACTTATCGTTTTTGCTTGGCGCGAGTCATATTCTTTTTGGAAGAAAAACACTGTCACTGAGTCGGAGAGCGCCTCGTCGATCATTGTTTTCAAGTTGGCTATTGATGCCTCTTTGCTTTCTTGCCCAAGCGCGAGTTGACGCAGCCGATGGTCGCGAGCGAAATAGCTCAGCGATGGATGCCAAATGGCAAAAGCGTGAGCATTGGCGGCAGAGAGCAAGGAATCGGCGGCGGCGCTGAGCGAATCGATGCGCACAACAAGCTTGTCGGCGTTGGCGCGATAATAATCGGCGTTAATAGGGTCGATATCACAGAGCGCATCAGCCATGTTGCTTGCGATTATCCGCGCATTTGCAAAAGAAGACCACACATGCGGATCGGCCTCAGCCGACATGTCCTCGCCATGCGAGTGCGTGCCGGTGACAGGTGATATGCCATTAGATGTATTCACGATCTTCACGCTCGTCGGCAGTTCTCTACTAAGTTTCTCCTCGAAAGGCAGATAGCCTGTGGAAAAGTAAGCGAGGGATTTGTTGGCATAGAGTTTCTGCTGCACTGATGGGTCGTACGTTTCTGGGTTTGCGCCCTTTGTGAGCAAAGTCGCTACTTCATATTTGTCACCGGCGATTGATTCGAGCAATTTGCGCTGTGGCTCTATGCTGACCGACAGCATGGGCTTTTCGGCATTGCTTGTCTGCTTGCACGAAGGAGTCAGGGCAGAGAGCGCACATGCTATGGCATAGATGATTATGTATTTATGATTCATAATAGAATTTAGGGTCATTGTATACCTATGAGTTTGGCAACACAAAATTACGAAAAAAAGTATAACGAATAACCATCATATTGTCGAAAATGTTTAACTTTGCAAAAAATTCCCATTAAAGACACAGGCTAATGCCGCGACGAAAAATTTGTATATAAAGCAATGACAACAAACGTAGTTAAGATTTGGATTACAGCCAAGGACTATCTTTTTATTGCCTTTGGCATAATTTTGTATTCCATAGGCTTTTGTGGTTTTATTCTTCCTGAAAACGTGGTGATAGGAGGCCTGGCAGGTCTTGGCTCGATTGTGTACTTCCTTACAGGCATCCCAGTGGCTGTGACACAATTGACCATCAACCTCACGCTTCTTGCCGTCGCCTACAAGGTTGTGGGCAAGCAGTTTGTGCTCGGCACGATATACGGAGCAGTGATGATATCGGTGTGCATTGGCTTCGCTCAGCCATTGTTTACTCATCCGGTAACGGATGAGCCCTTCCTCAACGTTGTGATTGGCGGCATCCTATGCGGCATAGGCGTGGGCACAGCGTTCATCCATAATGGCTCCACGGGTGGCACCGACATCATAGCGGCCATGGTGTCGAAGCACACTAATGTCACTATTGGGCGAGTAATGCTGTTTGTCGACCTCATAATCATATCTTCTTCTTATCTGATTTTCCATAGCTTGCAGAACATCGTGTTCGGTATCGTAGTGCTCATCATCATGTCGTACATGTGCGATATGATTGTCAACACCAACCGCCAGGCAGTGCAGTTCTTCATTTTCTCACGCAAGTGGGAGGAAATTGCCACTGCCATCAACAACGATGCTCACAGAGGATGCACCGTGCTTAACGGTGAAGGTTGGTACACTAAGCATGAAGTGAAGATACTCTTGGTAATGTGCCGAAAGATAGAGGCTGTGACAATAAGCAGGATTGTGAAGAGCATCGACGCAAACGCTTTCCTTACCCAAACGAACGTAAACGGCGTGTATGGCAAAGGGTTCGACGAACTGAAAGTAAGAATGGGCAAAAAGCGCACTTATGCTCATACAAGCGAGAAAATATCCGAGAACGCGACAGCAAAATAATAGGCAATGAAGATAACTAAAATAATTGTGTTGGCTGCAACGACATGCTTCCTATGCGTCGCGAATGCCTATGGCGAGGCTCAGATAGAAAAATTCGAAGAGCCTCCTATGTACGACAGCAGTAAGCCGACGAAATGGCTTGAAATCGACGTGCATGCTGGCATAGGTCTTACCGGCTTGATACAGAATTATGGCACGGAGATTCCGGGAATCACCGACTTGATGCTCGCTCCGGGTTGCCAGCTTAGAGGAGGCCTCGGCGTGAGATTCAATTTCAACAATTCGTTTGGCTTGGCCACAGGGTTGGATTTCGGCATCAACAACTTCCGCCAGTCTATGTCGATGGTTGTGAACGAGCCTTCCGAATCGATGAGCTCATTGTACATAACCAACCATTTCTGCCAATTCACAGTGCCAGTGTATTTGTCGACACGGTTCAACATCTGGCGCCGCATGATGTGGAATGTGGACTTTGGATGCTATTTAGCCGAGGGCGTTGGCGGCCATCTTAGGGCCAGCGGCTACACTACCGGAGAAAACACGCTCGGACAGCCCGTGGTGCTCCACGCTGTGTATCGCACCAAATATTATGAAGAGAGTGAGCCACTATTCAATGGCGTACGCAATTTCGACGTTGGCTTGCATGTAGCCACAGGATTGGTGTATCGACATAGATACACGCTTAATGCAATACTTGAAATCGGAGCGCGCAACCTTGCCATTAACAAGGGGGTACTCGATTTGAAATACCATAATTTAGGGTTGGTGTTTCAATTTGGATACATATTTTGATGTCAATGCAGATACATGATTTATGGGACAGGGAGCATCTATGGCATCCCTACACATCAACAATCGACCCGCTCCCTACATACAAGGTGGACCACGCCAAAGGCGTAGTGCTGACATTGGCCGATGGCACAGAACTGATCGACGGCATGTCGTCGTGGTGGTGCGTGATACACGGATACAATCATCCTGTAATCAATGAAGCAGCCATCGCCCAATTGCAAAAGATGAGCCATGTGATGTTTGGCGGACTCACTCACGAGCCGGCCATCGAGCTTGGCAAACTGTTGCTGCGCATGGGGCCTCCGTCGATGCACAATGTATTCTTCGCCGACTCCGGCTCAGTGGCAGTAGAGGTGGCAATGAAGATGGCCGTGCAGGCAGCTATCTCGCGCAGCGGGTCGCATGAGAAAACAAATTTCGCCACAGTGCGCAGGGGTTACCATGGCGACACCTGGAATGCCATGAGCGTATGCGACCCTGTCACCGGCATGCACACGGCATTCGGCTCGGCACTCCCAATTCGTTATTTCGTGCCAGAACCGAAGGTCGGATTTTACGGAGAGTGGGATGATGCCGACTTTGCCCCTATGGAGCAGACGGTACGCGCCAATGCCGACAAATTGGCTGCCGTGATATTGGAGCCCATAGTGCAGGGCGCAGGAGGAATGCGATTTTATCATCCCGAATACCTTCGCAAGCTGCGCGCGTTATGCAACGAATGCGGAGTGTACCTTATTTTTGACGAGATTGCATCGGGATTTTGGCGCACGGGACGCTGCTTCGCGTGGGAATGGGCTGGCGTTGAGCCCGACATCATGTGCGTGGGCAAAGGCCTCACGGCAGGCTACATGACGATGAGCGCAGTGCTCACCACAAAGGAAGTGGCCGACACGATATCGCACGGCGAAGCTGGTGTGATGATGCACGGGCCCACATTCATGGCTAATCCTTTGGCTTGCGCTGTGGCTGTAGCATCCCTCAAGCTGCTCAACGGCCAGGATATGTCAGCTCGCGTGTCTCACATAGAGAAAATCATCAAAGAAGAACTGCAGCCCGCATGGCAGCTCGATTGCACAGCCGACGTGCGAGTGCTCGGCACAATCGGAGTGGTAGAGACAAAAGAACCAGTGGATTTGGGCGAATTCCAGAAGAAATGCGTTGCGCGAGGCATTTGGGTGCGTCCCTTCGGCAAAAACGTATACATAATGCCGCCCTACATCATATCTGACGACCAATTGCGCTACTTGATACGACAGATACTGGCTATTCTCGCTGAGTGAAATGGACATAGAATCAGAAATAGAAAATTTAAGGGCAAGCGGTAATTTTCGAGAGATTCCTTCAGAAACTCGCGAAGGCATGATCGACCTCACGTCCAACGACTATCTTGGGCTGGGAGCCGACACCACATTTAGAAAAAGAATGTATGAGGCTGCCGCTGAGCAAATGTTGCCTGTGACATCTTCGGCGTCGCGCCTGCTCGCTGCTGACCAACGCCAGTATGAATTGCTTGAGAATATGCTTTCCGACATGTACCAAGGCAAGAAAGCATTGCTATTCAACAGCGGATACCACGCTAATGCTGGCATCGTGGCGGCATTGGCTGGCAAGAATGCTGTGATTATGCCCGACAGGCTTGCGCATGCATCGATTTACGATGGAGCATTGATGACGTTAGCTACAATGTCGCGTTGGCCGCACAACAACTATGACCGCTTGGAGCAATTAGTGAAATCGGGGCATTCCGCCGGCAAGGAAGTATTGATCATAGCCGAAAGCGTATACAGCATGGACGGAGATAGGGCCGACATCCAAAGACTTGTTGAAATAAAGCGAAAATATCCCGGCACGCTGCTATATGTCGACGAAGCGCACGCATTTGGCGTGGAAGGCCCGTCGGGGCTCGGATTGACTGTTGCTGCCGGTGTGCTCGATGAGGTGGATGTCGTAGTTGGCACTTTTGGAAAGGCCGTAGCCTCGGTTGGCGCATTTGCCATTGTGAGCGAAGCTATGAGGCATTTCCTCGTCAACCACGCGCGCAGCTTAATATTCTCCACGGCACTTCCGCCAGTCAATGCCTTGTGGACACGAATGCTGATAGAGCGAATGACAGGCATGGATGCTGAGCGCAAGCATCTTCGCGCTATCGGCGCGCGCATGGGGCAGATATTAGGCACCGGATCCGATTCGCACATACAGCCGCTAATCATAGGCGACGCAAAGCGCGCAGTCGCTCTGTCGCACAAATTGAGCGAGCGAGGAATCAAAGCTCTTCCGATACGCAAGCCCACGGTGCCTCCCGGCACCGAGAGGCTGCGATTCAGTTTGTCGGCTGCCCTGAGCATGGGACAAATAGAGCATGTGGGCAATGTGCTCAATTCATTGAGCTACCCACAATGCAGATAGTGACATAAAGATACAGAATGAATTACGCGTTTCTACATAGGAAAAACAATCCTCGCTTGCTGGTGCTGTTTGCCGGCTGGGGCATGGATTACCACCTTTTCTCAAACCTCCACCACGGCGCGTACGATATAATAGTGGTGTGGGATTATAGGCTGCTGTTCGATGCGCCCACAGGCAATACAAGGCCCTTTGGATACTTGCTTGCAGTGGCTTCCAAATACCAGGAAATATGCATCTTGGCATGGTCGATGGGCGTGTATGCTGCCCAGCAAATCATGGACAGGTTGCCATCGGCCCTAAGCCGCTGCATCGCCGTAAACGGCACCGTTAACCCTATCGATGACAAAGAAGGAATACCAGAATCAATATACAACGCGACTTTAGATCGGCTCGATGCTACAGGGTGGGCCAAATTTTGCCGCCGCATGCTTGGAGGCGCGAGCCGAATGGCTGAGATGAGTGATAGGATGCCCAAACGTCCTATCGAGGAATTAGAGGAGGAGCTTCGTGTGCTTGGCGAGGGCGCCAGAAGGCATTCCACTTTGTTGCCCCACGATCGCTGGGACATGGCCATACTCACCGATGGCGACGCTATTTTCCCTATTGAAAATCAGCGGCGCTCGTGGCGCAACAATTGCACAGTTGAGGTGGAGGGTTGCCATGTGCCCGATTTCCAATGGATCATCGACCATTGGCTAATCGACAAATTGCTCGTGCGCGACAAGTTTAGCACGGCTGTAGACACTTACTTGGACAATGCCAGCATACAGCAAAAGATGGCGCGACGTTTGGCCGAT
Organism: uncultured Bacteroides sp.; assembly: GCA_964582335.1. Lineage (GTDB taxonomy): Bacteria > Bacteroidota > Bacteroidia > Bacteroidales > Muribaculaceae > CAG-873. The sequence goes on from CAZORI010000007.1 coordinate 15,740, forward strand.
GATTTGCTCAGCAACTATGACATCGCCTCATGCTATGCTCCGATTATTGAGCTTGGCTGCGGCACAGGCGGCTTCACGCGCTTGTATTCTCACCTTGTGCGCACAGAAGATTGGGAATTATGGGATATAGCCGACGTGCCCGAAGAAATAGGCGAAGGAAGAGCCAAGATTCGCCAATGCGATGCTGAATTGGAATTGCGGCGCTTGCCCGACGATTCGGTTGGGTGCATCATGAGCAATTGCGTTGTGCAGTGGTTTGGCTCTCCAATACGATTCCTGCAAGAAAGCATTCGTGCCTTGATGCCCGGGGGCGTTCTGGCATTCTCCACATTCGGCCCCGACAATATGCGCGAATTGATGACAGCGGGAGGGGAGTCGCGGCTGATGTATCCTTCACTTGCCAAATGGCTTGCCATGGTGCCTGAGGGAGCAGAAGTGCTGAGCGTAAACCAATGCGAGGAAACGCTAATGTTCGATACGCCTCGCCAGGTGCTTGAGCACATGCGATTGACGGGAGTTAATGCAGCCGGACGTTCTTCGCTGGGCGATGTCAGGCGCATAATGGAGTCGTATCCACGCGACAAACATGGCCGATGCCCCGTGACATACGACTGTGTGCACCTTCTGCTAAGAAAAAACGTCAAATAAACCAAACCTTTACATCTTATGATTGTTTATTATCTGACTCTTTGGACATCCCCACAGCCGACGGCACCAATGCAATTGTGGATACAGCAAGCCTGAAGCAATAATCCCTCACACACGAAAAAAATCAGCCCGAAGCCTATGCTTGCGGGCTGATTTTTTTTTCGTGTGAGTAAATCAAGAAAAGGCTTACACTTTATCGAGAGCCTGTGACAGGTCATCAATCAAGTCGTCGATATGTTCAGTACCTATTGACAGGCGCACAGTGCCTGGTGTTATGTCTTGTTCTGCGAGCTCTGCCTCGTTGAGCTGCGAGTGGGTGGTGCTTGCCGGGTGTATCACAAGCGACTTCACGTCGGCCACGTTGGCGAGAAGTGAGAAAATCTCAAGATTGTCGATGAAGCGGTGTGCTTCCTCTTGGCCGCCCTTTATCTCGAATGTGAAAATCGAGCCTGCGCCATTGGGGAAATAGCGCTCATAGAGAGCGTGGTCGGGATGGTCGGGGAGCGCCGGATGATTCACGCGCTTCACCTTTGGGTGATTCTTCAGGAATTCAACCACCTTTAGGGCATTTTCCACGTGACGTTCCAGTCGCAGCGACAGAGTCTCGAGTCCTTGCAGCAGAATGAATGCATTGAAGGGGCTTATTGTTGCGCCGGTATCGCGCAGGAGCACGGCGCGTATGCGTGTCACATAAGCAGCAGGGCCGGCAGCATCGGTGAATCTCACGCCATGATAGCTGTCATTGGGCTCAGTGAGCTGAGGAAATTTTCCAGAAGCCTTCCAGTCGAATTTTCCTGAGTCGACAATCACGCCGCCGAGCGACGACCCGTGGCCGCCTATGAATTTTGTGGCGGAATGCACCACGATGTCGGCTCCATGCTCGATGGGACGTATCAGATATGGCGTGCCAAAAGTGTTGTCAATGATCAGAGGTATCTTGTGGCGATGCGCTATTTCTGCCACAGCCTCTATGTCGATGATGTTTGAGTTGGGGTTTCCGAGAGTTTCGATGAAGATGGCCTTGGTATTGTCCTGTATGGCTTTCTCAAAGTTGTTCAGGTCGGAAGGGTCGACGAAAGTTGTGGTCACCCCGTAGGCGGGAAGAGTGTGGGCGAGAAGGTTGTAGCTGCCTCCGTATATTGTTTTGGCTGCCACTACATGGTCGCCGGCGCGAGTAATGTTCTCTATAGCATAGGTGAAGGCTGCAGCGCCGGAAGCAACTGCCAAACCGGCTACGCCGCCTTCGAGGGCAGCCACGCGATCCTCAAATACGCCTTGCGTGGTGTTGGTAAGTCGGCCATAGATGTTGCCGGCATCACGAAGGCCAAAGCGGTCAGCTGCGTGAGCAGAGTTGCGGAACACGTAGGATGTGGTCTGGTAGATGGGCACTGCGCGTGCGTCGGTTGCGGGATCCGGCTGCTCTTGGCCTACGTGTATCTGTAGGGTCTCGAAGTGGAGTTGTTTCTTTGCCATAGTCGTTTGTTTTTTTTACTTAGTTTGTACCATTTGTTTTACACCAGCAAAATTACAAAGTCCTATAACAATACGCCACTAAATCCACATAATTTAGAAAAATATTCTACACACACAAATTTTGGCAGAAAATTACACGAATTTCACCTTGTACACAATCCATTTCCCGAATAACCATAAAAATTTGGCTCTCCGTTGATTGTCCTTCGACAAGTTGGACAATTGGCGGAGAGCCTTACCCCTTTCTATGAATCTATGCTGGGCTTCAAAAACAAGTTAGATTTTCATCGTCAGGGATTGTGTGGTGGGGATTTTGCAGGCGCTTGCGTCGCAGGCCTGATAACGCACCTTCACAGTAGCATCGCCATTGCCTTCGCCCTTGATTTTTTGTACGAATCTGCCAGTGCCGGTGTACCACGTGGTGGCGTTGCTTGTTGCCGTGCCGGCTGCACGCTGCAATTCTCCATCGAGCGACACGCCATCAGGCAGTTCGAAATCAAAGGTTGTGGCAATGAACGGCTCAGCCTCGTCAACAATGCCGTAGATATGAAATCCTGGATGCACAGTTACAGTCACTACGATTTCATTTTTGGCCTTGTCATACTCAGCCGTAACTGCCACCGGATTGTTTTCATCAGTGTCGCCTACAGTGGGCGCAGCATCTTCTTTCACCTCTGTGAGCACAGAATAGTCGTTTCCCGGGACTGAAGGGTCGAGCGTGTTGACAAGCCACAAGTAGCCACCGCTTTCAGTGAAGAACATGCGGTCGCGATTGGCATAAAGCCAGTCCTTCCACTGCTGCTGTGTGGGGAATCGACACAATGTGTAGCGCTCGAGCACACGGCGAGCAAGCTCAGCATCCTTCTCACTGCCACCAAGCATCTCCACGCACATGTCGAGCATCCTTATGTCGTCATTAGCCACGCCAAGTCGGCGAACATCCTGGTCAATCACAAGATTATAGCTTTTGGGAGTTTCAGGATGAAAATAACCGCGATTTTTCTCATAGTATCTTGCATATTCCTGCTCGTCACTGCCAAATATGGTATATAATTCGGGGCTGCACTGCTGCACATATTCATCGTATGTCACAAGTTCAGGCTTTCTCGGCGCTCCCATGCTCGCATACATTTTCTCAGTTGCCGTCAGTTCTTCTCCGACTGCTTTTTTTGCTTCTATAGCCTGATGTATGCTGTCCATTGTATGATAGAAGTCAAGATTGGCTTTATTCATGTACTCCCATCCTTTTTTTGATGTAGTATATACCGTCATTGCCAAGTGGTCGCGTGTGGGCACGCCATCATTAAATTTTCGAGCTATAGGATGCTGGTTGTTGAATTTCGAGGCATACACGATGGCATTGGCAAGCACATCCTTGCCGGCTTGGGTAAGGTGGGAAGGCGAGGCAGCAAATCCCCAGTGGAAAAGATTTGCATGTCGGCCAATGGCCACAGCGTCGATGCTTTTAGCGCAGAGTCCGCTTGAGATTGCTTCAGTTTCTGGAGAATCGAGATATCCGCCGGGACGGCTAACCATGCCAATGCGCACGTCAGGATTTTTGGTCATCCTTTCTGTTTGCACAAGCCACATTTCAGTTTGCTCGGGTAGTGTTTCGCCCATCATTTCTGCCACCTCCAGAGCGGGTCCGGGAGTCGGCTCCACTGTGGTTTGTATGTTCACTTTGAATGGGCCCTTGAAAATGGGGTGTTCTGCATTCCAATGGTGCGCTTTGTCGTCCAAGCATAGGCAATACCAGTCGTTCTTGCTGCCAAGGCTCCGTCCAAGGTCCTCACTGGCGTTTGCAATGAAGAGAGCCGCGTTGTCAAAGTCGGCTGGCAGATACACTGCGGGATTTACGCCCACAATCTGGCCATTGTCGTTGTAGATGTATTCTTTCTCTTTGATGGCACGTGGCTTGGCATCAAATACGGTTACATCATATGCATCCGACATTTCTGGCGTGTAATCCTTGCCATTAATCGTTTTTACAGTAGTGAATCTTTGGCGCAGGAATTTGTCGAAATCCGTCATGCGTTCTTTCACAGATTTGGCTAACATCGCAGAGTCTGTAATTTCGCGAGCCATTGTTTCGATATTAGGTGAGCCGCCCACGTAAAGCACGCGCAACTTTTCCTTTGCCTCAGCGCTCGAAGCCATAGATAGGAACAATACAATCGTTAAAATTAGCTTTTTCATTTTGAAACATTTATATGGGAAAAAGAAGAGGATACACCATTTATTTCTATTATGGCGTATCCTCGTATCTATAATATTACATTGCTACGGTAGGGTAGTTATGTTCGAAATTGGCATTCTTGTTCATGAGGTTTTTGGGGAAGGGGAAAACTACGATAAATTATTTAATTTTGCAGCCATGTACGATTATAATCGCATATACAAATCCTTCATGGCGGGTGATGTCACCCCCTTTTATGAAAATCTTTATCCCGGGCTTTTGGTGTACGCATCTCACAGGCTTGGCAGCGATTTGTCGTATCTTGCAGAAGACTGCGTGCAGGATGCCGTGATGAGCTCATACTCTGAGCGCAAGAGGTTTGTAAACTCAGCCGCATGGTATGCTTATATAATAAAGTGCATTTATCACAACACTGTGGCCGTGCTAAGAAAAAGCCAATCGCACAGCAATTACATGTGCAATAATGATGCGGAGGACACTACGACCGACCTTGACACAGATTTGTTGGAGCAAGAGCTCCTCGACAGGCTATATGCAGCTGTAGAGTCGCTCCCTTTGAAATATCGTGAGGTATTGCAGATGAGCTATTTTGATGGATTAAAAAACGCTGAAATCGCGGCGCGCATGGGTGTGGCTGAAATTACTGTGAAGAAATGGAAGGCCGCAATCATCTCACAATTGCGCAATACTTTGGATGACACGCCCGATGGCCGCTTGACGTCTGGAATTGGAGAAAGCGACTGCTTCAGCATTCTGCTTTTCCTTGTAATGCTGAGATACGCCCACGCTATCGTGTGCACCGCATAATTCAGCATATTTGCAAAATGTGAAATTTAGCCACCATAGCTAAGATAGCTACCATAGCTATAAATCTGATGACGATAGCTTTTGAGAATTTTTGCTGGAAAATACTAAAATTTGAGTATTTCATTTGCAGGGAGTGCTGTGTAACTTTGCAAGTGAATTTAGAAATCAGTACGACTGATCCTAAACATTGAATCGTCAAGAAGATAATAACAATTATGCGTAAACTTTTCACCCTTGCTGCACTGTCGACTATGTGTGTCACCATGCCTATGATGGCTGCCGATACTGACTCTGAGCAGTCGGAAGTCATCCTCAAAAATGATGATGCCAGTTCGACATTCCTAAGCCGTCTGCATGTTGGCGGCTACGGCGAAGCTGTTTTCTCTCGCAATTTCTACAGTGACCGATACCTTCGCTACACCGACCCTGAAAGCGCGAAAAATGAGTCGCACGGTCGATTCGACATTCCTCACTTCGTGATATATCTTGGCTATGATTTCGGACACGGCTGGAGCATGAGCTCTGAAATAGAGTTTGAGCACGGCGGCACCGAAAGCGCCATTGAGATAGAAACAGAAGAGGCTGGCGAATACGAGTCGGAAATCGAACGCGGCGGCGAGGTGGCTTTGGAGCAGTTCTATATACAGAAGGTGTTCAACCGTGCCCTGAACCTGCGCGTGGGCATGCAGGTGGTGCCTATAGGAGGCACCAACGCGCATCACGAGCCCGACCAATTCTTCGGCGTGTACAGGCCTGAAGGCGAGAACACAATCATGCCTTGTACATGGCACGAGGTGGGAATCACTCTCTTGGGCCAAGCCGGCAACTGGAAATATCAAGCAATGTTCTTGCCAGGCCTCGACTCGGAGCGCTTTGGCAACAGCGGCTGGATACACGACGGTTCGGCATCGCCATTCGAGTTCAAAATCGCCAACAACTATGCATTTGCAGCCCGCATCGACAATACGTCAGTGCCAGGCTTGCGACTTTCGCTGAGCGGATACGTTGGCAACAGCTTCCGCAACACATTGTATAACACATCAAACGCTTCCAACGATGGCGTGAAGGGCACAGTGAGCATTGGGGCATTCGACTTTGCTTATAGGAATAGCCATGTGATCGCTCGTGGATATTTCGACTATGGACACCTGTCGGACGCGGCACACATATCGAAATTCAATATATCGATGTCGAAAAACTCCACTTCTAAGCGTCAGGCAGTTGCATCCGATGCAATAGCTGCGGGCGTAGAAGCCGGCTACGACATCTTCTCAATCATGCATTCGCACACAGTGGCCAATCAGCGTCTGTATGTGTTTGGCAGATACGACTACTACGATTCGATGTACAAGACAGAAAGCGGAATCACCAACTTGAACTGGTGCAAGCGACAGAATGTGACCGTAGGCGTCAATTGGTATCCAATCAAGCAAGTGATCGTAAAGGGTGAATACTCCAACCGCCTGATGGACAAGCCTTACAACAATGAGCCATCTGTATCAATAGGAATTGCTTTCTCCGGATGGTTTATGTAATCAATTGAAACGAAACAAGACAAAACAAACAAATAAAACATTAAAACAGAATGAACAAGTTTTTCAAAATGGCGATGTCATTCGTCGCTGTGTTTGCACTCGCATCTTGCTCTGACAGCAACGATGACAATACCAAAGAATTGGAAACCGAAACCGACGCCAAAGAAGAGGCTCTTGGCAAAGCCGTTAAAGAATATGTAAACAATACTGTCCTCCCCACATACAAAGGCATGGCCGATGCTGCCATACAGATGTCGGACCTGTGCGAGGCTATGCAGGAAAAGCATGAAGACGGCACGCTGACAACCTCAGACATAGCTGCTGCTGGCGATGCTTGGAAACAAGCCCGCAAATACTGGGAGCTCTCGGAAGCCTTCCTCTTTGGCCCCGCCACCACTCACAACATCGACCCCCATATCGACTCATGGCCTCTCGACAAAGCCCAAATGGACAACCTGCTCAGCAAGATTCGCAATGGCGAAAGCTGGAATGCTGAAAACCTCGGCTACGGCTTGCTCGGTTTCCACTCAATTGAGTACATGCTGTACGAACTGACCGATGACGACAACAGCTCAACTGTGCACTCAACCGACTATACCGACGAAGAGCTCGAGTATCTCGTAGGCGTTGCAAACGACCTGCGCGACCAATGCGTGCTCCTGGAGGCTTGCTGGGCCGGCGAAGATGAAATATCCGCTGCAAAACAAGAAATCCTTGAAGACGCAGAACTTGGCTATGGCGAGGAATATGGCTGGGAAATGGTTAACGCCGGACAGAGCGGAAGCCGCTTCAAAACATTCCAGGCTGCCGCCGAGGAAATAATTCAAGGTTGCATCGACATCGCCGATGAGGTGGGCAACACAAAGATTGGCCGTCCCAACAAAGGCTCGAGCATAGAAGACCGCAACTACATCGAGTCGCCCTATAGCTTGAACTCGATCGAGGACTTTGCCGACAACATCCGCTCTATTCAGAATTCGTATGTAGGCACCACCTCCGGAGCAGCCTCAATCAGCGATTACGTGAAGAGCGTGAATTCCACTCTCGACACAAAATTGAAGACAGCCATCTCCGATGCCATCACTGCTATCCAGGCTATCCCTGAGCCATTTGCAAAGAATGCCACCGGCGCTGCAGCCACCAACGCTGTGACAGTTGTAGGATCCGACTTAATTGATGTCTTAGAAGAAGTATATCAGGAACTTTTGAAGTAACAAATGGGATTGAAATATTACACTAACTTAATGGTGAGTGCAATGACAGTCATTGCGCTTGCCGCGTGCTCTGACGATGATGATCTGAAGAAGTCAGAAGTGATTGAAGGAGAGGAAGATTCGGTGCCAGAATGGGTATACGCCGGCGGCGAGCTCGGCACTGCATTCTTGGCTACGTCGAATGCATTCGAGCAACCGGCTCCTGCAGTTGAGAACCAGGGAATGTACCAATCGTTCAAGAATGGCGAGGCATTGTTTGAGAAGCCGTTCATGAGCAATGCCACTGGCGTGCGCAGCGGCCTTGGCCCTGTATATTTGCGCACATCGTGCCTGCACTGCCATCCCGGATACGGGCACGGCAAGCGCTTGCCCTCAGGCGAATTCAAGACAAACGACCCCGACAATGGCTGCTTGCTTGTCGTTTACGACCCTTCCACCGAGGCCTACGTGACATGGCTGGCCGGTATGCCGCAAGGACACGCCGTGGAGCCATTCAAGGCGCCGGTCGACGAGAGCCAAATCACAATCACATGGCATGACGCCACCGATGATTGGGGCAACCAATTCGACGACGGCGAGACGTATTCGCTGCAGTATCCCACAGTGGACATGCCGCAAAGCGCAATCTATGTGGTGAACCAGGGATATACGCTGCCGGGAGCATATGAAGTGAAGCTTGAAAGCACCATCGGCATCTATGGCACCGGCTTGCTCGACGCTATTACCGAAGCCGATATCAAAGCGCAATACGACCAAGAGGCAAAGGACGGACTTCTGCCCAACGGCCTCAACCCGGCATATTACGCCAACGGCGAGTGGCAAAGCATGTACGCAAATACGCTTCAGGGCGATGGCACAAAGTATGTGCGCCGATTCACGTATGCGCTTAGCCGCGGACCGCTTATGGATGCCGCCGGAGCAAATGCCATTTGGAACATCACCAACGTGACTCGCTCCGACCGCCGCTATCACTATCTCGACGCTGCCGGCACTTACGCTGAATACTCTTCAAAGGACCCCGATGTGCAAGCCGGATTTGATGAGTACATAGCTTCTATTGACCCGAACCATGATTACACCGAATGGTGGGAAGGCGACATCGAAACGCGCATCAAAAGCTACCTGAATGCCAAGAACCTCCCCGTGGAGATGAGCGATGACGAGTACACCGATTTCATGGTGTGGCATCGAGGCTTGGCAGTGCCTGCCGTGCGCGACTACGACGACCCTGACGTGCTTCGCGGCAAGGAACTATTCGACGAGATAGGATGCGCATATTGCCATCGCCCGTCATGGACCACCGGCGATGACAACCTTGTTGACCCCAACAAATTCTTCCAGGGCAACGTGATGCCGCGCTTTCCGCACCAGACGATTTGGCCCTATACCGACATGGTGCAGCACAAGCTGCATATGGAACAGGATATCCGCGCAGGCTGGTGCCGCACTACGCCGCTGTGGGGCAGGGGATTGCACCAGCGCTGCACAGGTTCGTCGACATCCGACCGCATGCACGACAACAGAGCGCGCACCGCTATGGAGGCAATCATGTGGCACGGCTACTCCGACAAGAGCGACGCTCGAAGGAGCGTAGAGCAATTCCGCGCTCTGCCTAAGGCTGACCGCGATGCAATATGTAAATTTGTCGACGCAATTTGATTGTGAAGATTTTAAATATTGGTAGTTATGTTGTGGGGTGGGCAAAACGCTCACCCGCAACTTTTTTGTTGCATGCGGCGCTCGTTGTGATATTATGCGGCGCGCTTATCACGTGCTTCTCGGCTCGTCATGGGCAAATCACAATATACGCTGAGGCTGCCACAAACCACGCGCAAGACGGCGACGATTTTTTTGAGCTGCCTTTCTCTATGCGTCTCGACAAGACGGTGATTGATTACTATCCGGCATCAACAGCTCCGAAAGGATACAGCTGTGAGGTGGTGGTGGGGCATGGCGACGGAAGTGAGCAAGTGGCAACAATTTCTATGGAAAATATGCTTATCGTGAATCATTACCGATTCACGCTCGTGTCGATAGGCCATGACTCGGCCACTCTCACTGTCAATCACGATCCCTGCGGCATCTTCTTCACCTACCTTGGCTACGGAATGCTGTTTGTGGCAATGATTCTGTATTTTTTCCAGCCGCGCAGCGGTTTCCGCTTCTTGCTGCGAAGTCTTTCCAAGGCCAATGCTACTGCTGTGGCTGCCTTGGCGCTAATATGCTCTCCTGTAGCGGCAATTGGCAACGATGCCGTGCGCAACGTGATACCCGACAACGTGGCTCGCACTTTCGGGAAAATTTATGTATATTGGGACGACCGCCCTGCGCCTATGCAGACAATGAGCCGAGCCATTCTTAGCCAAGTGCATGGCAGCGACACATTCGAAGGACAGACCGCCGACCAGGTGATATTAGGTTGGATCGTGTACTACGACTCATGGAAGGATGTGCCTCTCATCAAAGTGAAAAGCCAAAGAGTGCGCGACATAATAGGCGTTTCAGGCAAATATGCAAGTTTGATGGACTTCTTCGACGCCAAAGGATACAAGCTGCAACCATTGCTCGATACAGAGGCTGGCGATAATGACATTTCGCGAGTGGATCGAAGCGTGCAACTCATGGCATCAGTAGCAATGGGCTCGATAATGCGCATTTACCCTTATATGTCGGCCAACCACCGCATGGAGTGGCTTTCGTGGACCGACCGCAGGCCATCGCAAATGTCTGCTGAGCAATGGGTGATGATTGAGACATCGATGCGCGATGTAGTGACATCGATTATCAAAGGAAATGCCAATAAAGCCCGCAACGGACTGCTGGAGATACGCGAATATCAGCTCGACACTACTCGCGCTGCCGGAACAGAGTTGTCGCAGGCGCGGTTCAAGGCCGAGATATTCTACAACAGGATATCATCGATGCCTTTGCTTGCCGCCATGATTACAGCAGCGGCCATTCTGGCAGCCTTGGTCGCATACAGCGCAAAAAGCCGCAAATGGCGAGCAATCGCAAAAATATTCGCATTGGCCGTGATGGCTGTGGCGGCTGCTTGGTTGCTTTGCCTCATAATCCTCCGATGGCACATAGCCGGGCATTGGCCCTTAACCAACGGCCCTGAGTCGATGCAAGTGATGGCCCTGATGTCGATATGCGTAGGCGCGGCATGCGCCCGCAAATACTTTGAGGCGACGTTGATGTCGATGATAGTGGCTGGCTTGTCGCTTGCCGTAGCTGCTATGAGCGGCGGCGCGAATGTGATATCGCCATTGATACCCGTGCTCAACAATCCATTGCTAAGCGTGCATGTATTGGTGATAATGATGGCGTATGCTCTGCTCACCATAATCATGCTGCTGTCGGTGTATGCTCTGGCCGGATGCCGGCGCGATGCTTCTGCAAGGCATCGCGCCATGCAGTTGTCGCTTGCCATGCTTTATCCGGCAGTATTTCTGCTCTGCGCCGGCATCTTCATAGGTGCCATATGGGCCAACCAATCATGGGGACGATACTGGGGCTGGGATCCTAAGGAGACATGGGCACTGATTACGATGCTGGTGTACAGCGTGCCGCTTCACTGGTCGCGCATACGCGCTTTCCGCAACGACAAAACGCTTGCTGTATATCTCGCACTTAGCTTCCTCACGGTCATAATCACGTATTTTGGAGTCAACTTTGTATTAGGCGGCATGCATTCCTACAGCTAAGCGTGGCTTTTCGGATTATTTTTCGTAACTTTGTGGATTGAAACAAATCAATCAAATATACACATTTTATGAAAAGAATATTATTAGCCATGGCAATAACCGCTTCAGCATCTGCTCAGGCCGAGGTGATTGACATCACCCAGGTAAAGCATTTCGGGCCGGTGGCGGCTCCATGCCTGTTTGACGGAGGCGCTTTATCTGCCGCCGAGCTGCTTAGAAGTCCGCTTAACCCCAAGCCCGAGGCTTTTGTGTCGCGCAAGGTGTCGGAACTTAAGAGCAATGCAGACGGCCCTACGCTCAATGTCATTGCTTTCAGCGTGGAAAACCGCGACTATGTGGATGCAACTTTGCAGCTTGACGGCATCGACGCTAAGGAAGTCAGCCTCGACGGCAACAAGATAAGCGACGACCACATCGAGCTGACGCCCGCTACGCATACTATACAGGTGAAATACGTAGCCGAGCCTGGAGCGGACGCGCCTACAATCAAGGTGAACGCAACCCAGGATGGGAAGTTGAAGCAGGTGACGGGCGACGCACGCCTCTTCACGCTCGACGATGTGCTTTACGGCACGCGCATCAACAACGCCGCCATCTCGTGCGACGGCAACTACATGCTTGCCAGCTACGCCGACACTGACAAATCAGGCAAAGCGACATCATACCAGCGTCTTTACGATTTGCGCACCGGCAAGCCGGTGGCGTATATCACAGAAAAGGCTGAGTGGCTTCCCGACCAGCCCAAATACATTACACACCGCACAAGCAACGATTTAGGGCGCCATATCGTCGCCACCAATCCTGCCACAGGAAGCGAGGAGATACTGGCTTCGCATCTGCCCGAAGGCGAATATGAAGTTGCTCCCGGCGGCAAATACCTAATTCTGGAGATGAAGAGAGAGGGGCATAAGGAGAATGAGGGCGTATACCAAGTGCTTGAGCCGGAAGACCGCCAGCCCGGTTGGCGCGACCGCTCGTATCCGGCCATCATGGCTCTCGACGGCTCGAATTTGGCAAAGCCCATAGCCAGCGGCAAAAACAACGTGAACGTGAGCGACATCAGCCGCGACGGCGGCAAATTGCTGCTTATGACGTCGCGCTCGCGCCTTGAACAGCGCCCGACTACAGTGTTCAGCGTGTTGGTTTACGACATCGCGTCGGCAGCCATTGACACGCTTGTAAAGGACGATGGCTTCATCACGGGCGCAGTGTTCTCGCCTAATGCCGACAAGGTGCTGTTGCTTGGCACGCCTGAGGCTCTTGACGGCATCGGACGCACCACAGAAAGCACCCCGAGCATGATCCAGACTGAGATGTTCGTGATGGATGTGGCATCGAAGAAGGTGAGCCCCATCTCGCGCGACTTTGACCCCAGTGTGCTAAGCGCCTATTGGAACGCCAAGGACGGCAACATTTACGCTCGCGTGGAAGAGCGTGACATATATTCGATATTCCGATATAATCCGTCGAACGACAAATACACACGCCTCGATTTGCCCGAAAATATCGTAAAAGGCATCGACTTCGCAACCACCGCGCCCCTTATGGCTTGGTACGGCCAAAGCGACAGTAACCCCGATGCATTATACGTGACGAATTTGCGCGACGGCAAGTCGACGTTGCTCGACAAGCCTTCGGCTGAACGCTTGAAGGATGCCCGAATAGCGAGCTGCACCGACTACAACTTCACCAACAGCCGTGGCGACACCGTATATGGCCGCTTCTATCTGCCTGACGATTTCGACCCAAGCAAGAAATATCCTCTCATAGTGAACTATTATGGGGGCTGCAGCCCTACGCAGCGCACATTTGAAAGCCGCTATCCCTGGCACGTGTACGCACAGCTCGGATACGTAGTGTACGTGCTCAACCCAAGCGGCGCTACAGGTTTCGGCCAGGAGTGGGCATCGCGCCACGTTAACACAGCCGGCGACGGCGTGGCCCAGGACATCCTCGAGGGCGTTGACAAATTCGTGGCCGACCATCCTTACGTCGACAACAACAAGGTTGGCTGCATAGGCGCTTCATACGGAGGCTTCATGACGATGTACCTGCAGACACTCACCGACCGCTTCGCTTGCGCTATTTCACATGCAGGCATCAGCGACCACACAAGCTATTGGGGCGAAGGCTACTGGGGCTACAGCTACAGCGAGGTGTCGATGGCAAACAGCTATCCTTGGTCGCAGCCCGACCTATACGTGAAGCAAAGCCCGCTGTATCGAGCCGACAAGGTGACTACTCCCTTGCTGTTTGTGCATGGCGATGCCGACACCAACGTGCCTGTGGGCGAGAGCATACAGATGTTCACCGCGCTCAAGCTGCTTGGCCGTCCCACAGCCTTAGTGCAGGTGAAGGGCCAAAATCACCATATCATCGACTACGACAAGCGCAAGATGTGGCAAAACACTATTTTCGCCTGGTTCGCAAAATACCTCAAGGACGACTCTTCATGGTGGGATAAGATGTATCCCGGACTCGATTGATATGGAATCAGAGATAATCACGAAATATTTCAATTCACTTACCGACACGCAACTCTCCCAATTTGAAAAAATGGGGGAGTTGTACCGTGTTTGGAATGCGAAGATAAATGTTATTTCCCGCAAGGACATCGATAACATTTATCTTAACCATGTGTTGCATTCGCTTGCAATCGCCAAATTTCTTGGCGAGCTGCACCCAGGCACATCATTTCTCGACATGGGCACAGGCGGAGGCTTCCCCGGCATCCCTTTGGCCGTGATGTATCAGCATTGCTCTTTTCATCTTATCGACCGCATTGGCAAGAAGGTGAACGTAGCGCGCGACGTAGCCGAGAATTTGGGACTAAGCAACGTTGCATTCCAGCATGGCGACATTGGCGAATGCCGCAACAAATGCAATTATGTAGTCAGCCGCGCTGTGATGGCTCTGAATGCGCTTGTGCCTCTGATTGCCAAGAATATAAGTCGTGAACAATTGGCCAATCGTTACCACAATGGGCTGATATGCCTTAAGGGAGGCGACTTGCAGCCTGAGACCAAGGGAATCAAATATCCCGTTAACACCTATCCAGTGACTGAGTTAATAAACGACCCGCATTTCGACGGCAAATATGTCGTGTATGTGAAAATTTGAAATAAAAATTGTAAATTTGCACCAAAATAACCACAACTATCATATTCATTATGAGTAAGGACATAGTGCTCAGCGGAATACGCTCTACCGGCAACCTGCATTTAGGAAATTATTACGGCGCATTGCGTAATTTCATACGCATGCAGGACGATTACGACTGCAATTTTTTCATAGCCGACCTGCATGCTCTCACTACAAATCCCGACCCAAAACAGCTACATGCAAGCGTAAGGCAAATATTGGCGGAATACTTGGCTGCCGGCCTCGATCCCGACAAGGCTACGCTTTTCATACAAAGCGATGTCCCGGAAATACCGGAGCTCTACCTTCTGCTCAACATGCACGTGGGAATTGGCGAGCTTATGCGCACAGCCTCGTTCAAGGACAAGGCTCGCAAGATGCTTGGCATCACTCCAAGGACCGACGGCAAGGATGACGACGAGGCTTTCGAGAAAGAAATAGTGGGCGCGGAGACCAATAAGCGCGTCAACGCCGGCCTGCTTACATATCCTACGCTGATGGCAGTGGACATATTGATACAAAAGGCTAAATGGGTGCCCGTGGGCAAGGACCAGGAACAGCATCTTGAGCTCACTCGCCGCTTTGCACGCCGTTTCAATTCATTCTACAACGTGGATTTCTTCGTAGAGCCGCAGAATTTCAATTTCGGCGCAGCAGCCGTGAAGGTGCCGGGACTCGACGGAAGCGGAAAGATGGGCAAGAGCGAGGGCAACTGCATCTACTTGGTCGATGACCCCAAAGTGCTCAGGAAGAAAGTGATGCGTGCAATGACCGACGAGGGCCCGAAGGAGCCAAATTCACCTGTTTCGGCTCCTATCGCAAATCTATTCAGCCTGCTCGAACTGACAAGCACTCCCGAGATTGTGCAGCAATACAAGGACGCATATGCCGACTGCTCAATTCGCTACGGCGATTTGAAAAAGCAGCTTGCCGAAGACATCCTGAAGGTGACAACTCCAATCAGAGAGCATGTCAACGATATCCTTGCCGACGATGACTACCTGCGCAAAGTAGCGGCTCGCGGTGCAGAAAAGGCACGCGCACGCGCAGCCGACACGTTGGCGCAAGCACGCCAAATCATGGGCATACGCAAGTTCTGAGATACGCCTTGTAAATGACAGACACGCGGCCTGCGATTGATTTCGCAGGCCGCGTGCTTGTGTAATCATTGCATTTATTTATAGGGTTTTTCAGTTGGTGAATACCAATTCGTCGTCCTTGACATCGATGATGATAGGGCGATCTTTGTCCACTTTCTGAGCCAAGATGTCCTTGCTGAGGCGGTTGAGCACCATGCGGTGTATCACACGCTTCACGGGACGGGCACCAAATTCAGGATCGTAGCCCTCTTCGGCAAGATAGTGCAGCGCGGCCGGGGTGACCTCGAGCTGTACGCCGTTGCGTTCAAGCATCTTCTTTATGCTCTTCACCTGCAAGCCAACGATTTCCTCTATCTCGGCCTGGTTGAGCGGCGTGAACATGATTATCTCATCGATACGATTGAGGAATTCGGGGCGTATCGTCTGCTTGAGCATGTCGAGCACTTCTGTCTTTGTCTTCTCAATGGTTTCAAATTTGTTGTCTTCGGTCATCTTTGAGAAATTCTCACGAATGACTTGCGAGCCCATGTTGGAGGTCATTATTATGATAGTGTTCTTGAAGTTGACGTTGCGGCCCTTGTTGTCGGTGAGGTGTCCGTCGTCGAGCACTTGTAGCAGTATGTTGAACACATCGGGATGCGCTTTCTCGATTTCGTCGAACAGCACTACGCTGTAAGGTTTGCGTCGCACAGCTTCGGTAAGCTGACCGCCCTCGTCGTATCCTACATATCCCGGAGGCGCGCCAACGAGACGGCTCACTGAGTGCTTCTCTTGGTACTCGCTCATGTCGATACGAGTCATCATGTTCTCATCGTCAAAGAGATACTCGGCCAACGCCTTGGCAAGTTCGGTCTTGCCCACGCCGGTTGTGCCCAGGAAGATGAATGATCCGATAGGACGCTTGGGGTCGTTGAGGCCAGCGCGTGATCTGCGCACAGCATCGGCAATTGCCGCGATTGCTTCTTCCTGGCCCACTACGCGATTGTGGAGTTCTTCCTCAAGATGCAGCAGTTTTTCCTTTTCGCTCTGCACCATCTTGCTTACGGGAATGCCGGTCCAGCGCGACACGATGTCGGCTATGTCTTCGGCGTCAACCTCTTCCTTTATCAAGGCTTTTTCGCCTTGCATCATCTTTAGTTGTTCCTGTATTGTGGCGTTTTCCTCTTCCTTCTTGTGTATTAGGCTGTATCGGATTTCGGCCACTCGGCCATAGTTGCCTTCGCGCTCGGCTTTGTCGGCTTCGAAATTGAGTTGCTCGATGTCGATCTTATTTTGCTGGATGCGGTTGATAAGGTCTTTTTCAGCCTTCCACTTTGAGGAATATTCTTTTTCTTCCTCGCGCATGTCAGCGATTTCCTTCTCAATTGTCTTAACCTTTTCCTTGTCGCCTTCGCGCTTGATGGCCTCGCGCTCGATTTCCTTTTGGGCTATGCGTCGAGTGATGTCGTCGAGTGCTTGCGGCACAGAATCTATTTCAAGCTTCAGCTTTGAGGCGGCCTCGTCGATGAGGTCAATGGCCTTGTCGGGCAGGAAACGGTCGGTGATGTAGCGCTCGCTCAACTGCACCGCAGCAATAATCGCCTCATCGCGGATACGCACCTTGTGGTGATTTTCGTACCGCTCCTTCAATCCGCGCAGAATTGCGATGGCGCTGAGTTCGTCAGGCTCGTTTACCATCACTTTTTGGAAGCGGCGCTCGAGGGCCTTGTCCTTTTCGAAGTACTTTTGGTATTCATCGAAGGTGGTAGCGCCAATGCTGCGAAGCTCGCCACGCGCAAGGGCCGGCTTCAGGATGTTGGCAGCATCCATAGCGCCTTCGCCTTTGCCGGCGCCCACCAAGGTGTGGATTTCGTCGATAAACAAAATGATCTCGCCGTCGCTCTGCATCACTTCGTTGACGATAGCTTTCAGTCGCTCTTCAAATTCGCCCTTGTACTTGGCACCTGCAACCAGAGCGCCCATGTCGAGCGAGAATATTTGTTTGCTGCGCAGGTTTTCGGGCACGTCGCCGCGCACGATTCTGTGGGCAAGGCCTTCGGCAATTGCCGTTTTGCCCGTGCCCGGCTCGCCGATAAGCATAGGGTTGTTTTTGGTGCGTCGGCTTAAGATTTGCAGCACGCGCCTGATTTCCTCGTCACGGCCAATCACGGGATCGAGCTTGCCGGCACGTGCTCGCTCATTCAGGTTGATAGCATATTTCGACAGTGCGTTGTATGTCTCTTCTGCGCTTTGGTCGGTGGCTTTCTTGCCTTTGCGCAGCTCGGTAATGGCCGCTTCAAGTTCTTTCTTGGTGAGACCGGCGTTCTTCAGGATAGTAGAGGCCGGCGAGTTGATTTCAAGCAAAGCTTGCATCATGGCCTCAAGCGTCACATACTCGTCACCATTTTTCTTGGCTATGTCTATTGCCTTCTGTAGCACATCGTTGGAAGTGCGGCTAAGGTAGGGCTCGCTGCCCGACACTTTTGGCAAATTGTTGATCTCTCTGTCGATTTGGCCTGCCATCTGAGCGGGCGCGGCACCTATTTTCTGGAAGATGAACTTCACTACCGATTCGCCTTCCTCCATCACTGCCTTAAGCAGATGCACTGGCTCAATCGCTTGCTGGCCGGCCGACTTGGTAATGTCAACTGCCTTCTGTATAGCTTCTTGAGATTTGATGGTGAAATTATTGAAATTCATAATAGAATAATTGAGAAGTAGTTATTTTATTATCTTTAACAATCAATCTTAAATAAAGGTTTGTTAAAATCACAGTCTTTTACTACCTTTGTGGTGACAAATCACATACCACATTTTAAATACGCAATGAAACTGGACAAAATCTGCATAAAACGGACACTTTTTGCAATCCTACTGACAATTTTGTCATGCTTAGGCTCTTCTGCATGGGCACAGGCACAGCAAGCAAACACATATTTCCCATATCCGGTAGTACCCGAGGAGAAAAGCACGCTTACTGAGCGATGCAACTATCTGGTGTTCCATTTTTGGGACCGTTGCAACCTAAAGCAATCGTTCTCTTCTCTTGGCAAGCTGCAGGGAGCTATAGGCGACTGGGTTGGATTCATGCCTTACGCCACCACCGACACGGTGCACCTCGCCATTGACAACTTCATCGGCGATGTCGCCAAGATTGGGGCCAAAGATCTTGTCACTGTGGCTAAGATGGCCGAATCCATCGTTTATTCTGACAGCTCGGAAATCTACAGCGAGGAATTGTACTTGCCATTCTGCAAAGCCGTCAGTGAAAACAAAAAGGCCAACAAAGAGAGCCGCGCCTACTTTGGCAAGCAGGTCAAAATCATAGAGAGCACCGGATTGGGGCGCAATATCCCGGCATTTGACTACGTAGCGCTCGACGGTTCCACCCAGAACTTCGGCGATGTGATTGCATCGCGCATAATGCTCCTGCTCGGCAATCCCGATGATTTCGAGACATCACTGGCAAAGGCACGCCTGTCGGCCGACTATAATCTGTCGAAGCTCGTAGAGCAGGGATTGGTGAAGGTTGTTTTCCTGTATCCCGGCCAAATGACCGACCAAGTGAAGACGCAGCTCGCTACTTTCCCCGAAACATGGATAGTTGGCGCTCTGCCCGACTACGACACAATGTTCGATATCAAAAACAAGCCTGAAATATTCTATCTTGACCCACGCCGTAAAATATTGGGCAAAAATGTCGATGTCGACAATTTGCTCCTTGGCGTAAGGCAGATCAACCAGCAAATGCAGAATTGACGCATGAAAATCGCAGTTCTTGTTTCCGGAGGCGTTGACAGTGCCGTTGCCGTGCACCAATTGTTGGAGCAAGGGCACGACCTTCATCTATTCTACATTCGCATTGGCATGGACAATGGAGATGGTGATTGCAGCGCCGAAGAGGACATAGAGATGTGCCAATACATTGCTCGACAATACAATCTGCCCTTCGAAGTGGTGTCGCTACATGAAGAGTATTGGGAGCACGTGATGGAATACGCGTTGCAAACCGTGAAATCGGGCCTCACGCCCAATCCCGATATCATGTGCAACAAAATCATAAAATTCGGATACTTCGAGAAGCGTTGGGGACACGAATTCGAACGCACTGCCACCGGACACTATGCTTCGCGCATCGAGCAGGACGGCAAAGTGTGGCTTGGCACTGCCGTTGACCCGGTGAAGGATCAGACTGACTTCTTGTGCCAGCTTAGTTACGAGCAATTGTGCCATAGCATGTTTCCGCTTGGCGACATGCCTAAAAGCCGCGTAAGGGAGATAGCCATTGCCTCACGGCTCCCCAATGCCTATCGCAAGGACTCGCAAGGCATTTGCTTCTTGGGGAAAATCAA
Source organism: uncultured Bacteroides sp. (assembly GCA_964582335.1). Taxonomy (GTDB): domain Bacteria; phylum Bacteroidota; class Bacteroidia; order Bacteroidales; family Muribaculaceae; genus CAG-873. Next base: position 35,893 of record CAZORI010000007.1, read on the forward strand.
TTATAACGACTTCATACGTAGGCATCTTGGAGAAAAACCTGGAGCAATAGTCGAACTTGAGACGGGCCGCAAATTAGGCACGCATCGCGGATACTGGTTCCACACCATCGGACAGCGCAAGGGCCTTGGCCTAAGCGGTGGCCCATGGTATGTGGTGCGCAAGAACATTGAAGATAATGTGGTGTACGTGAGCCAGGGATATGACACGTCGAAGCAATATGGTGATGTGATAAATGTCGACGAAATGCACTTCATCACATGCGACCCTTGGGAGAATGCTTGTGACGATGTAAAAATCACATTCAAGAATCGCCACATGCCTAATTTTGTCGACGGCACAATCACCAAAACAGGCGAACATCGCTATCGCATTGATTCGTCGCAGAAGATACAGGGCATAGCTCCCGGGCAATATGCCGTGCTTTACGACAAGGACAGGCGCATCTGCTACGGCAGCGGAGTTATAACTTTATAAACTCATGAAAGATATGGACGAGGAAAAAGTGAGGATGCGATTGCTCGGCATTTCATATACGCCTATGCAACAGGGCGCTTACCCTATGATCCTTGCAGAGGAGAAGGGCCCTATGAGGCTGCTTATAGTTATAGGCCACGCTGAAGCGCAATCAATAGCCATCAAGCTTGAAAACATTCACCTCACATTGCCTATAACGCATGATTTGTTCTGTAATTTTTCGCGTGCATTCGGCATAAAGATGGTAGAGGCATTCATATATAAATATGAAGACGGATACTTCGTTACGGAAATAAAATTCAGCGACGGGGAGCGAGAAATCACCATCGACGCCAGGGCAAGCGATGCTGTTGCGTTGGCGCTTCGCACCAACGCTCCTATCTACACTACGCGTGGACTGCTTAATTCGCTTGGCACCACTCTCGAAGAGGCAACAACGCCTGACGACGAAAGCGAGGATTCCGAGAATTCAGAATCCTCGATAGAAGACCTCTCCATAGAAAAGCTAAACGAATTGATGGACAAATACATCAGCGAGGAGAATTATGAAGAAGCCTCACGCATCAAAGAAATAATAAGCAGAAAAGAAAAAAACATATAAATTCATTCCATGAAAAATACTAAATTTCGGCTCATATTGCTGAGCTTTCTGGAATTCGCCGTATGGGGAGCTTATCTCACTTCGTTGGGAAGCTATTTGGCTCGAATTGGATTGGCTGAGCATATTGGATGGTTCTATGCCGTGCAAGGAATCGTATCTATCTTCATGCCGGCTATTGTCGGCATAGTTGCCGACCGTTGGATTCAAGCCCAGCGCATGCTGGCCATATGCCAGGGCGTGGCCGGAATGTTCATGCTTGGCGCTTGGGGATATGCCACAAGCGGCTCTCCGCAATTCGGTCCGCTATTCACGATGTACACCTTGTCGGTAGCGTTCTACATGCCCACAATTGGCCTTTCCAACTCTGTTGCTTACAACATCTTGGGCCAGGCTCGCCTAGATATCGTGAAGCATTACCCGCCAATTCGCGTTTTTGGCACCGTAGGCTTTATCTGCTCGATGCTTTTCGTGAATTTCACCGGCTTTCAGAACACAGAGCAGCAGCTGCTTACTTCGGGAATATTGAGCCTTGTGCTTTCAGCATATTCATTGTCGCTGCCCAATTGCCCCATCAATCACAAAGCTGAAAAGAAATCTCTGGCTCAGGCTTTAGGCCTGGATGCTTTCTCTTTGTTCAAGGATAGGAAGATGGCTATGTTCTTCATATTCAGCATGCTTCTTGGCGTCGACCTGCAGATTACCAATGGATTCGCCAATCCGTTTATACAAAGTTTTGGCGACATAGCCGAATTTGCCGACAACTGGGGCGTGAAGAATGCCAATGCGCTTATTTCATTGTCGCAGATGAGTGAAACACTGTGCATTTTGCTCATACCATTCTTCCTGAAGCGCTTTGGCATAAAGACGGTGATGTGCATGTCGATGTTTGCATGGGTGCTTCGCTTCGGATTTTTCGCAGTGGGCAATCCAGGAAGCCTCGTGTGGTGTTTCATCGCATCGATGATTGTATATGGCATAGCATTTGACTTCTTCAACGTATCGGGCTCGCTTTACGTGGATCAGAAAACACCGAGCGCGATGCGAAGCTCGGCTCAGGGATTGTTCATGCTTATGACCAATGGCATAGGCGCCACAATAGGCACATTGGCAGCACAGCAAGTAATCAACCACTTGGTATATTCACAGCCTGAGAGCGTGGAACAACTGCAAGGTTGGAGCTCATCGTGGTACATATTCGCCCTATACGCTCTTGTGGTAGGTGTATTGTTCCTGCTGATGTTCCATGACAACAGCCAAAAAACTCCGGCAAAAAGAGAAATAGAAAAGCAAGAGGCACAGGCCATCAATGGCGTTGGCGGAATGACTGAAGCATGATACAATTCTATTGCCCGGACATAAAGGCTAGCCCCGTGCTCCCAGAGAGCGACTCGCAGCACTGCGTCAAGGTGCTTCGAATGCACGAAGGACAGACTCTGCAGATTGTCGACGGAGTGGGGCATCGATACACTTGCCGATTGGCCGACGCACACCCAAAGCGCGCGATGGTTGAGATTGTTGACTGCGTCGACGCGCCTCTGCCTTGGAAGCAATGCATCACCATAGCAGTGGCTCCTACTAAGATGCTCGACCGCATGGAGTGGCTCGTTGAGAAATTGGTGGAAATAGGCGTCAACCGCATAGTGCCGCTGCGATGCACGCACAGCGAGCGCAAGGAGCTAAAGACTGAGCGCCTGGAAAAGATAGCCGTGTCGGCAATGAAGCAGTCGCTAAAGGCATGGTTGCCTGAAATATGGCCAATGACTGACTTTTTCGACGCTTTGGCTAAAATGCAAGCCTCACAAAAATTTATAGCCTACTGCGGCGACGCCTACGAGCGGACACAATTGGCTCGCGCATATTCGCCGCATCACGATATGGCTGTGCTGATTGGCCCGGAGGGCGATTTCACCGACGACGAAGTGGGGCGCGCCGTAGCGGCTGGCTACATACCCGTCACGCTCGGCAACAACCGACTGCGCACCGAGACAGCCGCGCTATATTCGTGCAGCCTGGCTCACATTATCGACGATAGACAATAGACCTAAAAAAATGAATACGTTAGAATACCTCAAAAGCTCATCAACAAACAACTTCTTCCTTCTTGCCGGCCCGTGCGTGATAGAGGGCGAGGAGATGGCTCTGGACATTGCATCGAAAATTGTGCCCATATGCAAGCGCCTCGACATACCATATGTGTTCAAAGGCTCTTACCGCAAGGCTAATCGCTCACGCCTCGACTCATTCACCGGCATTGGCGACGAAAAAGCGCTCAAGATACTAAAGAAGGTGAGGGACGAATTCGGCATTCCGGTAGTAACCGACATACACGAATCAGCCGAAGCTGAAATGGCCGCTGAATACGTGGACATATTGCAAATTCCCGCCTTCCTTTGCCGCCAGACCGACCTGCTTGTGGCCGCTGCTCGCACAGGCAAGATGGTGAATGTAAAGAAAGGGCAATTCCTCGCCCCGGAATCTATGCACTACGCAGTGGAGAAGGTGAGTGATGCCGGCAACGATATGGTGACCGTCACCGACCGTGGCACGACATTCGGCTACGGCGACTTGATAATAGATTATCGAGGAATTCCCACCATGCAGAAGCAGTGCAAGTGCCCGGTGATTCTCGATGTGACGCATTCGCTGCAGCAGCCCAATCAGGGGAGCGGCGTAACAGGCGGCCGCCCCGACATGATCGAAACAGTGGCGAAAGCGGGAATAGCTGTTGGTGTGGACGGCCTTTTCATGGAAACGCACCAAAACCCGGCAGTAGCCAAAAGCGACGGAGCAAACATGCTCCGCCTGGACCTTTTGGAACCGCTGCTCGAGAAGCTCACAAGATTGCGCATGGCAATCCTTTGAAATGCGCGTTGATTGTCAGAAGCGTTCAAGCACCCGCACTATCAAGTCTGACATTCCTGATTTGTAGTTGGGATTTACGTCTTCTCTAAATCTGTTTGCGATTATTTGGCACACGGTCATGCACTTGTGCCCCATCAGGCGCCCCAGCCCTTGCAGCGGGGCGCTTTCCATTTCATAGTTGGTGATTTTGCGTCCGCGATATTCAAATGTCTCTATGCTGCGGTTGAGATCGGGATTGGCAAGCGGCATGCGCACATAGCGTCCCTGGGGGCCATAAAAGCCAACTGCCGAGATAGTATTGCCTCGCACCATGTCGCTTGCGCCAATGCGGTCCACCAATTCGGCGTCGGCATCCACCACGTAAGGCTTAGCCCAGAGGGGATTCCAGTCGGTGTGCCGGCACAATTCATGCTCAAATTCCAGGTCGGCAACCTCGTTGCGCCCAGCATAGTAGTTGAGCACGCCGTCGAATCCAATCGCCTTTTCGGCTATTACAGGCGAGCCAAGCGTGAGTTCGGGTTGGAGCGCTCCCGATGTGCCTATGCGCACCATAGTCAATACGCGGCGATTGTCGCGCACTTCACGCGTGGCAAAGTCCACATTGGCCAGGGCATCGAGCTCGGTAATCACGATGTCGATATTATCGGGGCCTATGCCGTGGCTCAGGCACATAATCGGCTTCCCCTTGTAGGTGCCTCCGATGGTGTGAAATTCGCGCGAAGACACTTCGTAATCACGCGTGTCGAAGTGCTCAGCCACCACGCTTACGCGTCCAGGGTCGCCCACAAGCACTATGTTGTCAGCAAGCTGCGAGGGAAGCAAGTGCAGATGGAACACCGAGCCGTCGGAATTTATTATTAGTTCAGATTCTGGAATAATACGGGCACTCATGAATGATAAGTTAGATTTAATAGTTGAAAGTAAAAAATAGATACAATTAAAACAAAATAAATGATGCTTTGGTTCCTCACACCTTTAGCATATTATTTTACAAGTGGCGCGAACATCCCTCCCGGCAATTTAAGCACGTAGTCCTTCATCTCAAGATTGAACACTGTGCTGCACACCTTGGCATAGGGTAGCGAGAGCGCAATGCATAGATCATTTTCCGTGGTGTTGGGATTATTCAGTATGTAGTCGTACAATTGCTGTTCGATTTGTGTCAATGGCTGAAAGAGCGCAGGCCCTTGAGCGCTCGCAGAGTTATTCTCCGGCTCCCAATTCATAAGGCGCGCCAAATCCTCGGCACTTGTGATAAGATGCGCCAATTCCTGTGAGATGAGCCGGTTGGTGCCGTTGCTGTATTTGTCGGTGACACGCCCCGGCACAGCTGCCACCTCGCGCCCGTATAGGCTTGCAGCATGGGCTGTCGACATGCTGCCTCCCCGATGGTCTGATTCTACCACTACTATGCAATCGCACAATCCGGCCACAATTAGGTTTCGAGCCAGGAAATTGCTGCGGTGGACATTCTCTCGGCTGCTGTATTTTGTGACAAGCGCACCACCTGATGATACAATCTTAGCCGCCACGCTACGATGGTCGGCCGGATATATCATTTGCAGTCCATGGCCTAATACAGCCACAGTAGGGGTGCCTGCCGCCAAGGCAGCCTTGTGGGCGGCTACGTCAATGCCATAGGCAAGTCCCGACAATATGATTATGCCAGGAAACATCGTGGCGAGATCCTCAACAAGCCTGGTGGTGAAATCCACCCCGTATGGGGTGGCATGGCGCGTGCCAACTACCGCCACAATGCGCTTTGCGTTTAAATCGGCCGTTCCAAGCTGATAATACAGCGATGGAGCATCGGAGCATGCTGCAAGGCGTTCGGAATAATCCGGGTCGGTGATAAAGTGGCATTGGATGTCGTTTGACAGCACAAAGCTTTTCTCAGCATGAGCGCTCTGCAGCAAATTGTCACGATAGTGTCCATCGAACACCGTTGCCTGCACTTGCGCGAGCATCTCCAATTCTTTCTGGTTATATCTGAAGAAGTCGGTAGGAGTGCCTATGCGTCGAAGCAGCTCTCTGAGCGAATCGCCCTGGAGCCCCTTGGCCATGCTCATAGCTATCTTGTGCAGCAATATGTCGTCGTTTGTAGTAATAATCGCTATGTTGGAAGGTTAGGAAATCAGTGTTCGGTAAGATACGGAGCGAAGGCTTTTGCAAGTTTGTCGCCGCGTCCGAGCGTCCCATTTTCAAGGCATGCTATTTTCACGAGCCCTTTTGCCACGGGAGAGCCGTCGATGCGGTAAATGTCTTGCTTGAATAAGAATTGCGCGCCTCTTCGGCTTATGTTGAGGCAACTCACCATCTCGTCGCCAAGGCCTAAGCTCGATTTGTAGTCCACCTCGATGCGAGTAACTATGGGGTCGAGCCCACTCTCATGCATTTCGCGAAACGAGAATCCTGCCATGCGGCAAAATTCATGGCGAGTGTGCTCCATGTAGTGCAAATATTCGGCATTGTTGACTATGCCCTCTGCGTCAACTTCGTAGTCGCGCACTCTCATAGCCATGTGATATGTATAGTCGTCGTAAAACATCTCAGCTTCGTCTTTATATTATGCCTCTTATCTCCGACAAGTCGCGTATTCCTTCTTTCTCGCAATAGAGCTTTAGCCCTTCTGCCACCTGCTGCGCCGTGCGCGGGTCGAGGAAGTTGGCTGTGCCTATCTGTATAGCGGTGGCTCCGGCCATGATGAATTGAAGCGCGTCGTCGGCATTGCATATGCCCCCAAGGCCAATCACGGGTATCGAAACGGCTTTAGCCACTTGCCACACCATGCGCACGGCAACCGGACGCACAGCGGGGCCAGACAAGCCACCCGTTATGGTTGACAGGCATGGCTTGCGTCGCTTCACATCGACCACCATGCCCATAAGGGTGTTGATCAGCGAAACGGAGTCGGCGCCTTCTGCTTCAGTAGCCCGGGCGATATCGGCTATCGACGTCACATTGGGCGACAATTTCATGATTAGCGTTTTCTGCCATGCTTTGCGCAATGCTTTTGTCACCTCGGCGGCGCCTTCGCATGTGGTGCCAAATGCCATGCCGCCTTGCTTCACATTTGGGCATGATATATTCACCTCGATTGCGTTGATGCGCGGCAAATCGGCCAATTTCTCGGCCACTGCCACGTAGTCGGACAATTGCGAGCCCGCGACGTTCACGATTATTTCGGTGCTGAATGCCTTTGATATTCGCGGATAAATGTGTTGGGCGAAGTAGTCGACGCCTTTGTTCTGCAATCCCACCGCATTGAGCATGCCTGAGGGCGTCTCCACCATGCGCGGAGAGGGGTTGCCTTCGCGATGATGCAGGGTGGTGCCCTTTACGATGATTCCGCCCAGCGAATTGACATCCATTAAGTCGGCAAACTCTTCGCCATATCCGAAAGTGCCCGATGCCGTGAGCACGGGGTTTTGGAGTCTCAATGCTCCGATATTTACATTCAGGTTTACCATTTCAGTCGGTTGATGTTGAATACGGGGCCTTCGGTGCATACGCACAGATTGCCTTCTTTTGTGTTTTCCACGCAGCACAGGCAGGCTCCTATGCCGCATGCCATCATATTTTCCAGCGACACCTCGCATTCTATGCCCTTGGCAGAAGCAATCTTCGCAACGGCCTTCATCATTGGGGTTGGGCCGCAACAAGCAATGAAGTCGATTCGCGAATCAAACACGCTGTTTTGCGTGATGAATCCGCGCTGTCCCTTGCTGCCGTCCTCTGTGCTCAGGTGCACAGGTCCATAACTCTCGAATTCACCAACCATGAGCAAGTCGTCGCGTGTACGAGCGCCAAGAGCGAATTCGGGTTGTAGTCCATGCTCTTTAAGCACTTTGCCATAATATAGGAGCGGCGCTACGCCCACGCCGCCTCCAACAAGAAGTATGCGTGCGCCCTTGTCAGACGGCAGGCTGAATCCTCTTCCGAGAGGGAATATGATGTTGTAGAGGTCGCCAGGCTTGGAGTTGACCATCCAATCAGTGGCAGCTCCGGCATTGCGCACAAGGAGCCACAATTCGTTGTTTTCGTAGTCGACCATGTTGATTGATATCGGGCGGCGCAGGAAAGTGCCGTTAGTATCGAGCACTCTCACTTGCACGAATTGTCCCGGAGCAATTCCTTCGGGAAGTCGTTGGCCCGATGCCGGCGACAGTCGCAGCAAAGCATACTGCTCATGCAACCGTTGTATGTCGATCACTTCAAAGTCGAGGATGTGTTTCATGCTATTGATTGGTGTTATTTGATGGATCATCATTCCATATTTCTATATGTCCCGGCTCTGATCGCACCACGTCGATGAGACGCTGGTTGGCAGAGCCACGAAATCGCAGGGTCAAGTCGCGTTGGCTTTGCAAGTACGGGCCGTCGACCAACACGTCGATTACATCAAGTATGCGGCGCAGGCCTCGGTCGGCGCACACGTCTTCATATAGGAAGCCTGTGTAGCACCATATCGTCTTGCCTGCTTGCTTTATGGCTCGGCACAATGGTAACAATGCCTCCACTTGGTAGAGTGGGTCGCCTCCTGTAAGGGTAACGTTCATGCCGTTTTCCTCAATACGGCTCAGCACTGACTCCGTGTCCATCACCTGGCCGGCGTCAAAGGGCCATGACTGAGGATTGTGGCAGCCTGGGCAGGCATGCCCGCAACCGGCCATGTATATGGACGTACGCAGACCGGGGCCATCTACGATGGTCCCGTCTACGATTTGCATTATTCTGAGCGTATTATTTGTGCACGACGCGGTCATTGAGCTCTGCGAGTTTGGCGCTGTTCCAGCGGTCGGTGGTGCCCACGAGGTAGCCAGTGATGCGCTGCAGCTTGTCGATTGCGTGGCTGCCGCACACGGGGCATTCCTTAAGCTCTGACTGCGCATCCTCGTAGCCGCAATCCATGCAACGGTTGCGATTGTGGTTGACTGAGCAATATCCTATGTTGTACTTGTCCATGAGGTCGACGATATCGGAGATTGCCTCGCAGTTGTGCGTGGCATCGCCGTCGATTTCAACATAGAAGATGTGGCCGCCGCGAGTCAGGTCGTGGTATGGCGCTTCTATTTCGGCTTTGTGCTTGGGCGAGCAGTGGTAATACACGGGCACGTGGTTGCTATTGGTGTAGTATATCTTGTCGGTGATGCCGGGCAAGATGCCAAATGTCTTGCGGTCCTTGGCCGTGAATTTTCCCGACAGGCCTTCGGCGGGAGTAGCGAGCACCGAGAAGTTGTGCTGGTATCGGTCGCTGAATTCGTTTGCCTTGTCGCGCATGTAGGTGACTATCTTCAGGCCGAGCTGCTGAGCCTCGTCGCTTTCGCCATGGTGCTTGCCGGTAAGGGCTATCAAGCACTCTGCAAGGCCAATGAAGCCGATGCCGAGGGTGCCTTGGTTGATTACGCTCTCAATCGTGTCGGTAGGGCGCAGTTTCTCCGAGCCTATCCACAGGCGCGACATGAGCAGCGGGAATTGCTTCACAAGGGCGGTTTTCTGGAAATCGAATCTGTCACATAGCTGACGCGCCGCCACCTCAAGCAGGTTGTCGAGCTTGTTCATGAACGATGCGATGCGCTCTTCCTTGTTCTCGATTTTCATGCACTCTATGGCCAAGCGCACGATGTTGATGGTGGTGAAGCTGAGATTGCCTCGTCCTATTGATGTCTTGTCGCCAAATCGGTTCTCAAACACGCGGGTGCGGCAGCCCATGGTGGCAATTTCATAGAGGTATCGCTCGGGGTCGTTGGCATCCCACTTCTCGTGGTAGTTGTATGTAGCGTCAAGGTTTACGAAGTTGGGGAAGAATCGGCGTGCCGTAACCTTGCAGGCCAGGCGATAGAGGTCGTAGTTGCGATCGGTGGGCAGATAGCTCACGCCTCTCTTCTTTTTCCATATTTGTATGGGGAAGATAGCTGTGGCTCCGTTGCCTACGCCTTCGTAGGTGGTGTTGAGTATCTCGCGAATTATGCATCGGCCTTCGGCGCTTGTGTCCGTTCCGTAGTTGATCGACGAGAACACTACTTGGTTGCCGCCGCGCGAGTGGATGGTGTTCATGTTGTGGATGAACGCCTCCATTGCTTGGTGCACGCGCTCCACGGTGCGGTTGACGGCATGCTGCTTACTGCGCTCTATGCCGCTGAGACCGTCGAGGCTCTTCTTCAGGAAGTCGTCGAGCTCTGCGTTGTAGAGCGAGCTGAGGTCTTCGCCGGTGTAATTTTCTATGTTCTTTACCTCTTCTATAAAGGAACTGCGCACAAAGGGAGCCAAATAGAAGTCGAATGCCGGTATGGCCTGCCCACCGTGCATTTCGTTTTGTGCAGTCTCCATCGAGATGCAGCCAATGATGCTGGCTGTCTCAATGCGCTTGGCAGGGCGCGACTCGCCGTGGCCTGCGCTGAAACCGTATTTTAGTATCTTGTCGAGCGGATGCTGCACGCATGTGAGGCTCTTGGTGGGGTAGTAGTCTTTGTCGTGGATGTGCAGATAGCCGGCATTGACGGCGTCGCGGGCTTCCGGCGACAGCAAGTAGTCGTCGACGAAGGGCTTGGTGGTTTCGCTCGCAAACTTCATCATCATTCCGGCTGGCGAATCGGTGTTCATGTTGGCGTTCTCGCGGGTGATGTCGTTGCTCTTTGCCTCGATGATCTCCAGGAACATGTCGCGCGTCTTTGCGCGGCGCGCTATGCTTCGCTGGTCGCGGTAGGCAATGTATCTTTTAGCCACGTCTTTGCGCGAGCTCTTCATGAGCTCGAATTCCACCTTGTCCTGGATTTCTTCCACGGTCTGCCTCTCGGCGCCCGTTATGCCTATGTGGTCGGTGATACGCTGTATCAACGACTCGTCCTCGCCAAGCTCGGTCTGGAGCATGGCCTTGCGTATGGCTGCTTTTATTTTCTCCTCGTTGTACCCAACAACGCGTCCATCTCGCTTAACTACCACTTGTATCATAGTTGTATATTTATTTGTTTGTTTTCTGGTCGCAAAGTTATAAATTAAATCCATACCAACAAACAAATTTTATGTAAAAAGTTATACGCAATGTCGCACCAGAGATGAATGCAAATTTGCGTTTTGGAAAACTTTTTAAGTGATTAAAAATATTAATATACTGATATACAAATGATTAAATTTTGGTTTTGGAAAACTTTAGAAGAATCAGTAATTCAAAAGTATTTCAGTTCTGAAAACATGACATTGCATAACGCAAATACAATCGTCACATAAAGCACTGATATTTACTGCAATCCAAAACCATTATGAATCGCTTAGAAAACTACGCAAAATATCGCTAAAAAAAAGAGTAGGGGACGCATTTTTCTGCGGCCGTTAGATTCTCGACTTTGGAGTGGTTGCGTAAAATTCCTTGAGATAGTTGGGCACGCTGTAAGCCAAGTCGATGAAATCGCCTTTGCTGTAAGCCAAATCCGACAACGCAAGCATGTCGGAGGCCATAGGCTGCACATCTTTAATAAAATGAGCGTTGGGATAAGGAGCAAGCGGCGCAAATTTGGCGCTTCCGGAGCCGAAGAAGAACACTTCGCGGCCCTGCGACAGCAAATCGCTATAGCTGTGCTCGTCAAGCACCATGGCGCATGGAGTCATCAGAGGATTTAGCGCCATGTCGTATGCGCCCGTGTACACTTCCATGCGGCGAGCGTCAACCATTGGCACGAATATAGGATCGTCGGGTAGTGCGTCCTCCGAGAACATCACGCTTGTGGCCAACAATTTGAGGGTGTCAACGCCTATAAGGGGAATGTCGAGAGCATAGGCGAGCCCCTTTGCTTCGCTAAGGCCAATGCGCAGGCCTGTGTAGCTTCCAGGGCCCATCGACACAGACACAGCCTGAAGGTTGAGCTCTTTTTCATGTAGAAAATCGAGGCATTGCTTGATGAAGCCTGAAAGCATCGTGGCATGGTTGCGGCCGCTGAAGTCGGCATAGTTTTTCAGAATCATGCTTTCTGCGGTGAGAGCCACGGAGCATGGAGTGGAGGATGTCTCTATATTCAATATTACTGCCATGGGAGTGTCGGTAATGAACCTTGTGTTTCAATTTGTATTTGCTCCGCAAATGTACGAAAATAAAGCCAAACCCTATTTAACATAATACCTATTATATCCTCAAAATTAGAATCGAAAATTTCGCTCACGATTCCGTGAACTTCGAGAATTTTAAATTCTCACGAGGGATGCGATATGCACAAGTGTTCTATAAATTATTGTTCTCCTTAATTTTACACATTATTTAACGTGAACAATCTGGGGGCTTAGAAATGTTATAATATAGACAAAGGAAGAAAACAACGTCGAGAACACATACATACGAATCAAAAAAAATACAGAAAAACTAACTGACGAATAACGTTCGAAGACGATATTTACATTCATCAATTAAATTTCTCATTTGCAGTTCGACGATATTTGTAAACCCAAACGCCATTTTGTAATCACATCAGTTCAGAAATTTGAACTGGGAATCGACAATATTCGAATTCCTGAATTGGAGTATACCGCAAATTAACCGATGCATTTAGGAACAATCACATTAAAGCATTTTTAACCTTCGGTATTAAAAATTAATCTCCAACGATTTAACGAGCCTAACTGAATTTACACTTTCAATTTTAACAAAAACGTTCAAATTGTATAGTCATGGTTTAATTTTCTATAGATAAGTTGTTCAATTTCTGTAATTTATATTATTTATCTAAACCATTAGTTATGTTTATTTACGCCTCTTTCAGGCGATTGCATTCCTCTCGTTGCAAACGTAAATATACAAATACAAATTGTAAATTCTCATTTGAGATTGCATTTGTGAACAAAATTTTTGATTGAAATTTTTGTTGTTTAAAATATTATGATTACATTTGCAAACGGTAAACAAAGCAACAAAATACAGAAAATTTCAAGAAATGGATATTGTAGATCGCCTAAAAATATATATGGAGCATATTGGCCTGCAAATTTCACAATTTGCCGACACTGCTATGATTCCGCGTCCCACCCTGTCGCAGATTCTGAGTGGGAGAAACAAAAAAATCAGCAATGAAATTTTGGGGAAACTGCACAGCGCTTATCCAGCCTTGAATATCTCATGGCTGCTTTTTGGCGACGAACCAATGGAATACGTTGCCAACAAGCCAGTCGTGTCTGCTCCTATTCAAAGTCAAGTGCAACACGACCCTCACCTCGAGCCTATCCACGTTGAGCCCGACAATGAAGATAGCAACGCCAATGCAGCAATAGGCGCTTCTGCCGCGCCTTCACCTCAGGCAACTCCGGCGCCCATTTCGCTCACGACCGACTCATCGAAACGCGTGCAGACCATTATGGTGTTCTACAGCGACAACAGCTTCGAGACGTTCACCCCGGCCCAGCGCTAACAAATCCCCTCTCAACGCTGAAATCCTCGCGATATTTCCAGCACTCCTCCGACTCCTCAGCAAATATCGCAGCCTCGCAAAGGCTACAACTCCCCTATTCTATGTCTAATTCACTAAATTGCAATATGTTACAATCGCTAAAGGCTGTCCTTAAGGGCTGACTATGCAGCCTTGAACGTCATCCTCGGCATACGCCTGTCAGCTGGACTCATCATCGCGTCATATTTCTACTACCAGTACCTTAACTCTATACAGACAAATCGGCATCTCGATTCAAGACTGTAGAATTGAGATCGTTTGGCAATTTTATCATTTCGCCTAATTTGAGGTTCCACTCTTTGGGCCAAAGTGGTCATAAGAATGCGATGATGGGTGCAGCATTGAACGCTACACCGACTTATATGGGTCATATTTAAATGCTTCGCAATTACGTTATCAACAACGTCGGGCCGGACGCTACCAAAACAGCCGCCTTACAGAGCATTCTTACCCCCGAAATTGAGGAAAAGATGTTGCTTCACACTCCAATCAAGCGCCTTGGCGAGGTATCGGATATTGCGCGTGCTGTCCTTTTCTTTGCCTCGCCTGCACCGTCATGGGTAAGCGGACAGACCTTGTTTGTCAATGGCGGAGGTGACCAGATGCTCGACTGAGTCCAGACGAGCGTCTTCGTTAATTCTTTCTAAGAAGATTTTGTAGCACCGGAACCAGGCGACGTATTGCTTCGGCCAAGCGCGGGCGCGGACACGCCAGGTTGATGCGCATGAAGCCCTCGCCGTCTTTGCCGTACATGCTGCCGGCATTGAGCCACACGTGCGCCTCCTTTATCAAATATTCCTCCAAGTCGGCCGAGCTCATGCCTATGCGGCGGCAATCTACCCACGCCAGGTAAGTGGCCTCAAGATTAATTATGGGCAATTCTGGCAGAGATTTCGAGAACTCGTCCTTCAAAAGCATGAAATTGCCTTTGATGTACACAAGCAGCTGCTCAAGCCAGTCGCGCGAATCGTTGTAAGCAGCCATAAGTCCAGCCACGCCAAACGGATTCACGTCGCACACTTCGTTGTCGTTGATGGCACGGTCCACCTTGGCGCGCAGCTCTTGGTTGCTGCACACGATATTGGCAATCTGCAAGCCTGCCGTATTAAACGCTTTTGATGGAGAAATGCACACTATCCAGTCGTGCTTGGCCACAGTGGCAAAAGGCGTGTAGTGGTATCCTTCCATCACAAGTTCGCAGTGTATCTCGTCCGACACAATCGTCACGCCATGGCGATAGCATATGTCATCGATGCGCTCCAGCTCATCTGGAGTCCACACGCGGCTCGCCGGATTGTGAGGGTTGCACAGAATCATCAGTTTGCACTGGGGGTCGGAAGCCTTGGCCTCGAAATCCTCAAAATCAATGTAATATTTGTCGCCTTCGAGAACAAGGCTGCTCTCGAGCGCCGTGCAGCCATTGTTGCGTATGCTGCTGAAAAAGCAGTTGTACACCGGCGTTTGTATCAACACCTTTTCGCCAGGGCGCGTCAGCGCCTTCACAACAGCTGATATGGCAGGCACTACGCCTGAAGTGTATATCACCTGGCTTCGCTCGATGTGCCAGCCGTGAAAGCGGTCAAACCAATTGGTGACGGCCTCGTAATATGCGGACATTACGTATGTATATCCAAAGATGCCTTGGTCGACGCGGCTGCGCAGCGCCTCAATGATGGCCGGAGCCGTCTTGAAATCCATGTCGGCTACCCACAAGGGTATTGTGTCGGCTGGTATGTCCTGGCGCTCGTCCCACTTCATGCATTGGGTGCCGCGCCTGTTGGTGAGTTCGTCAAAATTATAATTCATAAGGATGTGGTGGATTATCAATTTCTTCAATTTCCTGTTCTGGCGTTATATTGGAGCGGCGCATCCAGCGTCCGCGCGCAAATTCAATAAGGAAGGCCGTTCCACGCACGCACAACTCGATGCACATGGCTATCCACACGCCTTTCAGGCCAAGCGAAGGCGCAAGCAGAGCAGCTAGCGACAAGCGCACAACCCATATGCTGCACAGGTTGATGCCAGCAGGCACCACCGTGTAGCCAGCGCCAACCATCACGCCATAGCACACTATCGAAGCGGCGAACATTGGCTCGGCCCATGCTTCGATGCGCAATGCCTCCACGCCCAACTCCCTCACCAGAGTGTCGGGCGTGAATATCGACATCATCAGAGGCGCTCCTATCCACATCACAAAGCCCATGATGCCCATGATCAACATGCCCATGACAATGGTGATTATGCCGAAATCGCGCGCCATCCTCTTCTTGCGCGCCCCAAGGCTCTGACCCACAAGCGTGGTGGCCGCGTCGCCAATGCCGTAGCCAGGCATGTAGCACAGGCCCTCGGCCGTGATGCCGAATGCGTTTGCCGCTATCGCCGCAGTGCCCAAGGGAGCCACAATCACAGTGGTGATGATTTGCGCGCCGCACATCATGATGCGCTCTGCTCCTATTGGCGCGCTTATTTTAAGCGCACGCTTCAGCGTTTCGCGAGTGAGATGAAGCCTGAACTTGGCGTTGCGGAAGTTGAGGTGGTTGGCCTTGCGAATCAAGAACCACACAAGGATGCCACCTGTGAGGACTTCAGCGAGCGCAGTGCCCATAGCGGCTCCCGCTACGCCCAAGCCGGCACCGGGAAATTCGACGCCAAGCACAGAATGGGTATCGTAGATAAGGAAAAAATTGAACACTACATCGAGCACACACATCACCACATTGAGCGCGCCAGGCACCACCATGTTGCCAGCGCACCTCAGCAATCCGCTCGTCTGGAACGTAATGTAGCAAAATGGCAGCGAAAGCATCACTATCCTGAAGTAGTCGGAGGCTCCGGCCGTTATTTCCTCGTTGCCGCCAAGCCACACCGGCAATGCCCCGCTTATGGCTACGCCCAGCACAGCCAAGATGATGCCAAGCGACACCACTGCTACGTACGACTGGCACACCACATCGCGAGCATGATTGTCGCCGGCTGCGCCCACATGGTGGGCCACCTGCACGGAGAAGCCAGTTGACAGAGCCGACCCCAAGCCCCAAAAAAGCCATGTGGATGTAGCCATAAGGCCAATCGACGCCGAGGCCGACGCGCCAAGGCTGCCAACCATCGAGGCATCAATGTATTCCATCAATATCGTAGACAACTGAGCCATGATGGATGGCCAGCTAAGAGACGCAACCATGCGCAGCCGCTCGCCAAGCGTAAGGTCGGCGCGGCTACGCAGCACAGCTGTTACATCCATGTCTTTTTTCTCTGCCAAGGCTATAAAATTTGCTCAAGGTAAGCCGCTTTTATCGTACTTCCTTGGTTTGTTGCCCACAAAATTACGTTTTTTTTGATTATACCACAAAATTCTCGTCAAAAAGCAAGGTGGGAATTTTTGTAAAAACGAAAATAAACAACTATCTTTGTCCCCCAGAATACCCCCAATTCATTATATCTTTGGATACGAAAAAAACATATAGCGTTTTCAACTCGACACAGCCAAATGCGCCGAAAGGATTTTGGCGCAAAGTATGTAACTTTTACATCGAAGGCTTCAAATCAATGACCGTAGGCAAATCCTTGTGGGTGCTGATCTTGATTAAGCTTTTCGTTATCTTTGCCGTACTGAAGCTGTTCTTCTTCCCTGATATTTTGTCAACACAGTATGATAGCGACACTGACCGCGCAAACGCAGTGCTCATGCACCTGACGAAATGATTAGCTCAGAATCCAAACTAATTTTATATGATCATGAATGATTTAATGAGTGTTGTAGACTGGTCAAGAGCGCAATTTGCCTTGACAGCCATGTACCATTGGTTGTTTGTGCCTCTCACCATCGGCTTGTCGCTGATTGTCGCCATAATGGAGACAATCTACGTGCGCCTCTCAAAGAGCGACCCTCAGGAGGCTGCAAAGTGGAAAGGCATAACCAAATTCTGGATGACGCTATTTGGAATTAACTTCGCTTGCGGAGTAGCCACCGGCATTATCCTTGAGTTTGAATTTGGCACCAACTGGAGCAACTACAGCTGGTTTGTCGGTGACATTTTCGGCGCACCGCTTGCCATCGAAGGCCTGTTAGCGTTCTTCATGGAGGCGACTTTCGTTGCTGTGATGTTTTTCGGCTGGAAAAAAGTGAGCAAGGGCTTCCACCTGGCATCCACATGGCTGGTGGCCATAGGCGTTTCGCTCTCCGCATTGTGGATTCTCATAGCAAATGCTTGGATGCAGAATCCAGTTGGCATGGAGTTCGACCCCGCCCAGATGCGCAACGTCATGGACAACTTCTGGGAGGTGGCCTTCAACGGCGTGTCGATCAACAAATTCTTCCACGCAGTCACCAGCGGATGGGTGCTTGCAGCCGTTTTTGTGATAGGTGTCAGCTGTTGGCTTCTTTTCAAGAATAAGAACGTAGATGCAGCCCGCAAGTCGATAATCATCGCTTCCTGGATAGGACTCATAGGCGTAGTGCTCGTGGCATGGACCGGGCACGGAAGCGCCGTGCAGGTGTCGAAAGTGCAGCCAATGAAATTGGCTGCCATGGAAGGCCTTTACAATGGATCAACCAGCCAAGACTTGGTGGCGGTGGGCATAATGCGCCCCGGCAAGGACGTCGCCGACGGCGAGGATCCTATGCTTTTCTCAATTGACATACCCTACGGCCTGTCAATATTGGCCAACAACGACCCCCACTCATTTGTGCCGGGCATTGAGGACCTGATTAAGGGCTTCTCAATCGATAAGAAAGGCGACACTGTTAACACCGTGTCGTATGCAGAGCGCATAGAAATAGGCAAGAAAGCCCAAGCGTCCCTTTTGGCCTACAACAAAGCCAGCAAAGAGGGCAACCAGGCAGCAATGGACGAAGCCGCTAAAGAGATAAAGGCGAATTATCGCTACTTCGGATACGGCTATCTCGACTCGCCAGAGCAAGCTGTGCCCAACGTGCCACTCACATTCTACTCCTTCCACATAATGGTGGCTTTGGGAGGCTATCTGTTCTTGCTGTTTGTGGTACTCATATTCGTTTGCTACCGCAGCACTCGCCATCTCGAAAAGCCGTGGCTGCACATAGTGGGCCTGATAAGCATCCCTTTGGTGTGGATATGCTCGCAAGCAGGATGGATTGTCGCTGAGGTCGGGCGCCAGCCCTGGGTAATCCAGGACGTGATGCCTCGCGGAGTAGCAATAAGCGACATCAGCGCCGGAGCCGTTCAGACCACATTTTGGATCTTTGCCATTATATTCACACTCCTGCTTATTGCTGAAGTGAGCATAATGATCAGATTCATCAAAAATTCCGAAAATACAAATATCGAAACTAACGAATAAAGCCATGGCCTGTTTACAATCTTATTGGTGGCTCTTGATATCAGTGCTCGGAGCCATATTGGTGTTTTTGCTTTTCGTGCAAGGCGGCCAATCATTGATATGCTCGACACATCGCGATTACAAAAATCTCGTGGTCAACTCGCTTGGACGCAAGTGGGAATTCACTTTCACCACGCTGGTAGTGTTCGGTGGCGCATTCTTCGCGTCGTTCCCTCTATTTTATTCCACAAGCTTCGGAGGTGCCTATTGGCTTTGGATGACGATATTGGTGAGCTTCGTTGTGCAGGCGTTCAGCTATGAGTTCCGCCGCAAAAAGGGCAACATATATGGCACAGGCGCTTACGACGCGCTGCTTATGCTCAACGGCCTTTTCGGCTGCGTGATGCTCGGAGTAGCCGTGGGCATGTTCTTCTTCGGCGCCGAATTCACAGTTACCAAGGGCAACATCCTCGACCCTGGCTCGCCAGTGATTTCCCAGTGGTCATCCACACATGGCTTAGAGGCAATGATAGTGCCCGGCAACCTGTTGCTCGGATTTGCTGTTTTCTTCCTGGCTCGCACTCAAGCATGCATGTATTTCATCGACACTGTTGATGCCGGCAATGGCTTTGCTCAGCACATGCGCATAAAGACACTTTTCAACGGCGTAATCTTCGCCGTGCTGTTTGTGGCTTTCGCTGTGCTACTATTCTTGCACGGCGGCTATCAAATGCAGCCCGACGGGACGTTTGCCCACGTAGACTATATCTACTGGCACAACCTTTGGCACATGTGGTGGACAGTGCCCATGCTGCTGCTTGGAGTGGTGCTGGTGCTGGCATCGATAGGAATCACAGCATTTTCGCACAAGTTCGTACACGGAATATGGATGAGCGGCGTTGGCACAGTGCTTGTAGTGCTCGTGCTCTTCTTCCTGGCTGGCTATAACGACACAGCCTACTATCCCTCATTGATCGACCCTCAAGGCTCGCTGTCAATCGCCAACAGTTCGTCTTCGCAGTTCACGCTCACCGTAATGAGTTGGGTGTCAATCCTTGTGCCTTTCGTGCTTGCCTATATATGGTATGTGTGGTACAAGATGACCAAAAAGCCGCTTACCGAGGCAGAGCTCGATACCGACTCACACGTATATTGATTAATGGACGCTTATCTCACATTGGCTGCTCCCAGTGAGGGACAGTTTCGCGAAAAGATGAGCAAATTCATAGCCTTTGCCTTCCCTGCGGATTCCGCTGAGAAGGCAAAGGCGCAAATTGCGGATATAGCCAACAAATATCATGATGCCCGGCACGTGTGCTGGGCATACATGATTGGCCCTGAACGCTCAACCTTTCTCAGCAGTGACAACGGCGAGCCGTCGGGGACTGCAGGAAAGCCGATTCTTGGGCAAATCAATTCATTTGGGCTCACCGATGTTGTTGTGATTGTGGTGCGCTATTTTGGCGGCATAAAGCTTGGCACCTCGGGCCTTATAGCCGCATATCGCGAGGCCGCTCGCCTTGCTCTCGACAACGCTGAGATAGTGGAGCGCCATCAGCGCGAATCCGTTTCGTTCACATTTCCTTACCTTGCGATGAACGATGTGATGAAAATAGCCAAGATGCCACAGTCGACGGTAACAAACCAGCTTTTCGACAATTCTTGTTCCATGACAATTGAATGCAACGCAGATGATATGCCGATGATTATGGGGCGACTCAAGGCAATCGACGGAATCAGCATCATATAATTTTATTGTTTTTTCCTTTTTATTCAAAATACACATTCGGCCTATGCATTTCTTAGAACAAGTCACCAAGTATTATATGCGCAAGCATAAGAATGAGCTCGGCAGATACACTTTTGTGCTTCCAAATCGGCGAAGCGCTATGTTTGTGCGCAAATACCTGCGCGACAAATGCGAGCATGTTTCCTTCATGCCAAGGCTGATCACTCTTTCATCTTTCATACAGCAATTTTGCGTTGGCGCCCCTGCCGATGAGCCAGAGCTCGTGTTCATCCTTTATAAGGCATATTTGAATGTGCTTGGCCGACTTGGCACCGAGAACAACTCACGCGACTTCGATTCGTTCATGCATTGGGGGCAAATGGCAGTGAAGGACTTCAACGACATAGATGCTTCCATGGCCGACGCCTCCAAACTGTTCAAGAATTATCGCGACATTAAGGCCATACAGTCCAATTATCTCACCGACGAGCAAATAGAGGTGGCGCGGATACTCGGCGACACGCGTCCGCACAAAAACACCGACGTGGATGAATTTTGGAAACATGTGCCAGGAAAAGACAAGACAACCGCCAACCAATTCCTCAACCTTTGGGAGATTTTAGAAGATTTGTACAAGGAATATCATGCGCTAATGCGTGAGTACAAAATCATCTCTACCGGATTCGCTTCCAAGCAAGCATGCATTGCCATAAATGGCATGACCGAGGATGATTTTCATGGCAAGAAATACGCATTCATCGGTTTCAGCAAATTACCCACTTCGGTAGTGTCATCGCTCAAGCACATGTGTTCGTTTGAAAATCCCGTGGCAGAGTTTTTCTGGGACACTGCTTCGCCATTCCTAAGAATTGAAGGCTCTAAGGCCGGTGCTTTGGTGAGGTCGTTGTCGAAAGCTCTGCCAATGCCCTCCGACTTCGTGCTACAGCCGATAACTGATTTCCCTATGGTGGAGGTGTTTCCGGTGCCGTCATACATAGGCCAAATCAAACTTGTGCCTAAGATATTGTCGGAATGGTCGGAAAGCGAAGGGCGCATCGACAACACTGACACTGCAATCATCCTGCCCAACGACGACCAGCTTGTGCCATTGCTGTATTCGCTGCCGCAGAAGTACCAGCACATCAACGTGGCATTGCAAGTACCTTATGCTCAGACGCCATTCGCCAATATGGTGAACGATATCCTGCATATGCACATGCAAGCACGCACACTGCACGGCGAAATCTCCTACTTTTATAAAGACGTGCTGTCGGTGCTATCCTATCCCTACCTGCCTATGGTAGGCGGCGACCAATGCTCCCAACTTCGTAATTTGATAAAACAAAACAAACTTTATAACATACCGATATCCCTAATACGCGATTTCGACTTACTTTACCCAATATTCCATCATGTCGACGGGAGCAATATGAAGGAAACAACGGCATATCTCGACAACTTGATTCTCTGCCTAAGAAATGGATTGGCCATCCGTAACACATCAAAATCTGCTGCCACCACGTATGAGGAAAAGATTCTTGACGGATATGAAAAGGCAATCAATCAGATATGCCTTATGTGCCAAAATTACAATGTTGACTTCCAGCAAAACACATTCTTCGACATCATGCGATCGATTCTGCGCATACAGGTAGTGAAGCTCAACAGCGACCCAGTGCACGGAATGCAAATTCTCGACAATCAGTCGGCAAAATGCCTCGACTTCAAGCGCCTTGTAATCACATCGATGAACGAGGGCTCAATCCCACACACCACGCGCCACTCTTCTTTAATTCCCTTGGCGCTTAAATACGGCTTCGGTCTGCCCTCTCCTGAAGATGAGGAAACCGAAGAGGCATACCAATTTTACAGGCTCCTGGCTCGCGCAGAGAGGCTGTGCTTGCTTTACGACAACCGCACTCCCGACTTGTCGAAGGGGGAAATGTCACGCTTTGTGACACAAATCAAGCTTCTCACACCTGACAAATACCGCGAGCATGCCGATGCACAAGGGTTAGGACTGTCGATAAGCGAAAGCAGGCATATTTCAATCAAAAAAACTGACCGTGTGATGCGTGACGTCAATGAGCTGCGCCGACCGGGAGGAACGCTTAATTTTTCAGCCTCCACTCTCAAGGTGTACATTGAATGTCCCCTCAAATTCTACTTGTCGGCGATAAAAAAGCTAAAGGTGGAAAACTTCGACCCGGAATACATGGACCCTGCTTCATATGGAACCATCATGCACAGTGTGGCTGAGAATTTTTACCGTGACGAGCAGAATAAATGCAAAGACGTGTTTATCAACGACCATCTGAAAAGACTCCTTGCCAACCCAAAGGCTCTCAAAGACAGATTGATGCTCGACACACTGAGAATCATGAAAAAGAAATACTACAAAAACATAAGGACGCCCGATGACATCAATGCTTTTCCAGGCGAGGCTCGCGTGCTGTGCCGCATTATGACAGAGTATCTCATGTGCCTAATTCGATGGGATGCCAATCATGAGTCGTTTGCCTTTGTCGAAGGCGAGGATGAGTTAGGCACGCATACACATAGATGGCAACTTGCTGATGACCTCACTGTGAATTTTACCATGTCGATCGACCGCATCGACAGGCTCGACTCCGAAGGCAAGTTTCTGCGCTTCATCGATTACAAGTCGGGCGGTGACGAAACTTCTGCAAAAAGCATCCAGGACGTCTTCGAGGATAAAAGCGGCAAAGCAATATTTCAACTCCTGCTCTATTGCGTGGCATACCGCGACCTAATGGGTTATCCCTATCCCATCAGGCCCGTAATATATAAATTCACTAATATTGCAAAGAACGACCTAAAGCTCATCTCGATTGCTGATAAGAAAGTGGAAAACTACCTTGACCCAGTAGAAGTTGAGCTGGATTTGGGCAATGGTCAATCCGTCACCGAAGAAATGCCTTTAGGCGACTACACACGTAAAAAAATCGTAGACATGGCGCGTGAGATTTTCAACGAAAGCGTAAACTTCTCGCAAACTGAAAACATCGAGAATTGCAGATACTGCAGTTTCATCAACATATGCGGGCGCGTGGTGCCTCCGCTCAACAATTGATGCCTCATGGCGGGAATTTACGCGCACATACCATTTTGTCACAGCAAATGCGCCTATTGCGATTTCTACTCAATGCCCGACGCGAGCCGTCGCGCCAGGCTTGTTGATGCACTCGCCAAAGAATTCGCGATGCGACTAAGCGAGCTGCACGGACATGCGGTGGAGACAATTTACCTCGGCGGAGGCACCCCCTCAATCATAGAACCTTTGCTTATAGGCAATCTGCTGTCAAGATTACCTCTGAAAGATGCCCGCGAAATCACCCTTGAGGCCAATCCTGATGATGTAACGGACAAGACAGCGAATGCATGGCATGAAATGGGCATAAACCGTGTAAGCCTCGGCGTGCAATCGATGGTCGATGCTGAGCTCTCAGCCATCGGCCGCAGGCATAATGCTCAGCAAGTGCTCGATGCTGTGGGCGCGCTGCGACGCAGCGGATTAAAAAACTACAACCTTGACCTTATCTACGGCCTTCCGGGGCAGAATTTTGAGTCGTGGACATATTCTGTAGAGCAAATCATTGCTCTTTCCCCTTCCCATATTTCGGCCTATTCCTTGACGTACGAGCCTCGCACTCGGCTATCAGCGTGGCTGCGACAGGGACGCATCAACCAGCTTGACGAAGATACGATAGTAAAAATGTACTCCTACATATGCAATCGCCTGCGCGATGCCGGCTACGAGCACTACGAAATATCCAACTGGGCGCTTCCAGGCAAGAGGTCCGTGCACAACAGCAGCTACTGGACCTGCACGCCCTACCTCGGCTTAGGGCCCTCCGCACACAGCTATGATGGCAAGCTCAGGCGAATCAATCCCGCTAACCTCACTCACTACCTCGAATGCATTGAAAAAGGCATTGTTGCCTGCGAAGTGGAGCCAGAAAACGACGACAACAAATTCAACGACATGCTCATCACCTCTCTGCGCACAGCACAAGGCTTAAATCTTGAAAATATAGAAGAGGCTCGGCGACGCGTGCTTATGCGCGACGCCAAGCCATATATTATTAGCGGAAAACTTTCTCTAAGCGACGGACATCTGATGTTCAATGAGAACAGCTGGCTCGTCTCCGATTATGTATTGGAGCAACTGATTCAACTAAGCTGAGCAATTATGGCATCCACGTCAGCAAGCCATGCACGACTGCTGGCATCGCTTGGCATGCGCCAGTCGCCACGAGGCGATAAGCACACAGAGCCCACCTTGGGCCCGTCGGGGAGACACGACCGCTTGAACTGCTGCTGGAAGAATCGACGATAAAATTCCCTCATCCATTTCAGTATTGTGCGAGCATCGTATTCGTCGCCAAATGCGTGACGGGCCATGAAGAAAACCTTGGCAGGGGCATAGCCATATCTAAGCATGTAATATAGGAAGAAGTCGTGCAGCTCATAGGGACCTACCAAATCCTCAGTCTTTTGCGTTATGTTGCCTTGCTTATCGGCAGGAATCAGCTCGGGGCTGATGGGAGTATCAATTATGTCGAGCAGTGTATCGCGAGCGTCGGCCATTTCAGGCTCACCGGCAAAATAGCGCACGAGGTGGCGCACCAGCGTTTTGGGGATGCTTGCGTTCACGCCGTACATCGACATGTGGTCGCCGTTGTAGGTAGCCCAGCCAAGCGCCAACTCCGACAAATCGCCTGTGCCAAGCACGATTCCCCCCACTTGATTGGCCACATCCATCAATATCTGAGTGCGTTCGCGAGCTTGCGAGTTTTCGTATGTAACGTCTTGAACGGCCGGGTCGTGGCAAATGTCAGAGAAATGCTGTGCCACCGCAGGCCCTATGGGTATTTCTCTGATTGTTATACCCAGTTGCTCCATCAATGCTACCGCGTTGCTCTTGGTGCGCTGCGATGTGCCGTAACCGGGCATTGTGATTCCTATTATGCCCTTTCGATTGAGCTCAAGGCGGTCAAATGTCTTCACTGCCACCAGGAGCGCCAATGTGGAATCAAGACCGCCAGATATGCCTATCACCAGTGTGCGTGCCTTTATGAAATCCAGGCGCTTAGCCAAGCCGCCCACCTGTATGTTGATTATTTCTGAACAACGGTCGCTCATCGCTGTGTCAGTATTTGGCACGAACGGCAACGCGCTTATGCTGCGCAGCAGAGGCTTTGGATCATGGTCGAAGGCCGAGGTGGCAATCGCAGTTGCTATCCATGCTTCGGCTTCGTTGCGACGTGCGCATGCGGCAAACGAACCAATGTGCAGTCTATCGCGATTTAGAGCATCGATGTCGATGTCGGCAACAACGTATTGCGGCTGCGACTGCCAACGTTTATTGCAGGCAAGCTCGTTACCGTTCTCGAATATGAGAGCCTTGCCGTCAAACACCAAATCAGTCGACGACTCGCCATAGCCGGCGCTTGAGTATACATAGCCGCATATGCACCGTGCCGACTGCTGCGACAAGAGGCCCTTAAGGTAGGTGTATTTGCCTATGAGGTCGTCAGATGCCGACAAATTGGCTATCACCTGAGCGCCAGACATGGCCAGCTGGCAACTCGGTGGCGTAGGCGTCCACACATCTTCGCATATCTCTATTCCTACCCTTACACCATCGATTTCAATCAGCTGTTTTGCATCGAGCATTACATCTTGGCCGAGAATTGTGACGGCTATCGGATGCTCGGGCGCGGACTGCCACCACCGCAACTCGTAAAATTCATTATAGTTGGGTAAATACGTCTTTGGCACAAGCGCCAGAATCGCACCGTTGCTGATAGCGCAGGCGCAGTTGTAGAGCGCGCCATTTGCTTCAATGGGCAGGCCCACCACTGCTACGCCTCCGAACACCTGCTTTGTGGCATTCAGGATATTCTCCAAAGCCTTGATGGAATCGTGCAATAGCTCGCTATTGTGCATCAAGTCGGCGCATGTGTATGCGGTGATGCACATTTCGGGAAATACAGCCAACTGTACATCTTTTTTTTCAAGTTCTTCCAGCATAGCCGATATGCTATCGGCATTGGCTTTGCAATCAGCCACCGATACAGATGGCACGCACGATGCCACACGCATATATCCGTATTTCATATTGTTATGTGTTGATATGTCATTTGTTTTGCATTCGCAAATTTATAAACTATTATATTAAAACACAAATAAACGTCAAATTTCATCGTGCCTGTGTAAATTTGCCTGAAAACGCATATCTTATTTTTGTTAAATTAATTTTCTTTTTTTGGTTTTATTTCAGATTTAAATGTTAACTTTGCTACGTTAATCAAAATCTTAAATACCGGTCTTAATAAGACCAGACACTTAATACCTAATAAAAGCTATGGACATTAATCAAATCATGGCCAACTTGGAGGCCAAGCACCCCGGAGAAAAAGAATACCTCCAGGCTGTGCGTGAAGTCTTGCTTTCCGTTCAGGACATCTACAACCAACATCCAGAATTCGAACGCAATAAAATCATCGAACGCATGGTTGAGCCCGACCGCATTGTCACCTTCCGCGTTACTTGGCTCGACGACAACAACGAAGTGCAGAACAACATCGGCTACCGCGTGCAGTTCAACAACGCCATTGGCCCGTACAAGGGCGGCATCCGCTTCCACGCTTCGGTTAACCTCTCAATCCTCAAATTCCTCGGCTTTGAGCAGACTTTCAAGAATGCCCTCACCACGCTGCCCATGGGTGGCGCAAAGGGCGGCAGCGACTTCTCGCCTCGCGGCAAGAGCGACCGTGAAATCATGCGCTTCTGCCAGGCTTTCATGCTCGGCTTGTGGAAGAACCTCGGTCCTGACCGCGACGTGCCTGCTGGCGACATCGGCGTAGGCGGACGCGAAGTGGGCTACATGTACGGCATGTACAAGCGCCTCGTCAACCAGCACGACGGCACGTTCACCGGCAAGGGCCTCGAATTCGGCGGTAGTCGCATTCGTCCTGAGGCCACAGGCTTTGGCGCTCTCTATTTCGTGCAAGGCATGCTCGAACAGATGAACCAGACAATCGCCGGCAAGCGCATTGCCATCTCTGGCTTCGGCAACGTTGCATGGGGAGCAGCCCTCAAGGCTACCGAGCTCGGCGCTAAGGTTGTCACCATCTCTGGTCCCGACGGATACGTTTACGATCCGGAAGGCCTCAACATGGAGAAAATCGACTATATGCTTGAGCTTCGCGCTACTGGCAACGACGTGGTTGAGCCCTACGTTGAGAAATTCCCCGGCGCTACTTTCTATGCTGGCAAGAAGCCTTGGGAGCAGAAGGTGGATATCGCTCTGCCCTGCGCCACTCAGAACGAAGTATCGGGCGAAGACGCTAAGCAGCTTGTCGACAACAAGGTGCTTCTCGTTGCTGAAGTGTCAAACATGGGCTGCACACCCGAGGCAATCGACACATTCATCAACTCTCGCACCGTATACGCTCCCGGAAAGGCTGTTAACGCTGGTGGAGTTGCCACTTCTGGCCTCGAAATGAGCCAGAACGCAATGCACCTGCAGTGGAGCAGCGAGGAAGTTGACCGCCGCCTGCATGAAATCATGCGCGACATCCACTCGCAGTGCCTCCAGTATGGCGTAGAGCCCGACGGATACATAAACTACATGAAGGGCGCCAACATTGCCGGCTTCATGAAGGTGGCTCATGCCATGATGGGCGAAGGCGTTTGCTAAATCATATTTAGGGCGTGATTCTATGCTCTGAAATATCACTTGTATATACGTATGCTTCATCCTCCCTCGTGACGAGGGGGGATGTTTTTTTCAACATATCGAGCGAATGTGCGCCATCTCAACAATAATTATGATGTTGTATCGTTTAAATAATATCGTTCAACAAAAATAGGTGATGCCTATGCATAACACTTCTACTCCGATTCCAAAAATATCCTCATCCTCTAAGAGCGCGACTGCAGTCCGCTTGCCTAAGAAGAGCACTTTGGAGTATATTCGCCAATTTGCCCGAATTTATGTGCCCGTGACGGCATATTCGGGCGTGGTGTTAAACTAAGTCAGGACCTCTTTTGCTCACATAAAACGCAAAATGCACGATTGTCGGCCGACATACGCGCTTACCAATTCATCCAGAATCAATGCAACCCGCTGATTACAAATTATCAATCGACAAATCCATCGTAGCCCAGTTGCCTGTGGCAACTTTCCAAGGAGAAATCCATACAATCCTCAACGCAGACCAAGCCGAAGAGGCCATCTCCTACCTTGAAAAATATTCGCTCGTGGGCTTTGACACTGAGACTAAGCCTTCGTTCAAAAAAGGGAAGCCAAACAAGGTTGCACTCTTGCAGCTCTCTACCGATGACCGCTGTTTCCTTTTTCGCCTTAACAAGATTGGCGTCCCCGACTCTATAGTGCGCTTCCTCGAAAACGAAAACATTACTAAGGTGGGACTGTCGGTGCGCGACGATTTCCATGTGATGCATCGCACCAGCGCCGTTGAGCCCAAAGGATTCCTTGAATTGCAAGATTTCGTGAAGAAATTCAATATCTCTGACATTTCCCTTCAAAAAATTTACGCGATAATATTCGGCGAAAAGATATCAAAGAGCCAGCGCCTCACCAATTGGGAGGCAGACGAGCTCACGCATGGCCAGCAAGTGTACGCAGCCACCGACGCGTGGGCATGCCTGCGCATTTTCAACCACCTCACCGCCGGACTCTTCAATCCCTCCGAATCGCCTTACAAAGTCATATCCGAACATTAATGAGAAAAACGAAAAAATCAACGTGGCTGCCCTGTCTGCTGCTTATCTACCTGGCTGTGATGAGCGTGATTGGATGGGACGAGTATGCGTCGGGCAAGAATTCCGCTCTCACTTATTTTGGAAGCATAGCAATTACGCTGGTGGTGATATTCCTCCTCCGCCTTTTCCTGCTTAAAAAGGAGCGACTTGAGCGCGAGCGCCTCAATGGCACCGGCAAGAAATGAGCACATAAAAAAACGCCCTCTGTGGGGGCGCAACAACTTTTTCATGTGTGATTCGCACAGGATTCAAACCTGTAACCTTCTGATCCGTAGTCAGATGCTCT
>CAZORI010000008.1:0-61646 GCA_964582335.1 uncultured Bacteroides sp.
TAACTAAGATGGTGATTTTTAGTTACCATCGCCTAATAAAATTTTCGAATGAAAACAAAGACTACAATTGCATCTGTGCTATTAGCACTCGCGGCATCTGTGACGGCTGCATTTGCCGGTACGCCAATCGCGCAATCAGAATTGCCCGAGGCCGCCCAAAAGTTCATTGCGCAGTATTTCCCCAACGAACAAGTGCGCAAGGTGGAGAAGGACACTGAGCACAACCGCGTGGAGTATGAAGTTGACTTCGCAAGCGGCGCAGAAGTTGACTTCCGCAGCGACGGACAGTGGAAAGAAGTGAAGGCTGCCAAGGGAGAGGCCGTGCATGCCGACCTCGTGCCCGCTGCCATCGCCAAGTACGTAGCAGAGAATCATGAAGGACTCTACATCAAAGAAATATCGCGCAAGCGCGGTGGATACGAAGTAGAGCTCTCCAACGGCAAAGAGCTAAAGCTCACCGAAGACGCCAAGCCCCTCCAAGAGCGTAGCGGCCAGCGCCCCCACAACCGCTAATCCCTCGCGATAAGACGTAAACTCAAAAAAAGAGGCCGTAAGCACATCAACTTACGGCCTCGATTATATTCATCAATTCGCGTTGAAAAAAATATCTTATTATCGAATGTTCAATATTTTAGAAATTTTCCAATTCTTTAATCCGGAAAATTCACGCGACAACATTCGTGCTCGCTTCGATGAAGGAGTTGATAACGAATTACTTGAGTTCATCAACAGCAAGCTTGAACTTTACAACAAGCTCACTGAAGATTGTGTCAACACTCTCTTCAAGCAGATGCGGTTCAACGAACTTTATGATGCCCGTGTAAGGGGTCTCCAATAACTATGACATAATGTGTCGTTTTTTGGAATATTTGCGTAAGATAAAACTTTATACAAAAAAATTCGTAACTTTGCGAAAATGTATGCATTGGCATGGGCATCATGCATTGGCGCTGGCTGTGTGCATAGGCCGCATGCATTGGCATAGACATGAATTTTTTTGATGACTACTTTTCTGAAGAACATACTGCAGTTGATGCTGTCGCCCGCCAACGGGTGGCATGAGATATCGCAAGAGGGTGCCAACCCTCGCTCCTTGGCGATGCGGTGCATGGTGCCGCTGTTTGCCGTGGCCGGCCTCTCGGCCCTGGCGCGGCTGAAATACGCTGCCTACCTTACGATTTCGGGCGCGCTCGTTGCCGGCTCGGCCATCTTTGTGTCGCTCTTCGCCACGTATGTGCTGGGCGTGACCATATGCGTGTCGAAGTTGAGGCAGTTCGTGGAGTGCGAGCTCGACGCCGACACCTACAGCACCGTGCTCGTGTACGGATTGAGCATGCTCGCGCTTTCCGAGGCGCTATGCAATCTGCTGCCCTTCGACATGGGCTTGCCCTATCTGCTGCCCTTGGCCGTGGGCCTGATAGTGTGGAAATCGAGTGACATGCTCGGCATCCGCCACGACAAGGACTTGACATTCATAACCTTTGCGTTATTAACCATAATTTTACCCCCGGCCCTGATACAACATGTGTTTTCCTGGGCAATGAACAATTGAGAAATGGACGCTAAAGACGTAAACATAAAGAATAAGCGCGCTCGCTTCGACTATGAGATACTCGACACGTACACTGCCGGCATAGTGCTCACGGGCACCGAAATCAAGTCGGTGCGTCAGGGCAAAGCGAGCCTTGCCGACACCTATTGCTATGTTAACAACGGCGAGGCGTGGCTGAAAAACATGCACATATCGGAATACTCTTTCGGCAGTTACAACAATCATGAGGTGCGACGCGACCGCAAGTTGCTGCTGCAGCGCAAAGAGATACGCCGACTCGAAAAAGACGGAAAAGAGGCTGGCTTCACCATAGTGCCGCTGCGCATGTTCATCAATGAGCGCGGACTTGCCAAGGTGGTGATTGGGCTTGGCCGAGGCAAGAAAGAATACGACAAGCGCCAGTCGATCAAAGAGCGCGAGGACAAGCGCTCAATCCAACGCATGTTCATGAAGAAATAGCGCAATGGGAAAATCAATTTTCATCAGCGGCATCGACACTGACGCCGGCAAGACCTACTGCACGGCGTGGCTTGCACGCCGATTGCATGCGCAAGGCCACACCGTGATTACCATGAAGTTTATCCAGACCGGCAATGTAGGCCATAGCGAGGACATCGACAAGCACCGCGCCTTGATGGGCACTGGGCCGCTTGCCGAGGATGCCGAGGGCCTTACGGCGCCCATCATACTGTCTTATCCCGCATCCGCCCAATTGGCGGCACGCATCGATGGCCGAGAAATCGACTTGGGCATTATCGACGCTGCTCGCGCTGAGCTTGAGCGCCGATACGACATCGTGCTCATCGAGGGCGCAGGAGGCTTGATGGTGCCCATCACCGACGACTTTTCCGCCGTTGACTATGCGCGCACGCGTTCGCTGCCGTTGGCGCTTGTCACCAACGGCGTGCTAGGCTCCATCAACCATACGGTGCTGTCGCTGATGGCTGTGCGCAGCCTGGGCGTGGACCTGAAATATGTGCTCTACAACGAATATTTCGACAGCGACCTGACAATAGCCGCCGACACGGCAGCCTTCGTGCAGAGATACGTAGGCCGGCATTTCCCCGATGCTGAATTCCTGAAAGTGCCGAAAATGTGATGCCGTTCAACAACCAAGCCAACTATAAATATTATTGCCAAAATGACAAAACGAATCTTATTTAGCCTGCTCTTGGCGCTCCCCATCATGATGATAGCAATGCACACGCCCGAAAAATACGAATACGGAGTTTTCTACTATCAGCGCGCATCGCTGTTCGACGCTCTGCCCGTGGACAGCACCGACATCATCATGCTCGGCGATTCGCAGACCAACGGCTGCGAGTGGCACGAGCTGCTGGGAATGCCCAACGTAAAGAATCGCGGCATCAGCAGCGATGTGATGCAAGGAGTGTACGACCGCATGCAGCCGCTCATCGACGGGCAGCCCGCAAAAATTTTCTTGCTCGTTGGCGTGAACGACGTCAGCCACGACCTTGGAATCGACTCAATAGTGGATGCCTATTCGCAGCTCGTCGACATGATGCGCGCCAGCATGCCTCGCACCGAGATATACGTGCAGTCGATGCTTCCCATCAACATAAGCTACGGCATGTACAAGGGCATGACCGGCCGCGACCAGGAGATACGCGACATCAATGCGCGCCTGCAGCCCATCGTGGAGGCTAAGGGCTGCACATGGATCGATCTCTACTCACACCTCAGCGACGAGGAGGGCCACATGAAGGCTGAATACACCAACGACGGGCTGCACCTGATGGGGCCTGCCTACCTGAAATGGCGCGACGTGATCATGCCATACATCAAATAGGCACGCAATTCCCACTGACGCAGCTCATTGACTAAGGGAAAGCAACCTGCGTCTAAACAAAGTGGTCATTTCAAACATTATTTCTATTGTAAAAGCAAAATTTAAAGATATGATAGTAAATTCGGCGCGTTTTGTAACAAGCAGCTCCACGGTGGAAAAGACACCGCAGACAGCAATGCACGAATATGCCTTCATCGGCCGAAGCAATGTGGGCAAGTCGTCGCTCATCAATATGCTCACGGGCAAGAAAGGACTTGCCATGACCTCAGCAAAGCCGGGCAAGACTATGCTCATCAACCATTTCTTGGTGAACGACTCATGGTACATCGTCGACCTGCCAGGCTATGGCTATGCCCAGCGCAGCAAAACCGACTTGGCCAAAATTGACGACATGATACGCTCGTACATACTTGGCCGCGAGCAGATGACCAACCTATTCCTGCTCATCGACTCGCGCCACGAGCCGCAGCGCATAGATTTGGAATTCATGCAGTGGCTCGGAGAAAATGGAGTGCCATTCAGCATCGTGTTCACCAAGGTCGACAAAATCGGCTCGAACGTGGCCAAGCAGAATGTGGCGCGCTACTGCGAGCGCCTGCTCGAGGAGTGGGAAGAGCTGCCACCGGTGTTTGTCACCTCTTCCGAGAAGGGCGTTGGACGCGACGAACTGCTATCGTACATAGCGCAGCTCAACAAGCTGCCATTGCTTCAAGATACAGACAACACATCAAATATTACGACTATG
This sequence comes from uncultured Bacteroides sp., assembly GCA_964582335.1. Taxonomy (GTDB): domain Bacteria; phylum Bacteroidota; class Bacteroidia; order Bacteroidales; family Muribaculaceae; genus CAG-873. Next base: position 4,108 of record CAZORI010000008.1, read on the forward strand.
GACAAAGACACACCCAAAAGCAAAGAGCAAGTGAAAGCCGAGCAGAACTATTCAGGCGCGGCAGTTGATACAGCCGACAAGGACAAAGTGACCGAAAAAGAAGAGAAAGAGCGCACATGCACGCTCGACTTCAACCCTCACAGCGAAGGCGTCTAACGCCTAAAATAACTGAAACGAGCGGCCAATGTCGAAATTAACGATATTGGCCGCTTTTTGCATAAGTTTTAAACAACAATTGACACAAATTCCACGTTATTATAATATCTTAACCTAATTTTTAGCACACACTTGATAATAACTAAAAAAAACGTACAAGATTATGAACAATATTTTTCTGTCGATATGCATATTCTTGACATTAGCGCTTTTCTCGTGCAGCAACAACGCTCTACTACGACATCTCCACCGGCGAAATCACCGGCAGCGACGAGAGCAAGACGTAACAGCGCTGGGGTTGCCCGAAAAATTTTGGAAAAAAATGCCGTTGTTTCAAAATCTTTTTTTAGTACTTTTGTGTTATGATATTGTCGGGGCCTCACTGCGTGAGGCGTAGCCACAAAGAATGATTGAAATATAAAAAATCCCAAAACGAATAAGAATATGAAAGGTCTCAACATTTTACTCGCTGTGCTTGGCGGCGCAGCAGCCGGCGCAGCAGTTGGCATGCTTTTCGCACCTAAGCGTGGTGCCGAAACCCGTGAAGAAATCATCGACTTCATCAAGGGCAAATGCCCCTTCATGAAGACGAGCAAGTTAGAAGAACTCGCAGATCGCGTTGCTCAGGAAATCAAAGAGGCGTAAGGCTATGAAGTCGTTATCTGCATTTTTGATGGGCGCAGTGGCCGGCAGCGTGGCCGCATTGCTGCTCACGCCTAAGACGGGCGCTGACATGCGCGAGGAAATACGCCAGATACTCATCCGCAAGGGCATCATCAAGGATGTCTCCGAAGAGGAGATTGTCGATCAGATTGTTGCCGAGATAGAGTCGAACGACAAATAAATATCTCGCGAGCATCACGCGCAGTCGCCCGGGTCGGTAGAGAGTCGGTCGGCTGCGTCGTATAAATACCATAAGGGAATATATGACGCAAAATAAAGACAGCCAGTTGGCTATATTGTTCAAAAGCTTGAAGAGACTTGCGGCATTGTTTGTTGACAGTGCCAAGCTTACTGCGTCGGAGAAGGCTACGGAGCTCATCGGGGCTTTGGCCGTTGGCATGATTATGCTCCAATTCGGCATTTTGGCCATGGTGTTCTTGGCAATAGGCTTGGCTGCTTGGCTCGACGGCTATCTTGCTCCACACTGGACGTTCCTGATTGTGGCCGGATTCATTATAATGCTGATTGTCATTACGGTGCTTCTGCGCAAGCCACTAATCTACGATCCCGTGGCTCGATTCGTGTCGAAATTGTTTCTTGACCAACCTAACGAAAAAAGTGACTATGGCAACGAGTAAGGATATATGGCGTGGATATACGCTCGACGAGTTGCGATTCCGACGCGTGCTTTCAATGACGAAACTTGAATTGCAAAAGGAGTCGGTGGCTCAGCAATTCAGCAACATGCGCAAAGGTTGCACGGCCGACGGCGCAGCCGGCATGTTGTCGAGGATGCTTGGCGCCTTCAATTATTTCGAATACGCGATATTCGCGTTTACGGTTGGGCGCAAGCTTATGCGTTTGTTCCGCCGAAGCAAGTGAAGATACATAAAGCGAAAAAAAAGCGAGGGCTCCCGTAAAAAAAGGAGCCCTCTGCTTTGTAGTTGGGTGTGATTAGGCGAACGACTGCATGAGCATGTCGAACGCGGCTTGCAGGCCGTCGCGGTCTTTGCCGCCAGCCTGAGCGAAGCCGGGCTGACCGCCGCCGCCGCCTTTGATGGCCTTTGCGGCATTGCGCACGGCGTTGCCGGCATTGAAGCCATTGCCGACGAGATCTTGCGTGAACATTACCGTTAGCAACGGTTTGCCGGTTGGGTCGCAAGTGGCGCTGACGAACGCGGTAGCCTCGGGCGAGAGTGCGCGCACCTCGAATGCCACGTTCTTCACCACTTCGGGCAGGCGCAGGCCTTGCATCGTCACCACGTGTATGCCATTGATGATTTGAGCTTTTGCCAGATGCTCCTTGGCAAGGTTGGTGACTCTTTCGGCGAAATATTCATCTACTTGGTGTCGAAGCTCGGCGTTCTCGTCAATCGACTTTCGCAAAGCGGCCACAACATCCTTGCTGTTGTTGAACATGGCACCTATTTGGCGCAATGTGTCGGACATGTCATCGACCATGCGCTCCACGTTGGCGCCGGTGATAGCCTCGATGCGACGAATGCCGGCAGCGATGCTGCTCTCCGACACGATGCGTATCATGCCGATATTGCCGGTGTTGGGCACATGCGTGCCGCCGCACAGCTCCACTGAGTCGCCGTATTTGATTACGCGCACCTCGTCGCCGTATTTCTCGCCGAATAGGGCCATTGCGCCCATGGCGCGCGCATCGGCGATGGGCATGTTGCGATGCTCGTCGAGAGGGATGGCGCGGCGCACCTGCTTGTTGGCCAGATGCTCCACTTTGCGGATTTCCTCGGGCGTAAGCTTCTGGAAGTGTGAGAAGTCGAATCGAAGCACGTCGGGGCTCACGTACGAGCCTTTTTGCTCTACGTGCGTGCCCAGCACCTGGCGCAGGGCTGCGTGCAGCAGGTGAGTGGCGGAGTGGTTGCACGAGGTGGCCATGCGTGCGTCCATGTCGATTGATGCCATGAACTCGGCAGTGGGGTCGGCCGGCATCTTCAGCGTCAAGTGCACGCCCACTCCGTTTTCGCGCTTGGTGTCGTATATCTCCACGGTTTCGCCTTCGGCGGTGAGGGTGCCGCGGTCGCCAACCTGGCCGCCCATCTCGGCATAGAATGGTGTTTTGTCGAGAATGAGTTGGTAGTATTCCTTGCCCTTTTGCTTCACTTTGCGGTAGCGGAGTATGCGCACGGGAAGTTCGGTGGTGTCGTACCCTACGAATTCTTGCTCGCCGTCGCGAAGCGCCACCCAGTCGGTGGCCTCCACGGCCGCAGCGTTGCGTGCTCGATCTTTCTGAGCTTTCATCTCGCGGTCGAATTCCTCGTGGTCGAGCGTCATGCCGTTTTCTTTGAGGATAAGTTCGGTGAGGTCGAGCGGGAAGCCGTAGGTGTCGTTGAGCGTGAATGCCTCTTTGCCGCTGATTTGTGTGAGGCCGGCTTTGCGCGCTGCCTGTATAGAATTGTCGAGGAGGCGTATGCCATTGTCGAGCGTGCGCAGGAAAGCGTCCTCTTCCTCCTTGATCACGCGCATTATGAGCTCGCGCTGTTGCTTGATTTCGGGGTATGCGTCGCCCATCGAGTCGATTAATGTATCGATTAGGCGATACATAAAGGCCTCCTTCTGCTCAAGGAATGTGTAGGCGTAGCGCACGGCGCGACGCAATATGCGGCGTATCACGTAGCCTGCTTTGGCATTGCTGGGCAGCTGCGAGTCGGCGATGGAGAAGGCTATGGTGCGCACGTGGTCGGCGATTACGCGCATTGCCACGTCCACCTTCTCGTCGTGTCCGTATTTCTTTCCGCTAAGTTGAGCTATCTTGTCGATGAGCGGCGTGAACACGTCGGTGTCGTAGTTGCTGGTTTTGCCTTGGAGGGCCATGCACAGACGCTCAAAACCCATGCCTGTGTCGATCACCTTGGCGGGCAGGGGCTCAAGCGAGCCGTCGGCCTTGCGGTTGTATTGCATGAATACGAGGTTCCATATTTCAATCACCTGCGGATGGTCGTGGTTGACCAGCTCGCGGCCATCGATTTTTGCGCGCTCTTCGTCGCTGCGCAGGTCGATGTGTATTTCCGAGCAAGGGCCGCAGGGACCGGTATCGCCCATTTCCCAGAAATTGTCGTGCTTGTTGCCGTTGATTATGTGGTCGGCGGGGAGGTGGCGCAGCCAGTATTCGGCTGCTTCGTCGTCGCGGCTGAGGCCTTCGGCGGGCGAGCCCTCGAACACGGTTGCATACAGGCGCTTGGGGTCGAGGCCGATTGTGTCGACCAGATACTCCCAGGCCCAGTCGATGGCTTCTTGCTTGAAGTAGTCGCCAAACGACCAGTTGCCAAGCATTTCAAACATCGTATGGTGGTAGGTGTCGTGGCCAACCTCTTCCAGGTCGTTGTGCTTGCCCGACACGCGGAGGCATTTCTGCGAGTCGGCAACGCGCTTGTATTTGGCGGCCTTGTTGCCCAAGATAATATCCTTAAACTGGTTCATGCCGGCGTTGGTGAACATAAGGGTAGGGTCATCCTTGATCACCATAGGGGCTGAGGGCACGATATGATGCCCTTTTCTCTCGAAGAAGTCCTTGAACGACTCTCGTATTTGTTTGGCTGATAGATAAGTAGGCATATAATGTTAAATAAATTGTCGAAAATTGGTGGAATATTGCTATATTTGCATGAAAAAGTGCTATTAGCTTTGTGTAGAATTTCGAAGTGCAAAATTACAGATTTTTCGCGTAAAAAACAACACCCCCGACCCCGCTATGCGCAAAGTCTACTACAAATATAATCCGGCGTCTGACTCCTACCAGCGCGTGTACCCCACCGTGAGAGAGCGCACGTGGGCTGTGGTGCGCCAGTTTATCATAGGAGTGGGCATTGGCTTGGCCCTTTTCCTGGCGGTGTATTATTTTGTGGATTTTCCGCGCGAGAAGGAGCTTAAAGAGGAGAATGCTGCATTGCGCGCACGCTACCAGGACATTTCGGCTCGCATGGACGAATCAGACGAGGTGATGGAAGATATAATGCAGCGCGACAACAACTTCTACCGCGTGATGCTGCAGGCCGACCCAATGACGGCTGCCCAGCGATACGCCGGCCTCGAGCGCCAGCGGCGCGATTCAGGCCGCTTGGCCGACGATGAGCTGGTGCGCAGCGTTGAGCAGAAGCTCGACGCCCTGGAGCATCGCATCTACGCTCAGTCGAAGTCGTTCGATTTCCTGCGGTCGCAAGCGTTGCAGCAGCGCGAGCGCCTCGACCACATACCGGCCATTCAGCCTGTGTCGGAGAGCAGCCTGCGGCAGATGGCTTCGGGCTACGGCTGGCGAGTGGACCCGGTGTACGGTACGCGCAAATTTCACGAAGGCATGGACTTCTCCGCGCCTATCGGCACGCCCGTGTATGCGACAGGCCGCGGAGTGGTCACCGAGGCCGGCTGGCAGAGCGGTTACGGCAATTGCATAGTTATCGATCACGGATTCAACTACGCCACGCGATTCGCACACCTGTCGAAGGTGCTGGTGAAAAAAGGCCAGAATGTGGAGCGTGGCGAGAAGATAGGCGAAGTGGGCAACACCGGCAAATCCACAGGCCCTCACCTGCATTATGAAGTGCGCTTGAAGGATATGCCTCAAAACCCCGTGAATTATTATTTCTACGACCTTACCCCCGAGCAATACGACGAAATGACGCGACAAGCCGACAATGCCGGGCACGTGATGGACTAAACACTGAAAGCAAAAATAACCAACTATGGCGCGCAAAATCAAGGCAGACAACATAGAGAAAAGATACTACCGCATTAGCGAGGTTGAGGAGATGCTGGGCCTCGCTGCCTCTACGCTGAGATACTGGGAAACGCAGTTTCCGGTGTTGCGACCGCATCGCACTGCCAAGGGCACGCGATTCTACACTCCCGACGACCTTGACAAGATACGCATGATACAGTATTTGCTCAAGGACCGCGGCTTCAAGATAGAGAAAGCCCAGGAGATAGTGCGGCACAACCATTCGGGCGTAACCAAGCGCTACGAGGCGATGAAGCGGCTTGTGGAAATACGCGACCGCCTTGCCATGCTGCTTTCGGCCATGGACTCGCGCTCGATGTGACATGAGATTATTGAATATAAATCATATTATCCTAACACGCAGATATGGACGACTACTATTCGGTGAGATTCGATGCCAAGCCGTGCAGCGAGGACATAACCGACGTGCTGGCGGCTTGCTTGGCCGATGCAGGCTATGAGAGCTTCGTGCCCGATGAGGCCGGAGTCACGGCATATGTCAAGGCCGAAGATTACGGCCCGGAGGCCGTTGAGGCAATCATTGCTGACTTTCCCTTCAGCACATCTATTGCCTGGAAGGCCGAACTGGTGCCCGGGCGCGACTGGAACCAGGAATGGGAGAAAAATTACTTCCAACCGATAGTTGTGGGCGACGAATGCGTGATACACAGTTCATTCCATCACGATGTGCCGAAGGCAAAGTACGACATTGTGATAGATCCAAAGATGGCTTTTGGCACAGGGCACCATGCCACCACGTCGCTGATGCTGCGCCGCCTGCTTAAGGCCGATTTGAAGGGAGCCACGGTGATTGACATGGGCACTGGCACGGGCATCCTCGCCATCCTCGCCGCTATGCGCGGCGCGTATAATGTCGCAGGAATCGAAATTGACGGCTTTGCCTACGAGAACGCTATCGAGAACGCAAAGCTTAATGGCCACGAGGAGATAAGGCTTATCAACGGCGATGCGTCGGCGCTTGTCGCTCTTGAGCCGGCCGATTTGCTTATAGCCAACATCAACCGCAACGTGATTCTCGCCGACATCGACAAGTATGCCGCAGCCTTGAAGCCGGGAGGCACCATGCTGCTTAGCGGGTTTTACGAGCAGGATGCCAATATGCTGCGAGAAGCGGCCGGCAACGCCGGGCTCAGCTTCGTTTCGATGGATGTTGACCCGGAAGCCAACTGGACTTTAATTGAATTAAAGAAAAAATGATACACAAGATGAAAGCACTGAAGCACGCACTGCTGTTTGCAATATTGATATGCAGCCCTATGGCATCATCGGCTCAGACAGACAATGCTCCTCGCAGGGGAATGCAATTTGGCTGGGGCGCGTCGTTCACCGGCCAGGTCGACATGAGCGGGCACGACATGTCGTCGGTGGGCTTGGACGCTTATTTTGGCATGAAGACGGCTGCCGTGGAGATAATAGGTTTGGGCGCCGGCCTTAACGTGCCGGTGAGCAATTCGAGCCGCTTACTCCCCATCTACGCTATAGTGCGCACTAATTTCAGCACGCGCCCCACGCTGTGTTTCATGGATTTGCGCGGCGGCGTGTCGGTGAACGATTACGAGCATGACCATACTGATGTGGGAGCATATATGTCGGGCGGCTTAGGCATCAACCTTGCCTCGGGCCGCAGCTTTACGTCGCACATCATTGTAGGCTTTTCCTATTTCGACCGACGCAAATACACCATCGACGACGTAGAGTACCACCCCGGCAACTTGTGCATGGCCACGCTTCGCCTCGGCATCTCATTCTGAAAGACTTTGCGCAACAAAAAAAATCGCGGCGGGCAATTATGTCCGCCGCGACTCGTAAGTAGTCCCAATTACTTATTATTAATCATTCCAGAATGGGTTCTGGCCAAGGTTGTTGTTGAGGGTAATCTGGCCGGAAGGTATCGGGTATAAATAGTATTTCTTTTCGAAAGCGCGAGTGAGGGCAGGATAGTTGATGTTGCCGTTGATGTATCCATTGGTGTTGTCAACCTGCACGGTGGCTGCGCTGATGTTGGCGCCAAGCCAGATGTTGGGGAACTTGCTGGGGTCGAGTTTGTCGAGCTGGTGCCAGCGGATCAGGTCCCAATATCGGAAGTCGTTGTCCATGATGAGCTCGCAACGGCGGCAGCGGCGCACCTCCCAGATGAGCGACGACACGTTCATGTTGTTGGCGGGGTCGTTCATGCTTGAGAGCGAAGCCACGGTCTGGGTGGGGAGCTCGGCGCGCTTATAAAGCAGATTGAGGGTCTTGTCCATATCGGAGTCGGTGAGGGTGCCGAGCTCGGCCTTAGCCTCAGCGTTCTCCAGCAGGATCACGGAGTACCAGTAGATGGGTGCGCACACGGTGTTGCGCGTGGTGGTGCGGTCGCTCACTGCAAGCTCGGTGTTGTCGTATTTGCTCACGCCGTAGCCGGTGGAGGATGTCATCTGCATGGCGCCGGCGCGTGACCATGTTTGTCCGGTGTAGTACACATAGGGGTCGGTGGTCTGTGCCAGGCGATTGTCGCGCACATCGAGCAGCTTCTGTATGCAGTAGCCGGTTTCATCCATTTCGCCCACGTCGCTTGTGTCCTCGCTGGTTAGGGCCAGGGGCTTTCCATCCTTGAACAGGTATGCGTCGAAAGCGTCCTTTGTGATGCCGTTGATAGGCGTAGAGCCGCAAGTGAAGTCCTGCACGCAGTTCATAATGATGTCGGTAGCGTATCCTCGGAAGAGAATCATTTCAGGGTTGGCGGTCATGGCCGGCACCTCCGAAGCAGATGTGTAGAACGACTGGTAGTTGGCGCGGTACTTCTCAGCCACATCGTAGCGGCCCGAGGCAATGAGGTAGTCAGAAGCTTTGGCCGACTCCTGCAGCAGCGTCTGAGCGCGCGAAGCGTCGGGCGCGAGAGCATTCTCTTCGGTGGTGCAGTACTTGCGGAAAGTGCCTTCGCATAGGCAAATGTACGACTTCATGGCATAAGCCAGGTCGCGCGACCAATACTGCGCGTTTTTGTCGGTAGAGATATTGCTGCAAGCATAGTTGAGGTCCTCAAGGATTTTGTCGAATACGACATCGCGGCTCTGGCGCGGGACCTCAAGGTCGTCGTTGAGGTCGAGCACATGGTCGATGAAGTTGCAGTCGCCATAGCGGCGCACCAGGAGATACTGCTGGTAGGCGCGGCACATGCGAGCAATGCCCATGTAGTTGGCCTTCACGTCGTCTTCGAGCGTGGAACTTTCGAGAGCATCGATTATGGTCACAGAGTGGCGTATGTTGGTGTACGGGCTGGTGTAGCTCGTCGACGTACTCGGTATTACGGTGAATTTCCAATCAGTGAACCCCGATCCGCACTGGTCGTCGGTGAGGGTATTGAAGTAGAATTCTCCGGTGCTGCTGCCTGAGCTGTATCCGGTGAAGTATTGCAGCATCTGGTCCACTTGCAGCTTCACGTTGTCCTCGTTGTTCCAGTATAGAGGCGAGTTTGTCTCTGAAGTCAGAGGATAGCGGTTGTCATCGAGGAAGTCGTCGCACGAAGTGAAAGCGAGCCCACCGAGCACCAACGCGCCTAATATGATAGATTTTTTCATGTTGAGTTCTGTTTAGGATTTTATGTGTGGATTACTCGTTAGAATGTAACCTGCATTCCGAACGAGAAAGTGCGGGGCATAGGAGTAACACGACCGAAGTCCTGGTTGGTGTAGTAGAGACCACCGCGCGAGCCGCCGATTTCGGGGTCAATGCCAGTGCCCTTCATGCCATTGTGGATGAAGCAAAGGTTCTCAGCGGTGAAGTATACGCGAGCCTTCTGAATCAGAGCCTTCTGGGTGAGGAATGCCGGGATGGTATAGCCGAAGGTGAGGTTCTTGAAGCGCAGATACGACATGTCGGAGAGGTAGCGGGTCTGCGGATAGAAGTTGTAGCAGCCATAGTTGAGCGAAGATATGCGTCCGGTGGCTGCCGATCCGGGGTAGAGGCAAGGATAGTCGTTGCTTTGGCTTATGGAGTAGCCGATCACTTGTCCTGCGTCGTTGTACTGGATGGTGTTGTACGAGTCCTGGTTGGCATAGGTGGCATCAGCGCCGCGCGACAGAGGCACAACGAAAGAAGATACGGTCCAGAAATCGCGCTTGCCCACGCCTTGGAAGTACAGGTCGATGTCGAAGCCTTTCCAAGCAGCTCCCAGGCGGAACGAGTATTCGTAGCGAGGCATCGTGTTGCCGATTTTCTTGAGGTCGCCATGGTTCTTCTCCGAGCCGGCGGGATAGATGCCTTTCGAACGGTCGTTGGGATCCTTGTACACTTCTCTATGGTTCTCCCACAGCCAGTCGGTGTCTTCGGTATAACCGCCGTTGATTACGCCGTTGCCGTCAAGGTCCTTGAACTTGATGTCGCCGGGACCGTATACGAATGAGCCGGTCTGAAGATATGTCTGGTCGGGGAGGCTACCGCCTGCTTCGGTGGTCCAAGCGAGGTCGTATGTGCCGGGGGTGCAGTCGTCGGTAGTGAAGTAGCGGTCGGTGACGAAGCCCCAGATTGCGCCGTATTCAGCACCGGTGTAGAATTGGTTGAAGAGCATGTTCTCGTTGGTGTATTTCACCACCTTGGTGGTGCCGTCGTAGATGTTGAAGCTGCCGTATACGTCCCAGTCGCCGAAACTGTGGTTGTAGCTGAGCCCGAGCTCCCAGCCGCGAGTGCGCAGCTGGCCTTCGTTGGTGTAGGGGGCGCTTGCTCCGAATATGCCGGGCAGCGTGAGGCCAGGCGCGAGCATGTCCTTAGTGTCGCGCTGGAACCAGTCGAACGTCAGGTTGAGCGAGTTGTTTAGGAATCCAAGGTCAAGGCCGATGTCAAGAGTCTCGACGCGCTCCCATGTAAGGGTAGAGGATACTACCGATGGAGTGGCAGAGTACTTTGTAGGCGAAGTAGCACCGCTTTGCAGCCAGTAATAGTTGCTTGGGCCGGTGATTGTGGATATGAACATATTGCTGCCCACGGCCTCGTTGCCGATAGCGCCGTATGATGCGCGGATCTTACCGTTGCTCAAGTAGTTGCTTACGTTCCAATTCTTGAAGTAGTTCTCCTCGGTGAAGCGGTATCCAGCCGATCCGGAGGGGAAGAATGCCCATTGGTCGCTTGCGGGGAAGCGGCTCGAGCCATCATAACGCCCGTTGACTTCGAAAAGGTAGATGCCCTTGTAGTCGAAGTTGAGACGGCCGAAGAAGCCGGCTGTTGCGCGGTGGGTGATGGTGTTGGTGATGGTCATGTCAGTGCCGGAATCGCCGCCGTTGGTGAGTCCGAGGTAGGGGAGGTCAATGTCGAGCAGGCCTGTGCGAGTGGCATTGAACTCGTTGTAGTTGTAGCGCTCGGCCGTTCCGCCGACCATTACCTTGAAGTTGTAGTCCTGGGCGAATGTCTTGTCGTAGGTGGCGTACACGTTGGTTGTCCACAGAGTGGCCTTTGAGTTGCCTTGTGCGGCAGATGTCTTGGTGGCGATGTCCACTGGGGTTGTGCCGGAGTTGGTCCAGTTGTTCCATGCGTACAGAGGCAGCTGTGTACTCATTGAGTTGTAGTGCTGCACATCGTAGGTGTAGTCAGCGTGGATTGAGAGGCCGGGAATTACGGTCGCATCCAAGTAAACCTGCATCTTGGTGTCGGTGGCAGCGTCGCTGAATTCGCCTGCTTGCTGGCGACCGGCGATAATCTTGTAGTAATATTGCTTGCCGTCGTATTCGCGCGTGCCCATGGGGTTGAAGTATGAGCCCCAGCGCCAGAGGTAGGTAGGAGTGGCTTGCCCTTGGATATTGGTGGGGCCGGTGTACTCCTTGTTAGAGTAGTTGACGCGAGCGCCTGCGCGAAGCCAGCTGAATATCTGAGTATTGACATTGAGGGCTGCAGTGTAGCGGCGCATTTCACCCGGGCGGACGTTTTCGAGTGCGGTGCGCTTGTCGTAGCCGAACGATGCGCGGTAGTTGGTGCGTCCGGATGCGCCCTCAAGGCTAACGTTGTGCTTGTTGCTCGGAGCAGCATCGTTGTACCAGATGTCGCCTACGTTCCAGTTGGCGTAGTAGAGAGTCTCGCCGCTGGGCATTACGTAGTAGTCTCCCACGTTGTTGTCGTCGACATAGGGGCGCATCACGTGGTTAATCGTGTTGATGGCTTTGCCGTTCTGCTGCTGCCATTTCTCGGCATATGGGAGAAGGTTGGTGAAGTGCATGCCGAAGAGCTCTGTGTCGCCGCCCGAGCGCATCTGCTGGGCTATCATGGCGCGCAGCTGAGTGGGCACGTCGGAATATTCGGGCAGGACGGTGGGGCCGCTCCAGCCGAAGTTGTTGCTGTATTTGAGCGACACGCGGTCCTGGCTGACGGGAGTCTTGGTGGTAATCAGAATCACGCCGAATGCTGCGCGTGTGCCATAGATGGCCGACGAAGATGCGTCCTTGAGCACGGAGATGTCCTGAATATCGTCGGGGTTGACAAAGCTGAGGTCATCGACAGGCACTCCGTCGACCACAATCAGAGGATTTGATGTCTGGCTGTTGGAGAGCGTGCCCGTGCCACGGATGCGCATTGTGGCAGAGCCGTCGGAGGTGATGTCACCGGTGTTGGTGGTGATGGTTAGACCGGGGACTGCGCCCTGCAGAGCCTTGGCAACGTCGGTCTGCGGACGGCTGTCCATTACGCGAGCCACGTCGACAGTGGCCACGGCGCCGGTGAGGTTAGCTTTTTTCTGCGTGCCGTAGCCCACAACCACGAGTTGCTCAAGCTGCTCGGTGGTAGGCTGCAGATACACGGTCATGCCATCTTGTGCTTTCACATTCTCTGTCTTGTACCCAATGAACGAAACAGAAAGCGTTGCGCCTTGCGGAACGCTGATTCTGAAGTTGCCGTTGACATCGGTGTTTATGGCTACTCTTTTGTTGTTGCTAAGAGCAACGTTGGCACCAATCACGGGTTCATTGTTCTCGTCTAATACGGTACCGGTGATGGTGACGGCGTTTTGGCTTTGAGTCTGGGGAGCCAGGTCGGCCCAGGCGTTCATCTGCCCGGCCAAAGGCATACCGGCCAGAAGAGCCAGCGTCATTAATAGTTGTTTGTGCATAAATTTTGGTTCGTTTTTACCCAGGGATGAAAGATACATGCTCCTTCGTCCCAAATTTTGTGAAATTTAGCTTGGTTTTAAGGATGTAGTCAGTCAACTCATTGAGAGTGGCTGAATTAGAAAAGTTGGGATTTGTTTACATTTGGCTTTTTATTGTAGTTTTTGGGTTATAGGGTTATTATATTGGATTTTATGATTATGGCAATATTTTGGTTGTAAGGTTGTTATGTTGGATTTAAGAATTTATCACTCACAATATTGTTTATAAATGCTAATTATAGTTTGGTATATTTCGTACTAATATCACAAATTTACATAAAAAATTTACCCCCCCCCGTTTATTAACAATGTTTAACAAAAAATTTGTAAAGAGTACGGCATTTGTCGATTGTCGAGACAGCCAACCGAAAACCGAAAACACGAAACCGAGAACCGACATGGGATGATATTTGTGTAATTCGCGAAAAATTAGTATATTTGCAGAATGAAAAAGACACAATACATTATACTTGCGGCATTCGCGATGATTGTGAGTGCCATGCTCGCCTCTTGCGAATCAGATTATGACCATAATGGGGGAGGCGAAGAGCCCGAAGCCCCGGCTCCGCGCACGCTGCTCGTGTATATGGTGGCCAACAATTCGCTCGGAAGCGGCAATAACGACATGTCGGATTTGCGTGAGATGCAGCAGGCCGCCAGCGAAGGGGTGCTTGGCAACAACCGTTTGCTCGTTTACCATTCGCAATACAATAGCGCTTCGCCGGTGCTGAAGGAAGTCCTTAGCGATGGCACTATCGATACTTTGAAGACATACGATGCCGGCACTCTCAGCGTCACCAAGAAGCAGATGCGCCAGGTGTTTGCCGATGTGAAGGAGTTCGCTCCGGCCGATGACTATGGCTTGGTGCTGTGGAGCCACGCACTGGGCTGGACCCAGGACGGCGTGACCGAGGTGGAGGAGACAAGGCAGTATTCGCGCTCGGCGGTAAATTACTCTTTTGGGCAGGACAACGGACAGAAAATGAACGTAACTGCTCTGGCTCAGGCACTTGACGGAGCCGGCTTTTCGTTTGTCTATTTCGACTGCTGCTACATGGGCACAGTGGAGGTGGCATACGAGATGCGCAATGTCACGCCTTACATCATAGCCGGCCCCACCGAGACACCGCTCGATGGCATGCCTTATCAGCTCAACCTGAAATATCTGCTTGCGAGCGAGGCCGACCTGATAGGCGCGGCACAGTCGACATACGAATACAACACTGTAGGCTACACGATTTACTCTTGCCCGGTGTCGATAGCCGTATACGACACAAGCAAAATCGACGAGCTCGCATCGCTTACGGCTCAAATCTACGATGTAGCGTCAACGCCGTATCCCGACGGTTACACGCCACAGCGCTACAGTTCTACCAAGCCCACCGACTCGTATTTCTTCGATTGGCAGCACTATGTGCGCGCCATATGCGATGACGACGATCTATACAGCGCATGGGAAGCGGCCTTGCACGATGTGGTGCTGTACAGTGAATGCACTGAGTCGATATGGGGCAAATACGCGGTGGAGACAAGCTGCGGTCTCAGCACCTACATCATGAAGACATATGCTGATGCGTCCACGGCCGGCTATAATCAGCTGCAGTGGTACGCCGACATAGCGTCGAGGCTTGTAGAGTAAGCATTGTATTTATCCACGTTTCAACAACGAATCAATATGATACAAGATGATGTAAACCCATTGGATCTAACCACCGTGCCGGCAGAGGCTGTGCCATCGTACAAGGAGGAGCTTGCAATGCTTAAGAATATGCCTCTCGACGAATTCCTTGACACTGTGGTGAACATGTTGGTGCAGTTCGTGATACATCTTGCCATAGCCGTCGTAGTGTTCTACGTAGGCAAGTTCATAATCCGCCGCATCAACAGCGTGCTGACAACAATATTCGTGCGTCGCAACACCGACAGGTCGCTTGCGACGTTTGTGTTGTCGCTTGTGCGCATGGTGATGTATTTCTTGCTTATCATCATAGTGGTAGGCATTTTGGGCGTAGAGACGTCGTCGTTTGTGGCTCTGTTTGCCTCGGCCGGCGTGGCAGTGGGCTTGGCACTTAGCGGCACGCTGCAGAATTTCGCCGGCGGCGTGCTGATATTGCTGATTAAGCCCTACAAGGTGGGCGATTACATCGAGGCTCAGGGCTTTGCCGGCACGGTGAAGGAGATACAGATTTTCCACACAATCATCACCACGCCCGACAATAAATCGATAATCATACCCAACGGCGGCTTGTCGACCGGCTCGGTCAACAACTACAACCGCGAGGAATATCGTCGCGTCGACTGGACGATTGCCATATCGTATGGCGATGACGTGGATGCTGCGCGCAGCGCCATCCTCGGCATTCTTGCCTCCGACGATAGGGTGGTGAAGAAATACATCGAGGACGACCGCGCTGAGCGCGTTGCAGAGGAGGCAAAGCCCAACAAGGTGATTCAGATGCTGCCAAAGGCCGACCGCTCGCCCGTGGTGTGGGTGAAGGAGCTTGCCGACAGCAGCGTCAATCTCACTGTGCGCGCATGGACGCGCAATGAGTTCTACTGGTCGCTCTTCTTCGAACTCAATGAGCGCTTCTACAACGAACTGCCCAAGGCCGGCGTCAATTTCCCCTTCCCGCAGCTCGACGTGCACCTCAACAACCAGTAATTCTTATTTTTGCACGAAGCTGTTGAAGGAATGTGGCGCAAGGAATAAGGCGAGGTATTAATTTGGTGATTTGTATGAATTGTAATAAAGACTTTCCAAATCAGGAAAGTTTTATTAACTTTGCAGTTAGGACAAATGTTATATGGTAATGAGGAATAAGGAGGACCTCGTCACCAAATTCCGCGAGGACTTCGGCGACAGCCTCTAATGAATTTTTAATTTTTAATTCTTAATTTTTATCCGTACCTTTGCACTGCTTTTTAGCGTCCCCGTGTGATGGGAAATTAAGAAGCGTCTTAATTTTTAGTAACACAATTAATTACAACACTCAAAATGAAAACTTTCGAACTGAAAGCAGAACCCCGCACCGACCTTGGCAAGAAGGCAGTGAAGGCACTCCGTGCCAAGGGCATGATCCCTGTAGTACTCAACGGCGGTCAGATCGTTGACCTCCCTTACACTGGCACATTGCTGGCCGGACAGAAGGTAGTCACCATCAACGAAGACAAGACCAAAGGCTTGATTACCACTGACCTCGCTGTAAGCCAGGAAGCAGTGCGCAAGCTCGTGTACACTCCCGATATCTTCGCCATCGAGCTCGAATTTGACGGCACAAAGCGCATGGCTGTCGTTAAGGACATCCAGTTCCAGCCCGTAAAGGACACCATCACCCACATCGACCTGCTCGAGGTGAACGACACCAAGCCTGTCACCATCGAGATTCCTGTGAAGGTAGAAGGCCACGCCGAGGGCGTTAAGGCCGGTGGTAAGCTCACCCTCAGCATGAAGAAGCTCAAAGTGAAGGCTATTTACACCCAGATTCCTGAGCGCGTTGTCATCAACGTTGACAACCTTGGCCTTGGCAAGACTCTTAAGGTAGGCGACCTCCACTACGACGACTTTGAATTGGTTAACGCCAAGAACGCAGTAGTTTGCGCTGTACAGCTCACACGTGCTGCTCGCGGTGCCGCTGCTGCCGCTCAATAATCTATTAAATAGAGTAGATGAAGCATTTGATTGTTGGCCTGGGCAACATCGGCGATGAATATCGCGGCACCCGGCACAACATAGGTTTTATGATATTGGATGCCTTGGCTGAGGCATCCAATATCTCTTTTGCGACCGACCGACTGGGCGATGTGGGTCGAGGTCGCGTCAAAAATCAGCAGGTGATATTGCTGAAGCCTTCGACGTACATGAACCTAAGCGGAAAGGCTGTGAGATACTGGAAGGACAAGGAGGGCATCGACATCAACGACATCCTTGTGCTTGTCGACGACATAGCATTGCCCTTTGGCGCAATCCGCCTTAAGCCCAGCGGCAGCGATGCCGGCCACAACGGCCTAAAAAGCATAGCCGAGTGCCTTGGCACGCAGGCATATCCGCGCCTGCGCTTTGGCATTGGCAATGATTTTCCGCGTGGCTGCCAGATTGATTACGTGCTTGGGCATTTCACGCTCGATGAGAGGCAGCAGTTGCCCGTGCGCATCGAGCAGGCCGTAGAGGCCGCGCGCGACTGTGTGCTTGCGGGCATCAATGATGCGATGTGCAAATTCAACAATAAGTGATCTATGGAAGAACGCATCGACAAATGGCTTTGGGCCATGCGCATTTTCAAGACGCGCACTATTGCCACTGAGGCGTGCAAGAAAGGGCGCGTCACGGTGGGCGAGGGTAGCGGCGTGTCCACCAAGCCATCTCGCGCAATCAAGGTGGGCGACATCATCAACGTGCGCAAGCCGCCGGTTACATACACGTTCAAGGTGCTGAAGCTGTCGCAAAATCGCCTGGGCGCCAAGCTTGTGCCCGAGCACATGGAGAATCTTACGCCCAAAGAGCAATACGATTTGCTGGAAGTGACGAAAATATCAGGATTCATCGATCGCCGCAAAGGCCTTGGCCGACCCACAAAGCGCGAGAGCCGCGAGCTCGAAAAATTCACCAGCGAATCCTACGACATGGGCTGGGATTTCGACTTCGACGAAGACGACTTCGACGACAACGAATAACTCAATAACACATCGGTCAGTCGATTAACCGAAAATTGAGAAAAATCGGTTATCATAGTAACCGATTTTTTGCGGGGGATTATTTGAGGGAGTTGAGGAATTCTTGGCGGAGGGTGGGGTCATTGCAGAATGCGCCGGTGTAGTCGACGGTGGTGGTGGACGACTCTTGCTTTTCCACGCCACGCATCATCATGCACATGTGTCGTGCTTCGCATTTCACCATCACGCCTTTGCATTTAAGGCCGTCGGTGAGCGCCTGGGCAATTTGCGACGTAAGCCGCTCCTGCACTTGCAGCCTGCGTGCAAATGTGTTGACGAGGCGTGCCAGCTTGCTCAATCCTATCATTTCGCTTTCAGGGATGTAGCCAATCGACACCTTGCCGAAGAATGGGAGGATGTGGTGCTCGCACATGGAATAAAACTCAATGTCCTTGACCACGACCATGCGCGAGCCGGAATATTCGAATATGGCTTGTCGCATGATGCTTTCGGCATCTTCGCGGTAGCCTTGAGTGATATAATACAGAGCCTTGGCATGACGCATGGGCGTTTTTTTCAGCCCCTCGCGCGCGGGATCCTCGCCAATCAATCGCAATATGGCCTCTACGTGCTCAGCGATTTTGTTGATAGTATCGTCGGGTGACAATGAGTGCATGTCAATCAGTTGTTATTGCTGCCTACGTCGATGCGTTCACGCACCAGACGCAGGTCGTCGGCAAAAGCCGGATATGTATTCTTGAGTTCGCGCATTGCTGCGTCTGCCTCGGTGCGAGTGCGGAAGTCGCCAACTCGCACGCGCCAGTAGGGTGAATCGAATGTGATGTATGCGCGCCATTCCGGGTGGTTTTGCTCCATCAGGTGCATGCGATATTCGGCATTTGCCTTGGCCGTGCGCATGTTGTTGTCGAGGAACACTTGGATGCGGTATCCTATATTGCCCTTGGCGGTGGCCGATGACGAGTGTGAATTGCCGGATTCGGCGCGTTGCAGCAGCTTGTCGATCGAACTCGGTTGGTAGATATAGATAGTGCCGTCGGCATCGTTGATGACGTCAACAATCGTCTTCGTCTGGGTCGAGTCGGCAATAGTCTTTGTGTCAACATCCTGGGCAAACGACCAGGATGCTGACACAAGAATTGATAATGTTAGTGCAATGATGCGTGCGTTCATCAGAAAGCGTTGACAATACCCATGAAATCAGCGCATTTGAGTGCTGCGCCGCCAATCAGGCCGCCGTCGATGTCGGGCTTTGCGAAGAGCTCGGCAGCGTTGGAAGGCTTGCAGCTGCCGCCGTAGAGAATCGAAGTGTTGTTGGCTACCTCATTGCCGTATTTCTCGGCGATAGTCTTGCGGATGAAAGCGTGCATGTCCTCGGCTTGGTCGGGAGTGGCTGTCTTGCCGGTGCCTATGGCCCATACGGGCTCGTAGGCAAGCACGATTTTTGCGAAATCCTCAGCTGAGAGCTGGAAGAGGCCATTTACGATTTGCTCGCGCACTACGTCGTTGTACTTGCCGTTTTCACGGTCTTCGAGCACTTCACCGATGCAGAAAATAGGAGTCAGGCCGTTCTCGAGAGCGAGGGCCACTTTTTCGCGCAGGGTCTCGTTGGTCTCACCGTAGTATTGGCGACGCTCGCTGTGTCCAAGTATAATGTAGGAAGCGCCGGTCGACTTTACCATGGGAGCGGACACTTCGCCGGTGTAAGCGCCTGATTTGTGGTCAGCGCAGTTTTCAGCGCCAAGGCCGAGTTTTGCCTGGTTGATTACGTCGCAAACGGGCACGAGGTGTGTGAAAGGCACGCATATTACGACATCGCATTTGGGAGCGGCAGCTGCCACAGCAGTGCTTACTTCTTTAGCAAGGGCAACGCCCTCAGGCACAGTGGTGTTCATTTTCCAGTTGCCTGCTACAATATTCTTTCTCATAATATAATTAATTGTGAAATTCGCGTTCGATTAGAAATTGTTTTTTTTAACAACCTCTGATTTTCGTGCAAAGTTACGAAATAATATTTGATTTTTTGTGGTGTTTAAGGGAATTTATGCGTCGTATCTGCGACACGATTACTGTGAACAGAATGGCGGCCAACCAGATTAAAAGGAGAGCGGGAAGTATCTTGCTGCGCTCGATGGGGCGCATGCTTTCGATTGAGGCGTTGCTGTCGGTAGTGTTGAAGTCGCCTGGCAGATTGTATAGGTTGTATTTCCATTGCACAATGCCGTCATTGAGGTACACAAGTGCAGCATCGCCGCGCGCTATTTCCTTCAGCACTGTCGGCTCTACGGTGTAAGTGTCGTATTTTGGCCGTGCGATTGTGCGCCAGGCGGCCAATTCTTCGCCCGAAAGGGGCAGCAGTCCTATCATGTCTCCTCCGTTTTCGTCCATGTATTCGTAGAGGCGGTTGGCCATGCTTGCGCGCGCCCGGTTATGGTAGGCTGGGTTCGACACGATCATTAGCAGTTGCGGGCCTTGGTCGGAGATGATCCAGTCGGTGATGTCGTCGTTGCCATCATATATGGTGAGCACGCGGCTGTCGGCCATCTCGTCGCCTTCGCGGCCAATGTAGGTCCAAGTGGAGTCGGGGAGCTCGTCGAGAGCGAAAGTCTTGCGTAGGCCGTCGCGCTCGTATACCATCTTCAAGCCGCCATCGCTCTCTTCATCGGCATGGGCAAGAAGGGGAGTGCCCACCTTATATGGCCTGAAGTCGACCAGAGGCTGGCTCAGATAGCCTACTGTGCTGAGCACAATGCACATCAGCACGCTCACAAGCACGGGTATCCATTGCAGGATGGGCGTGACAATGGGCTCAACCTTGTGATTGTAGAAATACAGGAACACAAGCATGGCGGTCAGCGCGATATTTTTGATCATCGTGGCCGTGTTGGATATCGCCAATGCGTCGCCAAAGCATCCGCAGTCGGCCACTGGATTAGCGATGGCTATGTATATGGTGAGCGGAAGCATGAATGCCATGATGGCAAGCGCCACCATCGTGGTTATTCGCCTCAGGCATCCTAAAATCAAAGATACGCCGATAGTGAATTCGAGCATGGAGATGGCAGCGCCTATGCACAAGTCGAATTCGCGAGGCACCCAAGCCATGCCCCACACCTCGAGGTATTCCTGGATTTTGTACATGAATCCCCATGGGTCAACAGCCTTGGCGAATCCGGAGTATAGGAATGTGGCTCCGACAATCAGCCGAAACGTAATCACGAATGCAACGCGCCATTTGCGGCCCATAGTCACTTTCCGGCTCATTGTTCCTTTTCGTCGAGCTTGATTATGCCGAACACAGCGTAGTTGATCATGTCCATGTAATTGGCATCGATGCCCTCCGACACTAAGGTGACGCCATTATGGTCCTCAATTTCTTTGGTGCGCTCTATCTTCATGAGAATGAGGTCGACATACGACAAAATGCGCATGCCACGCCACGCCTCGTCGTAGTCGTGGTTCTTGGCAATCATTAGCGTGCGGCATTCGCCTATGATATTGTCGTAGAGCTCAATTGCCTGGGCGGTGGGCATGTCCTTGTGGTCGGAGTATCCGTGTCGCAGCTGTATGATGCCGATGGCGGCGTAGTTGACGATGGCGATGAATTCGGGCAGTATGCCTTCGCCTACTGCCGACACGCCCTTCACTTGCAGCGAGCGAATGCGTTTTGCTTTGATGAAAAGCTGGTCGGTGATGGCCTCGGGCCTCATAATGCGCCACGATGGCCCATAGTCGCTCAGCTTCTTCACAAACACGTCACGGCACTGTGCCAGTGCTTTGTCGAACTGCTGTGTAGTCTTGTCCATAAGATGCAAAAAAAGTACGACCCTGCTCTGTATGCAAGCGCAGGGCAGGGTCGGGTGTGGTAGGAGTGAATTATTTGCCAAGGCGGGCTTGTGTAGCCTTCATGTTGGCATCGTCGTTCATCATGTAGTAAGCATTTTCGAGCAGGCGCAGCGGGTCGGTCTGGTCCTCGTTGGCGCTGTATGCGCGCTCGAGCAAGTCGATAGCCTGTGTCATCTTAGGCTTGAAGTCGTTGTTGAACACCTTGTTGAAGCCTTCGTTGTCGTTGGGGGCGGCATCGTAGATGTTGAGGGCCTCGTTGTAGATTACGCGGCCGAGATTGTAGAGAGCCTGCGCGTTGTGGTCGTCGAGCTCAACAGCCTTCTCGTATTCAGGCTTGGGGTCGCCTTGGATTTCTTCAGTCTCAAGCAGGATGCCCTTGATCACGTGGTATTGAGCGTTGCTGGGATCGTTGGCAATGGCTTGGTCAATCATGTTGATTGCTTCCTTGTATTGCTGCTTGTTGATGTAGTTGTTGATGATGTAGCCCATGTAGTTGGGGTCCTCGTCGCCGTATAGGGTCTGAGCTTCCTGAGCGAGCTCTACGATTGCATCGTCGTTGTGGTCCTGAGCAGCCACTGCGATTGCGTAGTCATAGAGCTGCTTTTTCTGATAGCCGTGATTTTTGGCGTTCATGAACGACTTCAGCGAAAGAGGCATGTCGTTGAACTGCCAAGCAGCGAGTGCCTGGTTGTACATAACTTCAGCGATTACAGTGTCGTTAGGAAGCTGGGGAATTGCCTTTGCTGCGATGAAAGTGGGGTTCTCGGGAAGGGATGTGTAGATATTCCAAGCCTCGTATGCTTTCTTGTAGTCCTGGGCGCCCCAGAGGTCGATGCCGGCTCCGTAGAAGTCGGAATAGTGGCCGCCAATCGAGTTGAGTATGTCCTTGCTGTATTTGGTCTTGACTTTGCCCTTAGCGTCGACAACGCTGTCGAGCGGGAGAGCCTTCATCATGTATTCATAGCCTGCAAGCAGAGCGTCTGCTTTCGTTTTCTTGCCTGCATCGTCGAGCTGGCCGAGAGCTTCTTTCGTGAGCAGCTGGTCAAACTGGTTGAAAGCAGCCTTTCCGGGCAGATAGTAGGTCATGGCGTTGTCCTTTGTGGAAGGGTCGCTCATGGCGGGTGTGACAGCCTTTACAACTTCGGTGTAGTCGGCTCCTTTTTTCATGGTGCGCTCAGCCTCTTTGAGGACAGCCTCTTGAGCCATTGCTCCAAGGCCGATACATGCGCAAACTCCTAAAATGCCTAATTTTTTCATAAATGGTTATTTTGAGTTTTAGAGTATGGTTATTCTAATGATTTAGAGGTGCTTATTCGTCCGATTCGTTAGGGTCGGCGCTTTCGTCATCGTCCTCGTCAGCCTTGGTGTCCTCGTCAAGGTCGTCGGCTGTGTCGGCAATGCCGGGGAGCAGTTCCTCGTCGTTGGCCACAGCTTCCACTTCCTCCTCGGGGTTGCTCTCCACGCAGCATACCGAAGCGATGGTGTCGTTGCGCTTCTCCACGTTGATGATGCGCACGCCCTGTGTTGCGCGGCCCATCACGCGCACGTCGGCTACGCGTATGCGTATTGTGGTGCCCGACTCGTTGATGATGATGAGGTCGTTGTCGTCGTTGACGCTCTCAAAAGCAACAAGGTGACCGGTCTTTTCGTTCACGTTCATTGTCTTCACGCCCTTTGCGCCACGGTTGGTGACGCGGTAGTCGTCGAGGAGCGAGCGCTTGCCGAATCCCTTTTCCGAGACGGTCATTACGGTGTTTTCGCAGTCGGGCGACTGCACGATCATGCCCACCACCTCGTCGGTGCCGTCCTCGTCGATGCGCATGCCACGGACGCCGGAAGAGACGCGTCCCATCGGGCGCACTTTCGACTCCGGGAAGCGCACGGCACGGCCGTTGCGGTTGGCAAGCAGTATCTGCGAGTTGCCGTCGGTGAGGTTCACTGCAATCAGGTCGTCGCCTTCGCGTATGAGGATTGCTTTTTTGCCCTTGGCGAGAATGCGCACGTATTCGCTGAGCGGGGTTTTCTTAATGAGGCCCTGGCGGGTGGCGAACACCAGGTAGTGCGAGCCAATGAAGTCGGGGTCGTTGTTGTTGCGGTAGCTGATGAATGCGCGCACCTTGTCGCCGGGTTCGATGTTGAGCAAGTTCTGCAATGCGCGACCCTTCGATGAGCGCGAACCTTCGGGCAATTCAAACACTTTCAGACGGTATACGAGTCCCTTGTCGGTGAAGAATAGCATGTTGCAGTGCATCGATGCGGTGTATACGTGCTCGATGAAGTCTTCGTCGCGCGTGTCGCTGCCCTTGAAGCCGATGCCGCCACGGTTTTGCGTGCGGAATTCGGTGAGGGGAGTGCGCTTGATGTAGCCCATGTGCGATATGGTGATTACCATGCCTTCGTCGGCATAGAAGTCCTCGGCGTTGAAGTCGCCGGCGGTGTAGTCAATGTCGGTCATGCGGTCGTCGCCGTATTGCTCGCGCACCTCAATGAGCTCGCTCTTGATGAGCTCGCGCATCACGTTTTCGTCGTTGAGGATGAGCTCGAGACGTGCTATCTCCACTTGCAGTTCGTGGTATGCGTCCGCGAGCTTGTTCTGCTCGAGTTTGGCCAGGCGCTTGAGCTGCATGTCGACGATTGCCTGTGTCTGCGGGTCGTCGAGGTTGAAGCGCTCGCCGAGTTGCAGCTTGGCGTCGTCGACAGAGTCGGCTCCGCGTATGATGGCGATTACCTCGTCGATGTTTTGCGAAGCGATGATCAGTCCTTGCAGTATGTGAGCGCGCTCTTGCGCTTTGCGCAGCTCGTATTGGGTGCGTCGCGTCACCACTTCGCGGCGGTGAGCCACAAATTCCTCAAGCAGCTGCTTGAGGTTGAGCAGGCGCGGGCGGCCATTGACGAGCGCCACGTTGTTGACGCTGAAAGCAGCCTGCATCTGCGTCATCTTGTATAGCTTGTTGAGCACCACGCTTGCGTTGGCGTCGGTGCGCAGCTTTATCACTATGCGCATGCCTTGGTGCGACGTGAAGTCGTTGATGTCGGCGATGCCTTCTATTTTCTTGTCGTTGACGAGCGAAGCGATGTATTGGATGAGCTCCGACTTGTTCACGCCGTAGGGAATCTGAGTCACCACGATTTGCTCATGGTTGCCTTCCTTCTCTATTTCGGCTTTTGCTCGAATCACGATGCGTCCGCGACCTGTCTCGTAAGCGTCCCTTACGCCTTGGTAGCCATAGATGGTGCCTCCGGTGGGGAAGTCGGGCGCAGTGATGATTTTCATCAGCTCCGGAATCGTGATGTCGGGGTTCTCGAGCACGGCCACAGAGGCATCTATGGCCTCGGTGAGGTTGTGCGGTGGCATGTTGGTGGCCATTCCCACGGCAATGCCGGCTGCTCCGTTCACCAGAAGGTTGGGGATGCGCGACGGAAGCACCACGGGTTCTTGGCGCGAGCTGTCGTAGTTGGGCTGGAAGTCGACGGTCTCCTTGTTGATGTCGGCGAGCATTTCTTCGCCGATTTTCGATAGCCTTACCTCGGTGTAACGCATTGCGGCGGCGCCGTCGCCGTCGACCGAGCCGAAGTTGCCGTGGCCATCGACCAAGGTGTAGCGCAGCGACCAGTCTTGAGCCATGCGCACTACGGTGCCGTAGATTGACGAGTCGCCGTGAGGGTGATATTTACCCATCACTTCTCCAACGCAGTTGGCCGATTTGCGGTGTGGCTTGCTGCTCGTGTTGCCCATTTCGTTCATGCCGAAGAGCACTCGCCTTTGCACAGGCTTCATGCCGTCGCGCACGTCGGGGAGGGCGCGAGACACTATGACCGACATCGAATAGTCGATGTAGGCCGACTTCATCTCGTTCTCAATATTGATCTTCACTATGCGGTTTTGATCCTGCATGTTTTTAATTAATTATTAATTAATCGGTTGTGCGCAGTCGGGGAAAAGCGTGCTGAAAGCGCGTCCTCGAGCGTGCCTCCTTATGTAAAATATCATACAAAGGTAGTGGTTTTTTTTGAATTTAGCATTATTAAAATCCAAAAAAATGTGTGAAAATAAAGCCGGCGCCCTCTTTCGAAAAGGGCGCCGGCCATGGCTGTCGTGTAAATGGCTTGTGTCAGAATTTTGCGTTGCGCATGTCGCCGGTTTCGTTGAATGCGTTGTGGAAAGCGAATGCTTTGTCGAGCGACACTGGCGTCTGGCCGCCCTTGCCCATCTTCAGGTAGTCGAGCAGCAGCTCTTTGTACATCGGGTTGGCGCAGTGCTCGATGATTTCGTGAGCGCGTTGCACGGGATCCTTGCCGCGCAAGTCGGCGATGCCCTGGTCGGTGACCACGATGTCGACAGAGTGCTCCGAGTGGTCGGCGTGAGCCACCATGGGCACGATGTTGCTGATGAGGCCACCTTTCGAGATTGACGGGCACGAGAAGATGGATATGTAGGCGTTGCGGGTGAAGTCGCCCGAGCCGCCGATGCCGTTCATCATCTTGGCGCCAAGCACGTGGGTGGAGTTGACGCCACCGAATATATCCACCTCGAGAGCGGTGTTCATGGAAATGATGCCTATGCGGCGAATCACCTCAGGGTTGTTGCTGATTTCAGCCGGGCGCATGAGTATCTTGTCTCTGAATTCGCGCATGTCCTTGAAGAACGACTCCTCGGTGTTGTCGGCCAGGGTCATGGAGCATGTGCTGGCAAATGTGCATTTGCCTTTCTTCATGAGCTCGAGCACGGCGTCCTGCATCACCTCGGTGTACATCATGAACGGAGGTATCTCCTTGTTCTCGCCCAGGTCGTATAGCACGGCGTTGGCCACGTTGCCCACGCCCGACTGCAGGGGCAAGAACTCCTTGGGGATGCCGCCTTTGCGGTATTCGTGCAGCAGGAAGCTGACTACGTTCGAGCCAATCTGCTTCGACACCTCATCGGGGGCGGTGAAGGGCTTCACGCCATCGTAATATTTGGTCTTTACTATTCCCACCACTTTTTTGGGGTCGATTTTGAGGATGGGCGAGCCTATGCGGTCGTTGGCCTTGAAGATAGGAATAGCCTCGCGGCAGGGGGGATCTTTGAGCAATATAATGTCGTGCATTCCCTCGATTTCCTTCGGAAGCTGCTCGTTGAGCTCGATGAAGATTTTCTTGGCGAGGTGGGCGTATGTGGGGGTGTTGCCTACGCCGGTGCCTAATATTACCTCACCGTCGGGGGTGATATGCGCTGCCTCAATGATAGCGTAGTCGATGGGGCCGTAGAATCCGTAGCGCACTTCCTGAGCCATTTCTGAGAGGTGACGGTCGAAATAGTGGCAGTCGTGCGAGTTGATGCGCTTGCGCAGGTCTGGCACATTCTGATATGGGGCGCGGCGGTTGATGGCGTTGGCGCGGGCGAGCTTGCCATCTGCGCGGTCGCTCGACGAAGCGCCTGTGAAGAGATTGATTTTGAACGGGCGGCCTTCGGCATGCTCGCGCTCAGCCTTGTCGGCTATGGCGGCGGGGATAGCCTTGGGGGTGCCGGGGGCTGTGAAACCCGACAAGCCGATAGTGTCGTCATTCTTGATCATTTCAGCCGCTTCCTCGGCTGTGATGTAATTGAATGCCATGTGTTACTGGTTTTTAATCAATGTCTGTGTTATTGGTATATTTAAGTTCTTTCTCGTTGAATCGTTCAGAATTTGGGCTCAAGCATCTGCCCCAGAATTATTGTGCGCCTAAGCGCATCTTTGTCGCGCAGCGTTTCGCGCGCTTTGTTGGCCGTGCATTCGCCAATGGGCTGCGCAGGCTGCATTGGCCGCGACTTGGTGACGCGCTCGCCCTCGGGGGGAAGGGCGGTGGCTATGACCGGTGCCGTTTCCGCTGGCCTTTGCGGTTGGGTGCGCGGCTTGCGCACGGCTTTATGTGATGCTATGTGCTGCAGCTGCACAGCCGGCTTTTCGGCCGAGTTTGTGGGCTTGGCATCGCGCTGCTTGTTCTTTTTGATGCTTGATATGACGCATATGGAGATGAATATACCCCATACAATAATCATTATAATGTTGTCAGCATCCATATTTATTCGTAAATTTGCACAAAATTACTAATTATTGTGTAATTTACAAAATTATAATTGAAATTCAACCAATGGGACAAGAAAACACCCCTGATGACAAATACTTATACATCGAGACGTATGGATGCCAGATGAATGTGGCTGACACGGAAGTGGTTGCTTCGATTATGGGCATGGCCGGATATGAAATGGCCGATACCATAGAGAATGCCGACGCCATACTGCTGAACACGTGCTCGATAAGAGACAACGCCGAGCAAAAAATTGTGTCGCGCCTGCAATACCTGGCATCGCTGCGCCGCAAGCGCGGAGGATCGAAGCTGATTGTCGGAGTGATCGGATGCATGGCCGAGAGAGTGCGCGACGACCTGCTCAACAAGCACCACGTCGACGTGGTGGCAGGCCCCGACTCGTATCTCGACCTGCCTAACCTCTTTGCGGCAGCCGAGACTGGCCACAAGGCCATCAACATCGCCTTGAGCACCACCGAGACCTACCGCGACATCATGCCGAAGCGCATCGGCACCGGCAAAATATGCGGATTTGTGAGCATAATGCGCGGATGCAACAATTTCTGCTCATATTGCATTGTGCCCTACACGCGTGGACGTGAGCGCAGCCGAGAAGTGTCGAGCATACTCGGCGAGGTGGCCGACTTGCGCGCAAAAGGCTTCAAAGAGCTCACTTTGCTGGGCCAGAACGTGAATTCCTACTGCGACCGCAGCGATGGCGACGAGGTGAATTTCGCCGGCTTGCTCGCGCGCGTGGCTGAGGCTGTGCCCGACTTGAGAGTGAGATTCACTACGTCGCATCCCAAGGACATGAGCGACGACATAATAGATACGATTGCGCGATACCCTAATATATGCAAGCATATACACCTGCCCGTGCAAAGCGGCAGCAACAAGGTGCTTCACGACATGAACCGCAAATACACTCGCGAATGGTATCTCGACCGCGTGGCTGCCATCAGGCGCGCTATGCCCGACTGCGCCATCACTACCGACATGTTCACCGGATTCCACAACGAAACTGAGGAAGATTTCCAGCAGACTCTCGACTTGATGCGCGAGGTAGGATACGACTCCGCATTCATGTTCAAATATTCGGAGCGCCCCGGCACCTTAGCATCGCGCCAGATGCCCGACAATGTGCCTGAAGAGGTTAAGATTGATCGCCTCAACCGCATGATAGCATTGCAGAACGAATTGTCGCTCGCGTCGAACAGCCGCGACGTGGGCAAGACATTCGAAGTGCTGGTGGAGGGCGTGTCGAAGCGAAGCACCGACCAATTTGTGGGGCGCACTTCGCAGAACAAAACATGCGTCTTCCCACGCGGCAGCTATCGCGTGGGCGACTTCATCAACGTAGTCGTTTCCAAGGCCACCAGCGCCACCCTGATTTGCGACTTGTGCCAATAGGGGGCCTCTATGCGTTGAGGAATGAGCGTAGCACGGCTGCGAACTGCACCGGATTGTCGAGAAAGCTATAATGGCCGCATCCGCTGAAACTGACAAGCCCGGCTTCGGGAATTAGTTTCTCCATCGTTTTTGCGTCGCTCAGGGGCGTCGCTGTGTCGTCCTCTCCCCAGATTAGCAGCGTGGGCGCTTTGATGGAGGGCATCACATGCTTTAGGTCTTCGTTCACCACTCTCGACATTATGGCGCGCATGCGCGGCGTGCTCGACTTGTAGTCGCTCGACCCGCGCTTGGCTTGCTGGCGCTGTATGAATTGGTCGGCTTTGTCGGCGGGCAATAGCAGGCGAGCCAGGCGTTTTAGCAGCTTGTAGGTGTACACTTTCCAGTAATACTTCAGTGAGTGGCGAGGCTTTATGCCTGCAGCGTCGACGAGCACGAGCTTCGACACGTCGTTGCGCGAGGCATACAATATGCCCACGCGTCCGCCAAAGGAGTGCCCAAGCAGGATGGGCGACTTTATGCCTTCTTCCCTTACGAGTTGCACTATGACACGCGTGTAGTCGTCCACGCCCCATATGTCATTAGGCTCTTCGCTGCCTCCGAATCCGGGAAAGTCGATGTTGTAGACAGTGCACGACTCGGCGGCAATGCGCTCGATCGATGCCACGGTGGTGAGGTTGCATCCCCATCCGTGCATGAGTATTATCACGGGCGCATCTGGCGAGGCGTGGCGCGAAAGGCGATAATGCACGTTCACGCCGTTAAGCGCTTTTGTATGCTCAGTAGTTTCAGTAGTCATATTTCAGCTCGAAATCGTCAACGTACATGACTGCGCCATCGCCGCCGGTGAAATAGTCGCCATATTGGCTTGCCGACGCTGTCACTAAGATATATTTGGGCACGCGGCTCGTGCTCTTGTAGTCGAGGGTGATTTCAAATGGGGCGTAAGCCTCCACGTTCTGGCCGGTGAGCATCTTGCCGTATGCCACCACGTAGTCGCCATCGGGGTCGAAGAGCTGGCGGTTGTTGGGGTTGGTGCGTATCTCGAAAGGCTCGTCCGAGTCGATGAGCGCAATCCACACGATGCAGCTGTCGGGTCGCCCTTTCAGGTCCTCAAATCCGGTGGTTGTAGATGATATGTCGGCTGTTGTGTATTTGTAGTAGCCTGTGAGCTTGGTGGGTCGCTCCTTGAATTCATAGCCGAAGCTGAGCACACCGTTGGTGCCGTCGGTGCGCACGTATTTGCCCACGAAGATGTTTCCGGCAGCGAGCTTGCCGATTATTCCGATGCCCACAAATCGTGTCTCAAGACGTGCAGCTTGGCCTGTGCCGGTGACGGTGTCGTCGGTGGGAGTGGAGTTGCTTGAGCCAAGCGTGGTGGCGCCTTTGTTGCCTGTGTCCCACACTTGCTCGCCGTCCTCTGGCCATGGGCACCACACCTTGCCATCGAGCCACCATTCGTCGAAGTCGCTGCTTGGAATTTGCTTCACACTGCCGGTGGTGAACTCGAGCACCTCGCCGAGCTCGCCGTCGCTCACGGCTCGCGCCTCGTATGTAGTGTTGGGCGTCAGTCCTGTGATGCGTGCGTAGAAGTCGCCACCGTTGTGAGTGAGCCAGCTGTCGGGCACTTCAAGCCATTCGGTGTCGCCTTTGATGCGGTATTGCACGGTATTTGTTTTGTTTGCCTCGGCTTCGCCGTACACCCATCCGACATTGGTCCAGCCGTCGGCGCTGACAGTGGTTACGGAGGATTCGGTTTGGGTGACGTAAATGGTCCACTTTTTTATGTGGCCGTAAGTGTCGATGTTGACAACCACCGCGTGCGAAAAATCGACGAGCTTGTCGGTAAGGTCGGGGGTGTATGTACAGTTGGTAGGCCCAAGTTTGAACTTCTCGACTCGCAGAGACGATAGCGACACCTTGTCGCTGACAGTGGCAAGCACACGACCTCCATACACATCGATTACCGATGATCCAATCTGGCCCTCAACCACGAATTCGCGCGTAATGTCTTGCTCGGCATTTATTGTCCAGAGGTAATCCTGGTAAAGCCTGAGCACTACCGACACCGGGCTCGACAAGTCGAGAGGCACAGAGTCGATTGCCTGCGACACAATGTAGGAATGCGGGGTGGTGGCGAACGAGTCGATGCTTACCTCGTAAATGTTAGCCTCCTCGGGCAGGAAGAGCTTTACCGATCTGTTGGTAGAGTCGATGGATGCTGCCTTCATTTGTCCATCGGCCGACATGTAAGTGAAGTTGGCTTGTATGCGAGGGTAAGGTATGTCGTTTTTGATGCAGCTTTGCAATGCCATCACTGCAAGCGCAGGCACCAGAAATTGGCGTATCATAGTTTTCATCATATCACTACCATTAATCCAAAGTTGATATTGAAGATATTGAATTTGAAGTTAGCCCCGCTCGAAAAGCGCGAGCCGTCGTCCTGGCCATTGGTGGTCTGCGTGTCTTTGTTGAATTTAATGCCAAAAACGCCGAAAGAAACATTGAAGGCAACATTCTCTTGAATGAAAACGCACACGCCGGGGCTGAAGTTGAGGTTTCCTCCTCGGGATATCGTGCGCGTGTCGTAGAGCACGTCGTCGTACGAGCGCTTGAACCTTGACGATCCGCTTGAGAATTCGAGTGACACTTCGTTGAATACGGCGAAACGCTTGCTGCGGTTGAGTCCCACGTAGTTGCGATAGAATACGCCCAAAGAGTAAGATTGCGAATAGTAGCTGACGTTGCGAAGATCAAAGTCCATGTCATCGTCGATGTCGACGGATAGGCTGCCTAAGTCGGCCATGCCTTTGGTGTAGTTGAGGCGAAGTCCAATCGTCTGATTGTTGTGGATGGCATACGACACCCACGGCTTAAGCGCATATAGCTTGCCGTTGAAATCGACGTCCTTGAGCAAGGAAAGCACCTGCACGTCCTCCGTGCTGAATTCACCGTAGGATGCGCTAAGGCCAAATTGCCAGCAACCCTTAACGATATAAAGGTAATTGAACAGTCCGCGGTCGTATCTGCCATAATTTTTTGTTGGAATCACCAACGGCACAGTGTCGCCCTTCACTATCACGCGCTCTTGCATTTCCGGTCGTATGCCGGTGAGCGTGTTTTTCCTTACCACAGGATTGCTGTGGCGCTCAGCCGTTTGAGGCAGCGGCACAGACAGCCCCAGGATAGGCTCGTCGGCGCTTGTCGCCTGCGGGATGTTTTGGTGGCTTGCGATGGGATTGGTCACAAGCGTGTCGGCTGGGGTTGACGATAATGTGTCGGGCGCAGCAGGCATAGTCGTTGCTATTGGCACAGATGTAGTAGTGGTGGTAGTGGTGGCGGTAGTGTCGGTCGAAGCCGACTTAGGCATCATCACCGTCACGGTAACGGTGACGGAGTCGGAATGCTGGTTGCCAACATTGACAAGCACTTGCTGTGAACGCATCTGCAGAGGCATGGCCATCGCCAGAATCAGAATGGATATGTATGATGTCGCTTTCATCGTTAATCTGCTGTTTAAAGGTAGAACACAACACCAAACGTTATGCTAAACAAGTTGATTTTGAAGTTGGCCGACTTGCTGTTTCGGTGCGCTACGTATATCTGGTCGGTGGTAGCCTTTGTGGTGGAATAGTCGAATCCGAGCACGCCCACGTTGACCTCGATGGCCGAGTAGTTGTTGAGGAACATTATGAGCCCGGGCGCAACACCCAGATTCACGCTATAGGTGCGTTCGAATGTTCCGGTGAGATCGTCGCCCGTGCCGTTGCATAGCTTCGACTCGCCTCCCGAAAATTGCAGCTGCAGCTCATAGAAAAGTCCGAAGCGCGTGTTAGATCCAAAGCTTAGGTAATTTCGGAATGCACCCATTATTGAATAGCTATGCGAGATGCTGTATAGGTTGTCGATTTCAAAATCGGTGTCGCTTGCCAATTTCACGTCGGCGTAGTTGAGCCTGGTGCGTTGGCGCGTGTACGACATCTTGCCGCCGGCGGCAAGATTGTCGGCAAACGCAAATAGTAGCATCGGAGTCACTTTGAATGTGTATGTGTCGCCGTTGATGCCTTCGATAATCAGGAATTTGTAGTTGTCCTGGTCCGACATAGAGTAGCTGACGCTTACGCCAGTGATCCACTGCCCTTTCGGAATAAATGGTATTTGCTCAATGTCGCGCTTGAATTCGACTATTGTGTCTTGGCTTGCCGGCGTGGCATGCGTGGCAACGCTAGTCGCATCCTGGGCAAATGCGCAGCCTGCGCAGCAGGCTATCGCTGCCAAAACTGTGAAGATATGTAATATTGACTTTTTCATCATTGTATGTGAGTCAGTACGTAAATGACAAGTTGTCAATCCACAACTCGCTGCCCATGAAGCAAGCATGCTCCAAGTCGATGCTCACTGGCACGTTGGCGTCTTCATGCTCTATGCTGCCGGCGCCATCCGATGATGCGAACATAATGTTGAGACGGGTTGCTTTGAGATTGGGGATTGTATATTCTATCGGAACATTAAAAGATACAAAGTCGGGCGAAGCGTCGAGACGCTTCTCAACGTGAGCGATTACCTGGGTCTCAGCGCCTTTGTCGTTGAGCAATTCTATTACCACCAATCCATGGTCGGTGTCGTGGTTGATGTCGGGAAGATACTTGTAGAATCCATTGAGCGACGATGGCCTCGACCCGAATTCAACCCCTTGGACGTACGTTTCGGTGCATGTGGAGGCATCGAACGAGTATGAGCCCAGGAACAGCTTGCCGGCTGAAGTGTGGTCGGGATTGGGCGAGTTGGCGTTGTATTTGATGTGTTCGCCCGGCGCTTGCATGTAAGGAGGTATTTCGGGCCCGTCGAGCGACCATCCCACCGATATCAAGTGCACTGACTTCAGGCCAGATTCGTATTCGCCGAAATCGAGCAAGGCCGACGGCTGCATATACCATGTGTTGTATCGCTTTGCATCGCGGCAAAGCGTTTTGTCATTGACCGATGTCCAGTATTTTGTAACCCATGTGCCTGAAAAATCAGTGTAGTTCTGATTGTTGAATATCGGGAATGAGGCTGAGGAGTAGATGCCCCCCGAGGGCATATTCTTGAATTCGTAGGTGTATTCGAAATCTTCAAAATCACCCATAGGCACATCTTCTTCGTCCTCTGTGATAGTGACGGCGGCTGCAGCAAATTGATTGGGGAGTATTTCCGCCACAATATCGTATTGGCGCGACGATTGCAGGCCGATTACCTTGATTTGCGCCTCATCGATGTCGCGGCTAACTATTGTGGTGCGTTGGCCGTTGGCATAGACGTAGGCATACCTGCATACAGCTTCGGCTTTCTGCGTGTCGGCTGCCCCTATCGTTATAATTGCGGAATGCGCAAAAGCATCTACATTGATTACAAACTCCGGCACTTGGCGAGGAACATCGAATTGTAGCTTTAGTAGGCCCATGTAATATATTTCCGCGAGGACTTCATCTGTGCCATCCGGCACGTAAAAGCCAACTGTCGTAGTCCGGCTTACGCTGTCGGTGCTAAGCACTTGCATCTCAATTTGCTCGCGTATGCCGTCGGCTTCAACATAGGCTGAGAAGTCGCTTTGCTGCACTTGTCCCACCGACATTTGCATGGTGGCCGTAGCGTAGTTTTCGCCAATTACGGCGGGCGTAACGGTAAGGAGCTCAATGTCGACGCTTAGAATGGTGAAGCATAGATTGACGACATCCGATGAGCGACCCATTGCGTCGGTTGCCTCAACTGAAAATTCGAGCAAGTCGTTGAAATCTACGTTAAGGCTCTCGATGAATTTAGTGAAGTCGACAGTTAGGGTGTTGTCAGACGTTTGTGTCACCGACAATCCCATCTCGGTCATATGCGCAGGCACGTCGAGCAGATTGCATTCTGTGGGGATGTCTTGGCCTTCGAGGTAGGTGCCCTTCAGGGTAAGAGTGGCGCTTTGCAGCGCGGTCTCCGACACGATGTCGATTACAATTGGCTGTGCCGAAGGATATCCTTCAATAAGGGATATAGGCACGCCTGATTCGAAGCCCTGAGTGGCAATAGATGGGCCGGTTGCCGTCCAGATTTCATCTGTGAGGGCCAATTCACGGCTGTAGCCCGTGGTGGCAAGGCTGATTTTGTCGTTGGACAGCTGAAGGTCAAGGGTAAAGGGTGTGGCTGCTTTTGTGTCGAAAAAGCCGGGCATCAACAGAGTGATGGCATTGCCGGAGGCGTTGTGAAGCTTTATGATGCATTGTGTTTGGCCCGGCATAATCAGCAGTGGAGCTTTAGCCTGCATGTCCACGGAGTTGTAGCCGTAGCCTGCCGTGTGCAGCAGTATTTCATCTATGGTGATGTTGTCGGATGCCGATGACAGGGAGGTGTAGGCGAGCGCTTGCTGCAAAGCGCACTCGATATTTACGGGTGTGATCACGCCATCGGCTACATTAAAGACTGAGGTGCCGACATAGCATTGGCAATTATAGCCTTCTGCGTCAATCGTTCCTGATACGGCTTGGGCTACATAGGGGCCAATTTGGAATGTTTCGTATGAAGTAAGCTTGTCGATGTCCGACCATGTGCCAGAGTAAAGGCCGTCGGCGGTGGAGATTGTAAGCGACAATGGCTCGTTAATTTCAGCGCCTTCAGTTTCAACCACTTGCGCATGCAAAGAAATCCATCCGTAACCCGATATTTGGGTTTCGTCGGTGACGCATCCACATAACATCGCTGCGCATATTATGGCTGTGACAAGGGCAATGTTGTATATAAAGTGCCTGTATGGCTTCGTCATATTTCCTGATGGGTGTTGAAAGGTGTGGCTTAGAGCAGATCACTCTAATTCTGATTAACTTGCAAAAATACAGAAATTTTGTGAATTTTATGTTATCTTTTACTAAAATAAACAAAATCAGGGGTGCATAGTTCAAACAATGAAAAAAAGGCGGCGCGACTCACGTCGCACGCACCTTCAAAACAGGGAAAACTTAATGATATTTAAAATTATGAGAATTATCGTTAGTCTGAGACAATGGTTAGAAATTCACTGTTTTTTTGGTGCCGTCGCGGAGCGTAACAGTCACGCTTTGGGGCGTTACATCCCACGATTTCACCGGCATCAATTCAGAATTGGAGAATTTGCCGCCCTTCTTCCAAAGCTGTAGCGTCGCATAGACGTTTGAGCCCTGCGCATCGTTCACTATCAGTGCGCACTGGTCGCTCTGCGGATGCAGTCCGTGAGGCGTAAGCACTTTAGTGGTGTCCCAGCCGTGCAGAGGCACTACGGCGAGGCTGTACTCTCCGTTGCTCACTATTGTGGCTGTGGTGCCATTTGATAGCTTGCGGGTTTCGGTGGTGAATCCCTTGCCCAGGTCGGGTATGGAGTAGCTGCCAAGCCTGAGCGGGGTGTCGTCGGGAAGCGATGCCTTGTCTACGCGAAGCACTCCGTCGGGAAGTGTGATGTCGGCGAGTTGGTATTTGACATCCGGGTTTGTCTCCAACACGGCGTCGCGGCGATAGACATCATCGTCGTCGCTTACAAAATCGTATAGGCGAAGCACTTCCCAATCGCCGTATTTGTTGACAGTGCCGTAGTTCATGGAAATTTCTCCGTGCTTCCCGTCGGCCATCCAAGGGAAGTCAGTGTTGTAAGCGAGCTTGTTGTAATTTTCCGTGCTGCGGAATTTCTGCCAGTCGCCGGCCACGGTTTCGTGGCACCACGAGCGCATCTCGGCCGCTCCGCTGTTGGGATAGTCGGTGATCAGCAGGTTGGTGGCTGGTTGGAATTTGTTGTAGACTTTGCCCTTGGAAAGCGCATCCTTCCACGGGCCTTCGTTTTCGACAGCCTGCCAGTATTTTGAGTCTTCGGGCAAGAGAAGGTTGAAGAATGCTTTGCCAATCCAGTAGACACTGCCACGGCAGCTGTATATTTGCACAGCTGGAGCGAATACTCCGTAATAGCCCATTGTGGGTATTCCGTCCTCCATGAATCCCGGATGCTGCATGAATTGCAGCAGCGAGGCCGATGAGATGTGGCGCAGCCATCCGTAATCTACGCTTTCGTCGGCATCATTGTATTCTATGAATGCAAATGGGGCAACGGCTGCAAATCGATATGGCAGGCTGCGCCCCCACATGTTCATGCGGCCGTCGCGGGCAAACATATAGGGGTAGTTGTCAAGCAAGTCGCGTTGGTTGCTCACGAATTGGTCGGCCAAGTCGGGGTATTGTTCGCGATAATAGTGAGCCAGGAATGGGCCATACGTCTGGAATGCCCACATGCTGTAGTAGTCGTAGGCCGGAGCATCGTTGTACCAGCCTTCGCCGCGATACAGCGCGAGAAGATTTTCAAGATTGGCGCGAAGGTATTCTTCATTCACATGGTAGCCTTGGTCGTTAAGAAACGACATGATGAAGGCATTGAAGAATTGCCAGTTGCTGCCAATCGTCGGGCCTTCGCCATAGCTAAGGAAGAGGGAGGCAAGGTCGTCTTTTTCTGCCTGGGTGTATGTGTCCCAAAGACAATGCTGGGCTATCTTCAGCGATACGCAAATCGAGCCGAGCTCGAGCAGCGTTTGGCTTGGGCCGCCCGTGCGGTGTGGGATATAGCTCGTCGAGCCCTCTTTCACAAGGTTCTTAATCTGGTGGTTGTAGTAGTCGGCCACCTTTATGCCGTTGAGCTCAAGGTCAGGATTTTCTCGCAGCAGAGGGGCGGCGAGGAACAGAGTGCGCGCAAGGCCTTCGAGCTTCGCCACCGGCACAGCTCCGTTGTCGCGAGGATAAGTCTTGTCGAGCTGCTTGGGGAAGTACATAGGGTCGTCGAGCGACGATACGTAATTGAAGGCGCCGCCGAGCATGTATGTAGCTGCGTCAATCCAGTGTCGGCGAGTCATGCCGGTGTAAGGGCTGAGCTTGTAGTCGGGATTGTTGACGTTGAATACAGCTTGGTCGCGCTTTATGTCTTCAAGCTTCACCTT
This sequence comes from uncultured Bacteroides sp., assembly GCA_964582335.1. GTDB lineage: Bacteria > Bacteroidota > Bacteroidia > Bacteroidales > Muribaculaceae > CAG-873. The sequence goes on from CAZORI010000008.1 coordinate 41,735, forward strand.
CTGGTCGAGAGCCCCGTCGATGTATGTGCTGAGCGTGCCTTGGCTGTACCGCAGAGTGATTGTAGCCGCTTCGGGCACGACGGGCTCATACCAGCGGCCGTTTGTGCCACGCGGCTCAACGCGCCAATTGTCGCTATTGGCAAGGATGTTCGAGCTGCGGTACGTATTCTTTTTGTAGCGTATCTCCGGCTTGAGCGTCTTAGCGTCAATCCAGTAAGAGAGAGAGCCCAGGTCGATCATCTTGCCTCCTTTAGCGGGATTTATTGTCACAGTGTACTCAAAATCCTGGTCGGGGCTGAACTTGGCGCCGTCGAGCTGTGGCAGAGGCTTTGTGTCGAAGCCTTCGAAGTCGACAATTATTTTCGTTGGAAAGCCTTCCGGACGGTCTTTGCTCACAATCCAGTCGTAGTAGTTGCCATTCATCCATCCCATGCGCAGGGCCGAGCCTTCGCTGCCAGGTATGCTGTAAGGGCGAGAATTATTGAGCCTGGAATTTGACGTTATTGGCTTTTTCTCTTTTATTTCGCCATTGTTGTCAACGCGGTATTTGACGATTTCGTAGACATTATCTACCGGGACAGAGCAGTACACCACATTTGGGTCGGAAGAGTCGATCGACATGCCACCCGAATAGCAGTGCTCTATTTCGGGCGATTGGTGAAAGTGGCCTCCTGCATATGCGATGTGGTTGATGCGCCATTTGCCATCAATGCGGCGAGCAAGGTAATAATTGTGGCTTTTCTTGTCGTCGCTGATGCGTGTCATCGCTATCGTTGGGTTGCCAGCCTTGTCGATTGCTATCTGCGATAGCCAGTCGCGGCAATTGGGCGCGTCAACCACCGTAGCTGGGTATGCCTCCAGGTATTCTTGCGTCTTGTACACGGCAAACGGCTTTCCGCCGATTTCAGAAAGTGTGTTGCCGTCGATGTCGCGCAAGGTGAGCGACGGAATGTCGATATAGTTGCAATACAGCCAGTTGGGCATTTCGTTGTCGGGATGTCCGGTGGTGTATGCCAGATATATGCGGTCGCGGCCGTTGCTTGCGTATTTTGCGTAAGGGCGTGCGCCCGTCGACTGTACAATTTGGTAAGGACCCTTGTCGAACGCCATTTCATCGTTGGCGTCGGGCATGGTGAGGCGCCCGATTGTGGGATGCCAATTTATGCCTCGCCAGCAAAGGTAGATGTGGTCGGGATCAGACGAAAGGATGAAGGGTGAAGGGTAGGTGGTGTTGTCGGCTGTAGCGAGCCTATGCTCCGGGCCAAGGGTGGTGATGTCGCCGGGCTTTTGAGAAATGCGGTAGTAGAAGCACGGCTCGTCGGTGTGGCGCGAGTAGAAGATTATGATGCGTCCGTCGGGGAGAGCCAAGAATGTTGGGTTGTCGTGATCGTCGGGTTGGAAATAGCTGCGCACGAGCACCTCGGTCTGCTCACGGTTGGCGAAATCATATTGTGTAGCTTTAATATTGCCGTGATTGTCGATATATCCAACATACGTTGCGTCGATGCGGCCATCTGTGGTGGCGAAATGCATGGCCCGTGGATCAGCAAACCAGCACCACGCACCGTCGGCGGCTTGGTGTTGCGCCATTGAGGTGATGCTTGCCGATGCTGACAAGGCAAAGAGAGAGATTAATGCAATGATTTTTGATTTCATGGTTTGAGATTATGATAATCGCTTGGCAAAATTATGAAAAAATAAGATATGTGACAAATTTATGTGATGATTTCTCGCAATGAGTGGGCCGCTGCCGACAGCCGCTTAGCTGCCGTGTCGGGATTGAGGGGCAAATCGGGCATGAATTCCGATGAATCGACTACGCGGTAGGATAGGCTACCGCATTCTTGCGGCGTGAGCGTCACGGTGCCGCCAATGGCCACGCAGGGGATGCCGCGCATGGCCGCATTGCGCGCTATCGTGTCGACAACCTTTCCCTGAGATGTCTGCTTGTCGATTTTCCCCTCGCCGGTAATCACAAGCGTCACATCATCCCACTCTATGTCATAATGGTCGAGCACATATTGCGCGCCGGCATGGCATGGCGCGCCTATGGCCGTGGCTATTGCAAATCCCAGGCCCCCACCGGCGCCGTCGTATATGCTCGACCGTCCATGGGAGTATTCCTGCACAGCGCTCAGCAGTCGGCTGCGCAGCACCGGGATGTCGCATGGCAATGCGCCCTTTTGCGGAGCGAACATCAGCGCGGAGGGATATGAGGCGGCGTCGCAGTCGCTGATGTCATCGGGCGGAAGCAAGGGCACAGCCACGTCGCTAAGGCCAACGATGCTATGCCGGTATGCAGTGTATTTGTCGAGACCGAGGCCTTCAAGGAAGCCAATGCCGGCATCGCAGCATCCGGTGCCACCAATGCCGATGATGACTTTTTCGCATCCCGATTTCAATATCTCTCGCACTTTGATTCCCAGGGCTGCCGACGACGCTTTGAGTATGTCGCAATGGCCGAATGCGTCGAGCCCTATCACTGCGCTGCTGTCGATGACAGCCGTCCGCGACGGGCGGTGCGCGTAGTAGCAATCGTGCTGGTCCCAGCCCGGTCCCTGGGCAAGAGCGGCAGCCGTGCCTTCTCCGCCGTCGGCCATGGGCGCGAGCATGCAAAAATTGTCGGCCAGGGCCTCAGCTATAATTGCTGAGGCGCGCCTGGCCGACAATGTGCCTTTGTATTTGTCAGGGGCAACTAAAATCATCAATCGATTTGGATTACAAGATAGTTGGACGTGTTCCAGAATTGGCCCGGATTGAGGATTCTGATTACTTTCTGGCCATTATCGTCAACAATCTCGTATGAGCCTTCCGGCTGGTTCTTGCTCACGATTTTTGCTTTTGACGAGTGGCAAGGAATGGTGGAAAGCGTGCGACGATCAGCCTGGGTGAAGAAGCTCTTGTCGAAATCGGAGGGAAGGATTTTCTCCTTGCGCAGGAAGCCGCCTCCCTCGATGATGTTGTGCTCCTTGAGCTCCTTCTTGCTGCCAATGGCAATGTAGCATGCGTTTGCGAGGTCTTCCTGGCGCACTGCTTCTTGCTGTGCTGTCTCTTTTTCGATATTTGCTGCGCGCACTTCGGTGCTGAGCGAGTCAACTTGATTGTCGAGCTTCGAGATGTGCTCGTTGGCCGCTGACAGGCGGCTGGTGAGCGAGCTTATCTCCTCGCTCTGCTGCGCGAGTTGGTTCTTGAGGCTCTGTATGGTCGACAGCATCTTAGCGTTGCTCGATTTGGATTTTTTAATTGTCTGCTCTAATTCATCAAGGCGCGACTGGCGATCAGCGAGGGTTGCCTGTATGGCTTTAAGGTCGTTTACAGCCTGCACCTGCGATGTTTTCCCTTCGGCTGTGTTGTTGTTGATCGAAACGATGTTCTCGGCGTTCTTGATTTCAGATGTCGTGGATACGATTTCGTTTACGATGTCGAGTAGTTGGTCGCGTTCCTGAACGGCTTGCACCAGTTCTTCGTGCGTGGCGGCTGCCAGAGCCTTGGCATTAGCTGCTTCTTCTTGCGACTTCTTGTCAGTGCAGCCAAATAAGCAGATTGCGGCGCTTAAAAAAATAAGAGACTTTTTCATCTTTCCTTGGGATAAGTAGTTAGGACGTTAGTGTTTGTATTTGTTTACGTGAATTTTGGGAGTTGCGTCAATATTCCCGCTCACCACTATAACAATTTCTCCTCTTGGTTGGTTTACGGAAAAATAATCAAAAAGTTCTTTTAAAGAGCCTCTATGCGTAGTGTCGTGCATTTTCGATATTTCGCGCGACACAGAGGCCTCGCGCTCCGGACCACAGAACTCAATCAATTGCTCAAGAGTTTTCACCAAGCGCAAGGGCGATTCGTATAGCACAAACGTGCGCTCGTCATCGGCCAGCAGCTTCAGGCGCGTGGCGCGTCCTTTCTTAGGAGGCAGAAAGCCCTCGAACACAAACCTGTCGCACGGCAGCCCCGAATTGACGAGCGCCGGGACAAAGGCCGTCGGGCCAGGCAGCGTCTCCACCGGTATGCCGTTGCGACGGCATTCTCTCGACAGCATAAATCCAGGGTCGGATATGCCAGGAGTGCCGGCGTCGGACACCAATGCAATTGTCTCGCCGCCCTTGATTCGCTCGATTAGCCCCGCCACTGTGTCGTGCTCATTGTATTTGTGATGGCTGGCCATGGGCGTGCTGATTCCGAATTTTTGCATCAGCACGGCGCTTGTGCGCGTGTCCTCGGCCAAAATCAGATTGGCATGCTTGAGCGTATCGATGGCTCGAGGCGACATGTCGGCGAGGTTGCCTACGGGAGTTGGCACTATGTAGAGTTTGCCGCTCATTTAGTTGGCTGAATTAAAGTGCTTTGCCACAAGGTTCAGGAATTCGGCAGTGGTCTCGTCGTCGGGGTCCCAGGCAAGTTCGTCGAGGAAGTAGGAGTAAGCGTCGCTAAGGGAGGTGAATTCTTCAATTGCAGCAATGGCCTTGTCGAAATCGGCTTGGCTGCCACCGAAGAGGTCGCGCACGTAGCGGTATTTGTCGTTGATGGTGAACATGCGGCTGAAATCCTTGGCATCTTTTTGCGTGGCCACATCCTCTATGCGCACTGTGTCGGCGGCAATTTCAGTGGCAAAATGGTGGGTGGCTGAGTTCTCTGAGGGCTCCGGCTCTTGTAGGGGGAGCACTTTGTCGAGCGCTTGTGAGAGGTCGGCGATGATATCGTCGGTGTCCTCAATGCCACACGACAGGCGAATCAGGTCGGATGCAATCCCGGCCTCGGCCAATTGCTCTTCGCTCAGCTGGCGATGCGTGTGGCTCGCAGGATGAAGCACGCACGAGCGAGAGTCGGCCACATGCGTGGCTATGTTGATCATTTCAAGCGAGTCCATGAACTTGATGGCAGTGTCTCGGTCGCCTTTCAGCCCGAAAGCGATTACGCCGCAGCCCCCATTAGGCAGGTACTTCTCATGCAAGGGATGGCTCTTGTCATTGGGGAGCCCGCTGTAGTTGACCCAGGCCACGCGAGGATCGTTGCTCAGCCATGTGGCTGCAGCCATGGCGTTTTTGCAGTGCTGCGCCATGCGCAGATGCAGCGTCTCAAGGCCGAGGTTGAGCAGGAATGAATTCTGCGGGGCAGGGATTGACCCGAGGTCGCGCATCAGCTGTGCCACGAGCTTGGTGGTATAAGCCATCTTGCCGAACGCCTTTGTGTAGGTGAGGCCATGGTACGACTCGTCGGGCTGGCACAGTCCGGGGTACTTGTCGGCGTGTGCTTCCCAGTCGAAGTTGCCGCTGTCGACTACGCAGCCGCCCACTTGGGTGGCGTGTCCGTCCATATATTTCGTAGTGGAGTGCGTTACGATATCGCATCCCCATTCAAACGGACGGCAATTCACGGGTGTGGCAAACGTGTTGTCGACGATGAGAGGCACTCCGTTGCGATGGGCTATTTCGGCGAAGCGCTCGATGTCGAGTACCTTGCATCCTGGATTGCTGATTGTCTCGCCAAAAAGAGCTTTGGTATTTGGCCGGAAGGCGGCCTGTATCTCTTCGTCGCTTGCGTCTTGGCTGACGAATGTGCATTCGATGCCGAGCTTGCGCATCGTCACGTTGAAGAGGTTGTATGTCCCGCCGTATATTTCAGTGCTTGCCACAATGTGGTCGCCTGCTTGCGCAATGTTGAACACGGCATAGAAATTGGCAGCCTGTCCGCTGCTTGTGAGCATTGCGCCGGCGCCGCCTTCGAGCGCGCATATCTTCTTGGCCACCATGTCGTTGGTGGGATTGGCTAAGCGCGTGTAGAAATATCCGTCTTTCTTCAGGTCGAAGAGGAGCGCCATCTCTTCGCTATTGTCGTATTTGAAGGTGGTGCTTTGTATTATGGGCAATTCCATAGGCTCGCCGTTCTTGGGGCGGTATCCTCCATGTATGCAAAGCGAGCCCGGAGCAAGATTCTTATTCATAAGTGTATGATGAAGTGGGACATTATTGGTTTTCGTCGGTTTCTTTGAATGTTGACAGCAGGAAGTCTTCTATTCCCTTGCGCAATTTGGCGTGCTCGCAATAGAATGCGTTTACCATGATTACCACTGTGTGAGTGGGCTTGCCGTCGGCTCCGAGCTTGTATCCGGCAAAGCACTGCACGGCGTTCATTGAGCCGCTCTTGAGCGCGAGCTTGCCGTCGAGCCTTGTCTTGGCCAGCAGGCGCTTCACGGTGCCGTTTTTGCCAACGAGCGGGAAGGTCGACACATATTCGTCGGCATATTTGCTTGAGGCCATCGACTCGAGCATCTGCGACATGAATATGGGTTGCACGCGGTTGCTGCGGGCCAGGCCGCTGCCGTCGATGATATTGTTGTAGTCAGTGTTCACTCCAATCGACTTCAGCGTCTCGCGGTCGCGCTTTATGGCCTCTTTGCGTGTGTCGCCGGGAGCAAGTGCGCGCAACAGGCCTTCGGCGAAGAGATTGTGGCTTACGTAGAGCGTCTCGCGCAGAATCTCTCTCAACGATGCCGACAAGTGCTCGCACACGAGCATGCGTTCGCTTGCGTCGCTCGTCGATTTGCCTTGCAGCGTGATTCCTGACTCGCGCATTTTGTCGGCAAGCAACGACTTGAACACGGCGGCCGGGTCGGGCATTGTCGATTCAGTCACCCATTTGGGGTTCTGCGGGTCGGAGCTGTACACATACAGCGTGTTGCTGTTGATGCCTCTCACCAAGTCGGTGCCCCCGCTGTCCTTGATGAGCTTTACGCTGAGGTCGGGCACGTGGGGCGAAGTAACCTTTGTGGAGGGGCGCAGGCTGAAAGAGTTGTCGAGGAAGTTGAATCCGTACCATCCGGCTCCGTAAGCCCAAGCTACATCTTCGATTTCCCATTCCGAGATGCAGCCCTGCTGCGGCTGCGGCTGGCGTATCACAATGTCGCCCGATATGCTTTTGATGCCTTTGGTTGCAAGCGCTGCCACAATCTCGTCGGCCATGGGCTTGCGTGTCTTGAATTGGTCGCTGTCGATTGTGGGGTCGCCGCTCGACTCAATCACAAGGTTGCCTTCCCAATGCGATTTGTCGGAGCCTTGCTTGCCATAGAGATACACGGGGGTGCTGAATCTGAAGTCGGGGCCAAGCGCCGTAATGGCGGCAGCGCCGGTGACTGATTTCATGATGCTGGCTGGTATCATTGAGCGCAGAGCGTCGTTTTCGGCAATAACCTCACCGGTGGCTAAGTCCTTGACGTATATGCCTACGGATGCGGCTTCTTCGCCATCAAAGCCAAGAGTGACTTCGGCATTTGCGATAAATGAGCAAGATGCAGCGAGCAGAGCCGCGCAGAGATTTTTTAGGAGCATGTTGGAATTATACGAGATTATATTGATTAAGAATATAATTTTTCAACTTTTTTGCCGCTGCACGAGAGCACGATAGCGGGGTATTTCTTCACGAAGCCAAGATTGTGCGTGGCTATTATCACGGTGGTGCCTTTGGCCGATATGTCGTGCAAGGTGTTCATGATGTGGTCGCCCGTCTCGGGGTCGAGGTTGCCGGTGGGCTCGTCGGCGAGTATCAGCGAGGGGCGATTTAGCAGTGCGCGCGCTATTGCAATGCGCTGCTGCTCGCCTCCCGACAGCTCGTGGGGCATTTTGTAGTATTTCTTTTCCATTCCCACAGTCTTAAGCACTTGCTCTATTCGCTCTTCTCGCTCGGCGATTGACTCCCAGCCAGTGGCGCGGAGCACGAAGTCGAGGTTCGACTGCACATTGCGGTCGCTCAGCAATTTGAAGTCCTGGAACACGAAGCCAATCTTTCGGCGCAGGTACGGCACTTGCTTGCGCTTGATGCGGGTGAGGTCGTAGCCCATCACCTCGGCGCAGCCCTCGGCAATGGGGGTGTCGGCGTAGAATGATTTAAGCAGGGTGCTTTTGCCTGAACCGACCCTTCCGATCAGGAACACGAAATCGCCGGTGGCTATTTCGAGATTTACATCCTTGAGCACAGTCAGCTCTTGGCGGCGCAGCTCTACGTTGGTGTATTTAATAATAGTGGACATACTCTGAAAAAGTTGTATGTTGCAAAGTTACGCTTTTTCCCACTAAAATTCGCATTGAAATGCGTCAATTGTTGATTTTGGTTGGCAAAATTGGGATATGCAGCGGTTTGCAGGCAGATGGTGGCGCGTGCATACGGTAAGGCTGGTTAACTAAGAATGGTTTGCTGGATTGATGTGAGGTCGGAATTGAGTTGCTTTTCAATTGGCATGCGCTCCTCAATCGTTTTGCACGCGTAATTGACTGTGGCGTGTGTGCGGTCGAGCTTTCGGCCTATGTCCACGAGCGGCATCTTAGCCATGGTCTTTGCCAGGTACATCACCACCTGTCGCGCATCCGACACTTCCCGGCGGCGCGTCTTGGTGAATAGCAAGTCCACATCGATGCCATAATACGAGCACACGGCTTCTGTGATTATCTCGAAGTTGATGGGCTTTTTGTTGATTTTCACAGCTCTTCCCACCACCTCGCGTGCCAAATCCATGGATATGTCGCGCCCCGACACGGTGGCGTGGCCAATGAGCGACACCACGATTCCTTCAAGTTCGCGGATGCTATCGGTGACAGAAGCGGCTATGTAATCGATTACGTCGATGGGTATGTCGAGGCCGTTTTGCTCAGCCTTGCATATCAGCACCTTGCGCCGCAACTCGAGGTCGGGCTGGAACAGTTCGGCCGACATGCCCCATTTGAAGCGGGAAAGCAGCCGCGACTCAAAGCCCTCCATGGTAGATGGGGCGCAGTCGCTCGACAGTATTATTTGCTTGTTGTTCTGGTGCAGGTGGTTGAATATGTGGAAGAAGGTGTTTTGCGTGCCAGGCTTGCCATGCAGGTCCTGCACGTCGTCCACAATCAATGTGTCGATTCCTTGGTAGAAGTGGAAAAATCCGTTGGTGCTTTTGCTGGCCACGGCAGCTGTGTACTGGCTTTCAAACAGTCGGGCCGTGACGTAAAGCACCCTTGCGTGAGGGTTCTTTTCCTTTATGCGCACGCCTATGGCCTGAATCAGGTGCGTCTTGCCCACGCCTGTGTTTCCGTATACGAATAGCGGATTGAACGTGAGGTTGTGCTCGGCCACGGATTCGGCTATCGCCACTGCCACTTTGTTGCTCTCTCCCTTACAGTAATTCTCGAAGGTGTAGCGCGGATTCAGTTGTGGATCAATGTCTTTCTCGGGGCTTGCCTTAAAGGGGTTTGCTGGCTGAGCCTTACGCTGTTCCAGGATGGTGCTCGACGGATTCGTGCTGCCAATGTTGACTGCTGTCTCGGGCGCGTCCTTCACTTGATAGTAGCGATATGTCAGCTTCACATCTTGGCCATAGACGCGGCGTATGGCCGAGCCCAGCAACTTGATGTATCGCTCTTCGAGCATTTCGACAAAAAACACAGTAGGCACGGCCAAAACCAAGGCATTGCCGTCAAAAGAATATGACTCAATGTCCTTGAACCAATGGTCGTACTGCTCTGCCGGGAGATTATCGCGTATGATTTGGCGGCACTCGTCCCATAGTTGTATGTGGTTCTTGTCTGACATGGATTAATGATGGCTGCCGAACGAGGGATTCGGAAAACAGTGCAAATTTAATATGAAAATTCTTTAAATCAAATCGAAAAAATATTTGGAATTTAAAAAGTTTTGTAATGCGTTGAAATGAGGATGTTTGCTGATTAGCATTAAAGTGATGCTGTAGATTGCGTTGGTAAACATTTACGAATCATTGTATTTAAAAAATCAATGTGATTGTTGTACGGAAAAATCGCTTTTGTGTAACAATGATGATTGTGAGATAGTTAGCTATATTGCAAAAAATTATACAGGAATCACGAGCGTGGGGATGTCCGAAGCATAAAGCATCTTGTGAGGGAGCGATGGGCTGAAGAGTCGCGAGAAAACATTTTTTTTCTTGTTAGGCACTACAATCAAGTCGAAATTCTCTTTGTCGTTGAGGCGCTTGAATTCGTCGGCGGGGTGCTCGATGTCGATGTAGTCAGTGACGAATGTGTAGTTTTTGAAGTTTTGTGTGCAGTATTCTCTTATTGCGGCCGTGGCTTGGGCTGTGTTGCGTATGAATCTACTCTTCTTTCCGGGCAAGCTCACTATCGACACACGCGCTTTTGCCTTGGGGAATATGCGATACAGCGCGTCGATGGCCAGGATGTCTTCCTGCTCGATATTGCTGAAGAAAAGCACGTTTTCCACTTTGAAGTCAGCCTTGTTGTGGGCTGGCGGCTCGGGGAGAGCCAGCACGGCAAAGCGACATTTGTCGAGCACTTCGGCCGTGACCGACCCAATCAGGTCGAGCTCTTTGCGCTTGGCGTTGCGCGTGCCCATTACTATAATGAAGGGATTGTTGGTCTTAGTGTATTCGTTGATGGCATCTTCGGGGACGCCCTCCATCACATGCGTGTCGAATTTCACAGGAGGGAGCTCGCCACTCTTTATTTTGTCGCGAAGGCGTGCTGCAAAATGGCGCATTTGCGCTTCGGAGGCGTTTGCGATCTTAGCGCGTGCGCCGGCATCGGCCAGCTCGTAGGTAAGGCTGTCGGAGAGCTGCATGCTCCCGGCAATGTAAGGGTCGATGTATGTATGCAGCAATTGAATGCGCGAGCCATGGTTGTAAGCGATTTCGAACGCTGTAGTGGCTGCAAGCATTGAATTCTCGCTGAAGTCGACTGGCACGAGCACAGGCAAGGACGGGTTGCCTTGGCGCACAGGGACTATGGGGTCGGAGAAAATCTCACGGTTTTCGATGATGCGGAGAGCCAATGGCAAATCTTTTTCGCGTATGCGCACACGTATGCCCGATGATACGACAGGCTGCTCGATGTTGACATTGCGAAACTGTACTTCTACGCCCTCGCGCTCGAGAAGCGAGCGCAGGGCCAGGGCCTTGTCGTAAGTGTGTATTGCTACGGTGATAAAGCGCTCTTGTGTCATGGCAATTCCTATGAGTGATACTTAATGTGGCGATAATGAACAAGCCCGTGCAGCGACGGGCTTGTTTCGTGAGAGGATGCTATGTGTTATGCCTCCTTGTTGGCTTCCTCCAAAATCTCAACAGCCATGTCGTATATTGTGGGGTCGTCAAGGACAACGATGCCGCCGTCGGGGCCGGGCTCGATGTGGAAGCCACAGTTGCGACCTGAATCGTAGTTGCTTCCGCCAAAATAGTTGCGAACAGTCTGAACTGTTAGGTTGAGTTTGTCAGCAATTTTGTGCATCGACCCGTCGGGCAAACTGTCTTTGAGACGGCGAAGCTCATTGAAGGTGATTGTCTTGCTCATGTCGGTATGAATTGTTTTTAGTTTTTTATGGTTGTTTTGTAGTTTTGTCTTTTCGGGTTATAAAGTTAGGTCATGTTTTTGAGATAACCAAACTTTCCAAGTAAAAAAAATTATGTTTTATAACACAAAATTTGCGAGAATGAGGCGCAATCATTTGGTTGACAAATGATTCTGAGCAAATATCGGCGTGTCAAATTTTCTCAACGTCGGCGCTCCGCACCCATGCGCGAGTGGAATTGTTGATTTTGACATCGTACCAAAGCGGTGATGAGGCTTCGCCGGGCAAAACGAGCGAGTCGACGATTTCCACCACAGTGCCTTCGTGGATAGGTATGATTTTTGAGTTCTTGTCGGTGCGCGCCGTGCCGGGTGCGGTGCCCATGTTGCTCGTCGGCACTATTATCACCGCGTATTTGTGGTCCTGGGCGGCGTTGGCTGTCTGGGCTGCGATCACAAGCGAGTATATGAACACTAATAGCACAACGAATCCGCCAAAGAATCCGAGCTTGCGGATGTTGACGCTGGGGGAGAATGCATACAGGCCAATGCATACGAGCAGGAGCACGAATAAGCAGAATGCTGTCCATGCCCATGCATTTGGGTCGATTATATTGCTGATGCTGCGGTGTAGGTTGTCGAGAAATGTGCTGTCGTCCTCGGGCTTGTCAATGATTTTTGTATTGACGAACTGCAGATTAGTGCGGGCATCCGCAAACGAAGGGTCGAGCTTGAGGGCACGCTCGTAGTAAATCACGGCTTGCCCAAGCTTGCCAATGCGGTAGTAGGAATTGCCAAGATTGTAGTATAGTTCAGGCGAAATGCCTTCTTCTGTCATGGCCTGGTGGTAGAGGCGCACAGCCTGGGCGAAGTCCTCATGATTATAGGCCGAGTCGGCTTGTTGGGCCAGAGAGTCGGCCTTTGCCGAAAGGCTCGCCATAACGATGGCAATGAATATGAATATTGTCTGCTTCATAATCAGCGTTTTACGTTCTCGATTGATTTGATAGCCTGGGCGGCTTTGCTATATACTTGCGACATCTCCAGGTGTGAGTGTTGCGGCGTGAAGCGAGCCATCTCGCATTCGTCAAGAATAGAAATTATGTTGTCTACGTTGTCTTTGTCAAGGCCGTAGTCGCTTAGCTTGGCTCCGATGTTGTCTCTGATCAATTGCGAAGCCGGAATGTCGAGCTTGTCGCTGAGGTATCCCCATATGGCCTTGTTCATTTCGGCGTAGAATCGCTCTGATTCGTTGCTCTCCATGGCAAGGCGAGCTGCCTTCAGGCGCTTTGTGGCTTTGCTGTTGGCTTTTGCCAGCTTGCGCCCGCGTATGTCGGCATTGAGGCGCAATTGTCGGCGGTAAGCCACTATCAAGGCGATTAGAAGCACGGCGCAGCCAATGTAGAGCAGCCAGTAGCTGAGCGAGTGGAACACGTATTGCGGCTGCTTGGTGAGCGTGTTGTGCGAAGCCTTTATGTGAAGGATGTCGGTCATGCCCTTCGCTATTGACTTCTGCTCAGTTACGGTGGACGTGGTGGCTCCCTGGGCAACCTTTATGTCGAAGCCTTGCAAGTCGATTGTGTGGTATTCCTTGTCGGATGGGCTGAAATACGAGAATTTCGATGCCGGTATCTCGAATTTGCCGGGCTCTTGCGGCACAAGGGTGTAGTTGACTGAGTAGGTGCCGCGCATGTCGTTGCCGGTGAAGCTGGCCTTGATGTCAGTCTTCGGAGTGTACTGGTCGATGCCGGCCGGAAGGTCGAGGGTAGGGGTTTTGAGGTATTTAATGTTGCCGGTGCCTTCCACAGTGTATATATACGAAGCAGCCTCGTTGGTGCGCAGTTCGGTGGGATTCATCTTGACTGATGCGGTGAAATTGCCGACAGCGCCTGTGTATCCGGCCGGAGCAGGGGTGGGGAGTGCCTTTACGTTGACGTGGGCATTGTTCGACTCCGTCACCACTTGCTTCTCTATTGGGCGGCGAGTCTGGAAGAATCCGTTGCTCACCAGCTCGTAATCGACGAGCGTTACATTGTATTTGCCCGACGTGATGGTGAGTTGGCCCGACTTTTGCGGGTACACAATGCACCTTTTTAGATATGCGGTGTAGTAGTTCTTGCCATTGTAGTGCTCAAGCTCAGTGCCTGATGGCACGTCGAGCTCTTCCGAGAGGAAGCCTTCGAACGTAGGCTGGGCCGAAATTGCGAACGAGCTGATTTCATAGCGGGTGTACACTTTGACGCTCACGACGACGGCTTCCTGTTCGTAGACCGACGACTTGTTGAGCGAAATGCGCACAAACATATCGCTGGGGTCGATTTTCGACTCTTTTGGCGATTGTTGCGCGCCTTGCGACGGCTGCTGAGCGCCGGGTTGCTGCGTGGCATTTTGGTCGGGTGGAAGGATTATTAATGTGTGCGCCTGCGATGAGAGCTGCTTGCCAGCTACCGACACGCTCACAGCGGGAATGGTGACGGTTCCTTCCTTTTCAGCGAGATATGTGAATGTATAGTCGCTGTTTGACGACGACGTCATCTGCCCATTGATGATTTGGGTAGACGACATTGTGGTGAGCGATGGACCGAACAGCAGTTTGCAGTTGGGTATTTCAGGGGCGGCCGGCGTGGAGCCTTGGCCGTCGGTGAGGCGGAATGTGATTGAGAATTTCTGGCCTTGCACAGCCGTGCGCGGCGGCAGAAGCGAAAAACTCGAGTCGGCAAAGGCCATAATTGCGCACATGACCATTACTGCCAATATAGTGAAACGATTTCTATTCATATACATCTCAATTTGGAAGCGGCTGTCGTTTAATTACGCGATGCTACCAGGGCTTGTCGGTAGTGCGTTGTCCGGTAGGCACCTCTACGTCCTTGGTTTTTTCCCGGGTCTGGTTCTCTCTGTTCTGCATGGTCTGCAGTATCTGCTCAGCGTTGTTGCTGAGCTCGGGCTGTTGCTGCTGCTCTTGCTGCTGCTGATCTTGTTGGTCCTGCTGATCTTGTTGCTGGTCCTGCTGTTGCTCTTGCTGGTCCTGCTGGTTTTCGTTTTCATCCTGCGGCGGCAGCTTCAGTTGTGCCACGCGCAGGTTTTCGCGAGCGCGAGTGTTGGATGGATTTATGCGAAGCGTTTCCTTGTAGAACTCAATGCTTGTGGGATAATCCTGCCGCTGAAAAGCCATGTTTCCAAGGTTGAAATTCGCTTTTTCCTTTATCATCGTGTTTGATGCTGCTTGACCCAGGTTTTCATATATAGTCACGGCCTCCCGGAACGTCGAGTCTTCGGGCGTGGAGCTTAGCTTCGACAGAGCAGTGGCGCGGTTGAATGCGGCAAATTCAGAGCCGGGCGACGCCATGAGCGCCTTGTTGTAATAGTCGAGCGCCTTAGCATAGTTGCCGTCTTTGTATGCCTTGTTGCCGTCGTGCACGTAGTTGCGCTCGGCCTTAGTCGACTCGTAAGCGCATGCCGACAGCACTGATCCTGAGCATGCAATCAGCATCAATGCCAATCTAAGATATTTCGTGATAAATCTCATAGCAGGATATCGTAATTATATGGGGAGAGTGGTAGATTTCTATTTGTTGGCTTTGGGCTTTGTGAAAAGGTTGACGTCTTTTAGCCAGCTGATCTTGCGGTCGAGCACGAAAAGGTCGACGAGCACGAGTACGAGGGCGAGCCACGTGAATGTGGGGAACTGCTCGGCGCTGGCCTTGTACTGCACTTTCTTGAACTCAGTTTTGTCGACAGAGTCGAGGCTTTCCACCAATGTGTCGAGCGCTTTGTTCGACGAGCCGTTGACGAAAATGCCATCGGCGGCCTTCGCAATCTTCTCGGCAGCCTCTGCGTCGAATGCCGTAAGCACAACCTGATTGTCCTTGTCGCGCAGATAGTCGGTGCCAGTGGCATTGATGGGGATAGGCACGCCCTTGGCGGTGCCCACGCCTATAACATCAATTTGTATGCCCTTTTCGGCGGCTGCCTTAGCGGCCTCCAGCGCATCTCCTTCGTGGTTTTCCGCATCGGTGATAAGGATGATGGCTTTGTGCACCTCATCGTTTTTGCTGAATGCGTTGGCCGACATGTTAATGGCATCGGTAATGGCCGTGCCCTGCATTGTCACCATGCTTGGCGACAACTCATTGAGAAACATTTTCGCTGTGTAGTAGTCGGTGGTGAGCGGCATTACAGTCTTTGCTTCGCCGGCAAACACCACTAAGCCCACTTTGTCGTTGTTGAGGCGCCCGAGCAGCTTTTCGAGCAGCAGGCGGGCGCGGTCGAGGCGGCTTATGCCCGAAGGATCGTCGTTGGACGAGGCCAGCATGGAGTTTGACACGTCGAATGCTATCATGATCTCTATGCCCTCAAGTCGTGATTGCTGAGGCACCTTCTCGCCAGCGCGCGGGCGGGCAAGCACTATTATGATTGCGGCGAGGGCAAGCAGCTGCAGGGCAATCTTGATGCGCGGCTTGTAGCGCGAGGCATCAGGCATAAGATGCTCCAGCGCCCTCAGCTGTCCAAATCGCTTGAGCTTGCTTGCGCGGGCAGCCTGAGCCCACCAATACAGCAGCCCAATCAATATCAGCACTCCGAAGAGGGATAAAAGTAAAGGATATGCGAAATCGAACATATTTGATGTCGTTACTTATTGTGTCGTTTATAGATGGATGCGCTGCGAGCGCATTGCGGTTATGGAATCGATCTATTCACCGTGTATCTGAGGATCAGCTCAATGGCGAACAAGAGGAATGCCAGGCATGCCCATAGCATATAGTTGTCTTCGGCATGTGAGAAGTGGCGCACGTCCATGCGTGTCTTTTCGAGCGAATCAATCTCGTCAAACACCTCACGAAGCACGTTTTCGTTGGTTGCCCTGAAGTATTTGCCGTTGGTGAGGTTGGCTATTTGCCTGAGCGTATTTTCGTCGATTACCACTTGCTGAGTGATTGTCTGAGGCCCGTAGGGGCCCATAACCGGGAATTCGGCTGTGCCGTTAGTGCCGATGCCGATAGTGTAGATGCGCGTGTCGAGTTCCTTTGCCACTTCGGCGGCAGAGATAGGAGCCACTACGCCGGTGTTGTTCGATCCGTCGGTGAGCAGTATAATGCTGCGGCTTTTGGCCTTGCCTTCCTTGATGCGGTTGAGGGCGGTGGCTATGCCATCGCCGATGGCTGTGCCGTCGGGAAGCAGGTTGGTGCCAATCTCATTTATGTAATTGAGCAGCATGCCGCGGTCCACAGTCATTGGCAGGCCCGTGAGGCTTTCGCCGGCGAATATCACGATGCCCATGTTGTCGCTCTCTCGTCCCGACACGAATTCCGATGCCACGGCCTTGGCGGCTTCCAGGCGATTGGGCTTGAAGTCCATGGCCAGCATCGAGGTGGACACGTCCATGGCAATCATGATGTCTGTGCCCTCGGTCGAGGTGGTTTGCCAGCTGTCCCTTGTCTGTGGGCGAGCAAGCACCACTATGAGGCAGCTGATCACCCCGAGCCTCAGCAAAAACAAGAAGTGCCTCACATATTCTCTCCAAGGAGTGCCCAATGACGCGAATGGGCTCAAAGTGGAAATCGCCATCGATGGGCGAGAGTTCTTCTCTTTGAACACATACCACACAATCAGTGGAATCAATCCAAGTAGCAGCCACAGGTATGACGGGTGTGCAAATTGCATGATTATTATTTGTTAGTGGTAGTTGTTTCTTCAGGTTGAGGAGCAGGCTTCGTGTCCTCGAGGAATTGCGTAATGGCATTTAACGTGCTTTGGCCTTCTTGGGCTGTAGGGTTGGCCGCAGCGAATTTCACTATGTCGGCGAGCTTAAGCACTTGCTCAATTTGGGCTGCCGACAAATGCGTCTCTTTGTTGCTCCTGAGCCGGCGCAGAATCTCGCTCGAAGGCATCTCCATGGCGTTGATGCCGAATCGGCCGTCGAGGTAGTTGCGCATGATGTCGATGAGGTCGGTGTAGTAAACCTTGGTCTGGCCCTTTTCAAGCAGCTTGCGGTCCTTGAGCTCCGACAGGCGTTGCATGGCGAGCTCGTAGGGAGGCACCGGCTTCGGCTTGGTGAAGAGCGCTTTGCCGTTTTTGCGGTAGAGCCTGTACAATACAACCCCAAGCGCGATCAGAGCAATTGCGATCAGCACCCATAGCCACCAGTTGGGAATTGCGTCGTACCAGCGACGCGGAATCGACTGTGGCCCTTCCGACGGGTGGATAGTGAGATTTTCCACGTCGTTGGGGTCGCCAAGCTGCGGGCTAAGCTCTACGGGGTAAACCTTGAATGTGAGAATGTCTGACTCAATGGTGTCGCCTCCCGATGCGTATCTGAAAGGGGGCAGTGTGAGCAGTTCGGCCGGGTCGAAAGCCTGAAACACCAGATGATATGTGACCTCAAGCCTTCCGTTGCCCAAGTCGGTGGTGTCGGACGTAGCCTCAACCATCTCCATTCCATAGTAGTCTTGCTTTCTTTGAGGCAAATCGATTAGCGAGCCGGAAAGCACGCCTTCTTTGACGACGTTGACGTTGACGGTGACGCGGTCGCCCATCACCAGCGTGGTGCTGTCGGCCGATGCCTTGATCGACACGGGCTTGGCTGCCGCCACGGGGCTTGAGCACCATGCCAATGCTATGAGAACCAATATGTTGAAAAATGATTGACGCATGCCTTATAAACGGAAATTATTTGTGATTGAATCAATGTCCGCGACGATTCTTGAACAGAGAGAGCAGTGCTTTTGAGTAGTCCTCGTCGGTGGCAATCGACGAAAAATCCACGCGGCAGCTGCGAAGCACCTCTATCATGTTGAGCTGGCGCTGATACCACCATTTGCCGTAGGCCTGGCGAGTTCGAGCCGACGAAGTGTCGGCCCATCGCGTAGCGCCCGTCTCCAAATCGGCCACTCTCATCAGCCCAACGTTGGGCAGCACTGAGTCGCGCTTATCGTATACCTGCAATGCCATCACCTCATGGCGGTTGCGTGCTATCGTGAGCGCGTGCTTGTAGTTGCTGTTGTCGATGAAGTCGCTTATCAAGAATGCAGTGCAGTGCCGTTTGATGGCATCGGCAAGGTATTCCACAGCCATGGCTATATTAGTGCCGTTGCTTTCAGGCTTAAAGTCAAGCAATTCTCTGATTACAAGCAAGATGTGCTTTCGTCCTTTTTTTGGCGGGATGAACTTCTCAATCTTGTCGCTGAAGAATATTGCACCGATTTTGTCGTTGTTCTGTGAGGCCGAAAAAGCGAGGGTGGCGGCGATTTCGGTGATGATTTCGCGCTTGTCGTTGCCCACGGCGCCAAAGAGGCGGCTGCCCGACACGTCAACCAGTAGAATCACAGTGAGCTCCCTTTCCTCCTCGTATACCTTGACGAAGGGATGGTTGTGGCGTGCTGTAACGTTCCAGTCGATGTCGCGTATGTCGTCGCCGTATTGATATTCGCGCACTTCCGAAAAAGTCATGCCACGTCCCTTGAAGGTAGAGTGATACTCGCCAGCGAATATGTTTTGCGACAATTCGTGGCTCTTAATCTCTATCTTCCTGACTTTCTTTAAGAGTTCGTTGGCATCCATGTTGTGTGGGCTAATATCAAGGCACCTGCACCTTATCGAGTATTTCGGTGATTATCTCGTCGGTGGAGATGTTGTTTGCTTCTGCTTCGTAGGTGAGGCCGATGCGGTGGCGCAGCACGTCGTGGCTGATGGCTATGACGTCTTCGGGGACAACGTAGCCGCGCTGGTGCATGAATGCGTAGGCGCGAGCTGCGCGAGCCAGGCTGATTGATGCGCGAGGCGAAGCGCCGAAGGCAATCATGCTCTGCAGGTCCTTAAGGCCGCAGTCGGACGGAAAGCGGGTAGCGAACACGAGGTCGACGATGTATTTCTCGATTTTCTCGTCGACGTAGATTTGCTCAACTATTTTCTGGGCCTCGATAATTTCGCTGGGCTTAAGCAGGGCTTTCGCCGGGCGGCGCTCGTTGCTGATGTTTTGGCGGATGATGATTTTCTCCTCATCGCGCGAGGGATATCCGATCACAACCTTCATAAGGAAGCGGTCGACCTGTGCTTCAGGCAGCGGGTAGGTTCCTTCTTGCTCGATGGGGTTTTGCGTGGCCATCACGAGGAAAGGCTCGTCGAGAGGGAATGTCTCGTCGCCGATAGTCACCTGGCGCTCCTGCATGGCTTCGAGCAGTGCCGACTGCACCTTAGCGGGAGCGCGGTTGATTTCGTCGGCGAGCACGAAATTGGCGAAGATGGGGCCTTTCTTCACTTTGAAGGTCTCATCCTTCACGCTGTATATCATAGTGCCTATCACATCGGCGGGGAGGAGGTCGGGCGTGAATTGTATGCGGCTGTATTTAGCGTCGATCAGTTGGGCAAGAGTCTTGATTGCCAATGTCTTTGCCAGGCCTGGCACGCCTTCGAGCAGCACGTGTCCGTTGCTGAGCAGAGAAATTACCAGCGACTCTACCAGGTGCTTTTGGCCCACGATGGTTGAGTCCATGCCGTGCGTGATAATGCCAATGAGGTCGTTCTTGCTTGCTACCAAGCTGTTAAGCTCGCGGATATTTACTGAATCACTCATAAAAAGTAAAAGTGAATTTGTATGATAATTATTATAAATT
>CAZORI010000009.1:0-61232 GCA_964582335.1 uncultured Bacteroides sp.
TCACTAACAGATTTATGTTTGTGATTTTCAAGCCTATTAAAGGTGAGAAAATTACTGTTTATAACAATAGAACTGAGCGATTTGTGACTGAACAATCGTATGCATTGGACTCGGTATTCTTTTGGACAATGCCTCCAAAGGATTTAGAGGTTGCTAGAGAGTACTGGGAGAATATACGTCATGCTGTTTTGTCCAATAGTATTTCGCCAAACTCATTTTGGAGCATCGTTGACCACAAAAATTATCATGTACGTCCTAAGGCGCAATTCAAAAAATCTAAGGCGGTGAATCCAAACGGAGGTTGTTGCGATAAGTATTGTTATTGGTTTAATGCTGACTACGTTAAACAAATTATTGAAAGAAAACAAAATGAATGAGCATATTGAATTGGCTGAAAATGTGTTGTGCGAGCCATTGGCAGCGTATAGCAAATCTTGCCATCAACTGTCGCTTTTCCCGGAAGAATTGGTTGAAACATCAGATGACGATGTTCGCGTAGTTGAGTTGTTTGCCGGCGTAGGAGGCTTTAGAATTGGTCTGGAGCGCGCATCGAGCCGCTTTAAGACGGTGTGGAGCAACCAGTGGGAGCCATCGACAAAACGGCAAGATGCTTCGATGATTTATTGCAGGAATTTCGGCGCGTTGGGTCATTCCAATTCCGACATAGCCACAGTAGATGTATGTGATATTCCCGACGCGGATATTTTGGTGGGAGGTTTCCCGTGCCAGGACTATTCCGTTGCCACAACGCTTAAACGCTCGGGTGGCATTGAGGGCAAAAAAGGAGTGCTGTGGTGGCAAATACACCGCATATTGAAGGACCACAAGAATCCGCCGAAATTCCTTATTCTTGAAAATGTTGACAGGTTGCTCGGTTCGCCGGCCTCGCAGCGTGGCAGAGACTTTGCCATCATCCTCGCTTCGCTTTCAGATTTGGGGTATTGCGTGGAGTGGCGTGTGATCAATGCCGCAGAATATGGCATGCCGCAGCGTCGCAGGCGAACGTATATGTTTGCTTTCAAGCACGACACAACATTTGCCGATGCTATTTCTACGCCAAAGGATTGGTTAAGCAAGGATGGTGTGATGGCGAAAGCCTTTCCCATAATAGATGATGAAAGGGGGCTCACTCAATTTTCTATTAAAGGAGATTTGCCTGAGGTGTCCAATTTATTCAATAAAGGCAAGTCAATATCGCCATTCAAGAATGCCGGGCTAATGATTGATCGCAATGTTTTCACAATCCAGAGCGTTCCCAATTATGGTGGGCCATACGTTACCCTTGGCGACATACTGATACCGGAGACAGACGTGCCCGATGAATTTTTTATAAGTGATTCAGATGTTGCAAAGTGGAAATACGCAAAGGGCGGAAAAACGGAAAAGCGTATCAACAAAACCACTGGCTATGAGTACAACTACTCGGAGGCGCAATGGCATTTCCAGACGGCATAGATAAGCCCTCACGCACGATTATTACCGGGGAAGGGGGAGCCGCGCCCTCGCGATTCAAGCACGTAGTGCTTACGGAATCGGGTCGCTATCGCAGGCTCGTGCCTATTGAATTAGAGCGGCTGAACATGTTCCCTGACAATCATACTAAGGGCGCCTCGGACATGCGCCGAGCCTTCCTTATGGGCAATGCCCTCGTCACAGGCATTGTTGAGCGCATAGGCATCCAGTATTTAGAGGGTGTGAAAGGGTAAAATGAAGTATTCGGGGACGGTTTGGCAAAAACGTGGGCGGGGATTATGAAAAGTGATGAAAATTTTGTAAATTTGCACCTCAAATAATGTATTCATAAATCACTTTTCCCACTATAATATGAAAAAATTCCATGAATATGCAGGCTTGAACCTGTCGGACGTCAACAAAGAGGTGTTGAAACAGTGGAATGAAAGCAATCTATTCGAGCAGAGCATGAAAGTGCGTGAGGGATGCCCTTCATTCGTATTCTACGAGGGGCCTCCATCGGCCAACGGCATGCCCGGCATTCATCACGTGATGGCTCGCACCATCAAGGACATATTCTGCCGCTACAAGACCATGAAGGGATTTCATGTGAAGCGAAAGGCCGGCTGGGACACGCATGGGCTGCCCGTGGAGCTCGGCGTGGAGAAGTCGCTGGGAATCACCAAGGAAGACATCGGTAAGAAAATCAGCGTAGACGACTATAATGCTGCATGCCGCAAAGAGGTGATGAAATTCACCCGCGAATGGGAAAACCTGACCAAATCGATGGGATATTGGGTGGACCTCTCCGATCCCTATATCACCTACGACAATAGATACATCGAATCGGTGTGGTGGCTGCTGCAGCAGATGTACAACAAAGGCTATCTCTACAAAGGCTACACCATACAGCCCTACTCGCCTGCGGCAGGCACCGGCTTAAGCTCGCATGAGCTCAACCAGCCAGGATGCTACCGCGACGTGAAGGACACCACTTGCATCGCGCAGTTTGCCATGGCCGACCCTAAGCCCGACATGCTGGGATGGGGCAAGCCTTACTTCATGGCATGGACCACCACGCCATGGACATTGCCCTCCAACACTGCGCTTGCCGTGGGCCCGGCCATCAAATACGACGTGGTGCGCACCTACAATCCCTATTCGGGCACCCCCATCACCGTGGTGGTGGCCGACGAATTGATAGGCAGCGTGTTCAATCCCAAAGCTGCCGGCCTGCCCCTCGACGAATACAAGAAGGGAGACAAGCTAGTGCCCTACCAGATAGTGGGCTCATACATGGGAAGCGAGCTCGTGGGCATGCGCTACGAGCAGCTGATGCCGTGGGTTAATCCTGGCGAAGGCGCATTCCGCGTGATACCGGGCGACTTCGTGAGCACTGACGACGGTACGGGCATCGTGCACATAGCCGGAACATTCGGCGCAGACGACCAACGCGTGTCGAAGCAGAACGGCGTGCCGCCCCTGCACCTTATCGACCGCGATGGCAACATACGCCCAATGGTCGACCTCGCCGGCCGCTTCTACCTGCTCAGCGACCTCGACCCCAAATTCGTGGAGGAGATGGTGAATGTGGAGCAGTACAAGCCTTGGGAGGGCAAATACGTGAAGAACGCATTCAACCCCGAAGCAACCGAGGCAACTGAAACGCTCGACGTGGAGATATGCATGTATCTGAAGCAACGCGACATGGTGTTCAAGATAGAGAAGCATGTGCACAGCTATCCCCACTGCTGGCGCACCGACAAGCCTGTGCTATACTATCCGCTCGACAGCTGGTTCATCAAGACTCCAGCAGCGCGTGAGCGACTGATGGAGCTCAACAAGCAAATCAACTGGAAGCCGGCCTCGACCGGCACAGGCCGCTTCGGCAAGTGGCTCGAGAATTTGCAAGACTGGAACTTGTCGCGCAGCCGCTATTGGGGCACGCCCCTGCCGATATGGCGCACTGAGGACGGCCGCGAAGAGATATGCATCGGCAGCGTAGAGCAACTGTCGGCTGAGATCGACAAGGCGGTGGCAGCCGGCGTGATGAAGGAGAATCCTCTCACCAAGGCCGGATTCGTGCCCGGGCTATACACAAAAGAAAATTACGACAAAATCGACCTGCATCGCCCGTATGTCGACTATATCGTGCTCGTGTCGCCCACCGGGCGAGAAATGCACCGCGAGCTCGACCTCATCGATGTTTGGTTCGACTCGGGCTCGATGCCTTACGCACAGATACACTATCCGTTTGAGAACAAGGAGGCGTTCGACAATGGCGAGCTGTTCCCGGCCGATTTCATTGCAGAGGGCGTGGACCAGACGCGCGGATGGTTCTTCACTCTCCACGCAATAGGCGGCATGGTGTTTGATTCCATAGCATACAAGGCTGTGGTGTCAAATGGCCTTGTGCTCGACAAATACGGCAACAAGATGTCGAAACGCCTTGGCAACGCCGTGAATCCGTTTGATGCCATCGAGAAATACGGCAGCGACCCCGTGCGCTGGTACATGATTGCCAACTCGGCCCCCTGGGACAACCTGAGGTTCGACGAGGCCGGCGTGCAGGAAGTGGCACGCAAGATGTTTGCCACGCTCTACAACACCTATTCATTCTTTGCTCTATACGCCAACGTTGACGGCTTCACCGTCGAAGAGCCGCAAGTGCCTGTGGCAGAGCGCCCGGAGATTGACCGCTGGATACTGTCGCTGCTCAATACGCTGATTGCTGACGTAGACGAGGCTCTTGCCGACTATGAGCCTACGCGCGCAGCCCGCGCTATCAACGAGTTTGTCAACGACAACCTCTCCAACTGGTATGTGCGCCTCAACCGCAAGCGCTTCTGGGGAGGCGAGATGACAACCGACAAGCTGGCAGCTTACCAGACCCTATACACCTGCCTTGAGACGCTCGCGCTGCTCATCGCTCCCATCTCGCCCTTCTTTGCCGACAGGCTCTACGGCGACCTCACCAAGGTGAGTCGCGACAATGAGGAGTCGGTGCATCTGGCCATGTTCCCCAAGGCCGACGAGGCTCTTATCGACAAGGACCTGGAGGCTCGCATGGCTACGGCGCAGACCATTACATCGCTTGTGCTGTCGCTGCGTCGCAAGGCCAACATCAAGGTGCGCCAGCCGCTGCGCGAAATCATGATTCCTGCTGTCGACGATCGTCAGCGCCGCCTAATCGAGTCGATGAAACAACTTATCCTCACAGAAGTGAACGTGAAGGAACTGAAGATAGTGGGCAGCGACGGCGGCGTGCTCGTGAAGCGCATCAAGCCAGATTTCAAGAAACTTGGCCCAAAGCACGGCAGGCAGATGAAAGCCATAGCCAAGGCTCTGCAGGAGCTCGACCAAGAGCATATCAATGCCTTTGAGCGCGATGGCAAGATTTCGCTGCAAATCGATGGCACCGAGCCTGTGATAGACGTGGCCGACGTGGAGATAATCTCAGAGGATATCCCCGGCTGGCTCGTTGCCAACGAGGGCAACATCACAGTGGCCCTGGACATCACTGAGGATGCCGCCCTGAAGCGCGAAGGCCTTGCTCGCGACATCGTGAACCGCGTGCAGAACCTGCGCAAGAGCCGCAACTATGCCATCACCGACCGCATCAACCTCACCTTCGAGTCGAATCCTGAATCAGACGAGGCGATTGCTGAAAGCAGCGACTACATATCGGGCCAGGTGCTTGCATCATCGATTGTCGTTGCTGACAAGCTCGACCCCAGCGCCGCTGGATATGAGGTGCTCGACATCGATGGCCTGTCATTGCCTGTAATCATAACTCTCAACTAACATAAACACTCATGACTGAAAAGACAAGGTATACCGACGAAGAGCTTCAGGAATTCAAGGAGCTTATCCAAGGCAAGCTGCAGAAGGCTCAGGCCGAATACGAGCGCTTGCGCCAGAGCGTAAACAATGGCGACGGCAACGACGACGCCGACACGGCGCCCACATTCAAGGCTCTTGAGGAAGGCAACGGCACCCTTGAGAAGGAGCAGACGGCGCGCATGGCCGAGCGCCAGCGCCAGTTTATACAGCACCTGCAGGCTGCCCTTGTGCGCATCGAAAACAAAACCTACGGTGTGTGCCGCGCCACGGGCAAACTTATCCCCAAAGAGCGACTGATGGCTGTGCCTCACGCCACCCTGAGCGTTGAGGCAAAGCAAAACAAGGGCAAATGAACGAAACAAGCAAAATATCGCGCGGTTGGATGTCAGTGATTATCATATTGGTAATCATAGTGCTCGACCAATGCCTGAAGATATGGGTAAAGACCCATTACTATCTGGGCGAGCGCACCGACATTCTTCCGTTTTTCCAGATAAGATTCATTCAGAACCCCGGCATGGCTTTCGGCTGGGAATTCGGAAGCAAGCTTTTCCTCACAATATTCCGTATAATTGTGGTGATAGCGCTTGCTTACTATCTGACGCGGCTCAGGCGCACGGTGAAGGTGCCCACGGGCTACATAGTGTGCGTGGCCATGATCATAGCCGGCGCTGCCGGCAACATATTCGACTGCGTGCTCTACGGCGAGGTTTTCAACAATCCCGCTCCTCAGGCGGTGGCCCATTTTGTGGAGTGGGGCGACGGATACGCACCCATATTCCACGGCATGGTAGTCGACATGCTCTATTTCCCGCTGTTCTCATTTACGTGGCCGCAATGGATGCCTATAGTCGGCGGCGAGCTGTTCTCGTTCTTCGACCCGGTGTTCAATTTGGCCGACGCGTCGATTTCAGTGGGCATGGTAGTGCTTCTGATTTTCTACTCGAAATACGTGATGGTGATGAGCGATGCCGATGTTGACAAGCTTGCTCGCCCCGACAGAGATGAACAAAAGACCGACGAGAAGTGACCAGACGAAGCGTCATATTACTCCTTGCAGCATGCTTGCTGACGATGTCGTGCACAAGGCGTCCGGGCTACGTGCTGTCTACTGACAAGATGTCGAAAGTGCTTGCCGACTTGCACGTGGCTGAAGCCGTGGTGGAAATATCGCCATCGAAATTCAGCACCGACAGCATGAAGATGCTGCTTAAGCAGTCGGTGTACGCGGCCAACGGAGTCACCTCTGAGCAATTCGACACCTCGATGGTGTGGTATGGCCATCACATGGACAAATACATTGATGTGCTCGACAAAGAGATAGCTCTGCTTGAAAAGCGTGACCGCGCCGCTGGTGTCCTTGCGCGTGAAGAGAACATGTCGATGGCAGGCGACTCGGTGGACCTGTGGGGAGGATCGTCGTTTGTGGCCATCAGCGACCGCTATCCCACGCGCACGGTTCCTTTCAATATCCTCATCGACGAGAATTGCGAGTCGGGCGACATGTACACCTGGCGCATCAAAGTGATAGAGAGCGAGAGGCCCAGCATCAACTGGACTTTTGCCGCCAACTATGCCGACAGCACAATAGAAGTGCTGTCGCAGACTACCTCTCAGGCGGGATGGAACGAGGTGACATTCATCACCGACTCCACACGCACGCTTACGTCGCTTCGCGGACAGTTCATGCCCGTGAAGGACGACGAGAAGAGCAAAGTGGTGTATATCGATAGCATCCAGCTCGTGCGCAAGCGCCTGGACGCAACAAAATATCAACAGCGCTACCGTCAGCGCTCATTTAAGGAATATATATGAAGCATCAACGCATTATGGCTCATTGCATCGATGTCGGAGGCAAAGGCTTCCGGCTTTCGATAGCCGAAACCGATAGTTTCGGATACCTGATAGGGATAAAGCCCTACGAGAGCGAAACGGCAAATACGGAGTTTCGCAACGGCACGGTTAAATTCCGCACAGTGAGCCGACGGCGTGTGATGAGAGCAAAGTTTATAAATCAAAATCCATGAATTATAATCCATAAAAACTACCAACCATGAAACATTGTCTTGCGATTGCATGCATAGCATGCGCTTTGCCGTTGGTGGCTGCCACGCCTGAGTGGCAAGACCCCAATGTCAATGCTGTGAAAAGGCTGCCAATGCGTTCGTCGTTCTATCCCTATACGAGCGAAGCAGCGGCCAAGGTAGGCGATCCTGCCAAGGACTCCAATTATCTGTCGCTGCATGGCGATTGGAAATTCAATTGGGTGAAGGATGCCGACCAGCGTCCTACCGACTTCTACAAGGTTGGACTCGATGATTCCAATTGGGACGTAATGCCCATCCCCGGCAACTGGGAACTCAACGGCTATGGCGACCCTATCTACGTCAACACTGGCTACGCGTGGCGCGATCACTATAAAAACCAGCCGCCTATCGTGCCAACGGAAAACAACCACGTAGGCTCGTATCGTCGCACTATGCACATACCGGCAGAGTGGGCAGGCAAGCAGGTGATTGCTCACCTGGGCTCTGTGACGAGCAACGTGTACATGTACGTCAACGGCAAGCTTGCCGGATACAGCGAAGATTCGAAGCTTGAGCCTGAATTCGACATCACGCCTTACATCAAGCCTGGCGAAGACAACCTGATTGCATTCCAAGTGTTCCGCTGGTGCGACGGCACTTACCTTGAGGATCAGGACTTCTTCCGCTTCTCGGGTTTTGCTCGCGACAACTACCTGTTTGCTCGCGATGCAAAGACGCACCTCACCTACATTCAGGCACTGGGCGACCTCACCAACGACTACGAAGACGGCGAACTTAATGTGCGCCTCGGACTGTCGGGCGCAGCCACAGTGGACCTGGCCCTCACCGATGCTCAAGGCAAGGAAGTGGCCTCCAGGACCGTAGCAGCCAAGGGCAGCGAAAACAACACGGTGCAAATGTCAGTTGCCGGCCCCGCTAAGTGGACTGCTGAGACTCCCAACCTCTACACGCTCACCGCCACTGTGAAGAAAAACAACCAGACGGTGGAAGTGGCAAAAGTGCGCGTGGGATTCCGCAAGGTTGAGATAAAGGATGCTCAGTTGCTGGTAAATGGACAACCCGTGCTCATCAAGGGCGCCGACCGTCACGAGCTCGACCCTGATGCCGGATATGTAGTGAGCCGCGAGCGCATGCTTCAGGATGTGAAGCGCATGAAAGAGCTCAACATCAATGCGGTGCGCACATGCCACTATCCCGACGACGAATATTGGTATGACCTATGCGACGAATACGGCTTGTATGTTACAGCCGAGGCCAACGTAGAGAGCCACGGCATGGGCTACGACGACGAGACGCTTGCAAAGAACCCAGCATACAAAAAGGCTCACCTTGAGCGCAACCAGCGCAATGTAGAGCGTAACATCAACCATCCGAGCATCATCGTGTGGAGCCTTGGCAACGAGGCTGGCTATGGCCCCAACTTCGAGGCTGCATACGACATGGTGAAGGCTATGGACCCCACTCGCCCAGTGCAGTATGAGCAAGCGCGCAAGGATGGCAAGAGCGACATTTTCTGCCCCATGTATTATCCCTACAAGCAATGCGAGGAATACAGCCAGGACGACAATTACCAAATGCCGCTCATACAGTGCGAATACGCTCACGCCATGGGCAACAGCGAGGGTGGCATCAAGGAATACTGGGACCTGATACGAAAGTATCCTAAGTACCAGGGCGGCTACATCTGGGACTTCGTTGACCAATCTATTCGCTGGAAGAATGCCGAAGGCGAGACAATCTATGCTTACGGCGGCGACTTCAACAGTTATGATGCATCCGACGGTAATTTCTGCGACAACGGACTCATCTCGCCCGATCGCGTGCCCAATCCCCACGCCTACGAGGTGCAGAGAATATATCAAAACGTATGGTCGGAATTCGACCCTGCCACGTCGAAGCTGACAATCTTCAACGAAAACTTCTTCCGCTCGCTCGACTATGTGACGCTGAAGTGGACACTCCTGCACGACGGACACGCAGTGCGCACGGGACAAGTCGACGATATCAACGTGGCTCCCCAGCAGAAGCAGACTGTGACGCTCAACCTTGGCGACATGTCTACTCCGGGCTACTGGCACCTGAACGTATCGTATGCGCTGCGCGAAGCCGAGCCGATGCTCGAAGCCGGGCATGTGGTGGCAGCCCAGCAGTTTGAATTGGCAAAAGGCCACCATTGCTCGGCTAATTGCCCCATGAAGAAGACTGCTAATGTACCTACCATCACCAAGAACAAGAATGTCGACTATGTGATTAGTGACGACAACTTCAATATTGTAGTTGACTGGAAGACAGGCTACATCACAAGCTACGTTGTCGACAACAACGAATTGCTCGAAGCTCCTCTTCGTCCCAACTTCTGGCGCGCACCCACCGACAATGACTACGGCGCAGGCTTGCAGCAGAGATACAAAGTATGGCACGACCCTGTGATGAAGCTTAATTCGCTCGACGTCGAGCCCGGCGATGGCGCTGTCAACGTGACTGCCACCTACGACATGCCCGAGGCTAAGGCCACGCTTACGATTGCATATCGCATCAATGGTCGCGGCGAGATTCACGCTACGGAGTCGCTGGCTACAACGCCCAATGCTGAGGTTGCCAACCTCTTCCGTTTCGGCATGCGCATGACCATGCCTAAGGCATATGACCGCGTCAACTATTTCGGCCGCGGACCGGAGGAGAACTACATCGACCGCAACAATAGCACCGACATGGGCCGCTACAGCAGCTCGGTAGCCGACATGTTCTATCCCTACATCGTGCCTCAGGAGACCGGCACTCACACCGACGTAGTGGAGTGGACTGTGCTCAACCAGTCGGGCAGCGGCTTGCAAATCACCGCAACTGATTGCTTCTCGGCATCGGCTCTTGGATATTCAATCGAGGCCTTGGAGGGCAAGCAGCTCGACAAGTACAATTACCATCCGGCCGAAGTACCTGCTCTTAACGCAACAGAAGTTTGCTTCGACCTGAAGCAGATGGGTGTTGGCTGCGTCGACTCATGGGGCGCTGTTCCACGTCCGGAATACATGCTGCCGTACGCCGACTATTCATTCAGCTTCTCAATCACTCCGGTGAAGAACCAATTCTGACAAATAGTTACTTCACAGCATAAGTGCGGCTTCGAATGGCGTCATGCCGTCCGAAGCCGCTGGCGTTTTATTACATATCCATTACAGAGGGGGATTTCCCGAAGTTTTGTTTTACTTTTCCAATAATTTTGGGTAAATTTGCAAGGTAATATATCTTATGCGAAAATAATGAACGAATCCGCCATAAGCCAATTGTACCTCAAGGAGACGTCGTTTCAGGACCTGATGCAGCGCCGCATTTTCAACGTGCTGCTGATAGCCGCCCCTTACGATGCCTTCATCATGGAGGAGGACGGGCGCGTGGAAGAGCAACTGTACTTTGAGTACGTATCCCTCAACCTGAGTTCGCCCCCGCGCGTCACCCGTGTCGCACACGTCTCAGAGGCCTTGGACGCGATGTCGCAAAAGCAGTTCGACTTGATCATTGCTATGCCAGGCGTAGACATATCGGAGACTTTCGACGGCGCGTCGGCAATCAAGGCTGCTCACCCCGATGTGCCTTTTGTCGTGCTTACGCCTTTTTCGAAGGAGGTGTCGCGACGTTTGTCCAATCAGGACATGTCGAAAATCGACTACGTGTTCAGCTGGCTTGGCAACGTCGACTTGCTACTTGCAACCATAAAGCTATTGGAGGATCGCATGAATGCCGAGCACGACATGCTCGATGTGGGAGTGCAGGCGATATTGCTGGTGGAGGACTCGGTGCGATTCTACTCGTCGGTGCTACCGGTAATTTATCGCTATCTGCTCAATCAGTCGATGGTGTTCTCCACCGAAGCCCTCAACGAGCATGAGCAAATGCTGCGCATGCGCGGGCGCCCCAAGGTGATTCTGGCGCGCAACTATGAGGAAGCTGTGGAGCTGTACGACATGTACAAGAACAACTTGCTGGGCGTAATCAGCGATGTGTCGTTCAACCACAATGGCGTGAAAGATCGCGAAGCCGGCCTTAAGCTGGCTGCCTATATACGCTCGGTCGATCCCTACATCCCCATTATCATAGAGTCGTCGGAGGAGGCCAACGCCGAGCGCGTGGACGAATTCGGTGGCATATTCATCGACAAGAATTCAAAGAAACTGCCCGTGGACTTGGGCAACGCCATGGCCAAGCACTTCGGCTTTGGCGACTTCGTGATACGCAATCCCCACACCGGCGATGAGATAATGCGCTTGCGCACGCTCAAGGACCTGCAGAAATCGATATTCCAGATTCCTGACGATTCGCTGCTCTGGCACGCCAAGCACAACGACATATCGCGCTGGCTGTATTCCAGAGCGCTCTTTCCTATAGCGGAGGTGCTGAAAAGGAGGCGTAGCCGTTCTAAAGCCGATATCCCCGACACAAAGAGGTTTATATTCGACGTGATTGTGAAATACCGTCGCATGAAGAACAAGGGTGTCGTGGCTGTATTCAAAAAAGATCGTTTTGACTACTACAGCAACTTTGCGCGCATAGGGCAGGGGTCGCTGGGAGGCAAAGGGCGCGGCCTGGCATTTGTCGACTCAATCATAAAGAAAAACCCCGACTGCGACAACTACCACGGCGTAATGATCACCATTCCGCGCAGCGTGGTGCTTTGCACCGACGTGTTCGACGAGTTCATGGCCGCCAACGAATTGTATCCATTCGCTCTGAGCAATGCGTCGGACGAGGAGATACTCGAGCGTTTTGAGCAGGCGCTTCTGCCCGAAAGCATTCGCGAGGATTTGCTTGCACTGTGCGAAATGATGGACCGCCCGTTGGCCATACGCAGTTCGAGCCTTCTCGAGGACTCGCACTACCAGCCATTTGCCGGCATCTACAGCACCTACATGATACCGCATCTCGACGACACTGAGGAGATGCGCCGACTGTTGTGCAGCGCCATCAAGGCGGTGTACGCTTCGGTATTCTATGCAGCCTCGAAGTCGTACATGACCGCCACCAGCAATGTGATCGACCAGGAAAAGATGGCCGTGATAGTGCAGGAAGTTGTGGGCGAGGACCATGACGGATACTATTTCCCGTCGTTCTCCGGCGTAGGGCGCTCGCTCAACTATTACCCCATCAATGATGAGAAAGCTGAGGACGGCGTGGCTCAGGTGGCCATCGGCCTTGGCAAATACATAGTGGACGGAGGCCGCAGCCTGCGCTTCTCGCCCAAGCATCCGCAGAAAGTGCTGCAGACGTCAACCACCGACCTGGCGCTTCGCGATACGCAGACCCACCTCTTCGCGCTGGAGCCAAAGCGCGACATATCGACAATGCAGGTCGACGACAGCTTCAACATAGTGAAGCGGCCTGTGCAGGCGTATGCCGACACTGGCACGCTGAAGCACATGGTGTCGACCTACGATTTTAATTACGACATGCTGGTTGACTGCGAGCGAGGAAAAGGACGTCGCGTGGTGACGTTCAGCAACATGCTTCGCGACAAGGCCTTTCCCCTGGCCGAGGCCGTCGACTTCATGCTCACTACCAGCCAGAGCGAGATGCGCCGCCCCGTGGAAATCGAATTCGCTGGCATGACCAATCTGAAAGCACTGCACGGATTGAACAATCCAGCCCTCAAAGGCATTATATATTGGTTACAGATAAGACCGATTATCGACAAAAAGGACATGGTAGATGACGAAGTGCTCGAGGTGGAGGATGCCGACGTGATTTTGCGCAGCAACACCGCTCTCGGACACGGCAACATCGAGAATGTAGACACGATAGTGTATGTGCGTCCAGAGGGATTCAATTCACTTGACAATCCGCAGGTAGCCGACCAGATTGCCAAAATCAATGCTGAGTTTGCCGCGCAAGGCAAAAACTACATATTGATAGGCCCGGGGCGCTGGGGATCAAGCGATCCGGCGCTCGGAATACCAGTGAAGTGGGCTTCTATTTCAGCTTCCAGGCTGATTGTAGAATCGTCGCTGGCCAATTACCGAATAGAGCCGAGCCAGGGCACCCACTTCTTCCAGAACCTTACCTCATTTGGAGTGGGCTACTTCACCATCAATCAGTCGATTGGCGACGGCGTATTTGACATAGACTATCTCAATTCACTGCCGGCGCAATTCGAGAACGAAAAATTGAGGGTCGTAAAATTCGACAAGCCGCTTAGCATATCGATCAATGGCAAGAGAGGCATTGGAGTGGTGCTAAAGCCAGAAGCGGGAAATAAAGATAACGAAAATTTTTAACACTCAGATATGTCTGTTTGGAATAACATAGCCAAAACATTGGGATTCGGAGGCGACGCGCCCGAGTCAGAAGAAGAAAGCTGGCAGGTCGACGATGTAGTGGAGTCGACGCCACAGCCAGAAGAGACCGGCCCGGTAGAAATCGAGCCGGCAAGGGTGCATGCCATTTTTCAGCGTGTAATCGAAGTTTTCAACAACACGCTTCCAGATTTCTTGTCGAAGAGCGTCGACCCGGAAAAGCAGCGCAAATACCTATACGACAGCCTCGACGCTTCGACAAAGAACTATCTTGCAGAGGTGCAGCAGCGCGTCAACGACTATTGCACTTCGCAATGGCAAGCCGAGCGCGACCGACTGAAGGACGAGGCGGCTCGTCTGCGCAAGCGCACCGAAGAGCTTGAAGAAAAAAAGTCGGCCATGGCCGATAAGCAGCTAAGCACCGACAGGCAGAAAAGAGCGCTTAGCGAGCGTGTGCGCGACCTTGAAGACCAGATATTAAAGCTGGAGGCCGAAAAAGAACAGCTCGACATAGAAAACAAGTGCATGGTGAACAAGGCAAAAGCCGCCACCGTGCTCGAAGAAGAAATAGAAGAGCTCCGCAAGGAGAATCTGAGGCTCAACGACGCGCGCCAGGCTATGGACATGCGCAGCGACCTCAACGATGCCATGGGCAGCGAATTTAAGAAACAAGCCGCCGAGGCCACTGCTGAGATGAAAGCCTTGAATGAGAAACTGCAAGCCCTAACTGAAGAGGCAGCCCTCAAAGATGCTCGCATCGCCGACCTGACGCGCAAGGCGCAGGTGAGCGAGAGTAAAATAGCCGAGCTCACTGAGCATAACCAATCGCAGAAGAAGGAGATTGACGGAATGGCAAAAGCACTGGCCGAGGCGCAAAGCCATGCCGAGGCGGTTGACATCACCCCGGAGCAGCTTGAGGAGATACAGCACCAAATCAGCAGATTTGAGGAGGTGAAGAAAAAACTCGATTCGCGCATCGACAAGCTGCGCGCTACCCTGAAAGAGTCGCAAGCCGAAAACCAATCGCTGCGCGACACCATAAAGGAAAATTTGCTCACGGCAGCTAAGACGCAGCAGCAACTTAACGAGCGCATTGAAGCCCTTACACGCCAGCTCGAGGGCGCAAAGCCCGGCCAGACGGCTAAGGCGTCCGAAAAGAAGCGCAATGAGACTAAACGCTCCTCGTCGGGCAGTGGATCGAGCTCGGGCGTGGATCAGTTGATTAACGGAGCCGACTGGCTCGTGTCATCGCCTGCCGAAGAGTCACCCATGCATTCTGCCGACGAAGATTCGTTTGGCTACACCGCCCCTCCGCGCAAGCCTCGTCTGGCTACTGACAACGACGCACAGCTTTCGCTTTTCGACATGTAAACACTTACACTTGCAATCACGCTTATTCATTACCTACACTCTAATCCATAACTATCTGCATGAAACGACTAACATTATTTGTGGCAATTGCCGCCGCATTTTCTTCATACGCGCAAATTAGCCCTGTAGTCAACGATATCACAGAATATGTGTCATCGGCCAGCAGGCCTTCAGCGCCGCCCAGCTTCACTTATGCACCCGACGGCAACGGATATTTCCTCCTGTCGGCCGACCACAAGACCGTGGACCGCTACGACATAGCCACCGGCAAGAAGATAGAGACGGTATTCGATGTGGACAACACACGCGAAACCACATTGCCGCTAATCCAAGGATTCGAGATGTGCGACAATGGCAGGTACATGCTCGTTTACTACAATAGCGAATACATATACCGCCGTTCGTTCACGGCCGAATATTTCATATACGAAGTGCGCACTCGCCTGCTCAAGCCGCTAAGCACTGAGTTCAAGCGCCAGCAATCGCCTGTGATGACATCGGATGGCCGACAAATCGCATTTGTGGCCGACAACAACATATACATACACAAGACCGACTACAACTCGCAGGTGGCGGTAACCAAGGACGGCGAGAAAAACAAGATTATCAATGGCGTGCCCGACTGGGTGTATGAAGAGGAATTCACCACCAATGTGTCGATGGTGTGGTCGCCCGACAATTTGATGCTATGCTATCTGCGCTATGATGAAGAGGCTGTGCCTATGTACACTCTGCCTTTGTATCAGGGCGCATGCCATCCCATGGACCAATATGCCTACTATCCTGGCATTTACTCCTACAAGTACCCGTTGCCCGGCAATGGCAATTCCACGGTGACGGTGCACAGCTACGATGTGGAGACACGCAAAATCAAGGACATCACGCTGCCCGACAGCAAGATAGAATACATTCCGAGAATCGCTTACGGAAATTCGCCCGAACGCCTGATGGTGGTTACGCTCACCCGCGACCAAAACCACATGGAGATATACTCGGTAAATCCTAAGTCGACCGTGGCTAAATCGGTATACTCCGACGATGCCAAGGCGTGGATCGACCCTGTGTCGTACGAAGGCCTGCAATGGCTCGACGACGGCTTTCTGGTGCAGTCGTCGCGCAGCGGCTATAATCATGTGTATAAGTATTCCTACGCCGGCTCGGAGATTGCAGCGCTTACAAAAGGCGACTTTGACGTGACCGATGTGTATGGCTACGACGCCAAGGGCAATTTCTATTACCAAAGCGCAGAGCCTTCGCCTATCGACCGCATTGTGCGCAAGGTCGACAGCAAGGGGCGTGTCACTACCCTTGGCAAGGAGAAAGGAACTACCAGCGCCAAGTTTTCGCCAAGCATGGCATATGCAATGTTCAGATTCACCGACGTGAACACGCCTCCTGTGTACACGATGAATACGGCCGACGGCAAGCACGTGCGTGTGCTTGAGGATAATGCGAAGTATGCTGCAAAATACGCCGACGTGCCGCGCCGAGAATTTTTCACGATGACATCCGATGGCTACGAGCTTAATGGTTATATCGTGAGGTCGAAGACGGCTACCGGCAAGCAACCGGTGATTATGTACCAGTACAGCGGCCCGGGCTCGCAATCGGTGCTCAACGCTTGGCAGATTGACTGGGATACGTATTTCGCCTTGAATGGATTCACGGTAGTATGCGTTGACGGACGCGGCACCGGGGGCCGCGGACGTGCCTTCATGGACGCCGTGTACCAGCAGCTGGGCCACTATGAGACAATCGACCAAGTGAATGCAGCTCGATGGGTAGCTCAGCAGTCGTGGGCCGATGCCAAGCGCATTGGCATATACGGATGGAGCTATGGCGGCTATGAGACGCTTATGTGCGCCACGTCGGCCGACCAAAATCCGTATGCGGCAGCCGTAGCCATTGCGCCCGTTACCAATTGGCGCTACTACGACTCGGTGTACACAGAGCGATACATGCGCACCCCGCAGCAGAATGAGCAGGGATACGTGCAGGGCTCGCCCATGTTCCGCACATCGCAGCTGGCATGCCCGACGCTGATTATGTACGGCACAGCCGATGACAATGTGCACCCCCAGAATTCAATCGAGTTTGTGTCGCGTCTTCAGGCCAATGGCGGCTTATGCGACATGTTCATCTTCCCGAATATGAACCATGGCATCAATGGCTGCAATTCGCGTTCGGTGGTATATGCCAAGATGTTCCAATTCTTTAGTGACAAATTGCGTTGAGCAATACAAAGAATAGGTGAATAAAATGCAGACGAAGGTAGATTTTAAGGACGTGTTCAACCGGCTCATGGTCGGTTGGATTGTCAATTTCGGTTGCATCGCTGTGTTTGCGTCGAGCGGATGGTATGTGCCCGACAAGCTTGTGCCGTTCGTCGGATTCATTATGCTTATCATTGTATGGATGTATGGCGGCAGCAATATGGCGCAGCGGCGTCACAATTGCTCATTGATGAATCATTACACCATATACGCCTTGCTCACCTGCGCTACGGCTATGCTTATAATCAACTTGATGCATACGCGATGGTATGGAGGCTTGCACACGAATGTCCCCCTCAACCAAGAGGGCCCGTTCATATCATCGCTGTGGGTGATGTCGATTGCTGCTGTATATTTTCTCATTGCGATTTTCCGGCGCACAAAGCCATACTACTGCGTGGCATGCAAGGCTCAGAATGATATCTCGGTGAGATGCGCGGTGCAGTCGAATGTGTTCCACAACGAGATGATATTTCAGCTCAGAATGATTTTCGGGCTTTGCCTTACAGTGGCCATAATAGGGTGGATATATTACCACTACTTCTACATCAATATC
Organism: uncultured Bacteroides sp.; assembly: GCA_964582335.1. Taxonomy (GTDB): domain Bacteria; phylum Bacteroidota; class Bacteroidia; order Bacteroidales; family Muribaculaceae; genus CAG-873. The sequence continues at coordinate 17,828 of CAZORI010000009.1, forward strand.
AACATCAATGTTCCCGATACGTTCTTCTACTACGTAATTCCATTGGTGGTGTACGCATTGTCGGTGGTGTACTTGGCAGCAAGGTATTCAGGCATGAGATTCGAAGCGACTATTACCCCAAACGTACAGGAGCGGGATGCTTGCACCACTGTAAGATTCATGATAGTGCGCGGCGATGAGATCATGCTCCGTGAAGTGGCTCACGATAGCGGGTCGAACATGAGCATGTGGGATACGCCTGCAGCAAGGACTTTATCGATGACCGAGCATTTGAGGATGAGCGAAGCACGAAGCATATTCACCGAATTGTCGGGTACTGACAAATTTTCGCTTCGTGAGCTTTTCACTACCTCCACGCCCAATAACAATACTTTGCATTATGCGGCGTTTCTCGACGACGATGATTCGGGAATGCCATATTTGCAGGGTTCGTGGTTCAATCTGTATGAGGTGAGTGGAATGATGAAGAGCGGCTTAGTAGCTCGGTCGTTTGCGTACGAGATGCATCGCGTGTACACAATGACTCTTGCTTGGAAGACATACGACGTAAATGGCAAGCGCCTGTATCCCATCAAGAACTATCGGCCCACGTTCCGCCTCTCTGATTTTAAGCACTGGGAAGTTGACTACAACGATCTGCAGTGGCTCAACGTAGCCAAAAACAACGAAGATGTGCCGTTTTCCCGCCTGCGCAAATTCTGGCGCACCTACATTACACATTCTGATTTGCTGTGGCGACGTTTCCGTTGATTGTTATCACAGGACCTACGGCATCGGGCAAGACTCGCCGCGCCGTAGATGTGGCCAAGGCTCTCGACGGTGAGATTATCAGCGCCGACTCTCGCCAAATCTATCGAGGAATGGATTTGGGCACTGGCAAGGACTTGAACGAATATGGCGACGTGCCTTATCACCTCATTGACATCGCTCCGGCCGGATACAAATACAGTCTGTATGAATACCTCCGCGACTTCGCGGCTGCAGAAAGTGATGTGCGCCGACGCGGCAAAGTGCCTGTGCTGTGCGGTGGCACTGGCCTGTACGTGGAATCTGTGCTGAAGGGCTTGCAGTTGCCTGAAGTGCCCGCAAATCAGGAGCTGAGGACACGACTGCACGACAAGACACTAACGCAGCTTGCTGAAATTCTTGCCTCGATGAAATGCTTGCACAATGTCACCGACATTGACACGGCCAAGCGCGCGATTCGCGCCATAGAGATTGAGGAATACTACCGTGAGCATCCCGATGCTGCGCAGGGCGCAGTGCCACATCCGCGCACCGATGCTGCAGTAATAGGCGTGGACATACCGCGTGATGCGCGTCGCGAGCGCATATCCATGCGGCTGCGCGCACGCCTAAACGATGGTATGGTCGATGAGGTAAGGCGACTGATAGCCCAAGGCGTCAATCCCGACGATTTGATATATTATGGCCTGGAATACAAATATTTGACGATGTACGTAACCGGTACTCTTGCATACGAAGAAATGGTGTCGCAGCTCGAAACGGCGATACACCAGTTTGCAAAGCGCCAGATGACGTGGTTCCGGGGCATGGAGCGCCGTGGCTGGCACATACATTGGTTGCCTTACGATATGCCATCGGATGAATTTGTGGAGGCAGTAGAGGGAATTGCCAGTCAAAAACAATAATCTTGGTGAGGCTATGGAATACAATGAAATGCAGATGCTGAAACGGCGCATGTTTGCGATGCGCAACGGCGTGATTGCCGACGTGCTAAGGCGCGCCGGCAGCAAGTTCAATATCATTTTTGGCGTGAATTTGCCTCAGCTTGCGGAGATTGCGCGCGATTTCAGCCCGAACAAGGAATTTGCTGAGCGCGTATGGGCAAATACCACCACTCGCGAAAGCATGCTGATTGCTCCGATGCTTATGCCTCCCGATGAGATGACTCGCGAGATGGCACAGCAATGGATTGCCGAGTCGCCCGAAGCAGAGGTGACAGATGTGCTGTGCCTTAAACTGCTAAGGAATCAGCCATACGCGTTGGATTTGGCGCGCGCCTTAATAGCAGGGGAGGAGCACCGCTACGCAGGGCTGAGGCTAATGTGCAACCTTGCTCCGCAATATCCTGCCGAAGCGGTGGCTATAGGGCGCAAGGAGATTGAGCGCGACGATGCGGCCACAGCTCCGTTGGCTCAGATACTCGTTTCCTACGAGGATCTTATAGATTAATTTTTGAATACTCCCACTGAATCGAGCACAGCCTCGGCTGCGCTCTTGTAAGCGTCAGCGGCAAGGCTGTCGCCAGCTTGTCGTATTTGATGCTCAATGGCGCGTATGTGCAGCAGAGCTTTCTCTTGTTGCATAGATCCTTTTGGCAAGGAAGCAGCCTCCAGTGCTGCTTTGCGGCCTTGGGCAGCCGCCAAGGGCTCGTTGGGCGACGAAGGTGCGCTTTGCTCTTGGCATGAGCACAACAACGCTGCGGCTGCCACAATCGCTGGTAATAATTTATGGCGGGCGGTCATTTGGTCAGGATTTCTTCGGCTTTGCGTTTCACATTCTCCATTAGCCAGCGCGGCGTGGATGTGGCCCCGCATATGCCTATGCTATCGGCTTGGGCCAGCCATTCTGGCTTGATATGGCTTTCGTTCGACACGAGATAGGTGCGAGGATTTGCATCGTGGCAGTGTCCGTAGAGTATGCGTCCGTTGCTGCTCTTCTCGCCGGCCACGAAAAGCACTGTGTGGTGGTTGGCGGCGAATTTTTTCAGTTGCTGCACGCGATTGGCCACTTGGCGGCATATTGTGTCGTACGACTCAAATTTGCTTTCCTTGCTCTTTCCGGCAGCAATTGCCTCAATCATTTCGCTGAATCCCTCCAGGCTCTTGGTGGTCTGCGAATACAGAGCGATGTCTTTATTCATGTCCACGCTTGCCAGTTGGTCGGTATTCTCCACAACGATTGCGTCGCCTTTGGTTTGTCCGACAAGCCCGACCACTTCGGCATGCCCTTTTTTCCCGTATATCACAATCTGAGGGCGAGGCGTGTGGCTGTAAGTGTCCTTGATGCGTCGCTGCAGGCGAAGCACTACCGGGCAAGTGGCGTCGATAATCTCTATGTTGTTGCGGCGTGCCAGTTCGTAGGTTGATGGCGGTTCGCCATGAGCGCGCAGTAGCACCTTCACGTCGTGAAGCTGAGCCATTTGCTCGTGGGTGATCGTCAAGAGGCCAATGGAGCGTAGGCGCTCCACCTCGTCGCTGTTGTGCACGATGTCGCCGAGGCAGTATAGCCGTCCGTTTTTCTTCAGTTCCTCTTCGGCCTTGCTGATGGCAGTAGTTACACCGAAGCAGAAGCCCGAGCTTTCGTCTATTTCTATGATAGGCTTTGGTGAGGCGTTTGTGTCCATGGTCAGCAGCCTGCTACGCGTTGGTATTGTTGCATCAGCCATTTGTCTTGCTCGTCGACGCTCATGTGCGAGTTGTCGAGCAGCAGCGCGTCGTCGGCCTTGCGCAATGGGCTTTCCTCGCGAGTCTCGTCGATGTGGTCGCGGTGAATCACGTTGGCAAGCACTTCCTCATAGCTCGTGGCCATGCCTTTGTCCACCATCTCGGTGAAACGGCGTTGTGCCCTTGTCTCAGGCGATGCCGTGACAAACACCTTCAGCTCGGCGTTAGGGAATACGGTGGTGCCGATGTCCCGGCCATCCATAACGATGCCTTTCTCTGCTCCAAGAGCTTGCTGCACTGCCACTAAGGCATGTCGCACAAAAGGAATGGCGGCGATGGTGGAGACCTGGTTGGAAACGCGCAGCGTGCGTATTTCGTGCTCCACGTCTACGCTGTTGAGCAGCGTGTGCTGGGTTCCGTCAGGCTGAGGCGCGAAGTCGATGCGTATGCCGGGCATTTGACACAGCAGCGCTTCGATGTCGACGTTGCTTTCGTCGTCGATTAAGCCGTTATCGAGAGCGAAGAGCGTCACTGCGCGATACATGGCACCGGTGTCGATGTATCTGTATCCGATTTTAGAAGCAAGGCGCTTTGCCATGGTGCTTTTGCCAGAGGATGAGTATCCGTCGATGGCGATAATTATACGTTTCATATATAGTGTCAGTTCTTGATTTCTAATCTAAGATTGAGCATGAAGGTGGTTGTGCCTGATGTGGGCTGAGCCAGGGCAATGCCTACGCCAAAGCGGCGCACTTGCAAGCCGGCGGCAAGCGAAAATCCGGAGAGGATGTTGCGGCGCTCGCTGCGCATTTCGGCACGGGTATTGTAATTGTAACCAATGCCGGCATACCAGTTGGGCGAAGCCACTACGTCGGCGCTGAGTACGATGTGTCGCATCACATTGCCGAAATGCTTCTTTGTGAGCCGCCATGCCGTGGCCGAGATGCGCAGTGGCAGCCCCGACAGCACTTTCGATGCGCCAATGCGCACGTCGATTGGCAGCCGGTCGTATGCTTCGGCGAAGCGCTTCACTTGTCCGCCGAGGTTGACGGCCACAAGCGAAAGCGACAGGTCGCGGTCGGGGTCGAAGTAGTTTACGCCGAGGTCGGCTGCTATGGCCCACGCTGTGTATTCGTCGTATGCGCTGTATGCGGTCTTCAGGGTGATTCCACCTCGCCATCGCTCGTTGATGTCATGGGCGTAAGCAAGCGAAAGCACGGCGTCCTTGGGCGAAAATTCACCCAATTGGTTGCCAAGTTCGTCAGTCTCGATAAAAGAGCCGTAGCCAAAGTATTGGATAGCGGCCGACCATGCGCCGTGCTCGCCGGCTGCATGGCCGTAGCGCACGCCGGCAAAGTTGCTGTCGCCGAGGTAGCGCATGTAGGATATTGCTGTTTGGCCGCTCACCTCCGGGCCAAGGAGGGCTGGGTTTTGGTCGATTACGGTTATGTCGTCATCAACCAGCGAGATGTTGACTCCTCCCAGGCCGTAGATTCGCGACGAGAGGGGGATGTCGAGGAAATTGTATGCTGTGGAGCTGCTCTGCGCGGCGATTGTCGCCGTCCCGGCAAGGGCGGCGACAATCGCCATGAATGTGTGTAAGCGGCTACGCAGCATGTCGATGTGTTTTGTCTATCAATAAAGAGAGGGAGCTACCCGGCGGGGTGCTCCCTCGTATGTTGTTGCTTTTCTATGCTTATTCGCCGGGGGTGATAGCATCGTTGGGGCAAACGCTGGCGCAGGTACCGCAGTCGATGCAAGTGTCGGGATCAATTACATAGATATCGCCCTCAGAGATCGAATCGGTGGGGCATTCGGGGAGACATGTGCCGCATGCTACGCAGCTGTCTGTGATTACATATGCCATAGCTAAATAGGTTTGAAAATTTATACGAAAAAAAGTTTGTTATAGAAAAATTACGATGCAAAACTAATAATAAATTTCGAACCGACAAAGAAAATTATTGATAAATTTCGTAAATTAGCGGCAGGAAAGATTTGTCACTTTACCTGTAAAATCGATATGATGAAAAAACTTTGCTTTTTTGTTTTTGCGTATTTGTTGATGTCGTTGAACTACAATCCATTGTGTGCCGCTACGCCCGTGATTCACGGTGGCAATGAGGGCAGCGTGGCATCGCCCACGGAAAGCAACCGGTGGGACGACGAGTTTGTTGCCGAGCAAAAAATGCAGCAGGATTTGCTGCAGATGCTTGCTGATTTCACGCCGTACATGATGACGTTGTGGACGCCTGTCGACACTATTATTGACGGGGAGGAAGTCGGCTATTTCTCCGCCAATTCGGCCGGGCAGAGCAACGAGGACGGCGTGCGAACTAATGCCGACATGGCTATGGTGGCAGCCTTTCTGGCTAAGGAGGCTGATGGCAAAGCGACATGGCCTCGTGGCATCACGGCTGACGATCTTGCCGACAAGGCTCATCAGGCGCTCATATATTCATACGCCACCCACAAGGCCAATAGGAAGCGGCCGGCCACAGATGGCCGCTACTGGGGCTCGACGAGTGCAACCGACAACCAGTGGGAGAGTTCGCTATGGGCTTTTTCGGCTGCTATAGCGGCACATTTCCTCCGTGATCAACTCACTGATGCCCAGAGCCAAGCAATATACGACATGATAAAGGCAGAATGCAATTATGAATTGGAGCGCACGATTCCTGTTGGATTCCAGGGCGACACCAAGGCCGAGGAAAACGGTTGGGAGGTCGATATCCTGGCTGCTGCTTTGGCTCTCTATCCCGACGATGAGCTGGCGCCTCAGTGGTTCGACAGGCTTCGCCGATTTGCAGTGAACAGCTATTCGCATGTCTCGGACGTAGACAAGACATCGCCGCTTGATCCGGAGTATGATTCGGCCAGCGTAGCTGATATGTACCTCGGACAGAATTTATATCCGGATTATACATTGCAGAATCACAACTATTTCCACACATCGTATCAAAACGTAGTGATGCAGGAATTGGGCGAGGCCTATCTGGCTATGGCTATGATGCAGAGCCCCGAGGCAAAATGGCATACGAATGCACTTATGCACAATCAAAAGCCGGTGATGGACGAGGTGCTACTGCGATTGGCACTCCCCGACGGTGAACTCGCCATGCCCAACGGCAACGACTGGAGCATGTTCCTCTTCGACCAAATCACGTCGTATGCCACGGCTGCTTGCTTCCTGCGCGACCCTAACGCCCTGCTTCTTGAGAATTTAGCCTACAAGAGCATAAAGGCGCGCCAAAGCACCACGGCCGACGGCTCGTGGCTGAATCATAGCGACATAGGCCCGCGCCGCATGGGCGTGCAGGCGCATCGCGTGATGATGACGTATCTGATGCACAAATTGGCATCCACAGCCGACATGCAGCCCACAGATTGGAACGATTTGGCGCACAAGGTGAGCAACGCATATATTTTCCCAAGCCAAAACATAGTGCGCGCCAACAGTGATGACCGGTTTGTGTTCTTCTCATGGAGCCTGGGCACAAGAAGCTATACCGGCTACTTTGTGCCAAACGATGCGCGCCAGGCCAAAATAGTAGTGCCATACAAGGCCAACAATACCGGCAACTTGATTGGGTGGTATGATGTGCGCGGCAAGCGCTCCAATGCCAAGCCTATAATATCGGGCGACTATGAGCTCGACGGCAATTCATTTGTGATGACAGGTGCGCTGGCATGCAACGACAGCACGCTTCGCCGCGACTTCGCGCTGTGGTCCACTCCGGGCAACGCCCTGATTTACCTTGACTATGTTACAGCTCTGCAGCCTGCCGAAGTGGTGGCTGACGCTACCGGCATTCTCGCCATAAGCGTTGATCCATTCATGCGCGACCGACGCACGTTCTACACAGAATACGACCGTGTGCAGACTGACGGTTCGCAGCCCACGCAGTGGAAGGCCTCGCGCCCCGGCATGTCGTGGATTAATATCGACAATGCGGTGGGAGTGGTTAGCAGCAGCGCCGATATGTCGTTTGGCGGCAAGCGCAATGTCAATTCGGTGGATGTTGCCTTCCTTGCTCCGCATTCTCAGGTGCATACCGGCGCATTCAATCCGGGCGATTTGGTTGACACTCACTTCACAGTTTACTATAGCGGCATAGATGCATCCACAACCGCCAACATGCACTCTGCTGCTGAGAAAATAAGTGGGTTGCCAGCCGGTTGGGTGGGAGCACGCGTGCCTGACCCAGATGGCAAGGTATATGAGATATTGGTGAATTTCTGCGGTAAGGAAAATGCCAATGTCGCAGGATGGGGCAAAGTGACGTGTAAGCCTGGCAAAGCGCTCACGCGAGTGCTTTAGCAGTGGCATGTCATGCGATTCTGTTAAGATTTGGAAAAACAATCTATATTGACATGAGTTTGCAGCATATGTGCATATGGATATGTGAATAATTATGTGTATTTTTGCGGAAAATTAAAAATAAGCACCAATGACACAAATTAGCCATCCGGGAGCCGAGCGCCCTACATTCTCGTTTGAGATTTTGCCTCCGCTCAAAGGCAACAGCATATATAGAGTGTTCGACGTAATCGATCGTCTGCGCGAGTTTGACCCCAAATACATCAATATCACATCGCATCACAGCGAGAGCATTTATAAGGAGATGCCCGACGGCACGCTTAAGCGCGTGAATGTGCTGAAGCGTCCCGGCTCGGTGGCCATAGCGTCGGCTATACAGACGCGTTACGACATCCCGGCTGTGCCGCACATCATATGCAAGGGCTTCACCAAGGAAGAGACAGAATATGCGCTGCTCGACCTTAATTTCTTGGGCGTAACGAATCTGTTCTTGCTCCGTGGCGATTCCAAGAATCTTACTATCCCCAAGGGCACAGAGCAAAACTATCATGAGCATGCCACCGACCTGCAAGCGCAGGTCAACGACTTTAATCGCGGCATAGGGCTCGACGGCACAAGGATTGAGGGCATCGACACGCCATTTGCCTACGGCATGGCGTGCTATCCTGAAAAGCATGAGGAGGCTCCCAACCTCACAAGCGACATGAGATACCTAAAGCAGAAGGTTGAGGCAGGAGCATCCTACTTGGTCACTCAGATGTTCTTCGACAATTCCAAGTATTTTGAGTTTGTGGACAGGTGCCGGGCCGAGGGAATCACTGTGCCTATCATCCCCGGCATTAAGCCGGTGGTTCTGAAGAACCAGCTCAACGTGTTGCCGCGAGTGTTCCATGCCGACATTCCTGAGGAGTTCGCCATTGAGTTGGAAAAATGCAAGGATGACGAGCAGGTGAAGGCCGTGGGCGTGGAATGGTGCAAAAAGCAATGCCGCGAACTGCTGCAGCACGGGGTGCCGGGGCTGCATTTCTACAGTTACCTTGCCACCGACAGCATATACAAAGTGGCCAAAGACATCTATTGATGTCCTTGGCCACAGTGGTATAGCATTTAGGGTAGGAATACTATTGCAGAGTGCCGCTTTCGGCCTGCTGTATCATCTGCTGGCTTGCAGTGACATATATCTCCACTCGGCGGTTCTGAGCACGGCCTTCGGCAGTGTCGTTGCTGGCTACGTAATCGGCCATTGGCACGCCTTGTGCGCGAAGGCGAGTCGGGCTTACGCCACAGTTGGCTAAGTTAGAAAGCACAGAGGCAGCACGTCCGTTGGCTACTTTTTCGTTTACTTCCATAGAGCCGGTGTTGTCGGTGAATCCGTATATCTGCACATCGGTGCCGGGGTTGTCGATCAGCGAGGTAGCGAATTTAGAAAGCTCTGTTTTGGCAGTTTCACTAAGCGTAGTGCCATTGGTCGGGAACAGGATGCCGCTGTCGAATGTCACCTTGATGGCCTGCAGTCCGTTCTGGTCAGTCACTTGCTCCACAGTTGCCTGGTCGGCCAGCTGCTCTTGAAGCTCTTGTTGTTGCTTATCCATCTTTTTTCCGATGAGAGCACCTGCACCTGCGCCAACACCCGCGCCAACGGCTGCGCCGATGGCAGCGCCTTTGCCTCCTCCAATGAGTGCGCCGAGGCCGGCACCAAGGGCTGTGCCGCCACCGCCGCCTATGAGGGCGCCTTTGCCGGTATTATTCATTGACGAACACGATGTCTCTCCCACCAAAAGGGCGGAGCATAGAAGTGCGATTCCCGCGAAATGTAAAAGTTTCATAATGAAATAATTTAAAGTAGTATCTTTTGATTTGACAATTTCTTGGATGAATAACGTGTATGTCGGCAATAAAGTTCTCAGATGCCCAAATTGCCGCGCACGGTGAGCAGATGGAATATGAGGTCGTGGAAAAGGTTGAATGCATTTTGGCGTGAGCCAACGCCCTTGCTGCGCGTGTCGAATTGGCGTAGCGCCCATATGCACTCAATCGTCTGTCGGGCATTGTAGTTGCGCATTGCTGTCTTGTACTTGCGTATGGCAAACTCGCTTTTTGCGCCGAGGGCTTTCATTATGCCGGCATCGCTCTTGTCCTTTGCGTAGAAAGCAATCAGTAGGTCGGAATAAAATCCGTAGAGGAGCGATACGGTCATCACCAGGGGATTTCCGCTGGGGTTCTCAGCAAAATATTTGCTGATTTCCATGGATTTGCGTGCGTTGCGCGAAGCAAGCGCTTCGATTAGCTCGAAATTGTTGTAGTCTTTGCTTATGCCAATGTTGCGTTCCACCACTTCTGGCGTGATGCGTCCACCCGCTCCAAGCAGCACGCCCAGCTTGTCAATTTCATTGTAGAGTCGGCTTAGGTCGGAGCCGATGAAGTCGCGGAGCATTTCGGCGGCTTTTGTGTCGACCGACATTTGCTTTTCGCGCACGTAGGAATCGATAAGCGGCAACAGTTGGTAGTCGCGCACTTTCTTCGATTCGAACACTACGGCAGTCTTCTTAATCGTTGCCAGGAATTCTCTCCCTTTGGCCTCTGCGCCGCGAAATACGAGCACGAGCACTGTTGTGGAGGTAGGATTCAGCAAATAGTTCTGCAGGCGGTTTATGTCGTCGGCTCGAGCCGCCTGCATTTCCTTTACAATTACCATTTGGCGCTCCGACATCATCGGGTATCTTCGGCACAAATCGGCCACCTGCAGCATGCTTGTCTCGGGAGCATACAGGACGTATTGGTTGAACTCTTTTTCGTCCGGCGCAAGCACATTTTCCATTAGCTTTACCAGCACGTCGGTGTAGTATCCTTCTTCACCGTGCAGCACGTACACGGGCGCCAGCTTGCGCTTGGCGATCTGGTTTTTGATGTCTGAAAATGTAGGGGCAGCCGCTGCCATAGTCAAAATAAATTGGTCAGGAATAAAATAATTCGTAAATTTACGAAAAATTCACGACACTCATAAAAAAAAACACTTCATGCAGCTAAATTTACCTGCTTTTGAGGCTCGGATGCGCCGCGACAGCGATGGCCAGTTGCAGATATTCGACCGTTTGCGCGAAAAATACGTGTGCCTGACTCCGGAGGAGTGGGTGCGCCAGCATTTCGTGAATTTTTTGGTGGAGCATAGGCAATACCCGGCTGCGCTTATGGCCAACGAGGTGGGATTGGTGCACAATGGTTGCCGCCGTAGATGCGACACTATTGTCTACGACCGATGTGCGCGACCGGTGGCGATAGTCGAGTACAAGGCGCCCGATATCGACATCACGAGCAGAGTGTTCGACCAGATTGTGCGCTACAACATGGTGCTTGGCGTGGGCGTGCTGATGGTGTCGAATGGCATTCAGCACTATTGCTGCCGATGCCTCCCCGCCGACGACAGATACGTCTTCCTCCACGACATCCCCGCCTGGCTCGACCTATAATCACAAAATTAAATTGGGGAAAAAGATTCATCTTTCCTTCCGGTCTGAAATAGCGTTCTAAAATTCCATTTGCGAGAATCTGTTCTACAAAGCGCATTATGGTATGAAAGTATGTGTTTAGAACTGCATTGTTGCGGAATTTTGAAGCAAATTGGAAAAAACATGGATTAAACTTGCCGATAACGGCAAGTTTTTGCTATCTTTGCGCTATGTTTGAAACAAAAACTTGCCGATAGATGGATTATATATCTGTAAAAAAATGGTCGGAGCTGCATGGCGTGTCAGAGAGAACGGCACGAAATTATTGTGCCCAAGGTAAATTGGAAGGCGCCTTTCTGGTAGGAAAGACATGGAATATACCTGCGGATGCGGATGTTCCCAAGCGTGGCAGTAATTCAGAAAGGATTTCCCCACTTCTTCAGGCTTTACGTGACCAAATGAACGGGAAAGTGAAAGGTGGAATATACCATCGTATTCAGATTGACCTTACCTACAATTCAAATCATATCGAGGGCAGTCGACTTACGCACGACCAGACTCGGTATATCTTTGAAACCAACACGATAGGTATCACGGACAAGGCGGTGAATGTTGACGACATTATAGAAACAACAAACCATTTCAGGGCTATTGACTATATAATATCCGACACGTCATGCTATCTAACAGAGTCTTACATAAAGCATCTTCATCTGTTGCTGAAATCCGGGACATCCGATGAACGCAAAGGATGGTTCAAGGTGGGTGATTACAAAAGACTTCCAAATGAAGTTGGCGGTAGCGACACAGTTGCGCCTGAAGATGTCCATAACGCTATGAAAGCACTGCTTAAGGAGTATAATGGTAAGAAGCATCCTTCTTTTGAGGACATTATTGATTTTCACCAACGGTTTGAGGCAATACATCCGTTTCAGGATGGAAACGGACGAGTTGGCCGACTTATCATGTTCCGCGAGTGCCTGCGCAATGGATATGTGCCGTTCATCATAACTGATGATTTGAAAATGTTCTACTACAATGGTCTCCGTAATTGGCCGTCAGCCAAAGGATATCTATTGGACACCTGTCTGACTGCCCAAGACAATTTCAAACAGATTCTCACCAAATTCAGAATCCCATATAATCGTAAGAAAGATTAGGAGGCTTTACGTTGATTAGGTCAATCAGCGGTGACAAGCAAGGTTTGTGCGAGGGCTTGGGCGCAGCGCTGGCCGTCGATGGCGGCGCTCACGATGCCTCCGGCGTAGCCGGCTCCTTCGCCGCAGGGGTATAGGCCGGGCGTGGCGATGTGCTGCAGCGACTCTTGGTCGCGCGTGATTTGCACGGGAGCAGACGTGCGCGTCTCGTTGCCAACGAGTATCGCATCATTGGTGAGGAAGCCGCGATATTTTCGGCCAAATTCGGTGAAAGCTGCCTGCAGGCGCTTTGCTATGGCTGCTGGCAGCATACGGTCGATGCGCGCAGGATGCACGCCGGCAGTGTAGGACGAACGTGGAAGCGTGTCGGAGTCCTTGCCCTCGACGAAATCATTCATGCGCTGAGCCGGCGCATTTTGCGATCCGTCGCCTTCGGCAAAAAATTTACGCTCGATATTGCGCTGCATCTCCATCATCTTCAGTGGATTGTCGCCAGGTATGTCATCGGGAAGTATCTCCACCACCATGCCTGAATTGGCCCATTGGGTGCCTCGATTGGCCGGCGACATGCCGTTCACCACCATCAGGCCCGGCTCGTTGGTGGCCGGTATGATATAGCCGCCCGGGCACATGCAGAAAGAGTAGACAGCACGGTCGTCGACGCGTGTTAGCAGGCTGTATTCAGCAGCCGGGAGCCACTTGCCCCTTCCTGCAGGCGAATGATAGAAGATGCGGTCGATAAGAGCCTGAGGGTGCTCAAGGCGCACGCCCATGGCAATGCCTTTGGGCGTAAGATGCACGCCGTCGGCATTGAGCATTTGGTAGACATCGCGCGCCGAATGCCCTGTGGCAAGAATCACCGGGCCAAGCAGGCGAGAGCCATCGGCCGTGACTACGCCTATGGCAGCGCGCGGCTTTTCGCTGTAAATAATGCCGGTGACGCGAGTGTCGAAATGCACCTCGCCGCCGCACGAAATGAGAGTGTTTCGGATAGCCTTAATGATGGCCGGTAGCCTGTCGGAGCCAATGTGTGGATGAGCGTCAACCAATATGTCGGGCGATGCGCCATGCTGGCACAGAATGTTGAGCACTTTCTCCACGGACCCGCGTTTTTTGCTGCGTGTGTAAAGCTTGCCGTCGCTGTAAGCGCCCGCGCCTCCTTCGCCAAAGCAATAGTTGGAGTCGGGGTCAACCTTGCCTTCTCGGCTGATGTTGGCCAGGTCGGTGCGACGCGAGTCAACATCCTTGCCCCGCTCAAGCACTATCGGGCGTATGCCGAGCTCAATCAGCTCAAGAGCTGCAAAAAGCCCGGCCGGACCAGCGCCCACCACGATTGCCTGAGGCGCGTCGGCAGGGAGAGCGCTATATTTAACGATCGACGGTGCGAGGGCTGCTTCGTCAATTTCGTCGATGTGGGCGTCGACCGTGAGGTTAACCTTCACTTGGCGCTGGCGCGCGTCGATGCTGCGCTTGCGCACACAAATTTTCTTTATGCGGTTGACATCTATGTCGAGTTGGGTTGACACTGCGATTGCAAGGCGCAGTTCGTCGGCTGCAACGTCAGGATTGACTCGCAGTAGGGCTTGTTGTATCATTAGGTGATGTTGAGTATAGTTTATTATATTGGCGAGTGCTGAATATAAGCACAATAATTGCTGTAATGAATGCGAGGCCATCGCCTCCTGCCATGCTGCCCCACACGCCGTTCACTCCGAAGTGCTTCGGCAATATGTAGAGCAGAGGCACCAGGTAGAGCAATTGGCGCGTAAGCGACAGGAAAATCGACCATTTAGGCTTGCCAATAGATTGGAAATAATTCTGAGTCACTATCTGCGCGCCCACTACGGGAAAAATCACGAGATAGATGTGGTAGGCGTTGCGCGCCATGTCGATCATCTCGTCGTCGTGAGTGAAGAGGGCTGATATTTCGTCGGGCAGGAACATGGTGAGCAGCCATCCCACTGCGGTTATTGCGGTGCCGGTCAGGATGCCTTTATAGAGCGTGCGCTTTACGCGGTCCCAGTTGCGCGCACCGAAATTGTAGCCAAGTATCGGCTGCATGCCTTGGGTGACGCCGAATACGATCATCACAAAGAACATTGTGGTGCGGTTGAGGATGCCGTATGCTCCAATGGCGATGTTGCCGAGGTCGCCGGCATATTCGAGCAGCGACTTATTGATGAACACCACCACAAAGCATGCGCATGCATTCATCAAGAATGGCGACAGACCGATGCTGTAGATGCGCTTCACCACTTGGATGTTGAAGAATTTGGCATGGAAATTGAAGTGCACATAGCTTTTTTTCGAGAAAAAGTGGATTAGCACCCACACGAAGGCTACAGTCTGGCCGCACACTGTGGCCCACGCCGCTCCGGCAATGCCCCAGCGTAGCTTATAGATGAAGATGGGCGCGAGGATGATGTTGACGCCTACGGAAAGCAACGCCGACATCATGGCCTTGCGCGGATAGCCAGTGGCTCGCATGATGTTGTTGAGGCCCAAGAATATATAGGATATAGGCGTGCCTATGAGGATGACGCGTATGAATTCGGTAGCATAAGGGATTGTTTCGTCAGTTGCGCCGAACAGCCTGAGTATCGGGTCGAGAAATATAAACGTAAGGCTGCCGAACACGATAGAGTGAATGAGGCAAAGCACCATGGCTATATTCACCGTTTCGGTGGCTCGCTGCACATTTTTCTGCCCAAGAAAAATTGAGCAAATGGTGCATGCGCCCGCGGCTACGAGAGTGCAGAAGCCGATTACGAGATTCATCAGCGGGAAGGTGACTGCCAAGCCGGCAATAGCCATAGGGCCTACGCCTTGTCCGATGAATATGCTGTCGATGATATTGTAGATAGAAGTGGCTACGCTGGCAATAATAGCCGGCACGGAGTAGTGCACAAGCAATTTTCCAATGGATTCGGTGCCTAATAGCTGCGCAGCTGCTTGATTCTGTTCAGGCATAGTATGAAACGTTGTTAAGAGTGCAAATATACCATATTACTAACAATTATCTCAGCAAAATATATTAATTTTGCCAACAATATTTAGAAAGTGATTATGAATCAGGCAGCTTTATTTGATTTAGACGGTGTGTTGATCGACACCGAAGGCATATATTCTGAGTTTTGGAGCAAAACTGGCCGAGATTGCGGCGTGCCGTACGACGATTTTTCCGACCGCATCAAGGGCACTACGCTTAATCAGATACTCAAAACGTATTTCCCGGTCGAGAAGCACCCCGAGCTGATTCGCAAGCTCGAGGCATTCGAGGATTCGATGGCCTACCGCATATTCCCGGGCGTGCTTGATTTCCTTAGGGATCTTTCTTCGCATGGTGTGAAGTGCGCCATCGTCACGAGCAGCAACGACGACAAAATGCAGCATCTGTGGAGCCAGCATCCCGAGCTAAAGCCATATTTCCAGGCCGTGGTCACCGACGGCAAGGTTACGAAGTCGAAGCCCGACCCTGAGCCATACCTTATTGCCGCAAAAGAACTTGGCTGTAAGCCGGAGGAATGCTTCGTGTTTGAAGATTCGTTCAACGGCCTGCTGTCGGGACGCCGCTCCGGAGCGGCCGTCATAGGGCTTGCCACCACCAATCAGGCATCAGAGCTTGCAGGCAAGGCCGACATCGTAATCGATAGTCTTGAAGGCTTCACCTACGAGCAGATGATGCAGATAGCGCGTTAGGGCCAGCAGGGAGTGTCGGCCTTTATCTCAGGTATTGTCGACGAGTGGTACATCGGGTCTTTGCCTTCCTTGAGCTGCTTGCAGTAATCTTTTAAGCAGATTACAGCGTATTTGCCGAGGATGGATATGGCCACGAGGTTGCAAATTGTCATCATCGCCATTGTGATGTCGGCGAATCCCCAAGCCACATCGAGCGTGGTGACAGAGCCCAGGTACACTATTGCGCCAACAATCCAGCGTAGCGCGGTGACGTATTTGTGGTTGCCCCCGGTGATGAAGAGGATATTGTTCTCGCCGTAATAATAGTTGGCCACTATTGATGTGAACGCAAAGAAGAATATCGCTATGCATACAAAGGTGCTTCCCACGCCGGGCACGCCGATTTCGCTATCGATGGCCATCTGAGTGAGCACTATTCCGTTGTAGCCTTGCGTCCAGGCATTGCTGCAGAGTATGATGAACGCGGTGCAGCTGCATATGAGCAGCGTGTCGGTGAATACGCCGAGGGCCTGTATCAAGCCTTGCTTCACCGGGTGGCTCACGGCAGCCGTGGCGGCGATGTTTGGAGCCGAGCCCTCGCCGGCCTCGTTAGAGAACAGGCCGCGCTTCATGCCCCACACTATGGCCATGCCCATGGTGCCACCCAACGCCTCATTCACGCCGAAAGCGTTTTCGACAATGAGTTTCATCACGGCGGGGAAGTGGTGTATGTTAAGCACGATAATCACCAAAGCGAGCAGTACGTAGCCTATGGCCATCACGGGCACAATCCATTGGCTGAATTTGGCGATGCTTTGTATGCCTCCGAATATGATCAATAGCGTCAGCACTGTGAGCGCAATGCCTGTGATCCAACCAGGCACGCCGAACGACGAGGCAAGCGCGTCGCTGATAGTTTGCGCCTGCACAGCGTTGAAGGCAATGGCGAATGTGACAGTGATGAGCGCTGCAAACAGCACTGCCCACCATTTCTTTTTCAATCCGTACAGAATATAGTAGGCCGGGCCGCCCATGAACGACTTGGTTCCCTTCACCTTGTAGAGCTGAGCAAGAGTCGATTCCACGAAGGCGCTTGCCGCTCCAAGCAGGGCAATTACCCACATCCAGAATACCGCTCCGGGGCCGCCGATGGCTATGGCCGTAGCCACTCCGGCGAGGTTGCCGGTGCCCACGCGGCTGGCTATTGATATTGAGAATGCTTGAAACGAGCTCACCGAGTGGTGCTTGTCGTGTCCGTCGCGAGGGTCATTGTCCTTGCTGCCCGATTTCACGAGCAGACGCCACATTTCGCCGAACATGCGGAATTGCACGCTGCGAGTGATGAACGTAAAATAAAGCGCCGCTGCCAGCAGCAATACCACAAGCACATAATTTGACAACCAATCGTTGATGACTTGAAACACTTCCATTCGTGTAGAGTTTTTTGCTATGAAATGTTATGATTTAAGGTTATGCTATTCGACATGCAACATGGCGCCGGCGCTGTGAGCCGACAGCTCGGGAGCGTATTGGCTCTGGATAGTGGCGACGCCGCTTGAGAATTGACCAGCAACGGTAACCTCCATCTCGTAGGAAAGCTGATATGTGCCGGGGCGCATGTAGTCGACGTAAAGCCCGGTGAATGAGTCGCGGTTCTCGCGATAGAAAGCCAATCCTTCGCTATAGAGCCAGCCCGGCACCTGGTCCGACGGCTCGAATGCAGCAGCGCGTTCATCTATGATTGTCACATAGTTGAGGTTGCGCTTGCAGTGGATGGTAAGCATTATCTTCACATGGTCGCCTACGGCCATGGAATCGGGCGCGTAAGCCCAATCTGTGCCTCGGCGCACGGCGATGCGCTTTTCAATCGAGAGGTCGTCGCATGAGGCGGCGCTCACGCTGTCCATCGCCTTGGAGTATTGGGCGAACACGGCTCCGTAGGCAGGTCCTGCGCCGGTAGTCTCTATGCTAAGCTGCTGTCCGGCGTAAGGAGTTAGGTCGGCACGGAGCGTGCCAGTAGCCGATTCCATAGGCGAAGAAGGCTCAATGGCGGCATTGCCGACTGTGATTTTCGCGCCCTCGGCGGGCACTGTCCATGCTGAGCCCGACTGCAGAATCGAGCATATCGCTTGCGATGTCACAACTGCAGAGCCCCAGTCGGTGCCTTGCTTTCGCACAATCAGCTGTTGGCGCAGGCCGTCCACTTCGCGTGCTTCGGGCGTGATTGTGGCGTATGCCTCAAGTATTATAGCATAGTCGGTGAGGGAGTTGACAGAGGGGAACTTCAGCCCTTGCTGCGGTGTCCATACGCCAAACTGCGATAGCGATGCCATGAGTTCGCGCGCCTTCTTAGGGTAATCGTAACTGATTAGTGTGAGTGCGGCCATTGCTTTTAGCGTTGGGTCGGAATATGATCTCCAATGCTTAAGAATGTCCTTGACAGTGACTTCTACGGTTTTTTTGCCCTTCGTGCCTAACGGTATGTCGCTGTAGTAGGCACGTACAAGGCAGTAGAGCATGTCGGGTGTTGGCTTGTCCTCGTATACGTTCTCATCATAATATTCTACTGCTTTCATTATCATTTCGTGCAGCTTCGGGTCGTTAGGCAGCCAGCCGAGCGCCCTCGTGCATCCAAGCTGCTCGAGCACGCAGCCTGTCATCCAATGGGATGGTTGCTTGCACCAGTCGCCCCACATCCAGCCTCCGTCAGGGCATTGAAGTTTGGAGAGCAGATTGATAGCTTGGGCGATGCAATCGCCAACTTCCTTTTCGTTGAAGATAAGCGCCAGATTGGCCATGCGCTCTGTGTCGGTCTGAGCTGCTTGCACCCATGGCGTGCAGTTGAGCATCGCCAATTTCAGGTCCTCGTTCTTTTCAAGCATGGAAATCAGCGCAGAGTCGGAAGGATTCTCCAGCCACTCATTTATTGCATCGGCTATGACAGGGTTGCTTTGAGTTAGTCCCTGTGATATGGCAGCCGATAATATTGCTGCGCCTGCAGAGGTAGCAGTGTTCGTATCATACTGCCTCAGCCCCGGCAAAGCCGATACGATGGTCCAAGCCGGGTTCTCGCTAAATGTAAGCGAGAGCGTTGCATCGTGAGCGGAGGGTAGCATGGCGGTGTAAATGGTGTCGCCGGGGTTAAGGTAGAATGGCTTGGTCTCAATCAGTTGGCTTTGCGAAGGCAAAATCCTTATCACGTTCTGCTCGCCGTCGCTGAAATCGCCGTTGCTCGACCTTGCGCGATAGCAGATTGCCGTTGCGTCGGCCGGAGCATCAACCATTATGCTCACCGCTGCCGCTGCCATAGGCTGAACAGTGTCGGTGCTTACCGATGTCGAAATCACTTCCTTCGTAGTGGGATTGAGCAATTCAATTGTTGTAGTGATGGTGGCTACGGAGTCAGTGTTGTTGA
This sequence comes from uncultured Bacteroides sp., assembly GCA_964582335.1. Taxonomy (GTDB): domain Bacteria; phylum Bacteroidota; class Bacteroidia; order Bacteroidales; family Muribaculaceae; genus CAG-873. Next base: position 37,255 of record CAZORI010000009.1, read on the forward strand.
ACACCGTTGCCAAAATCTTGGCTTTGTCGCCGGCACGCAGGAAGCGCGGCACGTTGGGCTGTACCATTATGGGCTTGTTGGCCACGAAGTCGCGCATCAGTTCGCCTATGAGCATATCTCGGCTCCATGCCACTGCGCGGAGTCGCCACGTGGTGTTGGCATTGGGCACAGTGAATGAGTAAACGAGGTTGCCGGCATCGTCGGTGGTGAGAGCAGGTGCCCAGATTGCCAGAGGCACGTCGCTGTCGCGATAGTCGAAGTTGTCGTCAGTGCTTTGCTCGCCAGAGTCGGAGTCGCTGTCTCCTTCTATTTTTGCTTCAGCGCTTTCGGCCAGGGGCATTGCCAAGTCATTCATCACCATCTCTTCGGTGAAAGAATTGTCGGCGCTTCGCGACATCTTCATCATAGTCACGTCTCCTGACATGTAATAGCTTGAGTAGAACGTACTGCCTGCCGCACTGGAATACATTTGGAAATAAGGCTCTAACAGCCCAGTGCCACGGTTGAGCGTCACCGGCCATTTAAAGCTGTTGCCAGTCTGATAGTTGTTCGCATAATCTAAGACAAGGAAAAGCCGGGTGTTGAATGCCGGCGACAATGACAAGCCAAAGCTGTGAGGCATGATAGCTTCGAGTGCCTTGTTGTACATGTCGAGCGCCACTGCGCCCTGCACAGGCGTGCCGTCTTGGTTTTCGAGGTGCAGTCGCCATGTCTCTTGCGCAGAAGGCAGCAAGCGATCGCGGAAACTCTCGCCTATGATTTTTATGCTTTTAGCGTTGCTCAGGCCAATGTTGAGCGTTTTTGTGTACGTGCTGCAGTCCTTTACGCAAAGGAGTATTAGTTGGAGGTTCTCGTTGTCGGGGCTTGCCGGCAAATTCACGCTATGATAGCCCTTGGCAAAGTCGAATTTGCCATAATTAACGAGCGAGCCTTGACGATTGTCGGATATGAAATAGAAAATGGTGGTTGCCGCATCGGTAGTGCCAAGCAGTAGGTCGATTTCGCCTTTAGCGTTGGCAACTACGTAGCCCGTATTATTGCTTATCCATAGAGGATCTTTCGACGGCACAATATCTGTTTTTACGTTGTAGACGCACATTTGCACCTTAGCCTCGTTGGCGAGGGCGGAATCGGCGGCATTCACTGAAAATGTATATATGCCCGGTGTGATGTCGCTGATGTCGATTGGCGCGCCCCATTTGCCTTGCTTCACGATAACGCTGTCGGCTTTGATAGCCCACACTAAGTCGATGTCGGCTTTCTCGCCGTCGGCGGATACAACAGTCACAGTGGGCTTGAACGGCTTGAGCGCATCCACATTGTCGATGCTTTCAATGTCGATGAGATACTGCGGGTCCATCGAGAACGATGTTGAGGCCTTGGCAGTGGAGCCAGACAGAGACGTAGCTGTAAGCTCGGCTATATAATATGGCTGGTATTTGTCGAATTGCAGTTGGCCGGCGGTCATGGTGAGCGAGAAGCGTCCGTCGTCATCGGTGGTTATGTCGGCCGAGTACACCTTTTCGTCGGGCGAGAACCAGCGCCACCATGAGGCTTTGCTCACAACGGCAGTGATTGTGGCGTTTGCCATTGGCATCCCGGAGTAGGAGAGTGCGCGACCGGTGATTGTGACGGTGCTGTCGGCGGCGACGTTGCGTTGCGTCTTTATGTCGGTGAGCTCGAAATCAGGCATCTTGTAGTCGGATACTGTGATGCTTTTTTGTCCGAGCGTCCAATTCCTCTGCAATGGCGCGCCGTTTATCACTTTTATGGTGAATCGGCCGGTTAGGCCGTCGGTGGGTGCCGTGAATTTGCCGTAGGCGCATCCCATGCTGTCAGTTTTGGCTTTTATAGTATCTACGGGCTGGCGATTTGCGTCGAGAAGAATCACCCGAATGCCCTTCTCATTGCTCAGTGATGCCGATACATTGCGGTTCTTGTCTACTTTTGACTCGTATACCACGGTAAGCCAATTTATTTCATCGCCGGGGTGATATATGGCGCGGTCGGTAAGTATGCGCGCTGTGCGTGCACTGTCGGCTTGCGCTTTCGGAAGCCTTTCTAGGCTCACGTCGTTGAAAATGTAAGGAGAGCCTTGATAATTTAGTCCAACTACCCAATAGCTATGAGTGTCAAACATCTGGGAAGGCACGTCGCTGAATCCCATTAGATCGGTGGATGCGAGTTGGCGACGCGTTGTGTCATATTTCAGAAAAACGTCAATGCCTGGCATAGGAGCGCCTGTGCGAGGATTCACCACTAAAACCCTTGGTGACGCTATATTTGATAGTGCAATGGGCATTGCCGGAATGCAGCGGATGGCTGTGAATGAGCCACCCTTCGGCAGCCCATCTGCTATAGGCACAATTGCGTATTTTCCTGGCTGGTCGAGCGTGATTTCTGTTTTCGACTCTGTGCTGAATGGTACTGTAAGGTCGCATGTCATGCGTTTTGTGGTCACAGGCTGCAGCGAGCTCAGGTCTTTGGGATTTATGTAGTTGTCTTTGATATGGTCAACCTTGTATATGGCTATATCATAAATTGTGGCGTTGGTGTTGTCTACTGTTATTTGCACAGGGATGCCGGGAGAGCAGTAGGCAGGCATGTTGAAGAATATGGACACGCTCGACAGGAATGCCTTGTAGAAATTAAGCGTCTGGGCAAATGGGCAATCCGGGAATTTCTTCAAAAAATCGCATAGTTGGGGGTAAAGTTCCGTCTTTTCAGCATCTGTTATCGCCGCATCGTATTCTCCCAATAGGAATATCGATGCAAGCGGGTCGTTGATGTTTTTTGTGAGTTGTCCACGCCATGCCGAAGCACTGTCATCACCGTTTTCTATCTCAGCGTATTGCCAATATAGTTTTGAGCCGTTGGTAGTGGCATGTCTTAGAGCGGAGCTGATAATTTGATTTGGGGTTAGTGTTTCTGATTCGGTGAAGATACATAGATTCAATGCTTTCCGATACGCGAAGTCGAGTAGGGTGGGAAAGTATTGGGCTGACACGCTGTCGCATGTTATGATATCTGAGTATTCGGAAAGCGGAAGTGCCTCCAGAGCCTCAGGGTTAGAGATTGACTGCTCGCATAGTTGTGTGATTTTTGCTTTGAATTGCGCTCCGTTCCACTCAGAAATTTGCTTTGGGAGGGGCGTCAGGGGCAGTTCTCGGCGGTCGAAGGTCCATTGGTTGCTTCTGTAATAGTCGGTGTAGAGTCGAGCGAGAAGCGCATCAAATATGCCGTGAAGCGGGCTGTCGGTGAATTTCTCGGCTGTTGCACTGATGGTTTCAATGGATTTTTGTCGTGTGTCGGGGTCAACAAGGTTCTCAGCCACATAAAGGCGAATAAGAGCATTGATTGCTGCGTGGGCATCATGCTCTTTCATAGCGCTTTTAAGGTCGGATTCGGCGTCTTTTGCTGCGGTTTTGGGAAAGGCAAAGTCGGGGGTGTTCATTTGAGCAAATAATAAGGCATATGATAAAGAAAAAAATAAGGCGATTATGAGTTTGCGTAGCTTGTCCATATAGTTGTCGTGTTTGGTTCAACAATGCAATCCACAAAGTTAGAAAAAAATATTAGATGTGGGGCAGGTGTTGAACAAATGTTTTTGTACTTTTGCAAGAAAGTAGTAGAAAGTGATTTGATGGGACGGGATCAGTTGAAGCAGCGGGCCGCCAAGGGACTCATGTGGGGCGCCATAGGCAATGGCGCGCTGCAGGTGTGCAATCTTGTGTTTGGCGTGTTCCTGTCGCGCCTGCTTTCGCCGTCGGACTATGGCGTGATTGGCGCGCTCACATTTTTCTCGGCCATAGCCGGACTTCTCACCGAAAGCGGCTTTATTCTGGCCATAGTAAACAAGCGCAAGGTGGGAGATGAAGACTACAATGCTGTGTTTTGGTTCAACGTGTGCGCCGGCCTCACCTTCTACATTGCATTGTGCTTGCTGGCAGGCCCAATAGCGCGATTCTACCATACGCCTGCCATGGAGCCGCTGGCGCGATTCCTGTTCCTTGGGTTCTTGGCCGGGGGCTTGTCGGCTGCGCCGTCGGCTTATTTCATGCGCAACCTTATGGTGAAGGAGCGCAGCAAGATACAGATCATAGCCATAGTGATTGCGGGGTGCACAGGCGTTGCCATGGCATTTTGCGGGTATGGCTACTGGGGCTTGGCTGTGCAAAGCGTGCTATATTCGTCGGCCAATTGCGTGATGCTGTGGCTTTGGTGTCCGTGGCGTCCTTCGCTTTCGTTCAGCAAGGCAGCGTTGATGGCGCTTCTGCCCTTCAGCAGCCGGCAGTTGATTACTTCACTGTTTACGCATTTCAACAACAACTTCTTCGCCGTGCTGCTTGGCCGCTTCTATGGAATGCGCCTCACGGGATTCTACAACCAGGGCAACAAATGGACCACGATGGGCTACTCTACGCTTCATGGCATGATACAGAGCGTGGGACAGCCCGTGATGCGCCAGACGATTGATGACAACGAGCGGCTTCGACGCGTCTTCCGCAAGATGCTCCGTTTCGCGGCGTTCTTGAGTTTTCCCGCTATGTTTGGCCTAGCCATAGTGTCGCAGGAATTAATAGTGCTCGCGATCACCGACAAGTGGCTTGAGGCTGTGCCGGTGATGCACGTGCTGTGCGTTGGCGGCGCGTTCTTGCCAATAGGCACCCTCTACGGCAACTTAATGAACAGTATAGGACGCCCCAACGTGTTCATGTGGAACACGATAGCGTTGGGAGCGCTTCAGCTTGCCTGCCTGTGCCTAAGTTATCCCCTCGGACTCATGTGGATGCTTCGCATCTATGTGTGCATCAATATACTGTGGCTATTTGTGTGGCAGATGTTCGCTGCCAAGCATGTTGGCCTTGGCCTGTGGGAAGTGGTAAAAGACGTAGCGCCTTACCTGCTTCTGGCAGCCGTAGCGATGTTTGTAGCGATTTTGGCGGCCAGCGGCGTGAGCAATCTGCTGTTGGCTTTGCTCGTCAAGGTAGCGGTGGCTGCTGCAGTGTATTTGGGAGCGCTGTGGGCGCTTGGCTCGGTAATCTTGCGCGAGTCATACAAATACATTTTCCGCCGTCGCGGCATATCATGAAAAAAGGACGCACCGTTAAGTGCGTCCCGTTGATTATGCCTATGCGTATTACTGCGTTACAGGTTGATGTTGGCCTGGGTAGTGACCATTTTGGAGGTTTCGGGGTCGAAGTCCACCATGATGTCGCTGCCTGCAGGCACGTTCGAGCCGATGATTAGCTCGGCAAGCTCATCCTCAAGGTATTTTTGGATGGCGCGCTTCAGCGGGCGAGCGCCGTACTGCACATCGTAGCCCTTTTCGGCTATGTAGTTCTTGGCGCGGTCAGATATTGTTAGCTCGTAGCCCATCTCCTTAACGCGCTTGTAGAAACCCTTGAGTTCGATGTCGATGATCTTGAAGATAGCCTCCTTGTCGAACTGGTCGAACATCACGATGTCGTCGATGCGGTTGAGGAACTCAGGCGAGAAGGCCTTGTTGAGCGCCTTCATCAGCACGCTGTGGGTGTATTCCTTGTCGACCTGCTTGGTGGTGAAGCCCACGCCGCTGCCGAAGTCCTTGAGTTGGCGCGTGCCAATGTTTGACGTCATGATTATGATTACGTTCTTGAAGTCGATGCGGCGGCCAAGGCTGTCGGTGAGTCGGCCTTCGTCCATCATCTGCAGCAGCAGGTTGAACACGTCGGGGTGAGCCTTTTCTATTTCGTCGAGAAGCACCACCGAATAGGGATGTCGGCGCACAGCCTCGGTGAGCTGGCCGCCTTCCTCGTAGCCCACGTATCCCGGAGGCGCGCCCACGAGTCGGCTTACGGTGAATTTCTCCATGTATTCGCTCATGTCGATGCGAATCAGCGCGTCGGCCGAGTCAAAGAGGTATTCGGCGAGTTTCTTTGCCAGATAAGTCTTGCCCACGCCGGTGGGGCCAAGGAACATGAATGTGCCTATTGGCTTGTTGGGATCCTTCAGTCCGATGCGGTTGCGCTGTATAGCCTTCACGAGCTTGTCGATGGCTTTGTCCTGCCCAATAATTGCGTTTTTGAGTGTAGGGCCCATTTCGAGCAGGCGACGGCCTTCAGCCTGGGCAATGCGTTGCACCGGCACGCCCGTCATCATGGCCACCACTTCGGCCACCTTGTCTTCGTCGACCGGAGTGCGCTGCTCGCTGAACTGTTTTTCCCACAGGGCTTTTGCCGAGTCGAGCTGTTCGGAGAGCCGTTGCGCCGTGTCGCGGTAAGAAGCAGCCATTTCGAAGTTTTGCTGCTGGGCAGCCTTGAGCTTATTCTGGGTTGCCTCGTCGATTTGCTTCTCCAGCTTTTCTATTTCTTCGGGCACCTCCACATTGGCTATGTGCACACGCGAGCCGGCCTCGTCGAGAGCATCGATGGCCTTGTCGGGGAAATTGCGGTCGCTGATGTATCGTTCGGTGAGTTTCACGCAAGCCTCGAGGGCTTCGGGTGTGTACGATACGTTGTGGTGCTGTTCGTATTTCTCCTTTATGTTGTTGAGGATTTCCAAGGTTTGCTCAGGCGTGGTAGGCTCAACCATCACCTTTTGGAATCGGCGTTCGAGCGCGCCGTCCGACTCGATGTTCTTGCGGTATTCGTCGAGCGTAGTTGCGCCGATGCACTGCAGTTCGCCTCGCGCAAGCGAGGGCTTGAGCAGGTTGGCAGCATCCATCGAGCCGGGCGAGTTGCCGGCGCCGACTATCGTGTGTATTTCATCGATGAAGAGTATGATGTCGTTGCTTTTCTGCAGCTCGGTGAGTATGGCCTTCACGCGCTCCTCAAATTCGCCACGGTATTTGGTTCCGGCCACCAGGCCGGCCATGTCGAGGGAAACGATGCGCTTGTTGAAGAGCAGGCGGGGCACCTTGCGCTGCACGATGCGCAGGGCAAGGCCTTCGACGATGGCGCTCTTTCCTACGCCGGGCTCGCCAATGAGCACGGGATTGTTCTTTTTGCGGCGGCTGAGGATTTGCGCCACGCGCTCAATCTCTGTTTCTCGGCCCACGACGGGGTCGAGGCGGCCTTCAGCGGCTGCCTTGGTCATGTCGTTGCCGAATTTGTCGAGCATAGGTGTGTCATTGCCGCCTTTGGCTTTGCGTGTCTTTTGCGCCGAGCCGAAGTCGGAGTTCGAGCCGGAGCCCGACGAGGGGCGGTTGTCGTCGACGTTGTCGTCGTAGTATTCCTGGCCTGCGCGAGGAGCCTGAGGCCCTTTGTCGCGTATGATTTGCGTAAGGCGGCGGTAGTCAACCCCCGCATTAGTGAACGGTTTTATGTAATCCATAGATAAAATTTCGGGGTTATGGAAAATAGCGAGCAGCACGTGCATGGGCTGCACCTCTTGGTGGCGCAGCATGCGGGCCTCAAGCACGCTCAGTCGGATGATGCGCTTTGAGATGTCGCTTACGTTGGTGGTAGGGGTGGGCGACGACTGCTGGAAAATCCAGTTGTCGAGCTCTTGCTGCAGCTCGTAAGCCGACGACTGCGCAGCTGCCTCTTCCACCAGCTTGAATTCTTTGCTTTCGATGTCGGAAAGCATAACCAGGAGCATATGCTCCGGGTTGATGAATGCGCTATTGTGCCGCATAGCTTCGCGCTTGCAGTTGTCCAGCATTACCGACATTGAAGGTGAAAAGTTATATGTGTCCATCTGTAAAATTGGAGGTTTATGCAAAGGTACAACAAATTTCATACCAATTTGCATCAAATCGGCATGAAATTTAGTTAAAAAAGACCACATAAAATGTAAAAGCTGGCGGTGGGCGGGTCAGCTGCGAGTGACGATTGTGCAGTCGCCGGGAGCCTTGATGTTGCCGTCGATGAGCACTTCGCCTATGGAGTCGGCAACGATGTGGCCGTTTGTGGGATTCTTCACGCTCGTCACGTGGCCTTTGATGTCGGCCTGGAGAGTGGAGTATTCGAAGAGCAGGTTGGCGTCCTCGCCGAATGTGCAATCCTCCAGCACGAGGCCGTCGACGTAGCATAGCAGCTGCTCGCCGGTGAGGTGGCAGCGCACGAATTTAAGGTTCTTGCCGTACCAGCCCAGATATTCGCCGTTTACTTCAGAGTCGTATATCGTCACGTTTTCGGCTTCCCAAAGCGCGTCCTTCGAGTTGATTACGGCATTGTGTATCTCCACGTTTTTGGCGTATTGGAAGCCGTAGTTGCCGTTCTGGCGGTAGTTGTCGATGCGAATGTTTTCACAGTGCATGAACACATAGTCGCAATTGTCGATGCTGACGTTGCGCAGCTCTATGTCGCTGCAGTCCCAGAAAAATTGTTCTCCGTTGGGGAAGTCGGTGTTCTCTACGTATATTCCCTTCATGCGTCGGAACAGTTTGGGCGCGTCCACCTTGCAGTTGGTCATTCGGCAGTTGCGCGAATACCAAAGGCTTGAGCGCGCGCTCTCAGCGAAATAGCAATTGTCGATAGAAAAATTAGTAACTTCCCAGAACACATATTTGCCCTCGAATGTGCAGTTTCCGGCCACAATGTCTGATCCTTCCTTGATGCTTGACTCACCCACGTGGATTGTCACATTCTCGAGCTTGAGATTGTGGCGTGCGTAGAGCGGACGTTCGCCGCCGAATTCTTGGTTCTTTATAATTTCCATAGCGTAAATTTCAGGTAATTGGTGTGGAGTTGTTACAAATAAAGAGAAGCGTGAGTTCAATAGCCCTCTCAAATTTTTTACAAAATTAATCAAAAGCGAGTAAATAAGATGCAGGCTTGATAAAAATTTCACTAAGATTACATCTGTGCTGGTGCAGTTCTCGTTCTAAATTTTGATTTCTATTAGGCAATCCACATCGATAGAAGCACCCATGCCCAGTGAGCCACTATTCCGGCAGCGATTCCGGCGATGGTGTGGGCGAGGATTGCCTTTGATATCAGCTTGCGGAAGCCGAGCGAGTCGAGCATAGCCGCATGGGTGCTAAGGTAGCCCGACCAGCACATGCCGATTGCAGTGAACACGGCCACAGCGTTGCCGTCGAGCAGCCCTTGCGATTTGAACTCCGGCACCAGGCCTATGGCGGCGCCCACGGCTCCGAGGGCGGTGATGGGGAAGGCGATCAGCTTCATGTCGGTGAAGCCCCACAGCCAGTGGAAGAGGAAGCCGATTTTGTCGGCGAGCCAGGGCAGAAGGCCCACGCCTTGGTAGGCCGAGCCGTCCATCTGCGAGGCCGGGGTGCTGAATGTGAGCATCATCACCACGGTGGATATGATCAGCACGCCTGGGATTATTGCCACGCCCAGGCCTACGCCGTTCTTGCCGCCGTCGAGGATGGCGTTTAGGAAGCGCATGAATATGCCATCCTTATTCTCGCCGCTGTCGCCTTCGCTGTCGGCATCGCCGCCGATTTGGGTCATTTCTATGGCGGGGCAGTCGTATTCAGGGTAAGATTTCAGGGTGAATCGCTGCATGAGCCGGGTGGAGATGAGGCAGCCTACGCACGCGCCAAGCACGCCCACGAGCGGAGCGGCGAAGTAGCCTTGGCCAATCATGAAGATGACCACCACCATGCCCATGCCGAAGGCTGTGCCGAAGTTGGTGAGCGACACCATCTGGTAGGTGCGGAAGTAAGCGGCGAATTTGCGTTCCTTGCTCAAGGCAATGATTGCGGGGTTGTCGCTAAGGAAGGTGACCACTGCGCCTAAGGCTGCGATGCCGGGGAGGTTGAAGATCGGCTTCATGAGGGGGCGCAGGATTTTCTCCAGGACGCTTACCACGCCGAATTCGGTGAATAGCTTCGACAAGGCTCCCATGAGCACTGTGATGCTCATGATGAAGAATACTACGCTCATCAGCAGGTCGTAGCTGGTGTGCATCACGGTGTTGAGCATGTTCTGCATGCCGGCCATTATGGGCGACATGCCTTCGGGCAGCTCTGTATCAGGTATGAACCCGTAGGTGAGATATGCGAAGAAGCCCACGAAGAGGACGAGGAAAACGATGGCTTCTATTGTGGTGCGCTTGCTTTTGTGGTGCGGTTGTTTTGCTGGCGTGGCAGCCTTTGTTTGTTCCATGGTTGCGATATGTGATTGGTTGGAGATGTGATGCTGAGTTAGAGCATGGTTGATGTTAAGGTCAGCGGCTGAACACGTCGAGACGCCATTTCAGGCCTACGCTTACTTGGTTGCGCGAGCCACCGTCGAGGCGATGTCCGTGGTCGAATATTGCGTGCAGGCGCAGGTTGCGCGAGCCGTGCAGGGGGTATAGCTCCAGGCCGCCTCCCACGAATTCCTTGTTTACATAGTCGAGTGTCCCGGGCATGGCGTGCAAGTCGTCCTTGCCTCCCTTGGCCATCAAGGTTACGATGGGCGATACGCGGTATTCCACTTTGCCGACAAGGGTGTAGTCGCTGAACCAATATTTGTGGTGGGGCACATAGCGGTTCATCACGTCGAGCTCGATGCGGCAGTTGCCGAGGTCGAAACGGTTGCCGAGCGATATGATGTTGGCGTAGGAGCCGCGCTTGTATTCAATCATGTTCACCGACCACAAGGTGTTGTAGAAGCCAAGGTTGCCGCTCCAGAATAGGTTGTAGGCATAGCACGAGCTTCCTAAGTCCTGATAGGGCGAATTGGTGACTTGCGCCGAAAGGGTGTGACGGCCGTTTTTGGATATGTACGAGGCTGTGGCTCCGAATTGGTAGCAGGCGATGTTGTTCCAGAAGTTGGATGCGAATAGCACGTCGATTGGCGCGGCATCGTATTCGTAGCCGCCCATCAGCACCACTTCCTTGCCGGCCGAGAATGCGAAGTTGCTGCTGGGCTGATATTGCAGATAAGCCCAGTCGGTGGCGGAGAACACGTCGTTTTCGGTGTCCTTGAATTTGTTGAGGCGCTGGCGCCAGTGGAATGTGAGTCCGTCGGTGATGGTGGCGTTGAAGTGGAGGTTGAAGTAGCGTCCGTGGAAGCCCGATGAGGATTCTTCGCCGTGCACGGCGTCGTAGGCCCAGTCGGCTCGCATGTCGAGCGCGATGTCCATGTGAGGCAGGATATTGTCGGCGGCGGTGGCAGGCTGCGCGGCGCAGATGGTGGCGCAGGCGACAGCCATGGCCTTTAGGTATGTGAGTGGTTTCATGGTTTATATATATGTCGAGTGACAAATTTTCAGCAAAGTTACTCTAAAAATATTAAACCAAAACCAAAATGGTGACAAAAATACAAAAAAGTCTGTTTACTTAATATAGTTCAAGCCCATATCCGGCAGAGATAAGGTAGAATAGCAGCATTATGGCAGTTGCCACCACGATTACGAACAATATCAGCAGTGACACCCATGTCGAGCGTTTTGCTTTGCCCCAATTGAAAATTGCTGAGCAGATGGCCCAAACGATTGAGCCCAAGAGCAAGATGCCGCCTAAAAACATCAGCAGATATGCCAAGCATTGCCAAGCCAATGCCGGAGAAAATATCACGTTGAATACACTGTCCATGTGCTCGATGCCCATTATCCCCACGCATAGAAGCATGAAAAGGAAGAACAAGAATCCGATAATGAGGCCTAAGCCAGCGAATCCGGCTCCAACGCCTATGATTACGAGGAACAGTTTGCAGGTGACGTTAACGATTGTGCCAAGCGTTTCGCCGAAGGATGAGTGTGATTTAGCAGAAGGCTTGTCCACCTTTTCTTTTATGTCGTTGCCGATGTTTTCCACGGTTACTTCTCGGCCCTCCATCTCAAGTCGGCGGCGCGGGGTGTCGGCCGGTGGAATCACCATCCAGCATATAAGGTAAGCAATGATCCATGGCCAGAATGCTGCCCAAGGAGTGAACGCGGAGAAAATGAGCAGGAACACAAAGAGAATGCGCAAAATGTTTACATCCCAATTGAGGTATTTGGCTATGCCGCTGAGTACGCCGCCGAGCACTTTGTTATCAATGTCGCGATAAAATTTTTTCTTAGGATCGTCTTCCGGTTGAGAATTTGTGTATGGGGGCGGGGTGGAGGAGCGGTTGTCATTTTTGCCTTCCTCGCTCACGTATTCGTTGTCGCTCAGGTCCTCGGGGCGGCCCACAGTGTCGATCACCTGGTTGACGTAGGCTATGTCGATTACGTTGTAGCCTTGGGCGCGGCGCTCTTCGAATAGTTCGGAGATGCGCGTTTCGATGTCCGACACTATTTCTTGGCCTTCTGCGTCGGGAAACGTCGCCGATAGCTGGTGCAGGTAGTTTTGCAGCAATGTGTACGCGTCTTCGTCGATGTAGAAGATGCGATCGTGTATGTTGGCTTGAATGGCTTTTTTCATGATTGCGGATTAGTTGAAGTGTAGATAGTTATTGAATTGTTGCCTTGGCTCTCGATGTGGGCTATTGTCTGGCTTACTTCGCGCCATGAGTCGTGCAGCACGCTGAGAAACTGCATTCCGAGGCTTGTGATGGAATAGTACTTGCGAGGCGGCCCCGAGGGCGACTCTTCCCAGCGGTATGTGAGCAGGCCGTCCTTCTTGAGGCGCGACAGCAGGGGATAGAGCGTGCCTTCGACTACAATCATGTGTGCATCCTTGAGTTGGCTTATTATCTCGGAAGCGTACACCTCGCCCTTGCTGATGAGCAGCAGCACGCAGAATTCGAGCATGCCTTTGCGCATTTGGCTTTTCACCTTTTCAGCGTTGAGTGATTGATCCATTTTCGAGGGTTGATGGTTGGAGTGCAATATTGCGATACAAAGTTAGAGAAATTTCCAAGTACTATGTATAACAAACTACTATATTTAGCACAATTTAACAAAAGCGCGTCCCTATATTTGTGGATGGAGCGAGGGTGATTTTTTGTGGATGTAGCGAGGGTGATTTTGTGGATGGAATGAGGGTGATTTTTTGTGGGAGGGTGTGTGATTTTTGGTGGGGGTGGGGGGGGGAAAAAGGAAGGGCTGCAACGGGGAGTTGCAGCCCTTGGTGGGGGTGATGTGGTTGATTACATCTTGGTTTCGTCTTCGATAGCCTCTTCCCAGTCGGTGAACATGGGGATGCTGTCGTCGTAGCCGTCGTAACCGTAGTTCTGACGCATTTGGCCTTTGTAGTTGGCGGTGATAGCCGAGTTAGGCACGGGCCAGAAGAGGTTGCGTTTGTCAACGCGATAGTTGAGTTCTTTAGATGAAACAATTGTTCCGTGGTTGAAGAGGTTCAACTTTGTAGTACGCTGGAACCAGTAGCTGCCGCCGTTGAGGTCGGTGCCGCTCTGCTTGTCCCAAGTGTTGATGTCGTAGGTGTTGCCCCATTCATCAGGCATGCCTGAACGAGCGAGACACCAAGAGACGCGGCACAACTCAACCTGGCGGAATTCCTCCATGTAGAGCTCGCGAGCGCGTTCATCAAGGATATCGCCGATGGTAACAGTTGTGAACATCTTCTTAGCGTGAGCGCGTTCACGAACCTTGTTCACGTCTTGCGCAGCTCCGCTTGCGTCGCCCTGGTAGAACTTAGCCTCAGCGCGGAGCAGGTAAGTCTCAGCCAAGCGGAACAGGTAGAGGTTGCCGTTTGAGCAATAACTGCCCTTGGTGGCACCGTTGTACTGTGTAGCCCAATTGTTTTCTGAAGCTGATACATCGAAAATGTAGAGTTTCCACAGCGGGGTGGGATACCATGAACGGATGGTGTCGGAGCAAAGTATAGTATTAACTGGCAATGTAGGAGGATTACCTTCATTGTCACGGTCATCTTTTGTTACATACAAGCGCATGTTCTGGCCATAGTATGCAGAGTTGGGTCGATTGTATTTGATGTCGGTTGGCTCAAGCCAGTTGCCGTATTCGCGGCTGTGACGGAGGTCTTGCCAGTCGATGTCGCCATCGTAGTTCCACATAGTGTAGTTGAAGTGTTTAGACGTACGACCGCAACCAATACCGCGACCGATAGCGCGAAGCCAGTCAAGATCTTCGCTGTAATTAGCAGTATCAGCTTTAGCGAAATTATAAGCGGGCGATCCAAGACCATTCGGGTCTTGGATTATACCGTTTGACCAGTGCATGAAGTTGGAACGCATTGGCAGATACTGAGTGAACTGCTGGTCGTTGTAGTTGAGAATCGGCATGATAGTCTCGGTGTTGGCAGCATCTATTACGTTTTCACCACGCATAAGGTCCCACATTACGTTGTCGGTAACCTTCCAAGTCTTTTCGTTGCCCTGGTAGAATGTGCCGAAAGGCTCGGTCATCAGAGCAAGGCCGTGGTTGTTGATTAAGTCATCGGCTGTCTGCTCAGCTTTTTTCCATTCGCCTACAGCGAGGTAGCATTTGATGAGAAGTTGCATGCAGCCTTCCTGGTTGACAACGCCCCACATGCTTTGCTCCTTCTGAGGCTTAACGCCTTCTACAGCGATTTCAAGGTCATGCACAAGCATCTTCATGATAGCCTCTTTCGAGCAAGATGTGTAGTTGTTCTTGGCAACCTCAGGAAGCTTGGTGATCAAAGGAACGTCACCGAAATTTAGTACAAGATTGTAGTAGTGGTAAGCGCGATGGAAGAGAGCGCGGCCGCGATATTCGGCGCGAGTTTCGTCATCGAGGTCTTTTACCTTGTCGATGTATGAGAGCACAGTGTTGGCATATTTGATGCCAGCCCAGCTGCGATCCCAAAAGAGCATTCGAGCGTTGCCGTCACCACCGCCACCAAGGAAGGTAGTAGGAGTAAGCTTGGCAGCGATATCATCTTCCGGGTCGCCGGCATCGGTCTTTCCATATAGGAAAACATCAGTGGTGAAGTATTGGGTATTGGCGACAAGCATATTACCGTTGCCGTCAATATACATAAACTTTAGTTGGGAGTCGCACTGCGAGAGGGCCGACTCAAGACCAGAAACAGTAGAGAAGGTCGTGGTGGGCTCGTAGAACGAGTAAGGTTCCGGCTCGAGGAAGCTATCGCCGCAGGCGGTCAGCATTGCTGTTGCAGCCAAGGCCAAAGAACCATTGATATATTTTGAAATATTTTTCATGTTATTCTATTTATCTGCTTTGTATTTGATTCGAGACTTTATCAGATAGTTACGTTAATGCCAAGGTTGAATTTGCGATTAGCCAAGCCGCCAGTTTCGGGGTCGCCCCATTCCCAGCTGCCAAGGGTGAACACATTGTTGACAGAAGCTGACAGACGAATCTTCTCTACCATGAAGCGACGAGTCCATGATTGAGGTATGATGTAGCCGATAGAGATGTTGTCGAGACGGAGGAAGTCGCGCTTGTACACCTTGCTTACGCCACCTGAGATACCATTGGATGCACCTTTAGCCTCAAGACGAGCGTAGTCGTTGGTGGGGTTGTCAGGAGTCCAGTACGAGCGTACCTGAGTGTTGAATGCGTTGGTGACCTGCGAACCGCCGTTGCAGCTGTTAAGCCAGAAACTCGAAGTGCTCTTGTGACCAAGGTAGCTGTAGAACGAGAACGAGAAGGTGAAGTTCTTGTAGTTGAAGTCGTTGCGCATGTTGAGGTACATGGGCGGCGTGGTTGTGCCCTGGTAGGTCTTATCGTTGTCGTTGTAGACCGGAGTGCGAGTGCCGTCGGCGTTGATGATGTCATCGTCGGTGTAGAGGTTCTTCACCTTGATATCACCAGGCACGCAACCTACAGCCTCAGCAGCTGCGATGTCCTCGGGAGTGTTTTGGTATACGCCGTCGGTAACGTATGTCCAGATGGTGCCGAGAGGCTGACCGATATACCAACCGTTGCTGGTGTCGGAGAGCTCGTTGCCATCCTCGTCATAGTCGTAGTAGAGGTGCTTGATGCAGCTCTTGTTGTAAGAGAAACCGAACGAAGTGTTCCACTGGAAGTCCTTGGTGTTGATGTTTACGGTGTTGATAGCGATTTCAAAACCCTTGTTGGTAACTTCACCGAGGTTGGTGTAAACACCGCTGAAGCCGGAGAATGATGGCAGACGCTGCCACATAATCATGTCGTTGGTGTCCTTCGAGTATACATCGATGTTACCGCTGATGCGATAGTTTAAGAAGGCGAAGTCGAGACCGAAGTTCCAAGCCTTTGTCTTTTCCCAAGCGAGGTTGGGAGCTGCGAGGTTGCTAACAACGAGTGAGTTGAACACTGTGTCGCCGCTTGAGCCGTAGTTGGGGTAAACCATGGTGTTGCCTACGGTAAGCTGAGCAAGAGTAGGATACGAACCGGTGTTGAAGTCGCGGTTACCGTTTGTACCGTAAGAGAGTCGAATCTTACCTTGGTTGAACCATGTGCGGTACTGCTCGAAGAAGCTTTCCTCAGAGAAGTTCCATGCGCCGCCGAGCGACCAGAAGTTTGACCAAGGATTGTTTTGGCCGAGGTCGGAGAAGCCGTCACGACGGTAGGTAGCAGTGAGCATGTACTTGTTGTCGTAGCTATAGAAAGCGCGGCCCAGGTAAGAGGCGCCGGTGTATTTGGTATCGGTGCTCGAGAAGTTTGATTGATCCTTGTTGGCACCGGTGATGTAGTGGTAGCCGTTAACATCGGAAGGAGTGATGTTGCGAGCCTCAACGCGTGTGGTCCAATATCTGTGGTCCTCAGCTTCTTGCACAGCGGTAAGGGTTACGTGGTGCTTTTCGGCGAAGGTGTAGTCCCAAGTGATGGTGTTGTTGAGGTTGTATTCAAACCAGCGTGATTCCTCACGGTTGACACCACGGTCTGCTGCAGAAGCACCAGGCAGGGATGAGTCCATCCAATAGAGGTCGTGGAACCACTGGTAGCGGGGAGCGATGTTGAACTGATACTTGATGTTGAAGGGAAGAGTAACGCCTACATTGAAGATAGTGTTCAATACGGTGTAGCCCTTGTTGAGCTCATAGTAGTCGCGAACGAAGTACCAGTTGTAGCCGCCGTTGGTCGAGGTGCCCGACATAGGATACTGCTGATAGCCCTTCGAGGGGTCATTGTCAACGTAGAGCTGAGCGAAGGGAGAGTTGCGGTACATGTTGTCATCCCAGTAGTTGCTGCCAAGGCTGACAGTGTTGTCGCCGTCGGTACGGTTCTGGAAGTTAACGTTAGCGCCAACCTCAAGCCAATCTGTGATTTTGGCGTTGAGTTTCATGTTGCTGCGGACTGCTGAGTAGTCATTGCCTTGAACAGCGCCCTTGTTGTCAACATAGCCAATCGATAGGTAGTAGTTGACGCGCTCGGTAGCACCGGAGATGCTTGCATTGTAGTCCTGGTTGAAACCAGTGCGGAATACCTGCTTTTCCCAGTCAACAACGTTGCCGTCGATGAGGTTTTGCATAACGAGGGGCGAGTTGTCATAGCCAAGACGGCGAGCGTAGAGGCTCATCATGGATTCGCCCGAGCTGAGGGTGAGGGGGCCGCTGCTTGCCCATGCAGTCTGCTCAGCAGAAGTCATGTTGGTGGGGTTGTCGAAATAGCCTGAAGGATAGTTGCCCGAATTGTAGTAGCCATAGAGGCCGTTGTCGCCCTTGCCGTAGGTGTACTGCATCTTGTACCAGTCCTCGCGGAAGGTCATATAGTCGTCAACGTCCATGTACTCATGGTAAGCTGATTTATTGGTCCAGCCGAAGTTGGCGCTTACGTTGATGACGGGCTTGCCTTCCTTACCGGTTTTGGTGGTGATGATGATAACGCCGGCAGCACCTTTGTTACCATAGATAGCGGCTGACGAAGCATCCTTGAGGATGTCGATGCGCTCGATGTCGTCGGGGTTGATTTCAGAGAGCTCGCCGTAGAAAGCCATGCCGTCGACTACGATAAGGGGAGTTGACGATGTGTTGAGGGCGTTCTTACCGCGAAGGGTGATAGAAGCGCTTTGGCCCTTAGCAGACGAGTCGTAACCGATTTGCAGACCGGGGGTGCCACGGAGAATGTCCTGTACAGAGCTGGGGTTTTGGTCGGCAATCTTCTCGGGGTCAATCTGGGCAACGGCGCCGGTGAGGTCTTTCTTCTTCATTGTGCCGTATCCGACAACCACCACTTCGTCGAGGATGGCAGCGTTGTCTTTCAGAACGACATTTGCCAGAGCGGCTGAATCCTTAGCGGGAATTTCCTGAGTCTCCATGCCCACGTATGTGAAAACGAGGATGGCATCGCTGGGGACGTTTGCCATGCGGAAATTACCGTCGATGTCGGTGTTGACACCGGTGTTGGTACCCTTGACGATGACGCTGGCGCCGATGACTGGCTCGCCTGTCTGGTCATAAACGGTACCTTTAACTGTGACTGTGCTTTGTGCCATCGCTGCTGCGCAGCCCATCCACAAAGCAAACATCACAAACAGCAGGTGCTGAAATCTGGGTTTTAGATTCATGATTTAGTACAGTTTGTAATTGTAGGTAGATAGTTAAGGTAAATTATTTGTTGCTTTTTTATAAGGTGTTGATTAATTTTAAATTGTTGGTGTTTAAGGCGTTAGAAGCATGGGTTGAGGGGTAACCTCTTGTCCCAATTTAGCCCGTGCAACTAATTTTTAGTTTTGTTTGACAAATTTACGTAAATTTTCACGACTTTCACGATATCTTAACTATAATTAACAATATTAACATTGCACGATAACGTATCTTATGGGTGCTTAGTGGAGCTGCCAGACGGTGCCTTCGATGAGTGAGGTCCACACCGAGCCGTCGGGGCCGAGGTCGATGCCGTTGACCTCGCTGACGCCCAAAGGTGCTTGCCAAATCACCTGATGAGTGTCGGCATCCACAGCAGTGAGTATGCCTCGGCGCGAGCCGGCGTAGATCACGCCGTCCTGCTCAAGCACAATGCACGGCGCATGCTCATAGCCAAGTCCAAGGTCGGCAATCCACAGTTCCTTGAATTCAGGCGAAGTAGCATCCATGCACACGAGCTCGCCGTCCATTGTCTTGGCATAGGCGCGCTTTCCGTCGGCGCTCTTGCCCAGGCTTTCGCGGTAGCGGTGGCTGTTGTCGCGCCACAGCTGGCGGCCCGATGCGCGGTCGATGCCCGTGGCATAGCGGTCGGGAGCCACTATCACCACCTCATTGTCGTTTACCACAGGCACCACGTTGCCGGGGCTGAAGAGGTTGTTGCTCTTGCCGTTGCTCCACTTCCAATTGAGCTTGCCGGTGGCAAGGTCGAGGTTGCGCAGATATGTGTCCCACGCGCCGAATATCACGTTGCCGTCAACTATGGCCGGGGAGGCTTGGCAGTAGTTGTTGATTGAGTCGTAGGTCCAGATGAGGTCGAGCGTGCGGGCGTCGCGGGCCTCGATGCGCTTGTAGCCGCCTTGCACATAGATGGCGCTGTCGGGCGACAGCGCGCCGTCGGCCACATACGGGCCTTCCGACGAAGGCAGCTGGCGCAGGATTTTGCCCGTGGCTGCGTCGATTATGGCGATGCCGTCGTGGTGTGGGAACGCCACCTTGCCGCCGGGAAGCACCACCGGGCACGCAAAGAGCGAAGCGCCGAGGGGCGTGGCCCAAGCCAATTGGCCGCTCGTGCGGTCGACGGCGCGGGCTTGGCCGAGCGAGGTGCCGAAGTATACGCGCTCAGGATCGATGGCCAGGCGCGTGAATATCGAGGCAGAGTCAGTCCAGGCGTGGCTCACTCCCTGGGGCAGCACGTCGGCCACTTGCTGCAGCAAGTCGGCGGGGATGGGGGTGAGGTGCTTGTTTACAGGCATGGCATAGCGCAGCGTAGGCTCCTGGCCAATTACCTTCTCGAGCACCTTCACCGTGTCGCCTGCGATGTCGACGATGGAGTAGCCGTAGGTGCCGTTGCGCATGTCGAGGGCGCGCGTCATGGCGCAGGGTATGCCGGCGGCCTCGTATTGAATCCACGAATGGTAGTGGCCGTTGATGTGCGCCACGACCGGATAGCAGGCCAGCAGGTTGGCGTAGTCGGCATAGTTGTCAAGGTCGTCCTTGCGTATGGGGTAGTGGTTCATCGAGAGCACGCGCATACCCGGCTGCAGGCTGGTGTCGAGCGTGTGGCGCAGCCAGTGCAGGTCCTCCTGCTTTATGTGGCCGTCGCCCATCTTCATGTATGGGCCGCAGTTGATGTCGACCACGAGCAGCGAGTCGCCGATGGCGTAGGCGAAGCGGTCGTTGCCCCAGAGGTCGACAAACGTCTTTGTGGCGCTTTGGCTCCAGGTGTCCTCATGGTTGCCTGGGACAACGCGCAGCGGCAGGGTTATGCCGTCGAGGGTTGCCTTCACGTTGCGCAGCTCCGCGTCGGAGCCCTCGTTGGTGAGGTCGCCGTTCATCACCACCAGCTGGTACGGGCCTTGGTTGATTTCTTGCACGGCCACCTTCAGGGCTGAGTCGCAGGCGTTTCCGGGCGACACGTGCACGTCGCTAAGCACAGCGATGCGTTGGGCTGAGGCCTCGGCCGCTCCCAAGGCGAAGGCTGCTGCCAGTAGGATTGCTCCCAATTTGTTACGATTCATCTAAGACAAGAGTATTATTTTAGGTAATGTGGGTATTAGCTGTTTATCAAATATTTGACAAAGTTACACAAAAAATGCACTATTTACTTATTTTTGCGTTAAGAAAATTGTTTTAATCTTAATTCATAATTAGTCATGATTAATCATGGTAAATCATGATTAATCATGAAAATGCTAATATAGCGGTGGCGGCGGTGACGCTGCTGTCGGGCGGCAGCCTCTTAATTTTTAGGCTTGTCGAGCTGTTCGTACACAGAGTGCTGGCTGCGGAATTCAGGCACGAGAGCCTTCATGCGGCGCACCACCTCCATGTGGTCGTCGTGGCTGTGCTCGATCATTTCGTTGATTTCGGCGCTTGCCTCTTCGTATTCGTAAGGGCGCACCTTGGCAATCTTAATCTTTGGATGGAACGTGGGGAGGGTGGTTTCTTTATCATTCAGCACTTCCTCGTAGAGTTTTTCGCCGTCGCGCAGGCCGGTGAACTTGATTTCGCACTT
Organism: uncultured Bacteroides sp.; assembly: GCA_964582335.1. Classification (GTDB taxonomy): domain Bacteria; phylum Bacteroidota; class Bacteroidia; order Bacteroidales; family Muribaculaceae; genus CAG-873. Next base: position 58,111 of record CAZORI010000009.1, read on the forward strand.
GGCGCCGCTGAGGTCGATCATGCGCTTGGCGAGGTCGACAATCTTCACCGGCTTGCCCATGTCGAACACGAAAATCTCGCCTCCGTTGCCCATTGTGCCGGCCTCGAGCACGAGCTTGCAGGCCTCGGGTATGAGCATGAAATAGCGAATGATGTCGGGGTGGGTGACGGTGATGGGGTCACCCTTGCGTATCTGCTCCTTGAAGAGCGGAATCACCGAGCCGTTGGAGCCCAGCACGTTGCCGAAGCGCGTTGTGACGAATTGCGTGTTGCCATCCACCTTGCCTTGCTTCTCGGCGTGGTCGAGGCTCTGCACGTAGATTTCGCATATGCGCTTGCTGCATCCCATCACGTTGGTGGGGTTGACGGCCTTGTCGGTTGACACCATCACGAATTTGTCCACGCCGTATTTCACGCTGAGGTCGGCAATGATGCGCGTGCCGTCGACGTTGTTGCGAATGGCCTCGCCGGGGTTGTCCTCCATCATAGGCACGTGCTTGTAGGCTGCTGCGTGGAACACGTAGTGGGGCCTGTGCTCGGCGAAGATTTCCTCCATGCGGCGCTTGTGGGCAATGTCGGCTACGATGGTGTGCGCCTTGATGGCCGGATACTCGCGGGCCATGAATAGGCGCACGTCGTGCATGGGCGTTTCGGCCTGGTCGATGAGGATAAGCTCTTCCGGGCCAAACGAGGCCACTTGGCGCACGATTTCGCTGCCAATCGAGCCGGCGGCTCCGGTTACGAGCACGCGCTTGCCCATGAGCATCTTGCCTATCGAAGCCATGTCCACCTCTATTTGCTCGCGGGGCAGCAGGTCCTGGATGCTCACCTCGCGCATCTGCTGGTGCAGGATGTCGCTTTTGCCGTCCCACTGCTGCTCGGCGGGCACCATGAAAATCTTTATGCCGGCCTTGAGCAGGCTGTCGACTATTTCGGGCGATTCGCGCAGGTCATCGCTGCGGAGCGGCGACACGAAAAGAGCCGTGGCGTCTTCGTGCTTCATCACATTCGCCAGGTTGGTGTCGAAGGGCCAGGAATGCACGCCCATTAAGTGCTTGTTCTCCATGCCCGGCATGTTGGTGACGAAGCCGGCAAGGATGTATTTTGCGGGATCCTGGTTGCGGATGCTCTTGGCGATGCTGATTCCGCCCTCGCGCATGCCGAATATGAATGCGCGCTGGGCGCCGGCCACGCGGTAGAGGGTGTCATACAGGTATTTCACCATCACGCGGTAGAGCCACATCATCAGAAGGGCCACAACAGAGCCGAGCAGGATGTCGCGAGTGCGGATTGGCAGCATCCACGGCTGGTCGGCCACGAGGAATTTGAGTATCATGGAGGTGGCGAAGCCGAAGCATACGGCAGCGGCAATGCAGCCCAGGTCGACAAACGACGAATATCTGAGCACACCGCTATAGGTGTGGAATATGCGGAAGCCAATGATGTAGAACACCAGATAGATAGCCACTGTGCCGCAGAGGTGGCCAAAGATATGAAGCGTCTTGGATACGCCCTCGTAGAAAAGATACGACAGCGCAATCGAGGCAAACACGCAGATGCAGTCGAGAAGCAGGATGCACCAGTATGGCAGTGATTTCTTGGAAAAGTACCAGAAGGAAATCCTATGGAGGGAATCGTTCTTGGTCATATATATCTAATACTTTGGGGAGTAGTGTGAGAAATCCGTTTATTTAATATTAGGTGTATGATGAGTGTCAGTCGCGGGCAAAGAGGTCGCGCGTGTACACCTTGTCGGCAACATCGTCGAGGTCGGGGCTCGTGCGGTTGGCGAGTATGGCTTGCGCTTGCTCCTTGAATGCGCTTATGTCGTTGACCACCCGGCTGCCGTAGAACGTAGAGCCGTCGGGCAGCGTAGGCTCGTATATAATTAATGTGGCGCCTTTGGCTTTGATTCGCTTCATCACGCCTTGTATGGATGACTGGCGGAAATTGTCGCTGTTGCTCTTCATGGTGAGGCGATATACGCCAATCACCACGTCGCGCTCCTTCGAGGGGTCGAAGCGAGGGTCGTCGTAGGTGTATGCTCCGGCCATCTTCAGCACTTGGTCGGCGATGAAGTCCTTGCGCGTGCGGTTGCTCTCGACGATGGCCGTCATCATCTGCTGCGGCACGTCGGCGTAGTTGGCGAGCAGCTGCTTGGTGTCCTTGGGCAGGCAGTAGCCGCCGTAGCCGAACGAAGGGTTGTTGTAGTGCATTCCGATGCGCGGGTCGAGGCCAACGCCCTCGATGATGGCTCGGCTGTCGAGTCCCTTTACCTCGGCGTAGGTGTCGAGCTCGTTGAAGTAGCTCACGCGCAGTGCGAGGTATGTGTTGGCGAAAAGCTTTACAGCCTCAGCCTCGGTGATGCCCATGAAGAGAGTGGGGATGGTGTCAGCCCCCCGGCTACCTGAAGAGGAAGTTGCGTCGCAGCCTTGAGGTCCTATTGCTCCTTGCTTAAGGAGGTCGGCGAATATGTGCGCACGCTCGGCAATGTAGCCTGAATCGATGCCGGGGATATCGTTGGGATACCCCACTATGATGCGCGACGGGTGCAGATTGTCGTACAATGCACGGCTTTCGCGCAGGAATTCCGGCGAGAAGAGGAGGTTGAAGCCGGGGTGGGAGGGGAGATAGCGGCTGTAGAGACTGCGGCAGTAGCCAACAGGGACAGTAGACTTTATCACGATGGTGGCCGCCGGGTTGAGGGCGAGTACCTGATTGATAACGTCTTCGATGTTGTGGGTGTCGAAATAGTTCTTTACGGGGTCGTAGTTGGTGGGCACGGCGATGACTACGAAGTCGGCGTCGCGGTATGCCCGGTCGGCGTCGAGCGTGGCGTGCAGGTCGAGGTCCTTTTCAGCCAGGTATTGCTCGATGCACTTGTCCATGAGCGGCGACTTGCGGCTGTTGATCATGTCCACCTTTTCGGGAAGGACGTCAACAGCGGTGACGTGATTGCGCTGCGCCAGCAAAATGGCGATGCTCAATCCCACGTAGCCTGTGCCCGCTATCGTTATGCGCATGGAGTGTGAATTCAATATGGCATCCTGTCCCAACTTGAATATGGGTATTTGCTGTAATTTTTGCAAAGGTAACAAAAAAAAATTATGGAAACAAATAATT
>CAZORI010000010.1:0-58771 GCA_964582335.1 uncultured Bacteroides sp.
TGCGCATCGAGAACTCCGGGGGATAGATATAGGTGTTGCGCACCATGAACTCCTTCAGGATGTCGTTCTGGATGGTTCCGGCCATCTCATCGAGCTTTGCGCCCTGCTCCAGGCCGGCATTGATGTAGAATGCGAGCACGGGGAGCACTGCGCCGTTCATCGTCATCGACACCGACATCTTGTTCAAGGGAATGCCGTCGAAGAGCACCTTCATGTCCTCAACCGTGCAAATCGACACGCCGGCTTTGCCCACGTCGCCCACTACGCGCTCATGGTTGGCGTCGTAGCCACGGTGCGTGGCCAAGTCGAATGCAACCGAAAGGCCCTTCTGGCCAGAGGCAAGGTTGCGGCGGTAGAATGCGTTCGACTCGGCAGCTGTCGAGAAGCCTGCATACTGGCGGATGGTCCAGGGGCGCAGAGGATACATTGCGCTGTACGGGCCACGCAGATACGGGGGAATACCCGACATGAAGTTGAGGTGCTCAAGACCTTGCAGGTCTTCCTTAGTATAAATCGGCTTAACGGGGATGAGCTCGGGGGTCAGCCACTCTTCACCGCCAGCTACTGGTTGGTGCTTTACGCCAAAGGCGTCGGCAGCTATGTTGATATTTTTGAAATCCGGTTTCATGATAGTGACTGTTGTTTATTTGAGAAGACGTGCGTTGAAATCTTTGAGGGTGTCGAGCACATTGCAGCGAACATGCACGAAATCCTTGATGCCTTCGGCCTTGAGAGCGTCGGTGCAAGCGGGAGCGCCGGCAACGACAAACTCAGCGCGGCCGTCGAGATACTTGTAAGCCTCTGGAGCGAGAGTAGCGTATTCGTCATCGCTCGAGCAGAGCACTATTACGTCAGCCTCTTTTGCAAGTGCTGCGTCTACGCCTTCCTGCACTGTGTTGAAGCCCAGGTTGTCGATAATCTCGTAGCCGGCGCAGCCAAAGAAGTTGGTTGAGAACTGTGCGCGAGCAAGGCGCATAGCCAGGTTGCCAATGGTGAGCATGAACACCTTGGGACGCTTTGCAGCAGCCTCGGTGGCAAGGCGCAGAGCCTCAAAGTCGGTGGCTGCGCGCTTCTTCAGCAGCGGTGTGCCTTCGCCGGGCTCGGCATTGCAGCTGCAGCCGCATTCGCCTTCCTTCTTCTCAATCTTGTCGGCAGCCTTCTCGTTGATGTTGGGGTATTGGTTGGTGCCAAGCAGTATCTCTTTGCGGCGTGCTACCTGGCCGTGGCGGCCTTCGCAGCTTGCGTTCACTGCAGACTGCACCTTGCCTTCGTTTACCTGCTTGAAGAAGCCGCCGTCCTCAACTACGCTGAGGAAGAGCTTCCATGCCTCGTTGGCAATCGACATGGTGAGCGTCTCGATGTAGTAGCTGCCGCCGGCGGGGTCAACCACCTTGTCGAGGTGGCTCTCCTCTTTGAGGAGAAACTGCTGGTTGCGAGCCAGGCGCTCTGAGAATGCGTCGGGAGCCTTGTATGGGGTGTCGAAAGGCACGGTGGTGATGGAGTCAACGCCTGCAAGAGCGGCCGACATCGATTCTGTCTGGCTGCGCAGCAGGTTGACGTATGCGTCGTAGATAGTCTGGTTGAACTTCGATGTTGCAGCGTGCACGCGCATTTTTGCCGAAGCCACGTCGGCCGGCTTGTATTGCTCCACGATTTGAGCCCAAAGCATGCGAGCAGCGCGGAACTTAGCGATTTCCATGAAGTAGTTGCTGCTGATGCCCATGTTGAATTTGATGCGCTTTGCCACTTCGTCGGCGCTGCAACCCTCATCGGTGAGAGCAGTCATCCACTGAGCGCCCCATGCCAAGGCATAGCCAAGCTCCTGGTAGATGTAAGCACCGCCGTTGCACAGAGCCACCGAGTTGACAGCGAGGAAACGAAGTCCGGGCACATCCTTCACGATGTCCATGATCTGCTTGGCGTTGGCAACTGCCCATTCGGGTATCTGCTTGCCGTGCTTGAAGGCGGGGCGGCATACGTTGTAGTCGATCGAGCCATTGAAGGTCTCGAGGGCGTTCTGCTCCTTGAGGTAGGCAACCAAGTTGGTGGCCAACTCAATGCACTTGCTCGGGCAGCACTTGATGTTCACCTCCACAGCAGGGAGATAGATGTCGTGCAGCAGCGCGGCAATGTTCTCAGGGGTTGGGTCGACGAGCTTGAAGCCAAGCGAGTTGACGCCCTTGTTGAGGATGTCGAGCGCGATGGCGTTAGCCTCTTTGGGGTCTTTGTTCTTGATTTCCTGGCGCGTAAGCCAATCGTTGTTGTCGCGAGTGCCGCGCACGTAGGGATACTCACCGGGTAGTGATTCAGTGGTTTTGAATCCGGCTATGTCCTCAGCGCGGTACACCGGCTGGACATTGAAGCCTTCGTTTGTTCTCCACACGAGCTTTTTGTCAAAATCAGCGCCCTTGAGGTCTGTTTCAACTTTTGCTCTCCATTCCTCGTAGGTTGTTTCGGGGAACATGTCGAACAATTTTTCTTTTTTCTCTGCCATAATTTGGAGTTAACTAAATGTATTTAAGTGTAGTTCTGTTTCGATCTAAGGCATAAGGCACAATACGCCCTGTTATAGGATAATGTTGATTTTATCGCAAAATTAATAAATACTCGTGAATTATCAAAAAAAAACAGAGACCGCTTGACATCGCGTCAATGGTCTCTGTGGAGTATAGTATGAATAAACTGTTTTATGGTCGATTATTCATGTCGGGAGTGCTTACTTAGGCATGGTGTTCTGCCAGCCTTCGTTCTGTACTACGCCGTAGCCGGTCTCAACTTCTGCTGATGGAATTGGGAAGATGACATCACCCAATTTCACATCCATGTGGGTAGCCTCGATTATCGGTGCACCGAAGGCATCTACGTTACATGCCTTGTTCCAGCGACGGAGGTCCCAAAGGCGGAAGCCTTCCTGGAAGAGCTCGCGAGCGCGCTCATCCTGAAGGAATGTCTTCAGGTCGGCCACTGTCGAGGGCAGGTCAGCAGCAGAAGTGATCGCCGGGTTGCGCTTTGCCACAACCAAGATAGCATCCTGCGCCGCTGAAAGCTGGTTCTTGTTGATGTATGCCTCAGCAATGTTGAGGTACATTTCTGGAGCATTAATCAAGTAGTTGGTGGCGTCAGCCGGGTTGCCAGATGCATATGCACCAAATTTGCCGCCATAAGCCATAATAGGAACAGCCTCAGTGCTTTCTTCATCCATTTCCCATATGCATGTGCGCACATCATCTTCTGCCATAAGCGAGCGCAAGTAGGGGCTCGGCGAGTAGCCGTAGCTGCTCCACAGTGTGCCGCATGAGTTGGCGCTCCAGTTGGTGCTGCTGTTGATGTCGAGGTAGAACATGCTTTCCTTATTGCTGTCGCCGCCATTGTACAGTGCCTTGTAAGCAGCGTCGGTGTATGCGAGAGCAGTGATTCCGCTCAGGTCGAGAGCCTTCTGTGCATTGGTTATTACGGCATCCCAGTTCTCAAGATACAGGTTGGCACGAGAGAGCAAGCCATATACTGCCTTGGGGGTAAAGTAAGTGTTAACGCCCTGGTCAATACCGCACTTGTTGAAGTAAGTGATTGAGTTGTTAAGATCGCTCAGAATCATATCGTATGTCTGACCGACCGTGCTACGGCTAACCTCTGTGCCGGCAGCTATAGGCTCTTCAGAGATTACGAGTCCAAGCGACGATGAATAATCTGCGCCATCAACTTTCACTTGGTGGCAAAATACATTCACCATAGCAAGGTTGGCGTAAGCGCGCAGGGCGTAAGCCTCAGCAATGTACTCCTGCAGTTCGGGAAGTTCCGAAGAAGGAAGAGTCTCTTCCAGTTCCTTGCCTGCCATGATTATGCGTGCGCTATTGTCGACAATCTTATACCCCCATTCCCAGATGTCGCTCAGTGTAGATTCTGTTTCAGTAGGAGTGAAGCAATAGAGGTTGTTGAGGTGGGAGTTCTGCCTATTCCAGTACGAGATGTCCGAGGCAATGTCGCCAATCATCGTAGCATAGTCACCAGCAAAATAGTAGTGAAACAGACGATAGTATTCGCCGTTCAATGCGTAACCGATGTTGGTCACAGTTGTTAGGCCAGTGTCCAAGTCCACAGCATTGTACTGCTTGGTGTCAAGGAAGTCATTGCCGCATCCGGTCAATGCCCCTGCTGCAAGCACTGCGCCAAGCGCTTTGATATATAATGATTTCATTGTAGTATGTCTATGTATAAAAGGTTTGGTTAGAATGATACCTGCAGACCACCGGTGAATGTGAATGCTGCGGGATACTGGAATGCAATGTAGCCGCTTGCATACGTATCTGGGTTATAGCCGATGAAGTCAGACGCTGTCCAGGTGTGCACATTGTCGAGGTTGACAAAGAGGCGCACCTTGCTCATCAGAGCCTTGCTTGTAATCTTTCTGGGCAAGGTGTAGCCTAAGGTGATGTTGCTCAGGCGCAGGTAGCTGCCATTGTAGAGCCAGCGTGTAGAGTAGTTTCCGTTCGACACTTTATCGGGGTCACCATACACCGGTATAGGATATTTGGCATCTTTATTTTCGGGTGTCCAGAAATTGTCGACATATTCCTGCAGAGGTGTGCGGTAGGCATTGGTTGCCCAACCAGTAAAGTTGTGGCCGCCATCCAGGACCTTCGAGCCCAAGCGGAAGTTGAACGACATCGAGAAGTCGAAGCCGTAGCCTGCTGCCTGCACGCCGAATCCACCGACAACTTTAGGCTCGGCTGAGCCAACATAGCGTTTAGCGGCTGCAGTGTAGTCAGTGGTGGTCTCGTCGCCAGTTTCGTTGAGGTAATAGAGAGCAGCACCTGTCTCGCGGTCAACGCCGGCATATTCCTTTGTGTACCATTGGCGATAAGGACGACCCTCCTCAATGATTGTGTATGTGCTTTCGACAGAACCGTCGGCAAGTTTCAGCACCTTGTTCTTGTTCCAGCCAAGGTTGGCGTTCAGGCTAACAGTAATGTCCTTGTTGCTAAATACCGTGCCATTGGCGGTGATTTCGATGCCTCGGTTGAGAATCTTACCAATGTTCTTATAGTATGAGTCCATACCGGTTGTCATCGAGATAGGCACTGAGTAGAGTGCGTCACTTGTGGTGTCGTTGTAGTAGTCGAACATAACGTTGACGCGGTTGAAGAGCGAGAGGTCGAATCCTACGTCAAACTTCTTTGAGGTCTCCCATGTCAACTCGTCGTTGTTAATCTGGTAAGGTACCATGCCTGGAACCTGGCTATAGTTGTAGCCGGTTGCATAGTAGCCACGGGCTGCGTAGAGATCAGGAAGCGACTGGTTACCTACAGTACCATAAGATGCGCGCAATGCAAGGTTGGTGAGCCACTTGCTTGTTTCCTGCATGAACGATTCCTGCGATAGGCGCCACTTGCCGCCTACCGACCAGAAAGTACCCCAACGTTTGTCAGCGCCGAACACTGAAGAACCGTCACGACGGACAGAAGCCGACACGTAGTAGCGATCTGCATAAGAATAGTGGGCATCTGCAAAGTATGAAGCCAAGCGTGACTCCTCACGGTAATACTCACTGCCAAAATCAGAAGCTGCTGTGGTCATGTCGCGCATGCCGGCATCTGCAAAGGGGAAGTCGGCGCGTGCGTAATAGTCGTAGTGGTAATCATAGCGCTGGCACTCCTGACCAAGAAGCAAATCAACAGCGTGCTTGCCGCCAAATGTGTAGTTCCAACCGAATGTGTTGGTCCACGTGATTGTGCTCTTGCGCGTGACGTAGGTCTGACCAAGACCGTTATAGTTTGAACCTTGTGGGTTGTAAACAGCACTCCAGTAGCTGTATTGGTTTTGGTCAATCAAGTTGACGCCAAGGCTGGTCTTAGCCCAGATGCCGTAAGGCAGGCTGATCATCAACCAAGGATTGCCCGTAAAGTTCTGTGTGGTCTGATCGTTGAGATCACCAAGATTCTCATCCCAAACAGCCAAGGGGTTGTACTGGCTAACATTTGCATAAGTACCGTCTTCATTGTAAGCCTTATGTAGCGGAGTAAGACGTGAAGAAGCACCTACCGTGGGGTTGGTGTACGAACCGCCGGTCGACTGCGAGAAAGCGCCAAACTTGCTCCACGAAAGTGAGGCGTTCATGCCGGCTGTGAAATACTTGTATTTGGTGTCGAGGTTGAGGCGACCTGAATAGCGTTCGTTGCTTGATCCAATCACGATACCCTTAGCATCAGTGTATCCAACCGATGCATAATAGTTTGTATTTCCGCTTGTTCCGTTGAAACTGATATTATATTCCTGGAAATAGCCTTTGCGTGTGATAAGATCAAACCAATTTGTGTCGGTAACGCCGTCCCACCCATAATAATCAACAAGATCGTTATAGTTTTCAGCATATGTTGTGTCAGAATACCTGTTTGTTAAAGCTGTGGCCATGAAATAAAGGAAGCCCTCGGCATTGGTATACTTCATGTTGTTGTTGGCAACTGACGAAAAGCCCTGCTTCATTTCAAGGTTAAGTTGGAACTTGCCCTCGCCACCTTTCTTAGTTGTGATGACAATAACGCCGTTAGCTGCACGAGCGCCATATATAGATGTAGCGGCAGCGTCCTTAAGCACTGTTATGCTCTCGATGTCGGCGGGGTTGTAAGCAGCCATCGGGTCGAAGTAGTTGTTGTTGCTGCTCATGTTGTCGTAGTCTGAGTTGACAGGCACACCGTCTACGATATAAAGGGGCTGCGACGACGATGACAACGAACCCATACCACGGATATAGATCGAGCCGTATGCACCGGGCATTGAGGTAGAGTTGTTGTACTGAATACCCGGGACAACGCCTTCAAGGGCCTTCACAAAGTTCATGTCGTTCTTGTTCTCAATCTTTGCTCCGTCCATAACAGAGGCGGCACCGGTGAATGATGCACGGCGCTGCACGCCGTAACCGGTAACCACGAGCTCGTCGAGCATATTGTCCTGGGGCTCAAGAACAACATTGAGCACGTTGCTGTTGGCAGGAATCTTCACATCCTTGGAAACCATTCCTACATATGTGAATGTGAGAGTGGTTACATCCGCACTTACAACTATCGAATAGTTGCCGTCGATGTCGGTAAGCACGCCGTTGGCTGAGCCTACGGGAATAACTGACGCGCCGATAAGCGGCTCGCCATCCTCTAAGTTGGTCACGACACCATGTATCTCGCGGTTCTGTGCCACGGAGATAAGCGAGCATGTCAGTATGGCCAAGAGGCATAAAAACAGTTTTCTCATATCAACATTTGAAAATTAATAGTTTGTTTTGTACCTATTATATATTGTTTTTGAAGCTCAAATTTATATGTTGTGTCGCCACGCATATTGTATTCTCACATATTTTTAGAAACTCCTATTGATAGGAATTTGTAAATTTTGGTGCCAAATTACTTCTGATTTGGCGAATTTAGACAATTTTTTTTTAATATTTTTAACTGCCCCTCTTTTTAACATTATTTAACTAAATAAGCCCCCCAACCCCCTAAAGGGGGTGCTACTATCGATGTAGGGACGTGCCTTCGGCACGTAGAGAGCCGAGGATAACTTTAGCCCTGTATATCAACCCATTGCCGACGATGTTCCATTCACGTGCCAAAGGCACGTCCCTACATTTGATGTTTATTCACATAAAAAAATTTAGGGCGCGATTGCTCGCGCCCTCTTAATTTTTAATTCTTTCTACGAAAGCGACTAAAGTCGATGATTTAATTTTGCTCCGGTTTCAACCAACGGTCAAACCAACGGAAGAACAACCGCTGCCACATGATTGCATTCTGCGGCTTGAGGATCCAGTGGTTCTCATCGGGGAAGATAACCATCTCGGCCGGAATGCCGCGAAGCTTGGCAGCATTGAACGCCATCTCGCCCTGCGACGAAAGGATGCGGTAGTCGAATTCGCCATGGCTGATCATGATAGGCGTATCCCACTTGTCGACGAACTTGTGGGGCGACATCGCATGGGTGCGCCGAGCTGCCGCATTGTCCTTCTCCCAGAACGCGCCGCCCATGTCCCAGTTGGCAAACCACATCTCCTCTGTCTCGAGATACTGAGCCTCGGTGTTGAAGATGCCCGCATGAGCCAGCAACGCAGCAAAGCGATGGTCATGGTTGCCGGCAAGCCAATAGATAGAGAAGCCGCCGTAGCTTGCGCCGGTAGCGCCGATGCGCGCATTGTCGACATAAGGCTCAGCCTTCATGTAATCGACAGCGCTCAGATAGTCGCGCATGTTCTGACCCGGGTAATCCTTTGAAATCTGCTCAAGCCACTCCTGGCCGAAGCCCGGCACGCCGCGACGGTTGGGGGCAATCACAATGTAGCCGCGCGAAGCCATCAACGCAAGATTCCAGCGATAGCTCCAGAACTGGCTAACCGCACTCTGAGGGCCGCCCTGACAATAGAGCAGAGCCGGATACTGCTTGCTCTCGTCGAAATTCGGAGGAAGCACCACCCAAGTGAGCATCTGCTTGCCATCGGTGGTGGGCACCATGCGCTTCTGCACAGTAGGCATAGTAAGCTGCGCGAAGATAGCGCCGTTGATGTCGGTCATAGGCGTAATCACGCCATTGTCCACCATATACATCTCGTTGGGGCGAAGCATCGAGTGATGCACAGCAACAAGCTTGTTCTCATCCACTGGGCTGATGGCGGCAAAGTCGAACATGCCCTCAGCCACCGTGCTCACCTCATGCGAAGCCACGTCGATCGAGAAAATCGGCGTAACGCCCTGGTGAGGAGCCAGGAACCACAGCGACTTGCCATTAGGATTCCAGCAGAAGCTGTCGATGGTGTAATCCCAATTATCGGTGATGTTAGTCTTGCTGCCGCTTGCCATGTCCATTACGAACAGGCGGTTTTGGTCAGCCTCATATCCGTCATGCTCCATGCTGAGCCATGCCAGCTGAGTGCCGTCGGGCGAGAACGCCGGATTCGTGTCGTAGCCCATCATGCCCTCGGTGAGATTCTTTGTGGTCTTGTCGGCCAAGTTGTAGAGATACAGGTCGCTGTTGGTAGAGAGCGAATACTCCTTGCCCGTCTTCTTGCGCGAAACGTACACGAGCGCCTTGCTGTCGGGCGACCATGCGAACGACTCAACGCCGCCGAACGGCTTCATCGGAGACTCGTAAGGCTCGTCGGCCATAATGTCGGCAACGTTGGTCACCTTGGTGCCGTCGAAATCGCCTATGAACGGATGAGGAATCTCCGCAACCCACTCATCCCAGTGCTTGTACATCATGTCGTCCATCACGCGGCCAGTGGCCTTGGGCAGGTCGGGATAGATGTCCTGAGCATTCTGCGTATACTTCACGTTGCCGATAAGCACAACCTTCGACTGGTCGGGTGAGAACAGGAAGCCGCCCACGCCATTCTCCACGTCGGTTAGCTGCTGGCGATTGCTGCCGTCGGCATTCATGGCCCACACTTGGGGCTTACCGTTGCTGCCGGCATAGATGAAGGCGATGCGCTTGCCGCCGTCGATCCATACAGCGCCGCCCTCCGACTTAGGCGTGCGGGTAATTCTAACAGAGTCGCCTCCCGCTATGTCTTTTACATAAAGGTCGGCATTCGAGGCATTCTCCTCAACGCTCTCGTACGACACGCTGTATAGCACCTTGGTGCCGTCGGGCGACACCACCGGCGATGACAGCCTACCCAATGCCTCCAGGGCATCTATGTCGAAGAGTCCTGACTCGCTCTTGTAATCGACCTTGTCGATTATCTTTCCTTGAGTGCCGTCGCCACCACCGGTGCATGCACTCAGTGCCAGAGCCGCGCTCATGGCAAGTGGAATAGTTAGTTTCATAAGATTTGCATATTTAGGTTTCTGAATTTGTCGATAAGAGCCGATATGTCGGCAGGCACGGGAGCCTCGAAGAACATCTCCTTGCCAGTGGCCGGATGCACGAAGCCCAATGTGCGCGCATGCAAGGCTTGGCGCGGGCATATATCGAAGCAATTCCTTACAAATTGCATGTATTTGGCTGTCTTTTGTCCCCTCAGCACCTGGTCGCCGCCGTAGCGCGCATCGCTGAACAGCGGATGGCCTACGTGGCGCATGTGAGCGCGAATCTGATGGGTGCGACCTGTCTCGAGCACGCACTTCACCACCGACACGTAGCCGAGGTTCTCGATGACCTCGTAGTGGGTGACGGCATGCTTCCCCACCCCGCTTTCGGGATCGTAGACAGCCATCTTCAGGCGGTCGCGCATGTCGCGGCCGATGTTGCCAACTATCGTGCCTTGCGACGGATTGGGCACGCCCCACACCACCGACACGTATTCGCGCTTGGTAGTCTTGCGGAAGAATTGCTTGCCCAAATCAGTCTTGGCATCGGGAGTCTTGGCGATTACCAGCAGGCCCGACGTGTCTTTGTCGATGCGGTGCACAAGCCCCAGGCGCGGGTCGGTGACATCGTAGTTGATGTCGTCCTTGAAATGCCACGCAAGCGCGTTGACCAGCGTGCCGCTGTAATTGCCGTGCCCGGGATGCACCACCAGCCCGGCCGGCTTGTTCACCACAAGCACAGTGTCGTCTTCGTATACAATGTCGAGCGGAATATCCTCGGCTATGATCTCAAAGTCGTAGCGAGGCCTGTCCATCACTATCTGCACCACGTCGAGAGGCTTCACGCGATAATTGCTCTTTACGGCGCGGCCGCTGACGAGAATGCAGCCGGCCTCGGCGGCCTGCTGTATGCGGTTGCGCGACGATTTGGGCAAGCGAGTGGTGAGGAATTTGTCGACGCGCAGCAATTCCTGGCCTTTGTCAGCCACGAAATGGTAATGCTCGTAGAGTTCCCGGCCTTCGGCCGTAACTATCACAGGCTGAGGCGCTGAAACGTCGTCGGCCAACTCCGCATCAAGCGCATCGTCTAAAATCTCATCGTTGAGGTCAATCATAGGCCGCCGATGTAGAGTAGTCGTCCTCCTTATTCCTGGATGTGAAGTGGTCGTTGTCTGCGCCAAAACCCTCAACTCCCTCTACATCAACATCCTCCTCAACGACCGTGGGCACTGTGCCAACCTCGAGAGTGACCTCGGCATTGACAGGCAACAGCGCGCCAGGCTCGATTTCATGCCCCTTGTATTTGGCGCCAAGCACAAGGTCGGCAAATTGCGACGGCACGTTCACGATGCGCACGTTCTTGATGTCGAGCGATTCAAGATATTTCATGGCTTGGCGACTCGAAATATTCTTGAGCGACATCGTCACCACCACCTTGCGAGGCTGAAACGACGCGATGGTGAGGAACACCTCGCGGCCCGGCTTCACCACTGCGCCGGCCTTAGGCCAGCAGCTGATCACCGTGCCCGGCGAATAGCGCGTGTCGTACACCGAGTCGGAAATCTCCGCCTTGAAGCCTCCAGCATCGAGCACGGCAAGTGCTCGATTATAACTCATGCTCGTCACCTCGGGCACCATAGTGGTGTCGCCATGGTCGGTCCATATGTTGAGAAACAAAAACCCGCCGCAAAGCAAGAGCAAGCCTGCCACCACAATCAGTATGAGATGGCTGATGATATGATGCTTGCCATAGAAGCTGAGCGGAAATTTATCTTGTCGCATGTCTGTGTGGGCTAATATGCAAATATGTGGAAATAATGCGCAAACTTACTCATTTTTTTCCTCATTCACAAATTATTCCATAAACACAAGATACACAGCGCCCACAAGAAGCACAAACGCCGCTATGTGATTCCACCTTATGCTCACGCCCTGAAACAGGAACATGGCTATCACTGTGAATATCAAAAGGCCTATGCACTCCTGAATCACCTTGAGCTGCATCAGATTGAATGGGCCGCCATTGTCGCGAAAGCCTATGCGATTGGCGGGAATCATGAAGCAATACTCTATGAGTGCGATGCCCCACGAAAAAATCACGACGAGCCATAGAGGCCAATACGACGATATGCCAGCCGATTGAAGCCTTAGGTGGCCATACCAGGCAAGCGTCATGAACACATTCGATACAATCAATAGCAAGATTGTGGTTAGAGCCGGACTCATCGCTATTATTTTTTGTCGGTGTACTCAGAGAATTGCTTTTCTATTATTTCACTGTATTCCGGATAATGCTGCAGGTAAGCCCGCTTGCTGCGGGACAACATCTCAGGATGTATGCCGCGAATATAGTCCATGTCGATGTACTTCTGGCCATTGCCCATATGCAGAGGAAACGCACCGGCCTTCAGCGTGTCGGCCTCGATATTGCGCGAACTGTGCCAGCCCGGCAACGTGGGGCGCAGCGATTCGGGCACATCATCTATCGTTACTGCCTCTGCCCATGAGCAAGGAGGATAGCCAAGGGTGGCCCACATGTGCATGTCGGCATTCGTCTCACCGGGGTTGATTCCCTCTATCACTATCGACGACGTGGATATCTTGCGGGGGATAAAGTCCTGGTCGACTGCCCATCGGTAGCCCTCGCCCTCAAAATCATGGCCGAGCATCGAATGCCAATACGAGCGCGACACCTTGTCGGTGAAGTTCCACGGATAGATAGCCCCGCTCGCGATGTCGTCGGCAATGATTTTTTTCAAGTTGGCAAGGCGGGCATAGCCAAACCCCTCCTCGGGGTCGCCGCTCACCGAATGGTTGGTGCGCATGATGTAGCCCTCGGCAGTGTCGTTGACATCGTACTTGCGCCATTGGAAGTCGTCGCACTCGTAATAAGCCAAGCCGCCTTGTGCATCCATCACGCCGAAATTGGCCTGGATGCCCATAGGCTTTTGCCACGTGCCGAGCATATCCTCAAAATCGCCGAGCGTGGCGCAGCGTGCCAGCGCGGCCGCCATCATCACGCCTTCCTGGTCCTTGAATGCAGCCGTGTCGGGAGCCAGGTTGTAGCTTGCCGTATTCATTATGGCAAAGCCGGCATCGTTCATGCCCATCCAGGCTTCGCACAGCAGCGAGTCGCCGCCATTGAAGAGGCCCACGTAGGCATGGCTGCCCGGCTCAGCCGGCACCACTCGCTCCAGGAAATTGTCGGGTGCGCCGGTGTCGCGGTGCTTCCACATCATGGGGCGCCCCGTGCCCGACATCTTTGCCGACACGAGCATCGATGTGCAGCCATACGACACGAGAGCCGTGAACACAGCCAAGCACGCAAAAGCAATAAATCTACATTTCATCCTATTCTATAATAATTTGTGTTCAGTTGATATGTTCAAGCATATTGTATTTGTTGAGTCGGCATAGCGCCACGTAGTAGTCGTATTCCATCTCAAGGTATTCCATGGAATTTTCGAGATAATAATTCGACTCAATTATATAATCAATTACGCTTACTTCGCCTCCATCGAATGCCTTTTTCAGCAAGCTCAGATACGACTTGTCGCCAAAAAGCGCGCGATACCGGTCGATACGCTCCTTCAATATGGACAAAGACGAATACTGCGCCTCTATGTCGGCATTGTTGTTGGCAACTGCTTGCTCCATCGTCTTCTCGGCTGCGTCGCGGCGCAAAAACTCGGCCTTTGCGCTCTTTCGCTTTTCAAAGAAGGGCAATGTCATGCCCACGGTGAAGCCGTTGAATCGGTCGCCCATCTCAGCCTGGTGCTGATAGCCAACCGAGAACGACGGGAAGCGCTCAAGGCGCGCCGCCTTGGCGCTGAGTTCGCTATGCTCTGCCGCCATGGTGGCGGCGGCCACAGCCGGATCCATCTTCATAGCCATGTCCTTGTATTCGTCCAAGCCTGCAAGCCGCTCAATCGGATATTCGCCCACGCCGTCGAGGCTAAGCGAGCAACCTCCTGCCAGCGCCTGTAGCGTTGCACGCACTTCCAGCTCGCGCATGTTGATGGCGGCCAGGTCGCTCTCCAATTTGTATGTTTCAAACTTAGTTTTTTTCTCGTCGAGAATGGTGACGTTGCCCTTCTCCAGGCTCGATGACATAGCTCCCTCGAGCTGCCTCATGCCCGATAGCATGTCGGCAAGCAAGCGCTGTTGCTTGCGCAGGTACACAAGCTCTACGAGCGACTGCTTCGCCTCTACTGCCACATCGAGCCTGTCAGCGACGAATTGCTGCAGGGCTGCGGCCTCGCCCAAAGCGTTGGCCTTGGAACGTGCGCGGTAGGCTCCGGGCCAATCGAAGCCCTGACTCACGTCGAGCTGCAACTTATTGCCTATGCCGTCCCTTCCCCACACGCGAGCCAACTCCACTTCTGGATTGGCAAGCGAATTGGCATCGGCAGCCTCATATTTGTCAGCTGCGATGCTGATTTCGCGGTTTTGCAAATCGGGGTTATTTGCCACAATTTGGCGCACCAACTCGTCGATGCTCTGAGCTCGGACGTTAGCGAAAACGCCTATCACAGCAGCAAGGATGAGGTATCTTATAGTCATATGTGCCATATTCTCCACAAAGTTAGTAATTTTATCCACAATTACCCAATTTAATTCTTCGATGCCCGTCTTTGTGAAAGCACATACAAGGCAGGCACAACGAAGATATTAAGTATTGTGCTGGTAATCAAGCCTCCAAGAATCACAATTGCCATCGGCGACTGTATCTCGTTGCCCGGCTCGTGCCCCTTTACGGCAAGCGGTATCAGAGCGAGCGCCGAGGTGAGCGCAGTCATCACTATAGGCAACAAGCGATCAGTTGAGCCATGCACTACCCTGCGGGCCAGCCCTTCGCCCTCACCGGCAAGACTATTGTAGCGCGACAGCAACAGCATGCCGTTGCGCGTGGCGATTCCGAGCAGGGATATGAAGCCTATAATGGCCGGAATGTTGAGCTCGCCTCCTGTGATTTCGAGCATGAATACGCCGCCAATCATGGCAAGAGGCATGTTGACAAGCACTATCAGCGCCTGCAACGCACTGTGGAATTCCTGATAGATGAGCATGAAGATAACCAAGAGAGCGCCCAACGACGTGAACAATAGCGTGCGCGTGGCTCGCTGCTCACTCTCAAACTGACCGCCGTACTGCAGGTAGTAGTTCTGCGGCAGCTGCACATTGTCGCTGATTTTCTCCTTAATATCGCTTACTGCGCCATGCAAGTCGCGTCCCTCGACGTTGGCGCTGATCACGAGCCGGCGCTCCACATTCTCGCGATTGATGGTGTTTGGGCCTGTAGTTGACTCTATGCTCACCACCGTGCTCAATGGCACAGGGCCGTAGTTGGTGTCGATCAATACATTTGCCATCGATTCAATGCTCTGTCGCGAAGCATCATCGAGAATCACGGTAATGTCGTAAGGGCGACCGTCTTCGTATACTTTCGACACCACGGTGCCAGCCAAGGCCGTGCCTATCACAGCCTTGAGCTGCGGCATCGTCACGCCATAGCCGGCCATAACCTCGCGGCGAGGCTTGATGTCGAGCTGCGGACGCTCGATCTGCTGCTCGATGTTCACATCCACCACGCCAGGCACCTCTGAAATCTCCTGGCGTATGAGATTACCGGTAGCGTACATCTGGTTAAGGTCCTTGCCGAACAGCTTGATGGCAATCTGCGCCTCAGTGCCAGAAAGCATGGCATCGATGCGGTGGGAGATAGGCTGCCCAATCTCTATGTTGGCGCCAGGTATCTCGCCTAATTTCTGCCTCAGTTCCTTAGCCACTTGCCCACGCGTGCGTCCAGTAAGCACATAAGGAGCCTCTATCTCCGACACGTTCACGCCCAATGAATGCTCATCGAGCTCGGCGCGTCCCGTCTTGCGCGCCACCGTCTTGATTTCAGGCACGCTTAGTATTATCTGCTCGGCAATGCGCCCTATGTTGTCGCTCTCGTCGAGCGAAATCCCGGGCAACGTGGAAACGTTGATTGTGAACGAGCCCTCATTGAACGACGGCAAGAAGCTGCGCCCAAACGTAAAGAACAATCCCAGAGCAACGATGAAAAGAACTATAGTGGCTCCGAGCACAAGCTTAATTTTATTGGCGCGCTCAAATGCGCCGCCCTTTATGCCAAGCATTGCAGAAAGAGCCTTCTCATAGGCTGCCTTAAAGTGGCGACTCACCCACGACTCCTTGCTCATTTGCTGCATGGCGCGCTTCGTGCCGAGCAGGAAACTGCTGAGCACGGGGGTAACGGTGAGAGCAACAATCGTCGAAGCTATCAGCGCCACAATAAACGACACGCCAAGCGGAATGAGCAAGCGTCCCTCCATGCTGGAAAGGAAGAATAGAGGCAAAAACGACGCTATGATGATTAGCGACGAATTGAATATAGGCAATCGCACCTCGGCTGAGGCATGGTATACGACATGGAGCGGGCTCCGGCGCTCAGCCTTAGGCAACGCGTAATTCTCACGCAGCCGCTTGTATACGTTTTCCACATCCACGATTGCATCATCGACGAGCGAGCCTATGGCTATGGCTATGCCGCCAAGGCTCATGGTGTTGATTGTGAAACCCATCCAATGCAATGCCAACACAGTGACAATAATCGACAATGGCAATGCTATGACTGAAATCAACGTGGTGCGCAGGTTCATCAAGAAGAAGAACAGCACAATTATCACGAAAATAGCGCCTTCGAAGAGCGAGCGCTGCAGATTGTCGATGCTGTGGTCGATGAAGTCGCTCTGTCGGAATATGTCGGTGGCGATGTCAATGCCGCTTGGCAGCGTATGGTGTATCGTCTCAAGCTTTTCTTCGATAGTGTTGGTGAGTGAAATTGTGCCTGCTCCCGACTGCTTCGTCACAGTGATGAGCACCGATGGAATGCCCCTCACCGACGCGACGCCCATGCGAGGATACTTGCCATCAACCACAATCTCGGCTATGTCGCCGATTGTCACCACGCCGCCGGAATCCGAAGCGATGACGCACGCTGCCAACTGGTCGATGTCGGCAGTGGAGAGCGCGCCCTTCACGATGTATTCGTTGCCGTATTCATAATGGATGCCGCCGCCTATGTTCTCGTTGAAGCCGTCGAGGCTCTCAAGCACCTGAGTGAGCGTAACGCCCATGTTGCGCATGCGCTCGGTCGACAATTTTATCTGGTATTCCTTTTCCTGCGAGCCTATCACCGACACTTGCGACACGCCCTTCACCGACAGCAGCTGCGGCGCTATCACGCGGTCGGCGATGGCGCGAAGTTCGATTAGCGGCACGGTGTCGCTCGTCAAGCCTATGATGAGCATTTCGCCAAGAATTGACGACTGCGGGCCAAGCGTGGGCGTGCCCACGGTGGCAGGCATGTCGGCCTGCACGCTGGCTATGCGCTCGCTCACAATCTGGCGCGCTGCAAGCTGCTCAGTGCCCCAGTCAAATTCCACCCACACAACGGAGAATCCGGTTGACGACGACGAGCGCACGCGCCTCACGCCGGCTGCGCCGTTCACGGCGGTCTCGATCGGGAAGGTTACAGTCTGCTCCACCTCCTCGGGAGCCATGCCAGGAGCCTCGGTCATAACCACAACGGTGGGCGCATTCAGGTCGGGGAAAATGTCTACCTCTGTGTTGAGGAGAGCAAATAGCCCGGCAACTACCACAACCAAGCTCAGCACCATCACCGTGAGGCGATTGGCCAGCGAGAAATGTATTATCTTGTTAAGCATAGGCCTGCGTATTAATGGTTGTGGCTATGGCCTTCGGGCACTGCTCCGCTGCTCTCGGCTATGCGCACTGCAGTGGTGCCTCGCACCACAATTTCTTCGCCGCCGCTTAGGCCCGACTTAATCTCTACATTCGCTCCATCAGTGCTTCCCATCTGCACCGGCACTTTGGCGAAGCAATCCTCGTCGAGACGCTTGTACACAAAATATTGCCCTTGTTGCTCCGACAAAGCCCCAACCGGAACAGAGATAACGCCCGAACGAGGCGAACCAAGCAAGTAAACTTTTACGTAAGAGCCGGGTATTACCGCGCCATTGTTGTCAAACTCGAAATACAAGGGTATGTAGCCTCGCGTGGCACTGGCCAACTTGTCGCCGCTGATGCGATGTCCATGCGATTCGTCGAGGCTTACCACGTTGCCGGTGTTGCCCACCTCGATATTGCATGTGGCTATGTTGGCAACCGCTCTGCCGTACCGCTCAGGCACGTCGGCCCGAAGCGTAAGCTTGCGCGTACTGCTCACTGTGGCTATCGGCGCGCCGGCCTCGACATATTCGCCTTCACGCGCAAGGAGCTCTGTGACCACGCCGCTGCTCACAGCACGCGCCGCGCCCAAGGCAGCAGCCGGGCTGTAGGCTGCCTTGGCCGCATCGTAGGCAGCCTTGGCGGCATTGTAGGCTTGAGCCGTTACCAATTTCTCTGCATATAGGGGCTCAATGCGGTCGAGCTCGGCCTTGGCACGATCGAGCTCGGCCTTGGCTGCTGCGTTGGAATTGCCGCCGGCCACCGACTCAGCCGATATGCTTGCTACCGCTCCTCCGGCTGAAACCTCGCGGCCCGGCGCCATCGAGGGCGCATAATGCACTATGCCCGACGTGGGCGCAGACACTACCGACATGCTGCCCGGCGCATCGGCAATCTGGCCCGACACTGTTATCACTTCATTGAATGTGGATGGATTCACTTGCTGCGACTCCACGCCGAATAAGTCCTGGGCATCCTCGTCGAGGTTGATTTCGCTTTTGAATCCTTCGGCGCCCTCCTCGGCATGATGGTGGTGGTGATGCCCTAATTCTTCCTCTCCCTCGCTTTGGCGGTTGCCGCACGCTGCCAATGATGCGGCAAGGCACATCAAAAGCATTATTTTATAGCTTTTCATATATTGAATGTGTTGATATTGATTGATTTGGTTGTATGGCGCCTATATAGGGCCATTGTAATCACATCAACACACAGGAGGGGCGCGCAAGCACCATTTCAGCCGGCTTCCGGCCTTCGTTTTCTCGTTTGATCTATCTTTGAATAAATTATTGCAGAATTTATGTGTGTCGGCCACCACATTACCGAAAAGCACAGCCGTCAAATCTTGCTGCGGAGCATCGGCTCGGCATTCCACTGCAGCCTCGCCGCTGTCGAGATGAAGCGAACAGCCTCCGGCATCCTCGTGGCTGCAGTCATCAGATGTTTGCGTGCCTCCGTCGTGATGGTCGTGGTGGTGGTGTCCCTCGCAATGCTCCACGGGATTGAGGCACATGCACACATGCTCCTCACCGTGGTGGTGATACTGAAGCACCGTGCCCATCAGCAGCACGAGCATCACAGAAACAAACAATGATATTTTGCCTGCCGCCCTCATCTCTTCTCTTCGTTGCCTCCCTTGCTGATAGCATCGTGGCTTTTCATAGCCTTGTGATGCTTGTAAAGCTGATATGAATTCACCAGATTGTGCCAGATACTGTAGAAGCCGCCCACAATCGATGTGATGGGCGTGAAGAAAGTGTAGCCAAGCCATATGGCAAACACTGTGTTCTTTTGTCCCAGTGCCTGACCGCTCGTCACTTGCTCGCCGTACTTGGCCCCGATTTTGCGACCAAGCCAAAACTGCCCCATGCAGCACACCAGCGACACCACCACGAGCCACAGCTGCGTGGAGATAGGCACCTTAGTATGCACTATGCTGCGAGTGGTCACCGCCACTGCCAGCGACAGCGACACGAGCCACAGATAGAAGGGCGCATCCTTGGCGCGCGTGATTTTATGGTTGACGCGAGGAAACATGAAGCGAAGCAGCATGGCCAGCACTAATGGCATAAGCAGCAGCGGGAACACCTTGCCCAAAATAAGCATTGAGGCATTCCAGGTGGTGAGTCCCTCGTGGGGATGAACATACGGCAGCAAGGCCGGCACAAGGAGCGCCACAAGCAGGTTGATCAGCACGGTGTAGGTGGTCACCTGGTTGAGGTTGCCGCCAAGCTTGCGCGTAATCACGGCTGCGGCTGTGGCCGTGGGGCATATCATGCATATCATCGCGCCCTCAAGCACTATGCGCATGCCGCTATGCGGCATGAACACCAAGAGCAAGCCAATTGCAGTGAATACTAAGCCTTGGACGCCCAAGCAAATCAGATGCCACTTGCATAGACGCAGCTTGGCCGGATTCACCTTGCAGAACGTGAGGAAAAGCATGCAGAAAATTAGCGCCGGCTGCAAATATGCAACCAATTCATTGGCAAATCCATACGTGCCTTTGAGAAAGGGTATGCGCACATAAATGAGGTAGCCGGCAATGCCGGCCACCATCGATATGATTAAGCCCCACTCACGCATTATGCCTATGAAACGCTGCATGTGTCTGTTTTGACCGCAAAATTACGCATTTCGTGCGACTTCTCCAATTTTTTTCGCAAGGCTCACTTATAGCGCGCCCAGCGCACAAGCTCCTTCATCGTTGGCTTCTTGCCGTACATGAATATGCCCACGCGGTAGATCTTGGCGCACAGCCATATCATGCAGAAGAATGATATATATAGCACCACGAGCGACACCCAAATCTCCCAGGAAGGGATGCCAAACGGAATTCGAGCCATCATCACCATGGGCGACGTGAACGGTATCACCGACAGCCAAAATGCGAAGCTGCTGTTGGGATCCTGAGCCGCCGCCATCGAGAACAGTATGCCCAAGATGATGGGCACGATGGCTATTGTGGTGAGCTGCTGCGCGTCCTGGATATTGTCGACAGCCGAGCCTATGGCGGCGTAGAGCGACGAATACAGCAAGTAGCCGCCTATCAGGAACAGAAGCATGTAGCCCATGATGGAAAGCACGTAGCCCACATTGCCAAGCTGCTCGATGGCCGAAAGCAAATCCACGTTGTCGCTGTTCACTCCGGCCGTAACCATTGGCAAGAGCCAGCGGCTTACGCAACCTATCAGAGCGCCCCATATCACGATTTGCGTGATCGCAACAAAGCCTATGCCCAATATTTTGCCAAGCATCAGATACTTGGGCTTTACCGACGAAACCACTATTTCAAGCACGCGGTTGGTTTTCTCTTCGATTATCGACGACATCACCATCTGGCCGTAAATCATCAGGAACATATACAGCATCATAGCCATCACTATGCCGATGAGATACGACACTATCGACGATGTCTCCTCTTCTTCCTCCCTGTCGGTGCGGAATGTGCTGATTTGCACGTCGGCGTTGACTTCCTCCATTATCTGGCTCAGATTCTCTATATCGTATTTCTTGAGTCGCTGGCTCTCGATGGCATCCTTGATTTGGCCGCGTATGTATTGCTCGGTTGTCATCGACGGAGCGCTCCTTGTGTAGAGTTGCACATTGCGCGGATTGTCCACGATGTCGCTGCCGATGTAGAGGATTGCGTCGTAAGCATCGAGCTTCTTTATCGAATCCACCGACACTCGATTGTTTATCGTCTCAAAATTCAGCTCGCCGTCGGATTGCAGGGCCTGAGCTATTGTATTGCTTGCGTCGATAACGGCTATGGTCTTGCTTTCGGGCTCCGACAATATCATTATGAGCGCCGGAGCCATCATAAGTCCGAGCATCAGCAGAGGCATCAAAATGGTGGTGATGATGAAGCTTTTGCGGTGTACCCTCTCAAGGTATTCCCTGCGTATGATTAAATATAGATTGTGCATCTTGCTTGATTTTAGAGTTCGTTAGGATTGTATTCGGGAGGGAGTGTCTGGTTGGCCTCGCCTACAGCCTTGATGAAGATATCATTCATCGACATCAACTTGGGGCTGTACGAAAGCAGCTCCACCGCTTCGTTGGCGGCGGCTATGGCACTGCGGCGCGCTTCGTCGGCAACAAGGCGGATTTCCGCTGTGCTGCGGCCTTTGAGGTCGGTGCCATGGTCGATGATGCTTGAGCACATGGGAGACAATGCAGAGGCGAGTGCGCTGTATTCGCCGAGATAGGTGATTTCAGCCATGTGGCGGCCATATTGGTAGCGCAGTTCCTCTACGTTGCCAGTGAGGATGTTCTTGCTCTTGTTGATAAGTGTGATATTGTCGCAGACCTCCTCCACGCTATTCATGTTGTGCGTGGAGAAAATCACGGTGGCGCCCTCGTCCTTCAAGCGCAGTATCTCTTCCTTGAGCAACTGCGCGTTGATGGGATCGAAGCCCGAGAATGGCTCGTCGAAAATCAGAAGCTTGGGCCGATGAAGCACGGTGACGATGAATTGCACTTTCTGCGCCATGCCCTTGCTAAGTTCTTCCACTTTTTTGCCCCACCATGATGTGATGTCGAAGCGTTCGAACCACGCTTTAAGTTCCTTCTCTGCGTCTTTACGGCTAAGGCCTTTGAGCTGGGCGAAGAACAGCGCTTGCTCTCCCACCCTCATCTTTTTGTACAGGCCGCGCTCTTCCGGCAAATAGCCTATTTGGGCTACATCGTTCTGCGTAAGAGGATGACAGTCGAATATCACGCTGCCCTGGTCGGGCGCTGTGATATGGTTGATGATGCGTATCAACGTGGTTTTGCCTGCTCCGTTGGGGCCCAGCAGGCCATATACCTTACCTTCGGGCACTTCAAGGCTCACATGGTCGAGCGCTCTATGGCCGGAGTAGTCCTTTACAATGTCGTTTACTTGAAGCATTGCCATTTTATCGATTGTTAGATGTTTCGTTTTGTTCCATTATCTCTATTATCTCGTCGGGGGTGATTCCAAGCGCTAACATTTCATTCATGAATCGCGGCAGCTCTTCGTTGAAGAACGCGGACCGACGGCCACGTAGCACTATCTCGCCGGCGGCGTCGGCGAGGAAGCAGCCAAGGCCGCGCTTGGTGACAACCAACCCCTCTTGCTCAAGCACATCGTAAGCCGACAGCACAGTGCGCGTGTTCACCGACAGCTCCACGGCGAGCTCTCTCACAGATGGCACTTTGCAACCGGGCAACCATTCGCCATCCATTATCTTGCGGTGGCACAGGTCGACGATTTGCCTGAATATGGGTTTGTCTATGTTAAAATCCATAGTATTTGAGTTTTCGGTAAATAAGGTAAGCGAATATGCCCGTGCCCAGGGTCATTAGCGCTATTAGCCTTCTTGATATAAAGCGCCCGGCATCGGCTCCGGCGTGATTGAGAATCGCAAGGTCGACAATATGTCGTCGACGCACGCGTTGAGGGCCACGCGCCCATTGTGCATGAGTATGTAATGCCCTTGATTTGTATCATTCTGTCACAGCCTCTACGTTGTAGCCTTGATTGCGCAGCAGCTGCAGGATGCCTTTGTCGCCGGGAAGATGGCCGCAGCCTACAACCATCAAAATCGACTTGCTTGGCAGAAGGCTCTTAAGCTGCTCTGCCCAATTGGCGTTGCGGCTATATACCATTCTATCCATCGACTCCTCGCTAATGCCCATCTCAGGATCGATTATCATTTGGTAAACAGCATCGAGATTCTGCGATTTGTAGGCATCGGCCAGGCGCTGCGAATACTCGATGATTTTGTCCTCGGTGCGCAGTGTTTCGAGCAAGTCGTCGAGCTGTTCGGCAATAGGCGCATCAAAGAGCAAGTGCATCTGGAACGCCAAATCTTCAAAGCCGCCAATCTCCTTGCCCTCGCTTTCGCCAATGTTCATCACTGTAATGTCGAACTGCTGGTTGGGGTCGAAATCGGGAAACGCCTTCATGGTCACCAGCATGCTGAGCTGGGTGCTAATCATCGATGGCTTGAGAGGCGCTAATTGGCGCGACATGCCTGGCATGCCCGTATAACGCTGCAGCATCGTGTCGAGCGAATCGAGCTGTGCCGGGCTCATGAGCGTGAGTATGGTGCTGTCGGCCGGAGCCAAGGCGTGCATCATTAATTGCGACTGCGCATCCGGGCCGGCGAGGGCGTCCTTCTCTACCTCGCCATACACGGCGTCGACGCTGCCAAGGGCCTGCCTCAGGCCTTTCACTTCGTCGATCATCGAAGCCGGAGCCACATGATGGCTGCCGAGCACATACGACGGCTTTTCCAAGCCGTTGCCTGATATTTTCCACAACAATTGTGCGTTAGCTGTGTAGCAAACAGCCAAGGCGCACAAAAAGGCCAATGTTTTTTTCATTATCATAGGATTTTGCTATAGTGATACGTTTATTATAATAACGGCAGCAAAGTAATTGCAGTCTTGCAGTGTTGTACTCTACTACGACACCACAAAATTATACATTTATTTTCTACTATACAAAGATTTTAGTAATTTTGATGCAAAATAAGTGCACATGACTATCAAAGAAATACATAAGGCGCTGATTGGCAAACTTGCGCCATGCGTCGGACAAGACGAGGCGGCAGCTATGGCCGACGTAACGCTGGCCGACGTGCTCGGCTATCGCGCAGCCGACCTGATTTTGTACGCTGACCGCCAATTGCTGCCGCAAACCGAGGAGCGCATAATGTCGATAGCTCACCGTGTGATCAAGGGCGAGCCTCTGCAGTACGCCATCGGCAAGGCTTATTTCCACGGGCGCATGTTTGCGGTGACTCCCGACACGCTAATCCCACGCCCGGAGACAAGCCAGCTCGTCGACTTTATAGAAGACGCTTGCAAATCGCAACGCGACTTGCGCATACTCGACATTGGCACGGGCTCGGGGTGCATCGCCATATCACTTGCCCTCGACTTGCCCTTTGCAAGCGTTACAGCCCTGGATGTGTCGCCAAAGGCAATAGAGGTGGCAAAGAAGAACGCTGCCGACCTTAAGGCAAAGGTAGATTTCCAAGTGGCCGACATACTCACAGAATCGCCAAGTGGGCAATATGATGTAATTGTAAGCAATCCGCCCTATGTGCTCGAAAGCGAACGCGCCTCGCTGGACAAGCGCGTGACGGAACATGAGCCCGCATCGGCGCTGTTCGTGCCCGACAATAATCCGCTAAAATTCTATGTGGCCATTGCCCGGTATGCCGAAGACGCGCTTGCGCCCAACGGCACGCTTTTCTTCGAAATCAACCCTCTATGCGCCGATGCTCTAAAAGACGTGATGCGCAAGCAAGGATTCGGCGATGTTACAATTGTGCGCGACTACAAGGGCAACAAAAGATTTGCGATATGCCGCCGATAAGCCAACAGCCTATTTCCACCCAGAAAGCAACTGAGCGACTCGAGACTCTGTGCATGCGCGCCGAGCGCTGCACTGGCGAAATGCGTGAGAAATTGCGCCTATGGGGCATTTCGCAGGCCGAGGCCGACAAAATAATACAGCATCTGACTGACACGCGATTCGTCGATGACAGACGATTTGCTGAGGCTTTCGTGCGTGATAAGATTCGAATAGCTCATTGGGGCCGCATCAAGGTGCGCCATGCCATGTACCTGAAGCGCATCGACAAAAACATCATCGCCGAGGCCCTTGAAGGCATCGACGACGATGAATACTATCAGACGCTGCACCACTTGCTGAAAACCAAGACAAAAGGCCACCCTGAACTTTTGGCTGACATAAAAGGACGCACACGGCTCTACCGCTTTGCTGCGAGCCGTGGCTTTGAGTCGGCGCTGATTAGTCGCGCCGTGAAATCGCTCACGTCAGCCGATCACTGATACAGGTATCGCTTTATTGAGCGTTTGGGCGTCTTTTCAAACTCTTGATAGAGCACTTTTACGTCAGACACCTGCGAGTATCCGGGCAACTCTTTGTTGAGCGCTTTGATGTTTTGCTGCATCAATCCTTCAATTTTATCCATCGTTATGCCATCCTTTGTGGCTGTCTCCAAGTCGGGATAAACTAACGCTACGATCTTGCCTCCCTTCTCCACTATAAGCGACTCGGCCACGTATGGCATATTGTTGAGCTTCATCTCTATTTCCTCAGGATAGATATTCTGTCCCGACGGGCCAAGGATCATGTTCTTGTTGCGCCCGCGTATGTAGAGGAAGCCGTCTTTGTCCATGGTTACCAGATCGCCGGTGTTCATCCAGCCGTCGCGCATCACCGATTGGGTAGCTTCGTCGTTCTTGTAATAGCCTTGCATCACATTGGAGCCGTGCACCCACAGCTCGCCTGCTTGGCGCTCAGGGTCGGGCGAATCGACTCTGCCCTCCATGCGGTCGACAAAGCGTCCGCATGAGCCGGGTCGCTGCACCTCCCACGGCGCATAGGCCACGAGAGGCCCGCATTCTGTCATGCCATAGCCTACAGTGTATGGAAACTTTATCTTGCGCAAGAATGCCTCTACGTCGCTGCTGAGTCCTGCGCCTCCTATTATTATCTGCTTTACGCTGCCCCCGAAGGCCTCGATCATGCTGCTGCGCACCTTCTCAAGCACCTTGTGGTCGATTACCGGCAACTTTAAGAGTACCTTCATGGCCGGAGTCTCAAGCTTAGGGAATACTTTGTTTTTCACTATTTTCTCAAGCACAAGCGGCACGGTGACAATCAATTTGGGCTTAACTTGGCCGAATGCCTCAAGGATGATGCGCGGCGAGGGCGTGCGCGTGAGGAAATAGATGTGGCAGCCTTTTACAAGCGGGTGCAGCAATTCCACGAGAAGTCCAAACATATGGGCAAGCGGCAGCATGCTCACGAAGCCGTCGCCGGGGAGGAGGAATTTCAAGCCGTCGATGCTATATTGCACGTTGCTTTTAATGTTGCCGTAGCTCAGCATCACGCCCTTGGAAAACCCGCTGGATCCACTCGTGTAATTGATGAGGGCCAACTCATCGTCGTTGCCTTGGTAATATTCGGCATCGGCCGGAGTGAATCGATTGGGGTACTTTTTGCCGAAGCGTTCGTTGAGGTGCTCGCGCGCGTCGGTGAGGCGCTTGCTGTTGGTGTGGAGCAGCGTATAGTCGGACAGCCTTATGGTGCCTTCCAACTTCGGCATCAACTCGTGGTCAAGATTCTCCCAAATGCTGTCGTCGGTGAAAAGAAGCCTTGAATCGCTGTGATCTACCAAGTGGTGTATGTTGTCGGGCATGAACTCATGCAGGATTGGCACCGACACAGCGCCATATGTGAGGGATGCTAAGAAGGCGATCGCCCACATCGACGAATTTTTGCCGCATAGCGCCACTTTTTCGCCCGGCTTCAGGCCGATGCTTTCAAACAAGATGTGAAGCTTGGCTATTTTGCGTGCTACATCGCGATACATGAAAGTATTGCCGTGGAAGTCGGTGAACGCATCAGTGTCCCAGTACGCACGCACGGCATGCTGTATATAGTCGTTAAGTAAATCAAAATGTTGGATTTCAAGTTCTTTCTCTACTGCCATAGTTGAAATGCTTTGTTGTCGTTATTTATCTTAACATATATAACAGTTTTCTTCCAAAATATTTCACGAGTGATACTCGACGAAGCACGATTTTTCGTTTTTACCGGTTTTTGTACATGTCGTCGTAGTAGCGCTCGTAGTCGCCGCTGGTGATGTTGTCCATCCAGTCTTGGTTGTCGAGGTACCAGCGTACGGTCTTTTCTATGCCTTCCTCAAACTGGAGCGAGGGCTCCCAGCCGAGCTCGCGCTGCAACTTGCGGCTGTCGATGGCGTAGCGCATGTCGTGACCGAGACGGTCGGTGACGTAGGTAATGAGCTCGTCGCTGTAGCCCTCGGGGTTGCCCAGAAGGCGGTCGACGGTGCGGATGATGACGCGGATGATGTCGATGTTCTTCCATTCGTTGAAGCCGCCGATGTTGTAGGTCTCGGCTATCTTTCCTTTGTGGAAGATAAGGTCGATGGCGCGGGCATGGTCCTCGACAAACAGCCAATCGCGCACGTTCTCGCCCTTGCCGTACACGGGCAACGGCTTGCGGTGGCGTATGTTGTTGATGAAAAGCGGTATCAATTTTTCGGGGAACTGATAGGGGCCGTAGTTGTTAGAGCAATTCGTTACTATTGTCGGCATACCGTAGGTGTCGTGGTAGGCGCGCACGAAGTGGTCGGAAGATGCTTTCGATGCGCTGTAAGGGCTATGGGGATTGTATTTGGTGGTCTCAACGAAGAACTCGGTGCCGTAACAGCCCCCCTGCCCCCTAAAGGGGGAGTTCTGGTTGGCGGATGCCTTGGTTGAGAATGGCGCGGGGATGCCTTCGGGATGCGTCATTTCAAGCGCTCCATACACCTCATCGGTTGAGATATGGTAGAACAGCCTCCGGAAGCCCCCCTGCCCCCTAAAGGGGGAGTTCTGAAGATGTTTTTTGATTTTATCAATTACATCAAATGATCGACCCTCAACTTCTTCATTTGTAAATCTAATTATTGTATAACCCAATTCCTTGAGATTATCTTCTCTTATTTTATCATCTTCTCTTTGATCTTGTGTATTATGATATTTACCATCTACCTCTATTATCAACATCTTCTCAAGACAAACAAAATCAACTATATATTGACCTATAATATGTTGTCTACGGAATTTGTAACTTCCTAACTCTGGCGCTTTTAGTAGATTCCACATCATCCTTTCAGCAGAAGTAGGGTTATTTCGATGTTTCTTTGCTCTCTCTTTTAGTTCTTGATAATAGGCCGGATCCGCACTGCCAATAACTCCCCCTTTAGGGGGCTGGGGGGCTGGCACCTCTTCCCAATATTCTTTTGCAGCCTGTAGCAATGCCAACGTGCCCATGACGTTGGTACGGGCGAAGGTGAACGGATCTTTAATGGAGCGGTCGACGTGGCTCTCGGCTGCGAGGTGTATAATGCCGTCGATTTTGTATTCCTTAACGATGCGGCGCATCTCGTCAAGGTCGGCGATGTCGGCTTTTACAAATGTATAGTTTGGCTTGTCCTCGATGTCCTTGAGGTTGGCGAGGTTGCCAGCGTAGGTCAGTTTGTCGAGATTAACTATATGATACTCCGGATATTTGTTGACAAACAAACGGACAACATGTGAGCCTATAAAACCGGCACCGCCGGTGATGAGTATATTTCTTTTCATAATGGTATCGGCCCCCAACCCCCTAAAGGGGGAGTTCTTACGTGGTATTATAAATTCCCCTTTAGGGGGTTAGGGGGCTTGCTTTATTATATTAAATTTTTGAGACAAATTTTAAGGGAATCGATCCAGTAAGGGATGCGGTGGTTGAAGGTGGCTTTATACTTGGTTTTGTCGAGGACGGAGTAGGACGGGCGCACTACGGGCGATGGGAACTCATCAGAGTGGCAGGGCTGGACGTCGCAACCGGTATTCCCGGAGTATTCAGCTATCATCTTGGTGAAGTCGTACCAGGAGCATACGCCCTCGTTGGAATAGTGGTACACGCCCTCGTTGCCCTCGTATTTGCGGTTTTCGAGGATGTCGTAGATTGCCTCGGCGAGGTCGCGAGCGTAGGTGGGCGTTCCGCATTGGTCAAAAACAACCTTCAGCTCGGGCTTAGTGGCCGTTAGGCTGAGCATCGTCTTGACGAAGTTCTTGCCAAACTCAGAGTAGAGCCATGCCGTGCGAATGATTATCGACTTCACGCCCGACTCAGCGATCTGCTGCTCGCCATGGAGCTTGGTCAAGCCGTACACGCCGGTTGGGTTCGCCGGCTCGTCCTCGGTGCGGGGCGTGTTGCCCTTCGAGCCGCCAAACACATAGTCTGTTGAGATGTGAATCAGAGTGCCGTTATTGGCCTTGATAGCGTCGGCGAGGTTGCGGACGGCTGTGGCGTTGAGCAGTTCGGCGAAGTCGGCGTCAGTCTCAGCCTTGTCAACGTTGGTGTAGGCAGCGCAGTTGACGATTGCCGTTATGTCATTGTCCTTCACCATCTTGCGCACAGCCTCGGCATCGGTGATGTCGAGCTCTGCAACGTCGGTGAAGATGTAATTGTCGGTGGAGTTTGCTGCCACAAGGCGCATTTCATTGCCAAGCTGGCCGTTGGCTCCGGTTACGAGGATATTCATCTTGATTATTCATTGATTGCTTTGAGCCAAGTAGAGAGTTCGTGCTGCCACTCGGGTTTGTATTTGAAACCGTCGCCAAAGCCCCACCCGTGGCCGCCAGTAGGATAAATCACAAGCGACGCCGGCACGCGATTTCTTGCCAAAGCCGTGTAGTAGTCAACGCCGTTGGCAACCGGCACAACATCATCGTCACTTGCAAAGAAAATTATGGCAGGCGGAGTGTCGCTCGTTACCATCAGATTATTGCTGTACACATGCTCATCGCCCGGCGTGGGATTAGGCCCCAGCAGATTGTCGTGAGTGCCCATGTGTGTATACGACTTGTCCATCGTGATTACCGGGTAGAACAGCACCTGAAAGTCGGGGCGCGACGATTCATCATAGTGAGTGGCTACAGTGCTGGCCAAATGTCCACCTGCCGAGAATCCCATAATGCCCACCTTTTTAATGCCGTACTTGTCGGCATTCTGACGGAGCACTCGCACCGCTTGTCGAGCATCGTTGCCTGGCACAAGAGTTCGGCCTTTTGGCAATCTATACTGAAGCACAGCAAGCGTGATGCCCTGGTCGTTGAGCCATTGTGCAAACTGGTGCCCCTCACGTTCTGCCGCGCGAGCCACGTATCCACCGCCCGGACAGCATACTATTGCCTGCCCATTAGGATTTGGGGCGGGATAAATGTAGATTTCAGGCGTTTCGTCTCCCTCAAACACTGAGTCGGGATACAACTGCACCGTAACCGGCGCTTTGGCTTTTGCACAGAAGCATGCAAAAGCCAAAGCCAAAATAAACAAGATTGATTTTCTCATTTCCTCACGTTTTTGCTATCTCAATGACAAATTCACTGAAGTTGTTTTTCCAATGTGTATGTGCCTGCGACATAATCCTTCGCCTCCGATTCGCCCGGAAGCGTAACGCTGGCCGAAGCGCCCTCTGGCACGGTGAAAGTCCATTGCCATGTGTCGCCATCGTAGTTCCACGCGCTCTTTATCAGCCCAGCGGCTGAGTTGTATTCTGCGCCGAGGCTGCCAAGCCTACGGTCAGGCACCGGCTTCATGATGATGTGCTTGAATCCGGGCTGAGCAGGGTCAGAGGCGATTCCTGCTGCCGTTTCCCAGAGCCATGCAGCTACGCAGCCGTAGGCATAGTGGTTGAAGCTGTTCATGCCCTGCGGTCCCATTCCCTTGTCGGCCATGTAGCTGTTCCAACGCTCCCAGATTGTGGTAGCGCCATTGTCGACTGAATATAGCCAACTCGGATTCTCGCGCTGCAGCAGCAATTCATATGCGATATCCGACATGCCATTGTCGGTGAGCACGCCCATCAGAATCGATGTGCCAAGGAAGCCGGTAGTGAGCTTATTGCCATTGTCGGCGAATTTTTTGCAAAGGCGAGCCACTACCCTATCCTTAGCAGCCCCATCCACGACGTTGTTTTTTAGCAAGAACAAATCGGGAGTCTGCATCTCATTTAGAATCTGCGTCTTGAAATCGCCCTCTGGTGTAAGAAACTTTTCTCGGATATACATCTTTGCCGAATCAGCCATAGCGGCGTATTTCTGAACGTCGCGGCCGGAAGCTGCGGCCATGTCGCGCATCATTTCGGCATCCATGGCCCAATACGAGGCGCAAAGCAGGTTCCATAGTTCCACCGTCTCTGGCTTCAGTCCGTTTTTGTCCCATCCTCTGCCCGAATTGCTCTCCAATGGCTCGTAGCTTAGCCAGTCGGCCCATTGATAGTTGCCATTGTCGTGCACGAGGGCGTTGTGGTCGTATTTCACGCTATTAATGTAATCCATGTATTTCTCCATCGAATCCCAACTTTCCTCTATGATGGATGGGTCGCCAAATTGCTTCCACACAGCCCAAGGCACAATCACGCCAGCATCTGACCAGCCAACGCGAGAACATTCGCCGCCATACTGCGCCAGCGGTGCCACGCCGGGATAGCCGCCGCGCTCGCCTTGCGAGTCGCGCAGATCCTGTAGCCACTTGTGGAAAAATCTGTTGGTGTTTGCAAAGAACGTGCCAGTCTCGGCGAATACCTGCGTGTCGGCAGTCCAGCCAAGGCGTTCGTTGCGCTGCGGGCAGTCGGTGGGCACCGATAGGTAATTGGAGCGCTGTCCCCACAACACGTTGGAGATTAGCATGTTCACCGATTCGTTGCCGGTGGTAATCTTGCCTATCTCCATGTCCTTCGATATGGAGGTTACAGGCACTGATTTGATTTCATCAATTACCACCTCGTCGTCGGCAGTTATCGCCACGTATCTGTAGCCAAAGAATGTGTTGCGCGGGCGATAGCTCACCGGGGTCTTGCTGTCGGCAAACGTGTATTTTAGTATCATGCCCGTATCGGGTATGCGCAGGTTCAGGCGGTGCACGCTGCCTTCGGGGCCATCCATTCCGCGACTTTTCGCGCCGTTGCCGTCGTTGAGCAGTTCGCCCGGGAGGCATGTAAGCGTGGTGCCTTCTTTAGCGTTGAATACGAATGAAGGCACTGCCGAAGCGTTCTGCCCGAAATCCACTACGAGAGTTTCGCCTGGCTTCACCGTCATGGGCTGGCCGGCCTCATATCTGTCTTTCACGACCACCTTGCCGTAAGCTTCGTCGCTGCTCCCTTCTGTCTCGCTCCAGGTGTAAGCTTCCACCGGAGTTAAGGCGAGATCGTCGCGGAAATAAATCTCAGCGCCATCGTTGGGCAAGATCACGCCCTTGAATTCGTCGTTGACGATTGGCTTTTCAAATCCTGCGACGCTCTCATAGCCTGGCTGCTTGCGTGCATCATACTCTTCGCCGTCGAAGATGGCTGCATGCAGCACGTTGCCGGCTATTCCGGCTGTCCAGGTGTCGGTGTCGGTGCCGTGAAGCGATGTGGTGCCATCAGTGTATGTGTATTCGATCACGCCACGGAATGCAAGCCGCTCGCCTATCATGCCTTCATGGCCTGCTGGCGTCACAATCTTGTCGCCCCACCATCCCGGCGTTACCTGCACTGTGTATGTGTTGTCAGCGCCCTCAGCCTTGTTGAGTGCCGATGTGATGTCGTAGGTAAACGAGCGCTTGGTCTTTTCATTGTTGGTGAAGCCTGGCTTCAGTATCTCATCGCCGATGAGCTGGCCGTTGATGTATAGGTCGTAAACGCCCAAGCCGGCTGTCATCCATTTTGCCGACTTCACTTTTTTGGCGTTCTCTATAGTGGTGGCAAACCAGTTGGCGCCGTCGGCAGCTCGAGTGCCGTCTTGCACCACGCCGGTCACCACCGGGGCATCTGCCACGGATATCCATTCCGACGACTCCCATGCCTCATCAGGCAGCGCCTCTGCGAGTTTGCTCCTCGTTGTTTCTTCACTCGACGTGCTGCACCCTGTCAACAGCAACGCGGCAGAAAGCATTAATATCCCTACTCCTGTTTTTTTCATGATAATTAGTTTTTCAATGATTTATGTCGATTTTTCCGGATATAGTTATTAGCGCTTGAGGGTGTCGAGCTTCACTTGCGGAGCCAATATATCGTCAGTCTTCTTTACGCTGCCTGCAACTGTCGTCTCAAGCTTTTGGCGAATGTCGCGGCTCGACGCGCCGAGAAGCACCTCGTATATGCCCGGAGCAACCACCCATGACGAAGAAGCAACGTCGAACGACGCAAGATCTTCCGGCTCAAACGTCATGACGACAGTGGATGTCTCGCCAGGTTGCAGCTCGCCGGTTTTGGCGAATGCCTTCAGTTCCTTTGCTGGCTTGTTGCTTGCTTTGCTGTCGGGAGCTGACACATACAATTGCACTACTTCTTTTCCGGGATTGTTGCCGGTATTCGTTACGTCGACCGATACAGTGTACTTGCCGTCGGCAAAATCAATGCTCGGTTTTGAATACTCAAACATGGTGTAGCCGAGCCCGTAGCCAAACGGATAACTTACCGGCTTGTCAAAGCTGTCGAAATAACGGTAACCAACGTAGATATCCTCGTCATACTGGGTGTAATTGTAATTCCGAATGGGGTTGTCGCCATTTTTGTCGTCGGCGCGTAGCATCACCTTAGCGTCCATGTCAAGAGGGAAGTTGGCTGTTGAAGGTATGTCGGTCAACGCCAAGGGGAAGGTCATAGTCAGCTTTCCTGACGGATAGGACGCGCCGCTAAGCACGTCGACCACGCTGTTGCCACCCTCCTGGCCTCCCTGCCATGCGCACAGAATCGCATCGGCATATTTTTTCCACGAATTAGTCTCTATCACGCCGCCTGTGTTCAATATCACCACCACTTTTTTGCCTTGGCTGTGGAATGCCTCGCTTACCTCCTCCAGCAGGTTTCTCTCCGATTCAGAAAGCTCGAAATCATGTGTCGTGCGGTCGGCAAATTCTCCTGAATTGCGGCCAATGGTGATAACTGCAATGTCGGCATCGGCGGCATGACGGCGTATTTCTCCCTCGCTGAACGTAATCTCGTCGGGGCGCTTTGTCGGCAAGAATGAACCAAAAGGACCATCGGGCTTGTTGCGCTCGTTTTCCTCCGCTATATATTTTTCGTATCGCTCAATTAGCGTAGTGTCGACAAGCAGGTAGCCCGCATTGTTAAGGCCGTCGAGCAGCGAAACCGTATATGCGCGGTTCACATTGCCCGAACCGGTGCTTCCGGGAATCCAGTCGTATGACGTGCAGCCATATAGGGCTATGGTCTTAACATTCTTGTCGAAAGGCAGCGTCTGGTCGTCGTTCTGCAGAAGCACCATGCCGTCGGTGGCGCTTTGGCGCGTCACCTGTGCGTGGGAGGCAAGGTCGGGATGATTCGAGGCAACGTAGCCATTGAAGCGCGGCGTCTGCAATATCATTTCAAGCATTCGCTCTACGTTGCGGTCCAGGTCCTTCTCGTCGAGCGTCCCGTTGTTCACTGCGTCCACTATAGCCTGGTATTGCTTTGTGGCGCCGGGCATTAGCAAGTCGTTGCCGGCCTGCATCTGCAAAGCCGCATCGGAGCCGCCATACCAATCGGACATCACCATGCCGCCATACCCCCATTCATCGCGCAGGAGCGTCTCGAGAAGCTCTTTGCTCTCCGACGTGTACGTGCCGTTGACACGGTTGTACGACGACATCACCGTCCACGGGTCGGATTGCTGCAGGGCAATCTCGAAGCCCTTAAGATAAATCTCGCGCAGTGCGCGCTGGCTCACCTGAGCGTCGTTGCCAAGGCGATTGGTCTCCTGGTTGTTCACGGCAAAGTGCTTCACTGATGTGCCCACGCCGTTGCCTTGCACGCCTTTCACATATGCAGCGGCAATGTTGCCGGAGACAACCGGGTCCTCTGAATAATATTCGAAATTTCTTCCGCATAGGGGATTGCGGTGTATGTTCATCGCCGGGGCAAGCAACACGTCGGCGCCGTATTCAAGCACTTCATTTCCAATGGCGTGCCCTACCTTCTGCACCAAAGTCGTGTCCCACGTGCATGCAAGCATCGTGGCTATGGGGAAATGCGTGCAGTAGTAGGTGGCGCTGTCACCCTTGCGAATAGGGTCGATGCGCAGCCCGGCCGGCCCGTCGGCAAGCACTACCGATGGTATGCCCAGGCGCCTGATGGCATAAGTGGTGCCCGCCGCTCCTGGCACAAGGTCCTCAGTGGCGCCCACTACAGCGCTTGCGCCGTCGAATTCAGGCATACCTTTGCCCACCACCAAATGGGCCTTCTCCTCGAGGGTCATCGCCGATATTACATCTTCAATTGGCGCCTTTCCCAACTGAGGAAGATTATCAGCGCTTGCATTAATCACGATACCCGTAGCCATAAGCGAAATAATTAACTTCTTCATATATGTAATGTTTGAAATTGTGCTTGTTGCTTGTGAGTTAGCTGGAACGCTTTGCGCGGCGAACCGTCCTCGAGACGTATCACGCCGCAATATTTAAACCCTCGCTTTGCTATCCATCCGAGCATTGGGGCATTGTCGGCATGGGTGTCAATGCGTATGTTCACTCCTTTGCTTTTGCAGAAATCAAGCGCCATGTCGGCCACTCCCTTTGCTCCCTTAGCGGCAGCGATGCGGTGGATCGTGCCGTAGGGCTCATTATCGGGCCAATGTCCGTCAATCGAAGCGTAAGTAGGATCTTCACCCACTATGAATGTGAACACGCCCAAAATCCCCTCGTCCGATTCAATCAGATAGCCGTTTCCCGTAGCCACATCCCGGAGCACCGCCTCAGCCGACGGATACCCGTTGACCCACTGCGAGTGGTTGCCTGATTCGCGCATCCTCTGCTTGGCATACTGGAATATGCCAAGGACGGCATCAAGATCTGACGCCCTTGTATTACGGATTGAAACCAATATGTCGCGCTTCATTATATTTCCCATTTTCAGTACCATCGCAAAGTTACAAAATTTTTCTGCGACATGAAAACAAAAATATCCTCCCTCAGGCTTTTCGGAACGATCAATGGCTCCCTGCGCGGCCAAACAAAAGTGTCAATAAAGGCGCCGAAAGTTTTTCCAAATTCTTTGCACACGGCTCATCCATTTTAACCATCCCGTGAATCTTATAAGATTACTCTGATATTTTTTGGTGGGGTGTAATATTTTCACTAATTTTACACTCCATAAAGAATAACGAGACATAACCACTGAGCTATTTTACAAACATGAAGAAACTATTTATTGCGATGCTGGCTATAGTTGCCATGTCACAGCCATTGCGCGCCCAACAACCTGAGACGCCCGACACCTTGCTTGCAACTCCGCTCGCCGGTCGCACCCTCGACGGGGCATTTTTAGTGTATGGCAACGGCGATGACCGCCTGGGAGGGTCTAAGATGGGATTTATCGACGCGGATATTCCTCTGGAAATCACTGCCAAAAACGGCATCCTTTACCGAGCAAAGCTTTCGTCGGGACGATGGGCCTACATTGAAAAGAAATACGTGGCCATCGATGAGAATGCCGACGCTGACTTAGCGCCGGTGAACACCGGCTCGTGGAGCATATCCAACACCGGCAAAGCCGACCGCATTAGCATACGCCTGCCTCGTCGCCTTGCATATCGCTCTTGGACACTTCTCGAGCCAAACACCATCTGCATCGAGCTATACGGCGCTATGGACAACAGCAACTGGATGACCCAGCATGGTGACCTGGGCATGATCGATTACGCCTACTTCTTGCAGCCCGAATCAGACGTATACCAAGTGATTATCCGGCTTAAAGACAAGCGCTGCTGGGGCTACTCGCTCGGCTACGACGGCAACAACTTCGTTGTCACCGTTCGCCACAAGCCGGCAAAGCTCGAGCTAAAGCACCTTACCATCGGCCTTGACGCCGGCCATGGCGGCGAATTCTCGGGCGCTGTGGCACGCACAGGGCTCACTGAAAAGGAGGTCAATCTCGACATAATACTCCGATTGGCAAAACTCCTTGAGAAGGAAGGTGCCAACGTGGTGCTTACCCGCGACGGCGACACCGGCCCTTCGATGGCCGAGCGCAAAAAGATATGGCGCGAAGCCAAAGTGGACCTCGCAGTATCGGTGCACAACAATTCGGGAGGCGGCCCCGACGCTTCGCCCGGCACATCGGTCTACTACAAACACCTGTTCGACCGTCCGCTGGCTCAATGCCTGCACACACGCATGCTCGAGCTTGGCGTGAACGACTACGGCCTCACCGGCAACTTCAACTTCTCGCTCAACGGGCCCACCGATTACCCCAACGCCTTGGTAGAGGCTCTCTTCATGTCGAGCGACAAAGAGCTTGCCATGCTTGCCGACCCCAAATGGCGCCAAAAGATAGCTGAGCAGATACTCAAAGGCATCAAGGATTACCTAAAACAAAAATAATCACTCCCCCCCAAAAAGACACAGCCCGGCGCTTCCACGTCGGGCTGTGTCTTTTTGATGTTCCTACTCGATTATTTGATTACAATCGGATGGTAGCGCACGAAGGCCTCGATAGCCTCGTAGGCTGCCATGCCAAGGTCTTCGTAAAGCTTGGCAGTGGCGCGGTTGCGCTCCTCTGCGCGCTGCCAGAAGAGACGGTCGTCATCGCCCAGATACGGAGCATTCTCCATCTGCGACTGGTGCTTCAGGATAGAATTGCGCTTGAAACGCAGTTCCTCCGGGCTCAGGGGCACAGCCATCTCAATGTGGTCGATTTCCCACTCGGCCCAAGCGCCGCGATACATCCAAATGTAGCATTCTTTCATCCAGGGCTCGTCGATGAGCTCGTCAACGGCTGCAAGCACTGCGTCGAGACACACGCGGTGTGTGCCATGAGGGTCGGCAAGGTCACCAGCCACGAATATTTCGTCGGGCTTGACGCTCTGCAACAGTTTCTTCACAATATCAACGTCGCGCTGAGAAAGGTCGCCCTTCTTCACAGTGCCGGTCTCATAGAACGGCAAGCGCAGGAAGTGCACGTTGGACGGCTTCACGCCGATGTATTGGCAAGCCGTGCGCGCCTCGCACTGGCGTATGATAGTCTTAAGGAAACGAATGTCGGCCGAGTCGATATCGTCGCCCTTCTTGTGCTCTATGTATTCCTTGATGCCATGGCTCTTTTCCTCGAATACGGGAGTGTCGATGCCAAAATCCTTGGCTATGCCGTCCATCACCATCACATAGCGCATCATGTCTTCGTCGCCCACAGCGATGTTGCCCGATGTCTCGTAAGCCACGTGCACGTCGTGTCCTTGGTCGACGAGGCGCTTGAGGGTGCCACCCATCGATATCACGTCATCGTCGGGGTGAGGCGAGAACACGATCACCTTCTTGGGATAAGGTGTGGCGCGCTCTGGGCGAGTGCTGTCATCAGCATTGGGCTTGCCGCCTGGCCAGCCCGTGATAGTGTGCTGCAGGTCGTTGAATATCTTTATGTTCACATTGTATGCGCTTCCGTAGATAGCCAAAAGCTCACCCAAGCCCCAATCATTGTAGTCGCGGTCGGTGAGCTTGAGTATTGGCTTGCCGGTCATGCGGCAAAGCCATACGATGGCGCGGCGCGTGAGCTTGTCGTTCCATTCGCACGACGTCACCTTCCAAGGCTCGCTGATTCGCGTCAAGTCGTCGGCAGCCGCCAAGTCAAGAATAATAGTAGTGTGGCTATGTGTCTGCAAATACGAAGCCGGTATTGCATCGGTGATTTCCCCCTCTACGGCTTCGGCCAGAATCTTGGAGTAGTTTTCGCCCCAGGCAGTGCAGCATATGTGGCGTGCCTGCAGGATATCGTTGATGCCAAGCGTGACGGCCGTGAGCGGTGCTTGGTCGCACTTGTAGTCGCTCGATATGAAGTGGCGAGCCTGGTTGCTGAGAAGCACCAATCGGCATCCGCTGCCCATCTTTGTGCCCGGCTCGTTGAATGCCAGCATTCCCTGAGGCCCGATTTCGCACACGAGCATGTCGATGCCTCCGGCGCGCCGTATCTCCTCTTCGTACGAGCGGCATTCAACGTGCACGTTCTCACGCGTGACATTGCTTGTGTTGAAGCTGCGTATGTTGTCGGCCGGAATGTCGATGTGGTTCAGGAATACATTGCGCAGACGCTGCAGCGTGCTGGGCTGTCCGTCGCCCGACGGGAAGAATTCACTGATGTTGAACACCACGACGTTGCGGAAGCTTACCTGTCCACGCTTGTACATATCAATCAGAGCTGAGTAGATGCTGTGTGTGCCGACGCCAGCTCCCAATGCAAGCACACATTTCCCTCTCGTCTCAACATTATGGTTGATCACTTGGGCTATCTTCTTGGCCTCGGCTTCCGACCCCTCGGCTATCGAATCGAAGATTTCGAGATATACCTTCTCCTCGCGACTCAACGCGGCCTTCTCAACCTCGTTCTTAGGCGCATAGTAGCGCTCAGGAATGCGATCAAGCTTGATAAGACGACTTAAATTCGGTTTCATTACCTTTGATGGTTTTAGATAAGTGTAAAAATTTTATTTGTTCATTAGTTTTACCTGTCCTTTTCGACGGTTTTTCAGATAATTCAAGGCATTTAGCGCTTCTTTGCGGCTGTCGTTGAGGCGTTCGGGATAATGCGCGTCGCTGTTGACGATTATTGGCACGCCGTCGGCCAGCAGCCTGCTCCAAAGCTTTTGTGAGGGAAACATCTGCTGGT
Organism: uncultured Bacteroides sp.; assembly: GCA_964582335.1. Lineage (GTDB taxonomy): Bacteria > Bacteroidota > Bacteroidia > Bacteroidales > Muribaculaceae > CAG-873. The sequence continues at coordinate 39,746 of CAZORI010000010.1, forward strand.
GCTCGCGCCAGGCCTTGGTGTTTACCTCTACTATTATATTGCTGCTCTTTATTGCTTCTATCAGATTGTCGATATGCTGGGCATACCACGGCTCTTGCTCCAAGCCCGGATGGTAGAGCCCGGCATTGTGCTTGATTTTGTCAAAATGGCCTATGATGTCAAATCCGCCGGCCTTCACCATGTCGAGCGACTGCTTGAAGAACGTGTCGACCACATAGCGTATGTCGCCATCGAATTCCGATGCCATGTTTCGCTCGAACCTCTCGTAGCGGCCATCGATATCAATCAATTTGCCTGCCTGATTGGGAATGAAATGCACAGAGCCTATGCGGAAATCAAGCGGGAGATTGCGGAAATATTCATTCGCCGGGCCCCATTGATGCCCCAAATAGTCAATTTCCATCCCGGCATAGATTTGCACTGCCGGATATTTCTCCGACAGCGTGGCTACTTGGTCGAAGTACTCGGGCACGCTGTCGAAGCTCATATTGCACGGACTATCAATTGGCACGGGCGAATGCGGCGAAAAGCCCAGGCAGCGGAAGCCGAGCTTCATCGCCTGCACTACAAAATCCTCCATGGGAGCGCGCCCATCGCAGAATTGCGTGTGCGTATGGAACGTGTACAAATCGTTGTCGCCTATGCTTGCAAGAATATCCATACAATTCGTGTCAGGAAATAGATTTTACTGTGGTAGCCACCGGTTTCCTCTTAAGGCTGCGCACGTAGCGCATAAACATTGCGAACAGAGCCAATGCGGCAGCCGAAGCCGCGCCCACCGCGAGCAGCCAGTTGCATCCGAATCCTTCTGGCCGAGGCGCAAACAGAAGGTAGCTCACCGACACAGCAGTCATGAACATGGCCGGAATCATAGTCACTATATATGCTTTGCCGTGGCGTGCGAGCCACACCGAGCATGCCCACAGCGTGAACACGGCCAACGTCTGGTTGCACCAAGCGAAGTAGCGCCACAGCACATTGAAGTCGATGCACATCACCAAGAATGTAAGCGCGAAAATGGGCACTGTCACAGCCAAGCGCTTCCATATCTTGCTTTGGTCGTAATTGAATAAATCGGCTATTATGAGGCGAGTGGAGCGCAAAGCCGTGTCGCCGGTGGTGATAGGCGCGGCTATCACGCCAAGCACCGCAAGCACGCCGCCGGCCGTGCCGAGCCAGTCGAGAGATATGGCCTGCACAAGGGCAGCCGGACCGCCGTCGGGGTGGGCTGCCATGAATTTGGCCAATCCCTCGTAGCCTCCGGTGAACGCTATCGTGGCAGCAGCCCAAATCAGAGCCACAAGTCCCTCGGCCACCATCGCTCCGTAAAATATGGGGCGAGCCAAGCGCTCGCTCTTAAGGCAACGTGCCATCATCGGCGACTGCGTGGCATGGAAGCCCGAAATTGCGCCGCACGCAATCGACACGAACATCATCGGGAACACCGGATGAGCCGAATCGCCGTATCGGCTATATAGCCCGTCGGCAAAGCCGAGGTCTACGCTTACCCCGCCAAAAAGCAGATAAGCCAGCAAGCCTACGGCCATAAACAAGAGCGCCAAGCCGAAAATCGGGTAAATGTTGCCTATCAACTTGTCGATGGGCAGCAGCGTGGCGAGCATGTAGTATACGAATATTATGCACACCCACAAGGTGCGGTCGAGCGGCGTCATCGTGGCAAGCAGCCCGGCAGGGCTGATAATGAATACGGCGCCAACCAAAATCAGAAGCACTACGGCCCACACGCGCACAAACTTCATCACGGGCTTGCCAAGCTCGCGGCCTATGATGTCGGGCAGCGATGCCCCGCCCGAACGGATTGAAATCATTGCTGCCATGAAGTCGTGCACTGCTCCGGCAAAGATGGTGCCGAGCACAATCCACAGAAAGGCGGCCGGACCGAACATTGCGCCCATTATGGCGCCAAAAATCGGGCCCAAGCCCGCTATGTTGAGGAATTGAATCAGAAATACTTTCCACGTGGCCATAGGCACGAAGTCGACGCCGTCGCCTCTGGTGTAGGCAGGCATTGGCCTGCCGCCCTTCACGCCAAACACGCGCTCCATCACGGCGCCGTACAAGGCATATCCGGCTATAAGTGCCACTAAGGCTATTAAAAACGAATGCATCTGTATCTATAGCATCTATTTAGTGTTATTTCGAGAGCGACTGCCGCATGTCGGTATCTGCCTGCACATTGCGCAATCTGTAATAATCCATCACTCCAAGATTTCCCTTGAGGAATGCCTCTGCCATGGCCTTCGGCAGCTCGGCCTCGGCTTGAATCACCTTGGCGCGGGCCTCCTCGGCGCGTGCTTTCATCTCCTGCTCAAGGGCTATAGCCATGGCACGACGCTCTTCGGCCTTTGCCTGGGCTATGTTCTTGTCGGCCTCAGCTTGGTCGATCTGCAAGGCCGCGCCTATGTTTTTGCCTATGTCTATGTCGGCGATGTCAATCGACAAAATCTCGAACGCCGTGCCGGAGTCGAGCCCCTTCTTTAGCACGAGCTTTGATATCGAGTCGGGATTCTCAAGCACTTGCTTATGGCTCACGCTCGAGCCTATGCTCGACACGATGCCTTCGCCTACCCTGGCGAGCACGGTGTCTTCGCCGGCGCCGCCCACAAGCTGGCGTATGTTGGCGCGCACCGTCACGCGTGCCTTTGCTATCAGCTGTATGCCGTCCTTAGCCACAGCCGTCACCGGAGGCGTGTCGATTACCTTGGGGTTTACGCTCATCTGCACAGCCTGGAACACATCGCGGCCGGCGAGGTCGATGGCTGTGGCCATCTTGAAGCCAAGGTCGATGTTGGCCTTTGATGCCGACACAAGAGCATGCACCACCTTCTCTACGTTGCCGCCGGCCAGGTAGTGAGCCTCAAGCGAATCGCGATTTACGTCGGTGAGCCCGGCCTTGTGCGCCTCAATAAGGGCACGCACTATCACAGAAGCAGGCACCTTGCGTATGCGCATCAGCACGAGTTGCATCAGCGAGATTCTCACGCCGCTCACACGGGCTGATATCCATAAGAAAAATGGGCAGTAGTAGAAAAATACGCATAGCAGTATCAGGCACAAAGCTCCCAGTAACATGATGGTCAATTCCATATGAAATTCTTTTATAAATAAATGTGATTCGGTTAATTATTCTTTTAGTGCAAATGTAGTGTTTTTGGGGTAATTATTCATGAGTTTTTGCTTTTTTTTGATAAGTTTTTAGTTAGTTGCAAACTTTATGATCGTTTTAATTTTATCTAAAGTGATATAATTTGTAATTTTGCAAAAATTTTTCCGTGATAATGCCACGCTCACTATTTATAAATAGAAAAATTAAATGTATAAGCCGTATATTGTGCGTCATGGCCGCATTATTTTTGGCGCAAAACGCCAATGCCGTCTCGTTCAATCTCGACTCTATCGCCGCTTGGGGCAAATTCCCCAACTTCTGCATCAACGTGTACCGCTGGGGCGACGGCTTTTTCAATGGGTACGACCAGAACTACGTGCTCCCGGCCGGACACAAATTCAACGTGAAATTCCGCACCGACAACTGGATTGACTACTACAATTTCGACTTGCCCGACGACATGAGGATGTCGATGAGGTCCGACCCCAGCACATCGATTGGCGTGTGGCTCACCTATCTGGCCGTGTCGATTGGCTACGACAAAAACATCAGCAAGATTTTCGGCAGCAATGCCAAGGCCCGCGAGCAATTCAACTTCGGCTTCAACTGCAGCCTATTCTCGGCCAACATCTACTACTTCAACAACGGCCAAAGCACCAAAATCACGCGTTTTGGGGCAAAGCACGACACATTCAATCCCAATCTCGACTTCAACGGCGCTCACTCCAAATCGTTCGGAGTGGACTTGTACTATTTCTTCAACCACAAGCGCTACTCCCAGGCTGCAGCTTTCAGCTTCAGTCGCATCCAGGAGCGCAGCCAGGGCTCATGGTTTGCCGGATTCACGTATTTCCGCAACCACTACTATTTCGACTTCAACGAATTGCCCGAATACATGCGTGAGATTTTGCCCGAATCGTGGCTCGACTACCAATACTTCGCGGTGAACAAGAATTACAACATCAAGTTCGGATATGGCTACAACTGGGCGTTCTCCAAGCACTGGATGTTTGCAGTGTCGGAATCCCCCACCCTGGGCGTGAAGAAAGGGTTCATAAATGCCGACGTGGAGAAAACGTCGCTATCGCTTTCCAACGACCTGCGCATGGGGGTGATTTGGAACAATAAGCGATGGTTTGCCGGCCTTACGGGCGAGGTCAACATCAACCTGATATATGACAAGGAGACTACATTCGCCAACTCACAGATTTCGGCGAATCTATGCATAGGATACAGATTTGACATATGGTAGCTAACGAACGATTCTCATCTTTGCTGCTCGAGGAGGCAGTGACTCAGCTGTCAAGGCTGCCTGGCGTTGGCCGCAAGACAGCCCTGCGCCTCGCTCTGCATCTGCTGCGGCAAGACGAGATTGTGGCCGACGCCCTAAGCAAATCCATCATCGACATGCGCCACGGCATCAAATACTGCAGCATTTGCCACAACATCAGCGAGGACGCCGTGTGCCCGATATGCGCCTCTCCGCTTCGCGACTCCTCTGTCGTATGCGTGGTGGAAAACGTCAAAGACGTGATGAGCTTTGAAAACACCGGCCAATTCAGCGGCACCTACCATGTGCTCGGCGGCCTCATCTCTCCCGTGGAAGGCGTAGGCCCAGACAAGCTGCAGATCGAATCGCTCGTGGAGCGTGTGCGAGAAGGCAACGTGAAGGAAGTGATTCTGGCCCTGAGCGCCACGATGGAGGGCGACACCACAAATTTCTACATCTACCGAAAGCTGCAAGGGCTGCCGGTGAAAATCACCCAGCTTGCGCGCGGCGTTTCGGTGGGCAACGAGATTGAATACACCGACGAAATCACGCTTGGGCGCTCGTTGCTCAACCGCACCCTATTCTCCGACACATTCAACAATCCATAGACACATGCCATGACTACATTGCGAGCGCCTGAGCCATCCGACCTTGACTTTCTTTATCGCCTTGAATGCCAGCCCGAAGTGTGGCGCATATCATGGGGCGCCGGCCCCGTTTCGCGCCAGATGCTTTGGGATTACCTAAGCAACTACACTGCCGACATATACCGCGACAGGCAGATGAGATGGATGATCGACGAGGACAACTCGCCGGCAGGCACTGTCGACATCACCGACTACGACCCGGCGCACGCACGTGCAATGCTGGGCATTGCCGTCGACTCGCAATGCCGTGGCCGCGGCATAGCCACCCGTGCCATAGGATTGGCTGCGGACTATTGCCGCGACATGCTGCACCTGCACCAGCTGGCCGTAATAGTGCCTCGCGACAACGACGCATCGCTGCGCCTGTTCCAGCGCGCCGGCTTCAAGGCTTCGGGATGCCTGCGCAGCTGGGTCAGGAAGGGAGACACTTACACCGATGCCGTAATCATGCAACTAATGCTCTGACCCTATGTTCATATCCGCTGAAACATACACCACCGAATGGTGGATTTACATGGCATTGACGGTGGCGTATTTCGTCACTATCATATCCACTGTGATCGTTATAATCAGCGAAAACAGAAATCCCGTGAAATCGCTTGCGTGGGTGATGGTGCTGTTGCTGCTGCCGGTGGCTGGCCTGGTGCTGTACATTGTGTTTGGGCGCAACATCACCAACACGCGCATGATTTCGAGGCGCAACCGCCGCAAGCTGCGCCGCAAAGAGACATTTGCCAAAGCAAATCTGAGCCAACAAGGCCTTAGCCCCATTTCTTTGCAGCAAATACAGCTCACGCGCACTCTCTCAGGCGCGCAGTATTATCCGGGCAACGAACTTAAAATCTTCACCAACGGCCGCGACAAATTTCAGGCCCTGATTCGCGACATAGAGCAAGCCAAGCTTTTCGTCAACATACAGTATTATATATTCACCGTCGAGGGCATTGGGCGCCGTCTCAGCGAGGCGCTTGTGGCTGCCGCCCACAGAGGCGTGAAGGTGAGACTCATTTACGACCACGTGGGCTCGTACAAGACGCCCGACAAATATTTCAACCAGCTCAATGCCGAGGGCGTGGAGGCGCACCCGTTCTTCAAAGTTGCATTCCCGCCGTTCGGCACGCGCATCAATTGGCGAAATCACCGCAAAATATGCATCATCGACGGCGAAATTGGATACATAGGAGGCATGAACGTAGCCGACCGATACATCGACGGAGGCAAAAATTTCGACCGCTGGCGCGACACGCACCTGCGCATCAAGGGCCCGGCTGTGCTTGGGCTGCAGTATTCATTCACCGTCGACTGGAACTTCATGGGCCTGCCGCTGATCGAAGACAAAATGCCGGAATATGTCACTGAGCAAGGCATAGGCATGCAGCTGCTCACCTCCGGGCCTACCCTGCAGTGGACCAATCAAGCCATGCTTTTCCAAAAAGCAATATCGTGCGCAAGCAGGCGAGTATTTATACAGACGCCATATTTCCTGCCCACCGAGGCGTTGCTCCGCGCGCTGCAGACAGCATCTCTCTCGGGCGTTGACGTGCGCATAATGCTGCCCTACAAGAGCGACTCTTACATGCTCGACTGCGGCAGCCGCTCTTATTTCACCGAGTGCATGCAGGCCGGAATCAAGATTTACCTATACAAAGCCGGAATGCTGCACAGCAAGGTGGTGATTATCGACAACGAATTTGTGAGCGTGGGCTCCACCAATTTCGACTTCCGCAGCTTTGAGCACAATTTCGAGGCCAACATGCAGATTTATTCTCGCATTGCCAACGAGCGGTTTGTCACCATCTTCCACAACGACTTGCTCAAGTCGGAGCGCATCAAAGCCTATGAGTGGAGAAAACGCTCAAGAAAGCAGAAAATGCTTGAGTCGCTTGTGCGCCTTCTAAGCCCTATTTTATAGTTTGTCCATTTTTATATCAATGTGCCACCAACCAAACGCAAGTTCTGAATGTTAATTATGCATATTACTTCTTTTATCGTCCCATATGAAGAGATATGGCAAAATATTGCTTGCGGCGGCTGCGGCCTTCTTGGCCACGGCCCTGATGGTGGCATGCTCCGGCACTCAGCACGCGAAATCATCAACATCCAGCAAAACAAATACAACTGACATGGAAAAAACAATATACCTGGCCGGCGGCTGCTTCTGGGGCACCGACCATTTCATGAACCAAGTCGACGGCGTTACGTCAACAGAGTCGGGCTACGCCAACTCCAACACTCCGCATCCAAGCTATCAGCAAGTGTGCACCGGCGCTACCGATGCCGCCGAAACCGTAAAAGTGACCTACGACCCCCACAGCGTCGACCTAAAGTACCTGCTTGAGCTCTACTTCATGACCATCGACCCGACCTCGGTCAACCGCCAAGGCAACGACGTGGGCTCGCAATACCGTTCGGGCATATACTACGTCGACCCTGCCGACCGCCCGGTGATATACAGCGTGCTCGACTCGGTGGCTAAGAAGTACTCGCGCCCACTGGCCGTGGAGGTGCTTCCTCTGAAGAATTTCTATCCCGCCGAGGACTACCACCAAAAATACCTCGTGAAGAATCCGGGCGGATATTGCCATATTTCGCCCGAACTATTCGCTGAATTGCACCGAATCCAGCAACAAAAGAAGGATAGCGCATCCATTGCCAAGTCCCAGCCTCAATAATACGCCAAGGCCTCCGACGAAGAGCTGCGCCGTCGACTCACGCCGCTGCAATATGCCGTCACCCAGGAATCAGCCACCGAGCCGCCGTTCCACAACGCTTGCAACGAAGAGACGCGACCGGGCATATATGTCGACATCACAAAGTGACAATAAAAAAATTTATGGTTGACGGTTGATATTTTTTTCTCATGTGAAATTTTATTATTAACTTTGCGTGCAATAAAAAAACATAAACACTATAATCTATATGTCATTTATTGCCGACCGAGTAAAAATGGACGGACTCACATTCGATGATGTCCTCCTGATTCCAGCCTTCTCGAATGTGCTTCCGCGCGAGGTCAACCTGAAAACACAATTCTCTCGCAACATCACGCTCAACGTGCCAATCGTGTCAGCCGCCATGGACACCGTCACCGAGTGGCAGCTCGCCATCGCCATCGCTCGCGAAGGCGGCATTGGCGTAATACACAAGAACATGTCAATCTCAGAGCAAGCGCGCCAAGTGCACGCGGTGAAGCGCGCTGAAAACGGCATGATATACGATCCCGTAACCATACTCGAAGGTAGCACCGTTGGCGATGCCCTGCACATGATGGAAGAATTCCACATCGGCGGCATACCCGTTGTCGACAAGGATGGCATGCTCGTTGGCATAGTCACCAACCGCGACCTGCGATTTGAGCGCGACCTTACCCGCAAGATCGACGAGGTGATGACAAAGGACAACATCATCACCACCACGCAATCCACCAACCTTGAAGAGGCTGCCGACATACTGCAGAAGCACAAAATAGAAAAGCTTCCCGTGGTCGACTCAAAAGGCAAGCTCATTGGCCTTGTCACTTACAAGGACATCACCAAAGCAAAGGACAAGCCGAATGCCTGCAAGGACCAGCTCGGACGCTTGCGCGTGGCAGCCGGCATAGGCGTGACCAACGATTTCATGGACCGTGCCGACGCGCTTGTGGCAGCAGGCGTCGACGCTTTGGTAATCGACACAGCCCACGGACACTCCGCGGGAGTGGTGCGTGTGCTTAAAGCCGTCAAGGCTAAGTACCCTCAAATCGACGTAGTAGTAGGAAATATCGCCACCGGCGAAGCCGCTAAATACCTGGCCGAGAACGGAGCCGACGGCGTGAAAGTGGGCATAGGCCCCGGCTCGATTTGCACCACTCGCATAATTGCGGGCGTAGGCGTGCCACAGCTCACAGCCATATACAGCGCGGCTAAGGCTCTCGACGGCACCGGTGTGCCTCTGATTGGCGACGGCGGCATACGCTATTCGGGCGACATAGTGAAGGCACTCGCTGCCGGCGCGCACTGCGTGATGCTCGGCGGAATGCTCGCCGGCGTGGAAGAAAGCCCCGGCGAAACCATCATATTCAACGGCCGCAAGTACAAGTCGTATCGCGGAATGGGCTCGCTCGAAGCAATGGAGCGCGGCTCGAAGGACCGCTACTTCCAGGCCAACGAAAAGGACGTGAAGAAGCTTGTGCCCGAAGGCATTGCTGCGCGCGTGCCTTACAAGGGCTCACTCTACGAGGTTGTGTACCAGATGATTGGCGGCCTGCGTTCGGGCATGGGCTACTGCGGCGCGCACAACATCGAGGAGCTGCACCACGCGCAATTCACCAGAATCACCAATGCAGGCGTGGCCGAGAGCCATCCCCACGACGTGGCCATCACCAGCGAGGCTCCCAATTACAGCGCCGCTGTGCTATGACAACAATAAATATACACCGACATCCGTTATAAATGCGTGCGTCCACCACAATGGACGTACGCATTTTTTTCACCTCTAATTCATTTCGATGTATCGACTGTTGCTACTGCACATTCTTCTCCTCGCGACACTCATGGGAGCATTTGCCCGCAATCACACCGCCGCCGACCCCGTGGTGATGAAGATTGACAAGCAGCAAGTGCGCCTTAGCGAATTTGAATACTTCTACCGCAAAAACAACGCCCAGATGCTCGACAGCATCGATGCGCGGCATTATCTTACCCTTTTCATCGACTACAAGCTTAAGGTGGCCGAGGCCCTTACCGAGCGCATCGACACAACGCAAGCGTTCATTGACGAATTCGAGGCGTACAGCCGCGAATTAGCTGCCATGCCTGCCGACTCAGCCAGTGCACGTGAATTGGACTGCCTGCTCAAAGAATACCACGACGGCCTCCTGCTCTTCGAAGTATCGAGCAAAAACGTGTGGGAGCGAGCCAACAACGATACAGAAGGCCTTAATGCGTATTTCGAGGCCAACCGCGACAAATACGCATGGGATGTACCGCGATACAAAGGGCTGGTGCTATGCGCCGGCAATGACTCAATCCTCACCAAAGCTGTCGAATTCGCCCAGAAAGAAATCGAGGGCGGCGCCACCGACGATGCCCTCGCCGACGGCCTGAAAACGCAATATGGCGAAAGCGTAAAGCTACGCCGGATTGTGGCCGCCAAAGGCGACAATCCAATCTCCGACTTTTTAGGCTGGGACGTCCCTTACGCGGGAAAAGTGCGCGTGGCCGCCCTCCGCCAATCGGTAATCTCTGCTCCCGAAAGCATGGCCGATGTGCGCAGCCAAGTGCTGAGCGACTACCAAGCCTCGCTCGAAAGCGCATGGCTCGGGCAGCTGCGCAAAAAACACAAAGTGAAAGTATACACAAAACGTCTCAAGCACTTGCTGTAGCCAACTCATAAAAAATGCACCACCCACTCCACTCCGCCCCGAGCGCCCGATTGTCGGCAGCCGCCTGCATGTCGGCCATTTTCATAGCCATCTTCTTTGCATCATGCAAGCACGACCAGGGCAAAGCCATTCCGGCCGATGCCGTGGCCCAGGCCTATGGCAAGGTGCTCACTCGCGCCGACTTGCGTCAGCTTATGCCCTCGTCGGTGACGCAGGCCGACAGCGCACGCCTCGCCCGCGCCTTGATATACGACTGGATTGAGACGCAACTTATCAGCGACGCCGCCAGCAAAAACCTCGACATGGACAAAATCAACCGAATGGTGCAGGAATACCGCAACGAGCTCGTATCCATGGAGTACGTGCGACTGATGTACGACACCCACGCCGCTGAAATACCGGAGGACAGCATTCGCGCTTACTACGACGCCAACAAAGAGGAATTCAGGCTCACGCGCCCCATGGTGAAGGGCGTCTACATAAAGGCCGCCGACGACTCGCCTTCGCTGGCGCAGTTCAGGAAGCTATACAAATCGCACAACGACGCCGATGTAGACCGCCTTGACAAAATTGCCTCGACTTCGGCCGTGCACTACGATTATTTCCGCGACAAATGGGTCGACTGGGAGCAAATTGAGAGCCGCGTGCCCTATGACTTCGGCTCCTCGGCCGATTCTTTCCTGCGCACACACCACACCGTCGACTATTCGCAAGGCGGATTCACCTACTTGCTCGACATCACCGACGCGCTCCATTCCGGCCAAATCATGCCCTACGAAGCAGCTCGCAGCAGCATCATCGACCGCCTACGATTCATCGACCGGCGCTCCTACGCCGCCCAACTCAAGAAAAATTTGTATGATGATGCGTTAGAAAATGGTAAAATCACATTATTTGTCGATACTGAGTGATGTTTTATCAATATATTTCGTAACTTTGCCATACTATTCTGATTATTATCATTATTGACCAATAATACTAACACAGTGAAATATAAATTTCTTATCCTATCATTTTTGCTTGCATGCACCGCTTCAGCATGGGCTCAGAACAACATTGTCGAAGAAGTGGCATGGATGATTGGCGACGAACCAATCTACAAGTCGGAAATCGAACAAGCCTACCAGGAATACTTAGAAGAGAAAATGCCAATAAAGGGCGACCCCTATTGCTTCATTCCTGAGCAAATAGCAATCCAGCGCCTGTATCTGCATCAGGCCGACCTCGACACCATCGAGGCCCAGCGCTCGCAGGTGCAGCAGCGTGTCGATGGCCAGATCAACTACCTAATCGCCAACCTCGGCTCACGCGAGAAGGTGGAGCAATACTTCCGCAAAACCATTCCCGACCTGCGCGAAATGTACACTACGTCGATCTCCAACGCTTCGCGAATCCAGCAGGTGCAGCAGGAAATCACCAAGAACTTCAAGGCAACCCCGTCGGACGTGCGCAACTACTTCGCCAAGCTCCCTGAGGATTCAATCCCCTTCGTGCCAATGCAAGTGGAGGTGCAGATCATCACGCTCAACCCCATTGTGCCTCGCCAGGAAATTGAAGACGTGAAAGCGCGCTTGCGCGACTACTCCGACCGCGTGAACCGTGGCGAAGTGGAATTCTCCACCCTTGCCGTGCTCTACTCTGAGGCCCCCGAAGGAATTCGCGGAGGCGAAATCGGATTCATGGGCCGCGGACAGCTCGTGCCTGAATACGCAGCCGTGGCTTTCAACCTCAACGACCCCAAGAAAGTGTCGAAAATCGTCGAGACGGAATACGGCTACCACATCATTCAGCTCATTGAAAAGCGAGGCGACCGCATCAACACGCGCCACATATTGCTGCGCCCCAAGGTCGACGAAAAGGACATCGCCGAGGCTACCATGCGCCTCGACTCGCTTCGCTCCGACATCGTGAACACCAAGCGCTACACATTCGAGGAAGCAGCTCGCTACTACTCCCAAGACAAAGATACGCGATTCAGCAAAGGCGTAATGATGAACGACCAGACCGAAAACACCCGATTCGAAATGTCGCAGCTCCCGCAGGAAGTGGCAAAGGAAGTGGCCAACTTGCAGCCCGGCGAGGTGTCGAAGCCGTTCACTATGATCAATTCGAAGAACTCACGCGAGCAAGTGGCAATTGTGAAACTCACCAACCGCATCGAGGCTCACAAAGCCAACCTCACGCAGGACTATACATTGATACAGAACATGTATGAGAACTACGGACGCCAGAAAATACTCGACAAGTGGGTGGCCGATAAAATCAAGAATACTTACGTAAAAATCGAAGATGGATGGCGAGGCTGCGAATTCGAGCATGAAGGCTGGATCAAATAGCCGTCGCATCAACGATTAGCAAGCATGAATAGCCAGAACCAAAACGGCAAATCTATAAGGCGGGCGAAGCTCACTATTGTGGCTACGCTCGCTGCTCTTGCTTTGCCCGTCGTGGCGCAAGGCATCGCACAGGTTTTCGACCCGATGCCGTCGTTCGAGCCGCAAATACCAAAGGCCGACCGCAACGAAGGCGGCCGCGTGTTTCTGGAACATGCCGATGTGCTCAACAAGGAGATTTCCGACTCGTTTCTCGTGCTCACCGGCAACGTCACCTTCTCGAAAGGAGGAATGCTGATGTATTGCGACAGCGCGCACTATTTCCCCGAAAGTGAATCGCTCGACGCATTCAGCAATGTGCGCATGGTGCAAGGCGACACCCTTGAGGTGACGGGCGACTCGATGATTTACCGCAGCTACGACCAGCTGGCTCGCCTATTCGGCAATCCCGTGACTATGCGCAACCGCGACGTCACGCTCGAAACCGACGAATTCACCTACGACCTCTTCACCGAATTTGGCTACTACACGGTGGGAGGCGTCCTCACCGACGCGCAAAACCGACTGGTGTCGCAAGAGGGAGAATACGTGCCTGCCACCAAGGAGGCCACTTTCTACACCGACGTGCGCCTGAATTCGCTCACCGAAAACGAAGACTCGCTCTACATCTACACCGACACCCTCTACTACAACACCGACACCCATATAGCAGAGCTCAACTCCCCCTCGCTCATCATCAACCAAGCCGACACCATATTCACAACCGACGGCTTGTACAACACCGAAACGAAGATTGCCAACCTGTACGAGCATTCTATCGTGCGCATGGGACGAGGCACCACCCTCGAAGGCGACACCCTCTACTACAACCGCCTTGACGGATACGGATGGGCTCGCGGCAACATGGCTCTCGTCGACTCGGCCAAGCAGTCGGCCCTATTGGGCGACTACGGATACTACGACCAACTGATCGACAGCGCTTACGTCACGGGGCGAGCCTTGGCCAAGGAATACTCCAAAGGCGACACCCTATATCTGCATGGCCGCGAGATTTTCTCGTTCCGCAACATCGACACCATCAGATACGCCGAGGACACGATAGCAAACCGTCCGGCCTACGTCGTATACGACACCACCCAGGTGGTGGTGGCGTACCCGCGTGTGAGATTCTACCGCAGCGACATGCAAGGTGTGTGCGATTCCATGCGATTCGAGCAGAAGGACTCCACGCTCTACATGTTCCGACACCCCATCGTATGGAGCGACGACCGCCAGATTTTCGGCAACCTAATCATGCTGCACATGAACGATTCCACTATCGAGCGCGCCGTCTTGCCCGACTTCGGATTCTCGGCCGAGCATGTCGAGGGCGAATTCTTCAACCAAATCAGCGGCAAGGAGATGATAGCCTACTTCCGCGACGGAGAGATGCGCAAAATCGACATCAACGGAAACGTTGAGGCAATAATGCTGCCACAGGAAAACGACTCCACATATAATAAAATTACCAACGTGGAGAGCAGCTACCTCACAGCTGACTTCGAAGGACAAGAATTAGTGCGCATGAAGATGTGGCCCGAATCGGCCGGCACCGTCACACCGCTGTATCTTGCAAAAAAATCCTTATACTACCTTTCAAAATTCAAATGGTATACGGGCATACGCCCGCTATCGCCAGAAGATGTATTCATCATTCCGCCTGAAATGGAAGCTCTGATGAGCGAACCGGCGCCAATATCCAAGCCCAAAAAGAGATGAGCCGACCACGCAAGCCACTCCCCACCATAGAAAATGTAACCATACTCGACGTTGGAGCCGAGGGCAACGCCATTGCCCGGGTCAACGACATGGTTGTTTTTGTGCCATTCGCCGCTCCCGGCGACATCGTCGACGTAAAGCTCGACAAAAAAAAGAAATCATATGCCGAAGGCCACATTGCGCGCATGGTGCAGCCCTCGCCCAAGCGCGTAGAGCCTAAATGCGAGCATTTCACCATATGCGGCGGCTGCCGCTGGCAACACCTGCCCTACGAGCTGCAGCTGCAGTGCAAGCAGCAGCAAGTGGCCGACGCCATGCGGCGCATAGCCAAGGTGCCATGCCCTCCGATATCGCCAATCATCGGCTCGGACAACATATGGGAATACCGCAACAAGATGGAGTATACATTCAGCAACCGTCGCTGGCTCACATATGAGCAGCTCGCTTCGGGGCAGGAATTCCCCGACCGCGACGGAGCCGGATTCCACATCCCGGGAGCCTTCGACAAGGTGCTCGACATCAACCGCTGCCACCTCCAGGACGATTTCAGCAATCAGCTGCGCAAATTCATCAAGGCCTACGGCATAGAGCATGGCTATTCGTTCTATGACTTGCGCGCCAATGCCGGGCTGCTGCGCACATTGATGGTGAGAATCACCTCCACCGGACAGATTATGGCCCTTATGGCGTTCGGCGAAGACAACCGAGAGAAGATACAGCAATTGCTCGATGCCGTGTGCTCACAATTCCCGCAAATCACATCACTGCTGTATGTTGTGAATCTTAAGGTGAACGACACCATCACCGACCAAACGATACTCACCCACAGCGGCGCCGAATACATCGAGGAGGAGATGGAGGGGCTAAAATTCCGCATCGGCCCCAAGTCGTTTTATCAGACCAATTCGCGTCAAGCCTATAAACTTTACAAAGTGGCTCGCGACTTCGCGCGCCTCACGGGCGATGAGCTCGTATACGACCTATACACCGGCACCGGCACCATCGCAAACTTCGTAAGTCGCCGAGCCCGCAAGGTGATTGGCATCGAATATGTGCCCGAAGCCATCGAGGATGCTAAAATCAACTCGCGAATCAACGGCATAGAGAACACGCTGTTCTATGCCGGCGACATGAAGAATGTGCTCACGGCTGAGTTCATTGCCGAGCATGGGCGCCCCGATGCAATGATCATCGACCCGCCTCGCGCAGGCATGCACACCGACGTTGTTGACGTGATTCTCCAGGCCGAGCCTGCCACGCTGGTGTACGTAAGCTGCAACCCTGCCACCCAAGCTCGCGACATCGCTCTGCTCGATGCTAAATACCAAGTCGAGGCCATACAGCCTGTGGATATGTTCCCGCATACGCAGCACGTTGAAAACGTGGTGCGCCTCACCCTCAAGAAATAGCCATGGGCAAGGAGATTGAGCGCAAATATTTAGTTGCCAACGACAGCTATGTGGCAATGTCGAGCGCAAAGCACGACATTGCGCAAGGCTATCTAAGCCTTGACCCGGAGCGTGTGGTGCGCGTGCGCATCGCCGACGAAAAAGCCTACATCACTGTGAAAAGCAAGAATCACGGAGCTGTCCGAGGCGAGTGGGAATACCCCATTCCGCACGACGATGCGCTGCAGATGCTTCCGCTCTGCAAAAAGTTGATATCCAAAACCAGATACATCGTGCATTTCGACGGATACATGTGGGAAGTCGACGTGTTCCATGGCCGAAACCAAGGGCTCATAGTCGCCGAGATTGAAATTCCGCACGAGGGGGCTTCTTATAATCTGCCGCCATTTGCCGGCCCAGAGGTGACAGGCGACCCTCGGTACTACAATTCTAACCTCCCTTCTGATGGCATGGAGTAGATGCGCGAGGGCATTCGCAGCGTCAGTATTCTTGTTATTGGCCTGCACCGCGCATAGCCAGCCTCGCTCCACCTACTACATAAGCGGCATCGTGCGCGATTCGGTCACATACGAACCCGTGCCTTACGCATCCGTAGTGGTGAGCGGCGAGACAGCCGGCACGCTCACAAATGAAAAGGGCATATTCCAGCTCACTGCGCCCAATGATGCGCCTTCGCTGCAGGTGGCCTGCTTGGGATATGAGAAAAAGGTGGTGCCTGTGAAAAAAAGGCACGTCAACGTGTACGATATCTCCCTTGCACCCACTGCGCAGCAGCTGCAAGAGGTGGTGGTGCGCCGCAAAAAGATAAAGAAAAAGGACAACCCGGCCTACGCGTTCGTTAAGCGGCTCAAGGAGGCTGGTCAGCTCACCGACCCCGAGCGCAACCCCTACTACAACTACGACCGCTACGAAATCATGACTTTTGCGCTCAACGATTTCGCCAACAAGGATGAAAACTCATGGATGTTCCGCAAATTCCCACTCCTTTGGGAGCATGTTGACACCTCTGAAATCTCCGGCAAGCCTATCCTCAACATAATGGTAAAGGAGAAGTCATCGGAAGTGCATTACCGGCGCGACCCTAAATCGAAAAAGGAAATCGTGAAGGGCCTGCGACAAAACGGACTTGACGAAGTGCTCGACCAAAACAGCATGATGACGTTCATGGAGGATGTTCTGCGTGAGGTGAATCTCTACGACCGCGACATCAATATCCTGCAAAATCGCTTTGTGAGCCCGTTGTCGCCCATCGCTCCCGACTTTTACAAATTCTTCCTCACCGACACCGTGATGGTCGACGACGAGAAGTGCGTGGTGCTGAGCTTCTACCCGCACAACACTGCTTCGTTCGGCTTCAACGGCCATGTGTTTGTCGTGGCCGACGACAGCACCATGTTCATAAAGAAGGTGACTATGCGCACGCCATCAAATATCAACCTCAATTTCGTCGATAATCTGTACATATCGCAGGAATTCGAGCGAGCGCCCGACGGCAGCCGCCTCAAAAAGAGCGACGACCTCACGATAGAAGCCAGGCTGGCGCCGGCCACCCCGGCTCTGTATGCGCGGCGGAATATAGCCTACGATAACCACAATTTCGACGAGCCTGCCGACCCCACGGTGTTCGGCCAAGCTGGCGAGCGCATAGTCGATGCCGAGGCGAAAAATCGCGATGAGCAATTCTGGAACGGCTCGCGCCTTATCTCCGTCACCAACAATGAAAAGCGCATCGACCAGATGATGCGCCAGCTGCGCAGCGCGCCAATATACTATTGGACTGAGAAATTCCTGAAGATAATGTTCACGGGATACGTCAACACCGGCAATCCAAGCAAATTCGACTACGGGCCGATCAACACCACCATCAGCCACAACAGCATAGAGGGCTGGAGGCTGCGAGCAGGCGGCATTACCACGGCCAACCTGAGCGAGCGCTGGTTTGGGCGCGGATATGTGGCATACGGCACGGACGACCATCGCTGGAAATACCGAGCAGAAGCCGAGTACTCGTTCATCGACAAGGAGTATCATTCCCGCGAATTTCCTATGCACTCTATCAGGCTTACGTCGCAATACGACATCAACCAAATTGGCCAGCAATACATGTTCACCAACAACGACAACATTTTTTTGTCGCTCAAGCGCATGTCCGACATGTACGCCACATACCACTACACCAACCAACTCGAATACATCCTTGAACTGCGCAACAATTTCTCAGTGACGGCAAAGATAGCCAACGACATCGAGCAGGCTACGGCCACGCTGCCCTTTGTCGACGGTTACGGCAACAATTTCAGCCGCTACAGCGAGACATCCCTCACTGTGCAGCTTCGCTACGCCCCCGGCGAAAAATTCTACCAAACAAAAACATATCGCGTGCCAATCAACCTTGACGCTCCCGTGCTGATGCTCAGCCACAAAATTGCCCCGGTCAATTGGTTCGGCTCTAAATTCTGCATCAACACCACGGAGGCAAGCGCGCAGAAGCGTTTTTGGTTTTCTGCCTTCGGATTCGCCGACGTTATTCTGAAGGGCGGCCATGTGTGGAGCCGCTCGCCATATCCCGACCTGCTCATACCAAACGCCAACTTGTCGTACACCATCCAGCCTGAAAGCTACGCTTTGATGAATCCAATGGAATTCATCAACGACACGTATGCGGCATGGGACGTAACCTATTGGCTCAACGGAGCGCTATTCAATTTGGTGCCTTATTTCAGGCAATTGCGATTGCGCGAGGTAGTGGCTTTTCGCGGCCTATGGGGGCATCTTTCTCATCGCAACGACCCCGAATGCAATCCCGAATTATTCAGATTCCCATCGCAACTGCATGTCACACGCATGACCGACCGCCCCTACATGGAGATTAGCGCCGGCCTCGACAACATATTCCGTTGCCTGCGCGTCGACTACGTGTGGCGCCTCACCTACCTCGACGTCCCCTACGCCATCGACCGCCACGGCCTGCGCATCGCCATCCACGTCACCTTCTAACCACCGCATTCCATCCATTCAAAGTTTGTGGTGGAAAATGTGGGGGAGAAATGAGGATGGGATGGGAATTTTTGGGGCAGTTGCAAATTTCTGTGTTTGATGTAGACTAACAATGGGTACATT
>CAZORI010000011.1:0-53424 GCA_964582335.1 uncultured Bacteroides sp.
AGCTGTGTCGAAATCGTAGTCCGACATTTCCACCCAATATGTCACCTTGTCATTCGTCGGCAGATGTGTATTCGTTTTCAAACGCAAATTTAGTATTTTTCTTTGATATATAAGCGCTTCTATGTAGGAAATCGTTTGATATAGTCTGATTTTAGGCGTTTTGGAGGTTGTGTGCATTTTTTGAATCCACCCTATAAAAGAGAAAATGGATGATCGCTGAGACTGTAAAGAAAGACCGACAACTCGTTCAAGCCGCTGGTCTTGATATTGCGTCTAACGGAGGGGTTTTATAGTATAATATATACAATCCAAACACCCGACAAAAACCATTGGTTTATCACCGCCGCAAAAAAAGCGGCATCGCAGGGGGCGATGCCGCTTGGTGGGATGTTGCGGTGCGAGGCGGTCAGGTGATGTCGACGTGCTGGGCATCGACGTGGCGCCCCATGTATACCGAGGCCATTTCGCCGAATTTCTCCGGGCTCTCGGTGGTTAGGTAGCGTATAGAGCCGCCTTTGCCCAGTCGGCTGTCCATCTCGGGGTGGCGGCGCAGATAGTCGGCGAGGCTGGCAGCGATGATGTTGCCTTGCTCCACCACTTCAATGCCCGCAGGCGTGGCTGCGCGTATCATATCGTAGAGCAGGGGGTAGTGGGTGCACCCAAGGATGATGGTGTCGATTTCTGGGTCGCGGCTTAGCAAGCGCTCGATGTCGCGCTTCACGAAGAAGCGCGTGCCCTCGGTGTCCATCTCCATGTTCTCGATCAGCGGCACCCACATAGCGCAGCCTTGCGCCACGGTGTGGAACGTGGGGTTGAGCTTCGCAATCTCAATGTCGTAGCTGCCCGACGATGCAGTGCCTGGGGTGCTGACGATGCCGATGTGGCCGTTGCGCGAAATCGACCCCACGGCCTCGGCGGTGGGGCGTATTACGCCCAGCACGCGCCTTGTGGGGTCGGCCATGCGTGGGAGGTCGCGCTGCTGTATCGTGCGCAGCGCCTTGGCCGAAGCTGTGTTGCACGCGATGATCACCAGCGGGCAGCCTTGCTCAAATAGATAGTTCACTGCCTGCAGAGTGAATTCATACACGAAGACCCACGAGCGCGTGCCGTAGGGCGCGCGGGCATTGTCGCCGAGATACAGATAGTCGTATTGCGGCAACTGCGCGGTGAAGCGCCTTAGCACGCTTAGCCCCCCGTATCCGGAGTCGAAAACGCCAATCGGGCCCATTAGTCGATGCGTCCGCGTATCGCCTTGGTCTCCTCTTCGTAGCCGGGCTTGGCAAGAAGGGCAAACATATTCTTCTTGTAGGCCTCTACGCCCGGCTGGTTGAACGGGTTCACGCCGAGCATGTATCCGCTGATGCCGCAGGCAATCTCAAAGAAGTAGATGAGTTGGCCCAGGTATCCCTCTTCGAGAGCCGGGATGCTGATGCGCATTACTGGCACGCCTCCGTCGACGTGGGCAATCAGCGTGCCCAGCTCGGCCATCTTGTTGACGTAGTCGACGCGCAAGCCGGCTATGTAGTTGAGTCCGTCCAGGTTGTCCTTGTCCTTGGGTATGATGGTTTCGTGCTCGGGCTTCTCTACCGACAGCACCGTCTCAAATATCGTGCGCTCGCCGTCCTGGATCCACTGGCCCATCGAGTGGAGGTCGGTGGTGAAGTCGACGGCAGCGGGGAATATTCCTTTTTTGTCCTTGCCTTCGCTCTCTCCGTAGAGTTGCTTCCACCATTCGGCGAAGTAATGGAGCTTAGGGTTGTAGTTGACCAAAATCTCAATCTTCTTGCCGGCGCGGTAGAGGGCGTTGCGAGTCTGGGCGTAGCGCATTGCTATGTTTTGCGCGGAGGGCTTGGTGAGCTCGGCTTGCATGTCTTGTGCGCCCTCGATGAGGCTGTCGATGTCGAAGCCAGCCACAGCGATAGGCAGCAGGCCCACGGGCGTGAGCACAGAGAAGCGGCCGCCCACAGAGTCCTCGATTACGAAGGTCTTGTATCCCTCCTCGTCGGCGAGCTTGCGCAGGGCGCCTTTCTTGGCGTCGGTGATGGCCACGATGCGCTTGGCGGCTTCGGCTTTGCCCATCTGCGCTTCGAGTTGCTCCTTGAGCAGGCGGAAAGCGATGGCCGGCTCGGTGGTGGTGCCCGACTTCGAGATTACGATGATGCCGAAGCGCTTATCCTTGAGGTAGTCTTGCAGTTCGTTGAGGTAGTCTTCGCCGATGTTCTGGCCGGCGAAAATCATGGTTGGACCTTGCTTGCCGTGTCCGTAAGCGGCGAATGAGTCGCTGAGTGCCTCGATTACGGCCTTAGCGCCGAGGTAGCTGCCTCCGATGCCGATTGACACCACCACGTCGCAGCCTTCGCGCAGGATTGCAGCCGAGAGGTTGATTTCGTTGATGATAGCCTTGTCGGTGCGAGTGGGCAGGTCGACCCATCCCAGGAAGTCGTTGCCGGCGGCATCCTTGTTGATTACATGAGCCAGAGCCTGCTTTGCTTCGGGCTCGAGTGCGTCGATGGCGCTGGCGGGAGCCGTGCCGTAGACGTTTTTCACGTCAAGTTGAATGTGCTTCTCCATGTTACAAAGAAATTGTATTGTTATATTGACATTTTAATTATGCAAATTTAATAAATAAATTCGTTTCATGACTTCCAACTGGCATTAAAATTAGTTGGCATGGCACCCTGAGACAATAACAATAACAAATTGCGGCGCAAAAAGTAGGGTTGGTGTTGGCGAGAAACGAAAAAATGTGTACATTTGCAAAAGAACAATTCAAGTTTCATACTACACCAAAAATTATCTCAAATGAGAGTCATTATCGAGACAGATTACGACAAAATGTCGAAATGGGCCGCCGAATACGTTGCGGCTCGCATCAATGAGGCTAATCCTACCTCGGAGCATCCTTTCGTGCTTGGGTGCCCCACCGGCAGCAGCCCGCTGGGCATGTACTGCGCACTCATTGATCTCTACAAGCAGGGAAAAGTTTCGTTCAAGCACGTAGTCACATTCAATATGGACGAGTATGTGGGGCTGCCTGAGGACCACGAGCAGAGCTACCACACATTCATGTGGGCCAACTTCTTCGGCCATATCGACATACAGCCCGAAAACGTAAACTTCCTCGACGGCAACGCCGCCGACGTAAAGGCAGAATGCCAGCGCTACGAAGACAAAATCAAGAGCTACGGGGGCATCGACCTATTCATGGGCGGCGTAGGCCAGGACGGCCATATCGCATTCAACGAGCCGGGCTCGTCGCTGCAGTCGCGCACGCGCATGATGACGCTCACCCACGACACCATCATCGCCAATTCGCGATTCTTCGGAGGCGACCTCAACGCTGTGCCCAAGACGGCCCTCACAGTGGGCGTGGGCACCGTCACCGATGCGCGCACTGTGATGCTGCTCGTCAACGGCCATGCCAAGAGCCGCGCCCTGCACCACGGCGTGGAGGCCGGCATAAGCCAGATGTGGACAATCTCGGCCCTGCAGCTGCACCCCGACGCTATAATCGTATGCGACGAGGCGGCTTGCGATGACTTGAAAGTGTCGACCTACCGCTATTACAAGGATGTGGAAGGAAAATGATTCCGCTTACACCCAAAAATAATCAAAAACAATGTCTTGATTCACAGTGTAATCAAGACATTTTCCCTTTTATGCGCAGGAGGGCGGCGTAGAGCCGAGGGGAAAGGCGCAGGAGGCGGCGCTTGGGCTGGATGCTTGCTGAGGCGGGGGCGTCGCGAAGTATTAGAGCTACAGGGTAGCGGCGCAAGGTGTCTTTCGCGCTGATGTTGCCCTTTATGGCGTGCAGAATCAGGTTGTGGGCCAAGTCGTAAAGCAGCCGTGTATACACCAGGGCGGCAAGAGGAGTGGCGCTGGCTGCGGCAAGAGCGGAGCAGCGCTCAATCGATAGCCAGTCGCTGGCGAGTCGGGCGGCATCGAATGTCCTCGATGCGCTTTCCGGTCGCAAGCGGCGCAGATACAGGTCGCGGTCGACGAACATTGCGGTGAGCCCGTGAGCGAACAGGGTGCTTACCCAAATGGCATCCTCGTTGGTGGGCAGCGCAGTGTCGAACTTCACGCCAGCGATGGCCTCGCGCCTATACGCGATGCCGCATGCGCTGTGGCGGTAATAGGGCGTGCGCATTAGCGCCTCGCTGCCGTACACTCTTCCGGGCGAAAAATGCTGTCGCCAATCGTAGTCGTGCTCGCTTTTCCCTAATGTGCGCATATTCATGATTATCATGTCGGCATGAGGCTTTGCGGCGATGGTTTCGAGCAGCGATTTTAGCCCGGCGGCATCGAGCAAATCGTCGGCGTCGAGGAAGGCGACGTAGAGGCCGGTTGCCGCATCGAGACCGGCGTTGCGCGCTTGCGACACGCCGCCATGCTTCAGGCTGATGCTGCGCACGTTGTCGTGCGACTTGCACATGGCAGCAATGATGTCGGCAGTGCCGTCGGTGGAGCCGTCGTCAACCACAATCACCTCATATGGCAAATTGGCAGGCGTACATGCCGACAGCGTCGACCTCACAGCCCCGGCTATGTATCCGGCAACATTATACGCAGGTATGACAATCGAAAGCAACATAACACAAAGTTAGCACCTTTTCGTGGGATGTGGGTGGGAAATTTATGAAAATTTTGTAAATTTGCATGTTATAAAAGAAATGACATATGGCTCAGGACGAACGCGATAATACCTTGGATTTTGACGGAATCAACGCTGGGGCAGGCCCCAACTACCACGACGCGGATATAACCACCCTTGACTGGCGCGAGCACATTCGCCGCCGCCCGGGTATGTACATCGGCAGCGTAGGCGACGGCTCAGCCCCCGATGATGGCATATATGTGCTGCTAAAGGAGGTGATTGACAACTCCATCGATGAATATGCCATGGGATTTGGCAAGCAGATAGTGGCGGACATCACTGATGATGGCATCGTGACGGTGCGCGACTACGGCCGCGGCATACCGCTGGGCAGCGTTGTGAAAGCCGTGTCAACGATGAACACCAGCGCGAAAATCGACTCCAATGCATTCAAGAAGACGGTGGGCCTTAACGGTGTAGGCCTGAAGGCAGTAAACGCACTGTCGATCGACTTCGAGGTGGCATCCTTACGCGACGGCCAGGTGAAAACCGTGAGGTTCAGCCGTGGACTGCTCGTGTCGGAGTCGCCGGTTGAGAGCACCGACCAGCCCAACGGCACCATAGTGCGCTTCGAGCCCGACGGCGAGATATTCAAAGGCTACGCCTACCGCAGCGACTATGTAGAGGAAATGATGAAGAACTACTCGTTCCTCAACACGGGACTGACGATGGTGTACAACGGCAACAAGTTCGTGTCGCGCCAGGGCTTGCTCGACCTGCTGAAGGAAAACATGTCGAAAGAGCCCCTGTATCCGATTATCCACCTCAAAGGCGAAGACATAGAGATAGCGATCACCCATGCGCGCCAATTCGGCGAGGAGTTCTACTCGTTTGTCAACGGGCAACACACCACCCAGGGCGGCACACACCTGGTGGAGTTCAAGAAATCGGTTGCGCAGACCATTAAGGACTTTTTCAAGAAAAACTTCGAATATTCCGACATACGCGCCGGCATGGTGGCTGCAATAGCAATAAAGGTGCAGGACCCCGTGTTTGAGTCGCAGACCAAAACCAAGCTCGGCTCGCGCGACATGAACGCTGAAGGCCTCACCGTGGCGAAATTCATAGGCGACTTCGTAAGCACCAATCTCGACAACTACCTGCACAAAAACCTTGACGTAGCCGACAAAATACTGCACCAGGTGCAGGACAGCGAGCGCGCCCGCAAGGCAATGGCCGGGCTCACCAAGATAGCCCGCGAAAAGAACAAAAAGCTGAGCCTGCACAACAAAAAGCTGCTCGACTGCACCGTGCACCTCAACGACCCCAAGACTAAGGAAGACCTGCGCGAGGCCTCGTCGATTTTCATCACCGAGGGCGACTCGGCAGCCGGCTCGATCACCAAGATACGCGACGTGCGCTCGCAGGCCGTGTTCTCGCTGCGAGGCAAGCCGCTCAATGCCTACGGCCTTACCCAGAAAGAATTGATACTCAACGAAGAATTCAACCTGCTGCAAGCCGCGCTCAACCTGCAGGACGGCATAGAAGGGCTGCGCTACAACAAAGTGATCATAGCCACCGATGCCGATGTCGATGGCATGCACATACGCCTGCTGCTCATCACCTTCTTCCTGCAATTCTTCCCCGACCTCATAAAGATGGGGCACGTGTATGTGCTGCAGACGCCCCTCTTCCGCGTGCGCTCGCGCAAGGCGCAGACGCGCCGCAAGCGCGACACCGACGAGGTGTTCTATTGCTACAACGATGCCGAGCGCATCGAGGCCATCAACCATTTTGGCGAGAAGGACGCTGAGATCACCCGATTCAAGGGCCTTGGCGAGATTTCGCCCGACGAATTCCGAGGCTTCATCGGCCCGGGCATGCGCCTCGACTTGGTGACGCTTCGCAAGGACGACCATGTGTCGGCACTGCTAGAATTCTACATGGGCAAGAACACCATGGAGCGCCAAAACTTCATTATTGACAATCTTGTGATCGAAGATGACTCGCAAATCAGCTGACGAGAGCGCATGCACGCGCCGCACGGCCGTAATGGCCGGCACATTCAACCCCTTCACCATCGGCCATGCCGACATTGTGGAGCGCGCCCTTGGCATATTCGACCATGTGGCCATATGCATAGGCGTAAATGCCGACAAGCCGGAGGATGCACAAGCAGCCTCGGCCCGGGCAGAAGCCATTGCAGCTGCATATGCCGGCGACGAGCGCGTGAGCGTGCACCAGTGGAGCGGCCTCACGGCCGACTTCGCAAAAAAAATTGGCGCGTGCGCTTTACTTCGCGGCGTGCGTTCAGTCAAAGACTATGAGTACGAGCGCGACATGGCCGATGCCAACCGTTCGATATTCGGCATCGACACGGTAATCCTCTTTGCCGACCCGGCCAAGGCATTTGTGTCATCCTCGCTTGTGCGCGAGCTGAAGAAGCATGGCCTGGATGTATCGCCGTTCTTGCCATAACTTTTTAGGCCATCTTGTTGTTATAATTTTTTCTTAGCTTATGAACAGACATATATATACAGCGTGCATTATGGCATTGGCATGCGCTGCCTTGTGGCAGGCCAATGCTCAGACCGAAGCGGAAAAGTTCTCTCCGACTCGGAAAATCGGCTATGCTGAGGCCATTATCGAAAACTTCTACGTAGAGGACGTCAACGCCGACTCGATAGTGTCGGAGGGCATAATTGCTATGCTCAAGACACTCGACCCGCACTCGTCGTATTCATCGCCCGACGAAACCAAGGAGCTCACCGAGCCCCTCGAAGGCAAATTTTCGGGCATAGGCGTGCAATTCAATATGACCACCGACACCGTGTACGTGATACAGACCGTGTCGGGAGGCCCCAGCGAGAAGGTGGGCATACGCCCAGGCGACCGCATCGTGTCGGCCAACGACACAATCATTGCCGGCCGCAAGCTGCCTAATTCGAAGGTGATAAAAGTGCTCCGCGGGCCCAAAGGCTCGAAGGTGAAGCTGGGCGTGAAGCGCGATGGCGAGATGATTGACTTTATCGTCACTCGCGACGACATTCCGGTAAACAGCGTCGACGGAGTGTACATGGTGACGCCCGAAATAGGATACATACGCCTCACCCGCTTCGCCGAGGAGTCGGGCCAGGAGGTGAAGGATGCCATAAAGAAGCTTCAGGCGCAGGGCATGACGAAACTCATTCTCGACCTTGAGGACAATGGAGGCGGCTACTTGAAGGCTGCCTACGACATAGCGTCGATGTTCCTCAACAAAGGCGATATGATAGTGTACACGCAGGGCAGGAATTCCGAGCCGGTATACTATCGCGTGGAAGATGCCAAGCCGCTGTTTGAAGGGCCGCTTGCCATTATGGTGAACCAATATTCAGCATCGGCATCCGAAATCGTGTCGGGAGCAATCCAGGACAACGACCGAGGCACAATCGTAGGCCGCCGCACGTTCGGCAAAGGCTTGGTGCAACGTCCGTTCCCGTTCCCCGACGGGTCGATGATACGCCTCACGGTGTCGCGCTACTACACGCCGAGCGGACGCTCAATACAGAAGCCCTATACCAAGGGCAAAGGCGAGGAATATGTGCTCGACATGCTCAACCGCTATGAAAGCGGCGAATTGTGGAGCGCCGACAGCGTACATCTCGACAAAAGCAAAGAATACCGCACGCTCCGACGCAACCGCGTGGTGTACGGCGGCGGTGGCATCATGCCCGACGAGTTCGTCCCGGCCGACACATCTTATTATAGCGCCTATTATCGCGATTTGATGGCCAAGTCGGTGCTTCCGCAATATTGCTTGAGCTACGTCGACCGCAATCGCGCATCGCTACGCCAGAAATATCCTGCCGAGAATGATTTCTTCAAGCATTTCGACGTGAGCAACGACATGATTGAGGACGTAGTGGCAAAGGCTTCTGCCGACGGCATCGAGCGCAACGACGAGCAGCTGCAGCGTTCGCGCCCGGTGATTGAAGCAATCATCAAGGGCTATCTTGCTCGTGACATTTATGAAGATGGCACGTATGTGCGCGCCACGAATCCTCTCGACCCGGTGTTCAACAAAGCTGTAGAAGTGCTTAACAACTAATTTCTCCTCATGAAACGCATACTTACTATCCTTGTGGCCGCGCTTGCCGTGTATGCGGGCGCGCAGGCCCCGAATCAGGCAATTGCCGACTTAAACAAATTTGTGGACGATGCCAGCAAGGCGTGCCCTACTAAGGTAAGCGACTCGCTCACTCAGACAGCCGTAGCCTTGGCGGGAAAGGATTTGACTTTCAACTGGACTGTTGAGCAGGACGATGCTTTCAAGCAAATCAAGGAACAACGCGATTTGGTGCGTAGCGCCAAGGTTGCCGAGTTGTCGATGTACGAGCCATCAGACAATCAATTGGTGTATTTCATCAAGAATGCCAATGTCGACATAGTGTACAAACTCGCAAATAAGCTGGGCACCGACACCGTGACGATACGCATCTCCCCGCAGGATTTGGAGTAGCCGTACTCACCAAGCATGGCTGCCTCAGATACGCCCCGCCGAGGCAGCTATCCCATAATATTCTCTTTCAGCATTCCCCATAGCGTATTCGGCTTCTGGAACAGAGGCCGTATGAGGCTTGCAGCGCCGCGCCCGTGTATCGACGTGTAGTTGCAAGCCCATTTGTATATGGCTCTGCGGCGACGGTTGCGCTCCTTGATGCAGTGCATCAGCCTCTGGCTATGCTCTTGGTTGCCCTCCTTTGCGAGGTTGCCGGCCAGTATGGCTCGCTTCAGATCAACAATCCATTTTTTGTCGCGACCGATATTGGCCTCCATGCAATCCATGGCATGCACGAAATTATGATAATTGTGCGAGTAGTCATTGCCGGTGATTGAATCCTCGCGCACCATCACGTCGACTGTGATGGGCAATTGGCGCGATACGATTTGCGACGGCGAAGTGAGCAGGCGCAACAGTCTGATTCCGAGTTCAATGTCGTTCCAGGCCATCACGTCGTTGCGCCAGCCTCCGGCGCGCCTGAAGAGGCTGGTGCGGGCCATATATCTCTGTGTGGCCATAGATCCGTGCTGTATGCAGTGGAATTCAAGGTCCTGCGTGTCGAAGCGTTCGGTAGTGACTTCGCCGTTAAGACGGTGCATCCTGATGGGCCAGCCCACAATTTTGGCTCGATGGTTGTTTTTTGCGCAAGCCATCGCATATGCCACATGTTCTGATTCCATAGTGTCATCGCTGTCGAAGAACATAGTCCACTCGGTGCGCACGTGCTTGAGGCCGGCGTTGCGCGCGGCTCCCGAGCCTGGCACAGTCTCGGTGATGACGTCGACGGTGAGGAGCTTGTCGGTGTGGCGCGATGCCCACTCGTGCAGCACGGCAGCTGTGCCGTCGGTGCTGTTGTTGTCGACGATAATCAGCCGCAGGGGGCGATATGACTGAGCAGCCACGGAATCGAGCGTGCGAGTCACGATATCGGCTCTGTTGCGCACGGGTATGATGACAGTGAGGCCTGGGTTCATGCTTTAATTGATTTTAGGCTTGCGGTTGCGGTGAGTGAATCTTTTCTTAACTTCGACGAGGCGTTTCCATGCGCTCTTGCTCCAGAGCCACAGGGCTGAGGGCTCGGTCTGCATGTCGGCAAGCATTGGATCGGCAAATGATTCGATGGGAGCCACTTCTCCAAATTGTTCGGGATATATGACGAGAAGATTGTTTTGAGAGAAGTATTTTTGCAGGAAGTTGGGCATTTCTATCATCTCCGACGTGTAGGAGATGGAGTTGACGCGTGCGCCCACCACTACGAACAAATCGTCGTCGAGCACTTTGTTGGCAAGCAGCACGAAGTCGTCCCAATGCTCCACTGTCTGGAATTCACAGCGTATGCCGTAGTTTTCTTGGTATATGATGCTGCGTATCAGCAGCTGGGCCTCGGTGGTGCAGTTGAATATCACTCGGCATCCGATTTGACGCGTGAGTCGGGCTATGGCCCTTACCCAGCGGCTGAATCCGCTTTCGTATCTTGCTTTTGGGGGCGCCCACACCACTATTCGCGTCACGGCGTTTGGCGGTATGAAGCAACGTGCTATGATCACCATTTTGTTGGTCATCTTCAGCAGCTGGTTGATGTTCTTGCCAAAGAACGAGTCGATGACGGTGGTGCGACGGTGCATGCCCATTATTACCTCGGTGATGTCGCGCTCGTTGATGGCATTTACCAGACCTGTGACGATGTTGAGGTCGTATCGGTCGAGCGCTTCCACCTTTACGTCGGCGGCTGCCCCGGCTCGCGTGGCCACGGTGAGCGTGTTGCGCGACACGGCCTTGGCCGTGTTGGTGTTGTCGTTGCGCACGTGGATAGCGTAGAAGTTGTGGCTGCCACGGTCGTTGCGCATGAGCACGGCCAGATCGATGAGCGACTGCGCGAGCAGCGGCGAAGCCACCGACACGAGGGTGTGGTTGTGCCGGGTGTGTAGCATCAGATTGTCGCCTGTGCCGTCGTCGCTCTCCATCATCTCCACTTTCAGCTTGGATGCCGCTCCGGCGGTGACCACAGGAGCCACGGCGCACGTCACCAGGATTACGAGGACGGTGCTGTTGAGCACTTGCTCGTTGAACATTCCCATGCTGTATCCGAGCGTGACTACAGCCAAGGCCACGGCAGTGTGGGCTGTGGTAAGGCCAAACATCACGGTGCGGCTGGCGCTGCTGAGCTTGTTGAATCGCTGAGCTATCATCGCGGGCAGCCATTTGCTGATGAGGGCAACCACAAGCATGATTCCCGCCACAGTGATTGTGCCGTAGTCGAGTATCACGCTCACATTAATCATCATGCCCACGCTGATGAGGAAGTAGGGGATGAATAGCGCGTTGCCCACGAATTCGATGCTCGACATCAGCGATGACTCCGACGGCACAAAGCGGTTGAGCACCAACCCGGCGAAGAAGGCTCCAAGCACCGGCTCAAGCCCTATCACTTGCGCTCCCCACGCGGCCAGGAACACCAGGGCCAGGATGTAGACGTATTGCGTAACCTTGTCGGTGATGTGCTTGAAGAAGAGGCGCGTGAGGCGTGGATAGGAATATAGCACAAGCACGCAGTAGGCGGCAAGCAAGCCAAACAGCCTGAGAAGCGAGCGCACGTCGAGCGAGCCTTCGCGCTTGATGCTCACGGTGGCAGCCAGCACGAGCAGCGCGCCGATTACGGCAATGATGGTGCCAACGATGGAAATCAGCACTGCCGGCGAGCGGGTGATGCCGAAGCGTGCGGCCACGGGATATGCAATGAGCGTGTGCGAGGCATACATTGAGCCCAGCAGCATGGCTGTGAGCCAGTCGAGGTGTAGAATCCACACGCTCGACACTATGCCAAGCGCCAAAGGGATGAGCAAAGTGAGCACGCCGAACATGAGCCCGCGCTTGAGATTGAGCTTGAGGTGGTACATGTCAATCTCGAGCCCTGCCAGAAACATGAGGTAAAGCAGGCCCACTTGTCCGAATATCGCAAACGACGAATCGTTGGCGAGGATGTTGAAGCCGTAGGGCCCGACGAGCACACCGGCCACAATCATGCCTATGATGTGGGGTATTTTCAGTTTGTTGAGCAGCAGGGGAGCACACAGAATGATCACCAGCACAATCAAGAAGATTGTCACGGGCTGTGTCACCAAAGCTGCTGCCACCATGTCGCTAACGGTTTTTTAGATGCTGATTTTCTCAACAGCTCAGAGCTTGTAGCGATACATCGCTATCTGCACGGCATTGAGAGCCGCGCCTTTCTTTATTTGGTCGGCCACGGTCCAGAACGATAGTCCGCGCTCATTGGTTAGGTCGCGGCGTATGCGACCCACGTACACGGGGTCTTCATTGGCCACTAACAGAGGCATGGGATATCCGTTGGCCTCGCAGCGGTCGACAAGCACAATGCCGGGGGCGGCTGCAAAAGCCTGGCGCGCTTCGTCTACGCTTACAGGACGCTCGGTCTCAACCCAAATCGCTTCGCTGTGCGCGCGAAGCACCGGTACGCGCACGCAAGTGGCGCTTACGTCGAGCGCTGGAGCATGCATGATCTTTTTCGTCTCGTAGTACATCTTCATCTCCTCCTTGGTGTACCCGTTGTCCTGGAATACGTCGATGTGGGGGATGACATTGTAGGCCAGCTGGTTGACGAACTTTTCAATGGTTGGCTGCTGGCCGTTGGCCAATTCTTCGTATTGGTGCTCGAGCTCGTGCATGGCCGATGCGCCGGCGCCGCTGGCTGCCTGGTAGGTGGCAACGTGCACGCGAGTAATCGGGCTGATCTTGTTTATGGCGTTGAGCGCAACCACCATTTGTATGGTGGTGCAGTTGGGGTTGGCTATGATGTTGCGCGGAGTGTTCATCGCGTCTTCACCGTTGACTTCAGGCACCACCAATGGCACGTCGTCGTCCATGCGGAAGGCGCTGCTGTTGTCGATCATCAGCGCGCCATGGCGCGTGATGGTGTCGGCAAACTGTTTCGACACGCCTGCGCCAGCCGAAGTGAAGGCAACATCAATGCCTCTGAACGAGTCGTCGTCCTTGAGCTCCTCGATGGTGATGTTGCGTCCGCACCACTCGACGGTAGTGCCCGCGCTTCGTTTAGAACCGAAAAGTCGCAGTTCGTCTACGGGGAATTTCTGTTGTCTTAAAACGCGCAAAAACTCTTGGCCCACGGCACCGCTTGCGCCCACAATTGCTACATTCATCTTACTTGATATGTGATAGTTATTATTCTCTTGCAAAATTACGAAATTTCGCGTAAAAATCGGCATATGTTTTGTAATTTTGCGGAATGTAATGATGCCAAATGGCTTTCTGTCAATAATAGGTAAGAATGGAATTGAATCATAAGTTGTTGGGGCTCACCGACGAACAGGTAGCAACAAACAGACAGAAATAGGGTGTGAGCGTGCTCACCCCTCCCGCTAAGGAGACGATGTGGGTGAAGTTCATCAAGAAATTCTCCGACCCGCTGATTATCATCCTGCTCGTGGCGGGAGTGCTTTTGATAGGCATCTCATTTTATGAGTATTCCATTTAGGGATTAGCGGTGGAGAGGGGAGGTGGATGTTAGGCCGGGGCGCGTGTGGAGAGTGAATGCGGTCCAGAGGGCGGCCTTTGCGCTATTATATCTAATGTGGTAGTAGCCTTCCCTTAGGTATCCAAGATTGAAGGTTGCCGTCAGTACATATGCCGGGGCGAGGCGGCCGGGAGTGATTCGCTCTTCTATGTTTATGTCAGAGCCTTTAAAAGTTATGGCCAGGCTGCAGGCTCCGTCATCGGCAACTCCTGTGAGGCCGCGACGGAATAATATCAGGCGTCCCGAGGCAAGGCATCGGATTTCCAGAGAAGGGGCTTCGTTGCCATCATCGGCCAATGACAAAGTGCCGCCAACGAGCATCTCCCTCACTGCAGCATGTTGCGAAGGTCGGGCAATTATTGCTACAATGGCGGCAGCTACGGTTGCTAATATTACGTAAGCAGTAATCAAGTGCATAGGTATAAAAAGAGGCTGCGTCGAAAAAGTCGAGGCAGCCTCTTTGATGATATTGGCTCGTGGATTAGTCGTCGATGTTACCTACGAAGTTGAGGCTGCGATTCTTGACGTTGCGGTCGCCTACAAGCATCTGGAACAGCACGGGGTCGATTGCACGAGCGCCCTGAGTGTCGATGCTGGGGCCGAATGTGTTCATGAATGTGCGTCCGTCGATGGTGTAGTTGTAGGGGCGGCCTTCAGTTGTGGGCTCGCTTACGGTGAGCACAATCACTTCGTTGCCGCTCAGGAACGGGCCGACAATCTCGCCGGGCTTGGCTGCTGCCATTTGGGCTTGCAAGCGAGCCACATCGCCCATGTGTCCGGCAATGCGCTGCGACGTGAACACTGCCGAGCTGTCGGTGCGGGCCTCTGTGCCCATGGCCTTGGCATAACCGGCTATGTCGTTGGCCTTGCCGGCGTATTGCTCAATCAGCTTGGCGCCCTTCTTGTCGTTGAGGGCCGATGCCTGCAGCTGGCTCTTGATTGTCGATGAAGAGGCGGGAATGTAGTCGCCGTCGAATGCTTCTTTCACAGCGACGATTACATATTCGTGAGGAGTCTCGATGATGCGGCTTACATCGCCGGGCTTAGCGTTCATGGCCCACTTCACAGCCTTGCGAGTATCGGAAAGCGTGCCGATGTGGGGCGAAGAGGCTGATACAAAGCCATGCTGCAAGAAGAAGAGCGAGTCGGCGTGAGCCGAGAAAGCGTCGCCCTTGCTGTTGCTGGCGAGGAAGCTATTGAGCATAGTGCGCAGGTCGTTGGTGGTCTGAGCCGAAGGATCCACGGTGTAGGTGATCAGTGCGATGTCGGCGTAGGGCTGAGCAGCTTTGCGCTCATTCACTTGATATACGGTGTATACGCCTTGCACTGAGTCGGTGTACACGAACGGAGCGCCGGTGCTGGCTTTCTCCATGCGGTCCTTGATGTTGCTTTGTGCGCCAACGAGCGAGAGCCACTGAGCGTCCCAGCCGCGGTCGGGAGTTGTTGCCAGCAGTTCGGCAAATGATTTGCCGCTGCGGAGCTCCGATACTATGCTGTCGGCCTCTTGCTGGTTGGCAGCGCCGTAGGCAGAAACGTTGATGGAGTCGATTTCGGTGGAGCGGCCGAGCACCTTCACTATATTATATGTGTTGTTGATGCGGTCGGTGCGCAGTTGAGTCACTTTGCCTACAACCAGGTCGCTGTCGCTAAGCTGGCTCAGTGTGGCGTCGCTCTTGAGGGCGCGCACAGGAACGTTGTTGCTGTTGGAAATGAATTTCTTGCGGCCAACCAAGCCTTCGAGGGCATTTTGCTCCGATAGGGCGAGAAGCGCTTCCTGCACTTCGGCATCGGCTTGCTGATAGTCGGCGCTTGAGGGCTGAATGGGCACCACCACATAGTCGATGGCGCGAACTGGCTCGTCGATGGGCGACGGCATCATAGCCAAAGCGCGTGGGTTGAAGTAGTTGGGGTTGGACAGGGTGGTGAACACCGATGTCTTGTAGAGAGCTTTCAGGTCATCGTATTTGGCATTGAGGTCGGCGTCGGTTACCTCCACCTGGTCGTCGGCTACGCTCGATGTGGGTGTGCTCACTGTGGTGAGTATGCGCTGAGTCATGTTGTCGTCGTAGAGACTGTGGGCGTCGAGCTCGTTGGCTGTGAAGAGGCCGCCAACCATTCCGAAGAAGATTTGCTGCTTGAGCGACTGCTCGAGCTCAGCCTCTTCGCTCATCCACACGTTCTTGAGGTATTCCTGCTGGTCGGCCGAGATGCCGTAGCGCGAGGGGTTGTTTATGGCGTCGAGCACGGTTGGACGGTCGGTGACCGGAAGACCGAATTGCTGTGCAACCTGGCCGAGGTGTTGCGATATGGGCATGCGCTCGTTCATGATGCGCGTGATTTCTTTGTCAGTGATGTTGATGCCCAGCTGGTTGTATTGCTCCTGAAGCATCTTCTCCATGAGGATGCGCTGAAGCACCAACTGCTCCATTTCAGCGGCGTCTTGTCCGCTTGCTTGCAACTGGTTTGTAGCGTTCTGGTAGTCGGTATAGTCTACTTTGTTGCTGCCGACACTGTACATGGTTGTGCCTGAGCCGGCATAGGTGCGGCCCGAAGTGAGGAAGTCACCCAGGATGAATGCAAGAAGCGCAAGGATGATGATGATAAACAAAAACACCGATTTGCTTCTGATTTTCTCTAATGTTGCCATTTGTGCTTATAATGATTTTTTGATTTATTATTTTACAGATGCTCAAAAAAGTGTACAAAGGTATACAATTTTTGCCATTGTACCAAACCATTGGGTAAAAAAGGTGGTTTTTTAATAAAAATACACTACTAAGTCGGGCGAAAAGCTTAACTTTGCGTGACGGAACAAATGCAAAACAAATAAAAAAACAAACGAGATAGACATGAAAGGTAAAACGCTTTCAGCATTGGGCTTAGTGGTGCTGGCCGTGGGCGTAGCACTCATCTTTTTCTGCACAGTTGTCAATTCGGGCAATATTGTAATCGGAGCCGGCGTGGCATTCACCGTGATCGGCGTGATAAATCTGATTTTGATAGCGTCCTCGCGAAAGGGCGGTTCGCTTGCCCGCGTGTTCACTCAGGTAGCCAACGGCGGCGCCATAATCTTAGGCATATGCATGCTCGTATTCACCACTACGTTCACTCCGCTTGTGCCATTCGTATTCGGCATAGTGGCAGCGGTGTGCGCGTTGTGGCAATTCTTCGTGCTTGCGATGGGTACGGAGCCTTATCGTTTGCCGGGATGGCTCTACGTGTTTCCCCTGGCCATCACTGGTTTGGCAGTGTGGATTTTCATCGCAAGGCCCAAGCTCGGCGATGACGAGTCGTTGCTCACCCTGCTCACGGGCTGCTCGCTTGCCCTGACGGGCTTAGGCTCGATAATCGAAGGCTCGATACTTGGTCATGTGCGCCGCAAAGCGCTCCACGAAGCCGCTCAAACAGCTGCGAGTGCGACAGTGCCTGCCAGCGCTGCAGATGCGGCCACTGGCGATGTCAAGGACGGCGATGCAAGCAAGGATGCGACCGAACACAATGCCAACGATCCCGTCGACTTGGATTCTCCTGTAAGCAATCATTGACGAAGTCGTTAGTTCGACCTGCTTGCGATGGTTGCATCGGCTATTCTGTTCTGGGTGTTCGGCTGGGCGATTAAGCACCGAACCATCACTCGAGGCGAGGGCGCAGTGCTCACGCTATGCTATGTGGCATACATAGCATGGCTTGTAGTCCACGCGGTGAGCTAAGCTCCGCCCATAACCGAAAGCAGCAGGGTCGACACGCGCACATAGATAATAAGGCCTACGATGTCGTTGGAGATTTGGATGAACGGGCCAGTGGCCAATGCCGGGTTGATGTGAAATTTCTCGAGCGTAAGGGGCACCACTGAGCCAAGTATTGTGGCAAACATGGCCACAAGGAATAGGGATATCGACACAGCCAGGGTGACGGCAAAATTGTTGGGAATAAAAAATAAATTGTACACAAACACGCAAAGCGATATTATGGTGGCGTTGAGCAATCCGATAAGCGACTCTTTGCCTAACTGCTTGGCGAAGTCCTTGATTTCGAGCGAGCCGTTGGCAAGAGACTGCACCACAATAGCCGACGCTTGCACGCCGATGTTACCTCCGGTGCCACCGATGATGGGAATGAATAGCGCCAGCACGGTGACAGCCTGAAGCTGCGCCTCGAATGAAGCGAGAATCACCGAGGCCAGGATGCCCGAGGCAATGCCAATGAGCAGCCAAGGGATGCGTGCCTTGGTCTGTGCGAAGATAGTGTCGTCGGCATCGACGTCGCTCGAGATACCGGATGCCAACTGGTAGTCGCGCTCGCTCGATTCGCGCACTTGGTCCATCACGTCGTCGACGGTGATTCGTCCGAGCAGGCGTCCTATCGAGTCGACTACGGGCATTGCCACCAAGTTGTATTTCTCAAAGTCGAGAGCCACCTCGTCGATGGGGGTGTCGGCCTTCACGCTCACGGGGTCGGTCTCCACCACATGCTTGATTTTCGACACCGACGGATGCGTGATGAGCTCCTTCAGCGGAAGCACGCCACGCAATTTGTTGTCGTTGTCTACGACATACACATTGTATATTTCGTCCATGTCCTCGGCCTGCAGTCGCATCTGCTTGATGCATTCAGGCATCGACCAGTTCTCGTTGACAACAATCATTTCGGTGCCCATGAGGCCGCCGGCGGTGTCTTCGTCGTATTTTAGCAGGTCGATGATGTCGCCTGCCTGCTCCACGTCGTCGATGTGGCTCAGCACCTCGTCGCGGTCTTCAGGCTCGAGTTGCTGTATTAGGTCGACGGCGTCGTCGGTGTCGAGGTGGTCGATTTGCTTGGCGATTTCTGCCACAGGCATGTGTTCGAGCAGCTTCAGACGGTCGTCTTCGTCGAGCTCCATCAGCACGTCGGCGGCAGTGTCCTCGTCGAGCAGCCGATACAGGAATTCGGCCTCGTCAAGGTCGAGGTCTTTGTATAGCTCGGCAATGTCTGCGGGGTGGAGCTCGGCCAGCTCGGAGCACGCTTTGTCTTCGTCTTTGTGGCTTATGATGTCTCGTATCTTGTCGAGGTACTCTTCGCTGTATTCTTTCATTGACGCAAATCGCTAATAAGGTTGGTGAGAGAGCAGAAATCTTCGACGCTCAGTTGCTCGGGGCGCATGGCGAGCAGGGGCGAATCGGGCATAGGCTTGCTTGGGGGCAGCAGTGGCTTTATGGAATTGCGCAGAGTCTTGCGGCGCTGGCCGAAGGTCACCTTTACAATGGTATTGAACAGCGCTTCGTCGCAAGGCAGCTGTTTCACGTCGTTGCGCACCAAGCGTATTACGCCCGATTTCACTTTGGGTGGAGGGTTGAACACGCCTTCGCTGACGGTGAATAGATACTCCACCGAATACCATGCCTGCAGCAGCACGCTCAGGATGCCTCGCGCCTTCGTGCCAGGGACGGCGGCCAGGCGTTGCGCCACTTCGCGCTGCAGCATACCCGACGCGCAGGGTACCTGCTCTTTGTAATCGAGCACCTTGAAGAATATTTGCGACGAAATGTTGTAGGGGTAATTGCCAATTACGCAAAATTTGTTGTCGCCGTATATTTCATGCAGGTCAATCTGCAAGAAGTCGGCTTCGATGATGCGCCCATGCAGTTGAGGGAAGTGGGCGTTGAGGTAATCGACGCTCTCGGTGTCGATTTCTATTACGTTGATGTCGTGGCCGTCTTCGAGCAGCCAACGAGTGAGGACGCCCGTGCCGGGACCTATTTCAAGCACCGGATATTCTTTCCAGCCGTCGAGGGTCGACGCTATGCGCTTCGCCACTGATTGGTCGGTGAGAAAATGTTGGCCTAAGGCCTTCTTTGGACGTACATCTGCCATCGTAATAATTTTATCTTGCAAAATTAGTCCATAAAACTGAAAACTCCAAAATCTTTGCCCCTGGGCAGGCACAAAATGTGAAGAGAAATATTTTTGCAAAGTTAAATTTTGACAGATGTAAATTTTTGTATACCTTTGTCACATGATACACGTAGCGCTTCCATCGACACTGCCGCAGATGCGCCTGCCCTTCTATCTCGCTGTGGAAGAGTGGGTGGCTTTGACGCTTCCACCCGCTGAATATTTCTTCACGTGGACGTCAGACCCCACTGTGATTTATGGCCGCAATCAGGACATGGCGACGGAGCTCGACAAGGAATATTGCGAAAACAACGGCATACAATACTACCGCCGGAAAAGCGGAGGCGGCTGCGTATACAGCGACCGCCACAATATCATGACCAGCTATGTGGCGCCGGCTGAGAACGTAGCCACGACGTTTTCCCGATACACGGGATTGCTGGCCCAGGCTCTGCGCAATCTCGGACTTGATGCCTCGGCAACAGGCCGCAACGACGTGCTGATTGGCGACCGCAAGGTGTCGGGCTGCGCCTTCTACCACATCCCTGGCCGCTCGATTGCGCACGGCACCATGCTCTACTCCACCAACATGAAGCATATGCTTAATGCAATCACTCCGTCGCGCTCAAAGCTCGAGTCGAAGCAAGTGCAGTCGGTGCAGTCGCGAATCACCACACTGTCGGAGCACCTTCCCGATATGCCTATGGATGAGTTTCGAAGGTATTTGATTGGCGCTATCACCGATTCGGAAATCGCCCTCACTGACCAGCAGATAGAGGCCGTGCGACATATCGAAGCTGCCTATTATCGCCCGGAATGGATATTCGGGCGCCGAAAAAAGGACAAGGGCGGCGAGGTGGTGATTGCGCAGCGCGTGGAGGGATGCGGCAACTTGAAGTTGTGCCTGCATCTCAGCCCATCGGGCATCATCACAGATGCTGACCTCACCGGCGACTTCTTCCATATAGGCGATGTCGAAGCGCTGCTTGGGCCTTTGCATGGTATCAAGCAGTCGGACTGTGCCCAAGCGCTGCGTGGCATTGATGCGAGCCGCGTCATCAGCGGGCTCACCACCGAGCAGCTTGTCGACTTAATTAAAAATTAAGAATGAAGAATTGAAAATTAATCAGATATCACACCTAAAAGACTAAAACCAACGTAAAAACATGGAACAAATGAAGACAACCTGCTTGCATGCTCATCACGTGGCACAAAATGCACTGATGAGTCCGTTCGGAGGTTTCGACATGCCTATCCAATACAAAGGCATTGTTGAAGAGCACAATGCAGTGCGCAACGACGTGGGAGTGTTTGACGTTTCTCACATGGGCGAGGTGCTCATCACCGGCCATGAGGCAGAAAAATTTGTCAACCACATCTTCACCAACGACCTCACCGGAGCGCCCAACAACAAGATATATTACGGCATGATGCTGTATCCCGACGGAGGCTGCGTCGACGACCTGCTGGTGTACAAGCGCAACGACAATGAATTTTTCATTGTGCCCAATGCTGCCAACATAGAAAAAGACATCGCCTGGATGCGCGAGCAGGCCAAGGGCTATGATGTGCACATCAACCACATGAGCCACCTCTATGGCGAGCTCGCCGTGCAAGGCCCCAATGCAGAGGCTACGCTGCGCGACGTCCTGGGCATCGACGCGTCGGATTTGGAATTCTACACATTCAAGGACATCGTGCTCGACGGGGAGGACGTGATAGTGAGCCGCACCGGCTACACCGGGGAGGACGGCTTTGAAATCTACGCTTCACACATGCTCACTCAGCGCATCTGGGAGAAGCTGATGGCCGCCGGCGTGCAGCCTTGCGGACTCGGATGCCGCGACACCCTCCGCTTCGAGGCCGGGCTTCCCCTCTATGGCGACGAGCTCACCGACAAAATCACACCCGTGATGTCGGGCCTGAGCATGTTTGTCAAGCTCGACAAGCCTGAATTCATCGGCAAAGAGGCCATATCCAAGCAGAAGGCAGAAGGCCCGGAATACAAGGTGGTTGGCCTCGAGGTTAGCGGTCAGGCCATACCTCGCCACGGTTACGAAGTGCTAAACTCCAACGATGAAGTAGTGGGCGAAATCACCACAGGATATCACTCTATCACGCTCGACAAGAATCTTGCCTTTGCGCTGGTAAAGGCAGAGTATGGCAAGCTTGGCACCGAGCTTAAGGTGAAGGTGCGCCGCAAGGTGTTCCCCGCCGTAGTGGTGAAGAAGCGCTTCTACACTCCCAAATACAAAAAATAACCAATCAATAACACAAATAAAAAGAATCATGATTAAGTATCTTCCTTCGCACGAATACGTGCGCGTAGACGGCAATATCGCCTATATTGGCATTTCTCCCTATGCTGCTGCTCAGCTCGGCAATGTTGTGTACGTTGACATGCCTGAGGAGGGCGACGACGTGACCGCTGGCGAAGACTTCGGCGCTATCGAGAGCGTGAAAGCAGCCAGCGACCTCTTTGCTCCCGTGTCGGGCGCAGTGATTGAGTCGAACCAAGAGCTTATCGACAATCCCCGCCTGATCAACGAAGATCCGCTTGCCAACTGGATCATCAAGGTGGAAATGACCAACCCCAGCGAGCTCGACAATCTGCTCGACGAAGAGGCATACGCAGCCCTTTGCGCCAGCGAAAAGCACTAAGCAATGGCACTGCACAGATTTCTTCCCCACACGCCGCAGGACATCGAGAGCATGCTTGCCGACTGCCAAGCAAAGAGTCTCGACGACCTGTACAGCGATGTGCCCGCCGAGCTGCGCCTGAAGGGCGAATACAAACTGCCCGACGAATACAGCGAAAAGGAAATCAGAGATTTCTTCGCCGACATGCGCGGCCGCTGCACCGACCTTGTTTGCTTTGGCGGCGCGGGGTTCTACGACCACTACGCTCCGGCGGTGATCAATTCGCTGATTAGCCGCAGCGAGTTCCTCACGGCGTACACCCCCTATCAGCCTGAGATTTCGCAGGGCACTCTGCAATATATATTCGAGTATCAGTCGATGATGTCGACGCTCACCGGCATGGAGGTGTCGAACGCATCGATGTATGATGGCGCCACCGCCACTGCCGAGGCCATGATGATGTGCGTGGCGGCAGCCCGCAAGAAAAATCGCGTGCTGATATCCGAAACGGTCAACCCCGTTGTGGCCGATGTGTGCCGCACCTACGCTCGCTACCACAAGATTGTGCTTGAGCAGATTCCCGCCAAGGACGGCGTGACATCGCGCGCCGAACTTGAGCTGATGCTTGGAGCAGGCGACGTGGCTGGCGTGATCGTGGCCAACCCCAACTTCTACGGCATAGTAGAGGACTTTGAAGGGTGGGCCGACTTGATACACAAACACAAAGCCCTGCTCGTGATGAATTGCCAGGCCTCGACTCTCGCCGCAGTGCGCACGCCCGGCGAGTGGGGCGCCGACATCGCCGTGGGCGACGCCCAGAGCCTGGGCATGCCCCTCAACTATGGCGGCCCTTATCTGGGCTACATGTGCACCACCAAGGCGCTGATACGCAAGATGCCCGGCCGCATCGTGGGCGCAACCACCGACCGCGACGGCAAGCGCGTGTTCGTGCTTACGCTTCAGGCTCGCGAGCAGCACATACGCCGAGAGAAGGCAACCTCCAACATATGCTCCAACCAGGGGCTGATGGCGCTCTATTGCACCATCTACATGTCGCTGATGGGTCCGGAGGGCATGCGCCAAGTCAACGAGCTCGGATGCGGAGGCGCTCACTATCTGGCAGAACAGCTTGCGGCAACTGGCAAGATGAGCCTGATGTATCCCGACAAGCCTTATGTCAACGAGTTCTTGATGAAGCTGCACGGCATCACAGCCGACCAGGTGATTGACGCCGCTCTGAAACAGAAAATCTTCGCCGGCGTGAAGCTTGCCGACGATTTGCTGCTGATTGCCGTGACAGAGATGCAGTCGCGCACCGACATCGACCGCTATGTTTCACTCGTAAAATCTCTATGAAGCCATGAATCGTGACTTTTACAGCAAGCTCATATTTGAGCATTCACGCGAGGGTCGTCAAGGCTTCAGCCTTCCCCGCAATACATATGGCGATGCGCTTAGCGCCGCAATCCCTCAGTCGTTGAGCCGTCAGGCAAGTCTCGACCTCCCCGAGGTGGACGAGCCCACCGTAGTGCGCCACTATACTAATTCAAGCAACAACAACTTTGGCGTTGACACCGGATTCTACCCTCTGGGCTCTTGCACAATGAAGTACAATCCGAAAATCAACGAGGAGATTGCTGCCGACCCCGTGATTGGCCAGCTGCATCCCCTGCAGCCCGTGAGCACCACTCAGGGCGCATTGGAGATATATTACACCCTGCAGCAGATGCTGAGCGAAATTGGCGGCATGTCGGAGTTCACGCTCAATCCATTCGCTGGCGCTCATGGCGAGCTAACGGGCCTGATGGTGATTCATGCTTACCATGACAGCCGTTCTGATTGGGCACGCACTAAGGTGATTGTGCCCGACTCGGCACATGGCACCAACCCTGCGTCGGCAGCCGTGTGCGGATACCAGATTGTGGAGGTGAAGAGTCTGCCCGATGGCACAGTCGACGTGGCCGACTTGCGCACCAAGCTTGGCCCCGATGTGGCAGCCATGATGATGACTAACCCCAACACCGTGGGCATGTTTGAAAAGAACATTCCCGAGATAGCCAAGCTCGTGCACGATTGCGGCGGCCTCATGTACTACGATGGAGCCAATCTCAACCCGATGCTGGGCGTGGCACGTCCGGGCGACATGGGCTTCGACGTGATGCACATCAACCTGCACAAGACATTCTCCACGCCTCACGGCGGTGGTGGCCCCGGCTCCGGCCCGATTGGCGTGCGCGCCGGGTTGGAGCAATTCCTTCCCAATCCGCATGTAGTGAAGATGGCCGACGGCACGTACGACGTAAAGTGCGAGGAGCCGGCTCTTGGCCGCGTGTCGTCGTGGCTGGGCAATTTTGCCGTGGAGATGCGCGCTTTGGCCTACATCCTCACGCTCGGCGCAGCCGGCATCAAGATGGTGGGCCCGCTTTCAGCGCTCAATGCCAACTATGTGATGCACCATCTGCGCGACCTTTACTTGCTGCCCATTGAGGGGCCTTGCAAGCACGAATTCGTGTTTGACGGCCTAATCGACAAGTCGACCGGTGTGACCACGCTCAACGTGGCCAAGCGCCTGCTCGACTTCGGATTCCATGCTCCCACCATCTATTTCCCGCTTCTCTTCCACGAGTCGCTGATGATAGAGCCCACCGAAACGGAGACACGCGAGACGCTCGACCAATTTATTAACGTGATGCGCCAGATTGCACAGGAGGCAAAGGAGAACCCTGATTTGGTGAAGAACGCTCCGCACTGCACTCCGATTTCGCATCCCGACGACACTGAGGCAGCCCTGCACCCGGTGGTTACATACGCCGAACTGAAAAAATAGCGGACAGATGACCCATACCGACCTAATAA
The DNA here is from genome assembly GCA_964582335.1 of uncultured Bacteroides sp. Lineage (GTDB taxonomy): Bacteria > Bacteroidota > Bacteroidia > Bacteroidales > Muribaculaceae > CAG-873. The sequence goes on from CAZORI010000011.1 coordinate 25,060, forward strand.
TAATAGGTGGCGGCCCCGGCGGCTACGAGATAGCCGCCGAGGCTGCGCGTGCCGGCCGCAAGGTGATACTTTTTGAGAAGGGCGACCTTGGAGGCACATGCCTCAATCGAGGCTGCATACCCACGAAGTGCCTGCTTGCGTCGGCAAGCGCCATACACACGGTGAAGAATGCCGCAGAGATGGGCATCGACGTGCCCGGCTTCACTGTTGACTATTCCCGCGCTACGGAGCGCATGCACAAAGTGATGGATCAATTGCGCGGCGGCATCGAGCAGTTGCTCGCCAGCGTGACCATTGTGCGCGCAGAGGCTTCGCTCACATCGCATAGAGTATGGCCAAGCGACTCCACCCAAGAGCATGTGCTTGCTCCCGAGGCCTGCAATCTGCACGATGGCCCCGACGGCGAGGTTACAAAGCTGCCGTGCGTCGTGGCTGATGGCCAGGAATACCTTGCCAATCAGATTATTATCGCTACCGGTTCGCAGCCGGCATCTTTGCCCATAGAGGGCGCCCAGCTTGCCATAACAAGCGATGAATTTCTGCAGCTCGACACTCTGCCTGAGAGCGTAGCCATAATCGGAGGCGGCGTAATCGGCATGGAGTTTGCATGCATCCTCTCTGCATTCGGAGTGGATGTCACCGTGATAGAATACTGCAAGGAAATACTTCCGCCCTTTGATCGCGACGTGGCCAAGCGCCTGCGCACCACTCTCACTCGCCGTGGCATGAAGATTATCGTTGGAGCCGCAGTGACCAGGCTCGAGGCCGATGGCTCAGCCACCAAGGTGTGCTACAATGGCAAAAAAGGCGAAGAGTCAGTGTCAGCGCAGACGGTGATTATGGCCGTGGGCCGCCGACCCGTAACGCCCGAGGGGTGCGACGTGGCCGGAATCGCCCTCAACCAGCGTGGCTTCATCACTGTTGACGACCAAATGCGCACATCGGCATCGGGAGTGTATGCGGTGGGCGACGTCAACGGACGGTGCATGCTGGCACATGCCGCAACGGCCCAGGGCCGTGTGGCGCTTGGCGACGAAGTGGACATGGGCCACATACCCAGCGCCGTATTCTCGCTGCCCGAATGCGCAATGGTGGGCATCACCGAGGACCAGTGCAAAGCCGAAAGCATCGATTACCATGTGGGCAAGAGCATGTTTGCCGGCAACGGCAAAGCGCTTGCCATGGGCGAGGGTGATGGTTTCGTCAAGGTCGTGTACAGTGCGTCCACACGCCAGATGCTTGGCGTGCACATAATAGGACCGCATGCCGCCGACTTGATAGCCGAGGCCACTGCCTGCATGGCCGAGGGCACTACCGTCGACGAAGTGGCCACAGGCATTGTGCATGGGCATCCTACGCTGAGCGAAGCTTTCGCTCAAGCCTGCGCAGCCTGCAAGTAAGGAATTTACACATAACTATAAAAGCGGAGAGAACAATGTTGTTGCATTCCAACTAAATTCCACAGATTTACGATGTCAACAACTGGAACCGCATAGTAATATTCTCAGAAGCTGAATAATACCATTGCTTACATATATGAAAAGGGCGTGCTATCGGCACGCCCTTTTCATATATGTGTGTATGTGGGTTAACTTTTTGCTTTGAAGGCAAGAGCATCGAGCTTCATTTGCTTTACCATAGCCAGCAGGCCGTTGCTGCGTGTTGGCGACAGATGCTCCGACAAGCCGATTGCATCGATGAAATGCAAGTCGCTACTGAGTATTTCGTCGGGCGTGTGGTCGTTGAGCACGCTTACCAGCAACGAGATTATGCCCTTCACAATGATGGCGTCGCTGTCGGCGGTGTAATGCACTTTGCCGTCCTTGAGCTCGGCGTTGAGCCACACTCGGCTTTGGCAGCCCTCTATCAGATGCTCGGGGGTTTTGTATTTTTCATCGATTGGAGGCAGGGCATTGCCCAAGTCGATGATATAGGCGTAGCGGTCCATCCAATCGTCTATGTCCTGGAATTCACTGATTATCTCTTCTTGCTTTCCGTTGATTGTCATTGCTGTGGGGTGTTTCCGATTTAGGGTTGTAAGGTCACTTCTTGATAAGTTCAACTAATGTCTCGCCCACGGCTCGCAGCGTGCCAGGGTCGATATTGTCGATGTTGTCGGCCTGTGTGTGCCATGTGCGCGGAAAGCCGCCGGAGGCAGGATTCGTGGCGTCCACGATGTCGATGGCGGGGATGCCGGCCATGAGAAAAGGCACATGGTCGTCGACAACGGCGGCTCCGGCCTTGTCGGCGAAGCGCTTGCCGTGGCCGGCTCGTCGGGCGGCTCGCCACACCAGGTCGTTGATGGGGTCGGCTGCAGTCTGGCTATGGTATTCGCGCGCGAACACGGCGTCCTTGTCACCCACCATGTCGAGAAGCACTGCGTATTCTATGCTCTGTAGGGGCAGGGTGGGGTGCTTCACCCAATATTGGCTGCCCAGGCACCAGGTGTCCTGGCTGTTGGCCACTTCTGCCTCATCGTGGGCGCCATAGTCCTCAGCGTCGAGGAAAAGCACGTCGAAGCCCATATCGGTGTCTAACTGCGGATATATGCGAGCCAATTCCAGAATCACGCCCACGCCCGATGCGCCGTCGTTGGCGCCAGGTATGGGCTGCTTGCGCATCTCGGGATTGGGGTCTTGGTCGGCCCATGGCCTGCTGTCCCAGTGCGACATCAGCAGTATGCGGCGCTTTGCGTCGGGGTTGATGCGAGCCGATATGTTGCAGATGTTGAGCGGCGTGCCGTCCCATGCCGTGACGCGAGTGCGCTGCTTCTGCACGTCTGCGGCGCCGAATTGGGTGAGCTTGCCCTCAATCCATGCCGCGCATTGCTCCGACGCTTCGCTTCCGGGCACACGCGGGCCGAATTGCACCTGTCTTGCCACATAGGCGTAAGCGCTGTCAGCATTGAATGGCGTTACTTTAGCCGGCTGTTCGGCCATGGGCTGAGGCGTGGCTGATGCCGCAGTGCTTTGTCGGCACCCTGATGTCATCGCCACAAGCAAAATCGCCGCTAAAATATTATATCTCATTGCCAAATGGATGAAATGATTAGGCATAGAAAAGGGTAAGCTTACTACATCGCACCGCTACAACCGCCCTACCCTTGCTTCGGTCAAGACCTGGGGGAATTCGGGGGGAGCTGGTCGTGTAGGACTTACCCGACGACAAAATTACTACAAAATTTTTAAACCACAAAAAAAATATTCATTTTAACGTGTTTTTGGATTTGACACACCTGCTATGTCACGCATTTTGTGTAATTTTGCGAGATATTACGAGAAAAATCAACCATTTTCATGAAAAGATACAATGTCATCAACAATGCGTTGGGCTGGCTTTGCTTCCTTATTGCCGCTGTCACCTATCTGCTGACGATTGAGCCCACTGCAAGTTTCTGGGATTGCCCTGAATTCATTTCGCAAGGCGCCAAGCTCGAAGTAGGCCATCCGCCAGGCAACCCTATCTTCATGCTCACAGCCAGATTCTTCGTTACAATATTTGGCGGCATAAGCCACGCCGCCGTAGCCGTCAACAGCATGTCGGCGCTCCTGAGCGCTGCCACCATCCTGTTGCTATTCTGGACCATCACCCACTTGGCGCGCAAAATCATAGTGCGCGACGGCGCTACGGAAGTGACTCTGCCTCAGATGGTCATGATTATGGGAGCCGGCATGTGCGGCGCCTTGGCATATACCTGGAGCGATACCTTTTGGTTCTCGGCTGTCGAGGGCGAGGTGTACGCATTCTCGTCGCTTTGCACCGCTCTGGTGTTTTGGCTCATCCTTAAGTGGGAAAATCGCGCCGACCAGCCCCATAGCGACCGCTACTTGGTGCTCATCGCCTACGTGATAGGCGTGTCGATAGCCGTGCACCTGCTCAACCTTCTGTGCATACCCGCCATCGTGCTGATATATTACTATCGCAAAAATCCTGATGCCAACGTCAAGGGCTCGCTCCTTGCGCTGTGCGTGTCGGTGGTGATTGTGGCTGCCATCCTATACGGCCTTGTGCCCGGCTTCGTGAAGGTGGCCCAAGGCTTCGAGCTCTTCTTCGTCAACACCATCGGGCTCGGCTATAATAGCGGAGCATTGATATACGTAGTAGTGCTTTTGGCCGCATTCATATGGTCGGTAATTGCAATATACAAAGGCAAGAGCCCGATGCAAATCAAGCTTTCGGTGGCTGCCGTGGCCATCCTTTCGGGTCTTACGTTCTGCACTGACAACGGCTGGATATGGGCTCTCCTGCTTGTAATCCTCTTCGGTTACCTCTTCCTTTTCTGCAAGAAGATACCTCAGCGCGTGTTCAACGTGGCAGTGCTTTGCGTGCTTGTGATCTTCATAGGCTATTCATCCTACGCATTGCTGCTGATTCGCGCTTCGGCCAATACGCCGATGAACCAGAATGCGCCCGACAACGTATTCTCACTGTCGTCGTATCTCAATCGTGAGCAATACGGCCAGCGTCCGCTCTTCTACGGCCCCGTATTTGCCGAGACAATGGTGATGCAGCGCAACGACGATGGCCGCATCGAATATATAGGAGTGGACGAGTACGGCTTGCCCACCACTCTGCCGCTGAGCACATCCGATGCCATATACTACACTATAGAATACGACGCATCGGGCCGCGCAATGTATGCGCCTGTCGACAACGGCAAGGCCACTTATTCAAAGGTGGCAAAGACAAGCCCCGACCAGCCCGACGAATACGTGGCTGAAGGCTGGATGCCCGACTACCAGTATTCGCCCGACCTGAACATGCTTTTCCCGCGTGTCTACAGCCTTGACCCCACCGATGTGAGAGGCTACAAGGCATGGAGCGGCTACCTCAACCCCGACCGCGTAAACACGCTCTCCGCGCCTCAGGACAAGCGCGCCGAGTGGGCGAGAATAGGCGGTGCTCCCTACTACCAGATCGCGCCATATCTCCAGAACCTGAAATACATCTCCATCACCGCCGACGCTCCCGAAGTGGAGAAGGTGCCTGTGTGGAAGGCATCGGCCGGCGACAACTTCCGCTACTTCATGAATTATCAGCTCAACCATATGTATTGGCGATATTTCATGTGGAATTTTGCCGGCAGGCAAAACGACTACCAAGGCAATGGCGAGCCCAACCTTGGCAACTGGATTTCGGGCATCCCCGCAATCGACAATGCGCGCCTTGGCGACCAGTCGTTGCTTCCCGAAGAATACACCACTGCCAACAAGGGACACAACGTGTTCTACATGCTGCCTTTGCTGCTCGGCCTGCTTGGCCTGTTCTGGCAGGCCCTGTGCGCGCACCCCAACAATCCCAACCGTGGCATACAGCAGTTCTGGGTAATCTTCTTCCTATTCTTCATGACGGGCATTGCCATCGTGATGTACCTCAACCAGACGCCAGGACAGCCGCGTGAGCGCGACTACGCATTCGCCGGCTCGTTCTACGCATTTGCCATATGGATTGGCCTTGGCGTGCCTGCAATCGCCCGGTTCATCTGCAATTTCTTCGGATGGGTGAAAAAGCGCAAGGCCGAAGAGGTAGGCAACGAAGTGATGGTGCCGGCTGCATGCGCCGCTGCTGTGATAGGCTTGCTCGTTCCGCTGCAGATGGTGTCGCAGACGTGGGACGACCACGACCGGTCGCACCGGTACACCACTCGCGACTTTGGCGCCAACTACCTCAATTCGCTTGAGCCCGATGCAGTGATATTCACCAATGGCGACAACGACACCTTCCCCTTGTGGTACGCGCAGGAGGTGGAGGGCGTGCGCACCGATGTGCGTGTCGTCAACCTTTCCTACTTGAGCACCGACTGGTATGCCAACCAGCTGTTGCATCCCTACTATGATGCCGATGCCGTGAACATGATGGCTACGCCCAACGACTACGCATACGACCGCCTGGCATACACGCGCCCGGCTCGCGATTCCGACCAGACGCTTGTGGATGCCCTCGAAGGTCTGCGCAAATTCTACGCTTCGCCTAAGGACGGCTTTGCCACTCCGTATATGTTCGCTACCTCGGGATCGAATTGTCTCAACGTCGACTCCTCTGAAATGGAGACAAAGGCTGTGGCTTCTTCGCCCGACAGCGCTTTGATGTCGGCACACGAATTGGATGCTCAGCGCAGCCGCGACATGGTAATCAAGCGATTTGGCCTCGACCCCAACGGCGCTGATGCACATTACGTGATTCCTTACATAGCACCTATCGTCATGGACGGGCTTGCCGGAGGCTTCGGCCTGAGCAAACTGCTCAGCTTCGACATCATTGCCAACAGTGTGGCCAACAATTACGATAGGCCGGTGTACTTCGCCTCGACTGTGCCTGGAAGCTACTATCTTGGCTTGGAGTCCAATCTCTATTCCACAGGCGTGGCTCAGATGGTGACCCCATTTGCTGATGCGCCCGTGTCGCCGATGGCATTCACCGCCTATGAAAACATAGTGTCGAAATACAAGTGGGGCGGACTCGACGACGAGCGTCACAACCGTGGACTTTACCTCGACGAGACGGTGCGCCGCATGGTGGCAACAATGCGCAACAGCATCATAGAGACAGCCCAGGAGCTGTCGGTGCTTGGCAACGAAGCCCCCTCGGAATTTGCCGTGCAATGGGCCAAGGACAATAATCTGCCTGTGCCGGCCAACCGATACGACATGTCGAGATACCTGCTTAACCTCGTTGAGGAGAAGCTTCCCGACTACGTGTCGCCTTACGAGAACCTCACCGATGTGCAGACGGCGTGTCTCTATATCGACCTGTATTCCAAGACTGGAAATGCTTCCGACCTTGAGCACGCCAAGCGCATAATCGACAATTCGGTGCGCCGCTACGCCAAGTTGGCATCGTATGCGTATTCGCTCGACACCGACAAGTTCGGCTCGCTTGGTGCTACCGATTTGTACCTGATAAAGTACCTGCCTGTGCTTATTGGCTACAACAATTACATAGATGTAATGTCGAAGCTCGATCCCGCTGACGTCGACCCAGCTGTTCTTGCCGACGTGAATAGATCGCTTACGCTCACCGCTGCCCTCAATGGCTATCCATATGTGTTCTTGCAGCGCGACATGACAGTTGAGGAATTGGACGAGGCAAGCCAAGACCCACATCTGCAGGGCAAGGGCTGGGACGAAATCTACCGACAGAGCGCTCAGATGATGCGTCTCAACGAGCAGGCCGGCATCGTGCCGGCTGAATACGCCGACAAGATGCTTGCTCCCTACGGCATTACGATCGAGCAGGTGAACCAACTTATACAAGACTAAGGCGTGGCACATCTGATCGAACAGCCCCCGTTGCTTTACCGCCAACTCTTCCCCGAAGCGATTTGGCGTCTCAAGCGGCGCAAGCGCAAGGTAGTGTTCTTGACGTTTGACGACGGCCCAATCCCCGAAGTCACGCCATGGGTGCTTGATTTGCTCGACAAAGAGCAAATCAAGGCCACCTTCTTCATGGTGGGCGACAATGTGCGCCGTTATCCTGAGCTATACGAGGAGGTGAAGCGCCGTGGGCATAGCTACGGCAATCACACCATGCATCACCTGCAAGGAATGAAGACCAACAGCAATGCCTACTTCCGCGACATCCTCGAAGCCGACGACTATATCGAAAGCACATTGTTTCGCCCTCCTCACGGACTGATGCGTTGGGGACAGTCGCGAGCCATACGCCAGCACTACAATATCGTGATGTACGACCTGGTGACACGCGACTACAGCCGCAAGCTCACGCCTGAGCAGGTGGCAGCCAACGTGCGCAAATATGCCCGCAACGGCTCCATCATAGTATTCCACGACTCTCTCAAGGCGTGGGCCAACATGCATGTTGCTCTCCCCATGTCGATTGAGTGGCTCAAAGCCCAAGGGTATGAATTCTTGCCTATCCCCATGTGACAAGGAGGCCTTGCGCCGGCTTGTAGTGGATGCCGGGGCGTGTCGATGCGGCTTCGCCCAAGCGCAGCCCGTAGCCGGGGATGCTGTCATAGCATACGAGCAGTGGATAAGCCAGGGCAAGCACCATACGATGGAATATTGCGCCAGGTACGCCGACGTGCGCAACAATCCGTGCCTCCTGCTCGAGGGCTGTCGCACCGTAATCAGCACGGCATGGGCTTATCCGCGTGTCGACGATACGCTCATAGCCTCATATGCCTTGGTGCACGATTATCACTACGTGCTGAAGCAGAAGCTCGAGGAGTTGGCGACTCGCATCGCTGACCATTGGGGAGGAAGCACGCGAGCCGTGGTTGACACGGCTCCAATGCGCGAGAGATATTGGGCTGTGAAGGCAGGCGTGGGCTTTGTGGGCATAAACAATATGCTGATTGTGCCCGGGGTGGGCAGCTACGTATTCTTGGCCGAACTGCTGTGGACAGAGGCGGTGGCGCCTGATGAGCAGTGCACGCTTTCGTGTGCCGGGTGCGAGGCTTGCGTGAAAGCCTGCCCCGGAGGCGCATTGGACAGCGATGGCACTGTGGATGCGCGTAGGTGCTTGTCGTGCCTTACCATCGAGACCCGCGACCCTCTGCCGGAGCATCTGCGGCTAACGATGATGTATGGCTGCGATGTGTGCCAGCGCGTGTGCCCTCACAATCGCGACGCTGCCGCGCAGCCCACTGTGTTTGAGCGTGACACGGCCATCGACGAGCTCACGCCCGAGTCGGTGATGGCAATGACATCGAGCCATTACCGCAAAGTGGTGTCACATAGCGCAATGAGGCGCGTAAGGCTCTCGCAGCTGCAGCGCAATGCTCAAGCTTTATTACCAAAAACCGTAACCAAATGAAACGTCATCCTTATATATCGCTGTGGTGCCTGTTGGCAGTTGCATTTGCCATATTCACTGCCACGTCGGCCATGGTCGACTCGCCCGACGGCCCAGGCACCTTTTCCGTGGGGGCCGTAACGCTAAAATCGTCGGGCATAGCACACGCATTGACAAAGACTCCTGCTGCCACTGCGCCGCTACTCGATGTAGTGAGCGACACGATAGTAGAGCTTGCGCCTGAGCCTGCTGCAGTAGAGGTGGACACTGCCAAGCAGACGGTGCTTTTCATCGGCGACTCTATGCTTGAAGGCCTTTCGCCGCGCCTGGCCGACTATTGCGAGGCCAACGGTCACGCCTTGTACTCTGTGGTGTGGTACAGCAGCACCTCGGCTGTATGGGGGCAAAGCACCAAGCTGCGCGAATACATCGCGAAAATCAAGCCTACATTCATATTTGTGTCGCTGGGCGCCAACGAATTGTTTGTGAAAGACATTATGAACAAGCGGCGCAAGTTTGTGCAGAACATAATTGCCGACATAGGCGACATTCCCTATCTGTGGATTGGCCCGCCCAACTGGAAGCCGGATACCGGCATCAACGAGCTTGTGGCATCGGAGGCTGCCCCCGGCTGCTACTTCAGGAGCGACGGAATGCATTTCGACCGCAGCAGCGACGGCGCGCATCCCACGCGCAAGTCGGCTTCGCTATGGCTCGACAGCATAGCGCGCTGGATGCCCGGCAATGCCGCGCATCCCATTCTTCTCGACCATCCGGGCGACGTGAAGGGCAAGCCGCGCAAATTATTCGTGCATTCGCCGCAAGAACAGTAAGAGACGCATCATCGCTACCGCATAGGCAATGGATTCAATACAACTGATATGGCACAACTTGCTTAGCCGCCTGCAATACGCAGAGGGCGAGCCTATGCTGTTTTCGAGCGGAACGTTCTGGGTGCTGTTCATGCTGTTCCTGCCACTGTATTCTTTGTCGAAGCGGCGACGCGCCATGATGGTGGCGTTCGTTACAGCTTTCAGCTTCTTTTTCTACTACAAGTCGAGCGGTTTGTTTGTGGGGTTGCTCTTCGTCACGTCGCTGGCCGATTGGCTTATGTCGCGCATGATAGTGCGTCTGCACCACCGCTGGAAGCGCCGCGTGTGCGTGTGCGTGTCGCTGGCGTTCTCGCTCGGCATCCTGGCGTATTTCAAGTACGCCAACTTTTTCCTATGGAACGTAAATGCCATGGTAGGCAGTAATTTCTCGCCGCTTGAGATGATATTGCCCGTGGGAATTTCGTTCTACACGTTCCAATCGGTGAGCTACATCATCGACGTGTACAAGGGGCGAGTCGAGCCAACGTGCACGTGGATAGAATATGCTTTCTACCTGTCATTTTTCCCCGCTCTGGTGGCTGGCCCGATAGTGCGCGCCGATTATTTCCTGCCGCAGATCGCCACTCCGCGACGCGCCACCCACCGTGACACACAGCTCGGGCTATGGCTCATACTTCTGGGAGTGGTGAAAAAGGCGATCATTGCCGACTACATAGCGCAATACAATGATTTGATATTCGATTCGCCCGGCCATTACTCCGGATTCGAGACGCTGATGGGCATCATTGGCTACACGATGCAGATTTATTGCGATTTCTCGGGCTACAGCGACATGGCAATAGGGTTGGCCATGATCATGGGCTTCAAGTTGGCGCAGAATTTCAACTTCCCTTACAAGGCGCGCAATCTCACCGATTTCTGGAGGCGCTGGCACATCTCTCTCAGCACGTGGCTGCGCGATTACGTGTACATCCCTCTCGGGGGCAACCGCCAAGGCACCGTGCGCACCTATGCCAACAACTTCGCCACTATGGTGATAGGCGGCCTGTGGCATGGCGCCGCGTGGAAGTTTGTATTCTGGGGGGCCATGCACGGTGCCGGCTTGGCAGTGCACAAGGCATGCAAGCCCTGGCTCGGGCAGGTGGCCGACTCGTGGTGGGTGCGCCTTGCCTCATGGCTTGTCACGCTATCGTTTGTGTCGGCGTTGTGGGTGTTTTTCCGCGCCGATTCATGGCGCGACTCGTTGACAATACTCGCAGCCGTGGGCCACGACTTTTCGCTGGCCTATGCGGTGCCGTTTGTCACAGTGCGAGGGCTTTGGGTGGCGCTGATGCTCGTGATAATCGTTGCCCACAGCTTGCCCACTCGCTGGTGGGCGCAAGCAGCCGAGCTATGGCTGCGCTCGCCCTGGCTGTTGAAACTCATCATGTACCTTATAGTGGTGCAGCTCGTAATAGAGCTTCGCAGCGAAGACGTGGTTCCATTCATCTATTTCCAATTTTAGTGCGATAGCGAAAGATTCAGCGTAAGGCCATAGCTTGTGTTGGTGGTGGGATATGCGCTTGTTGTCACTACGGGCGTATTCACCTGATGGCTGAAGTACGCTGCCAGTGTCAGTGCGCGGCTCAGCACGTAATTGGCGTTGATGTTGATGCCAAGGGTGCGCGTGCCCGATGTGGGCTGTGTGTAGTTGCTCTCGATGCGGCGTATCAGCGCCTGTGTGTTCTGCAGAGTGAATTCACAGTTGAGCGTGAGATCGTTGGAAATTCCATGCTGCGACCCTTTCATGCGCAGGAATGTGTTGAATCCCACGATTTTGTAGCCACCTCCTATGGCAAGGGTCTTGGTGGTGGCCTCCACCACCTGTCCAGCGCTTGTGTTGAGAGTGAGGGTGCGCTGGTCGCGGTATTCGGCGTTAATCTGGATATTGTTGAGCGTGGATGCCACGACGCCGATAAGCGGAGCAAACCGCTCGGTAATCACCACCGAAGAGATATTGTAGGGCGACGACGGCACCGGCTGCCCCGTAAGTTCGTCGAGTATGAAGCCGCGTTTGCTGCCATCGGCGCTCACCCAGTTTATATACGACGAGTACGACCCCACTTGATAGGCGCATTGGTAGGCGTGATTCAGCACGAACGACTTGAATATGCCCTTCATGTTGCCGATGTTGAGGAGCCCGTCGTATGTGATGCGCCAGTTAGGCAGCACGGCGCTGAACGATGGCATGGGATTTAGCCATACCTTGTTGGGGCTCATGCCGGAATACGCCGCCACGAATGCCGGAATAAGCACGTCGCTCGACGTGCGTCCGATGGTGCCTACAGCCGGGTCGAAGGGATTGCCGGCATGGGAAGTGCCGTGCAGGAATCCGGCATCGGGGTAATCGAGCCCGACGTAGCCAGCCTCTACGCGCTCGCGCACCAGGGGAATGTATTCAAGCAGCTTGTCGAAGGCGTCGCTTTGGTATCCGTCGCTTGCTTTGCTGCCTCGCAGAGCGGTGAGGATAGCGCAGTGCGTTTTGGTGTACGAGCCGCTCATTGTGGTGGGCATGTCGGCGTACATGAATTGCACGGATTTGCTGTTGTTGGCTGTGCGGTTGAATGTCAGCTGCACTTTGAAGCCTTTGAAGAGCTCGAGTTGCGCCTCTATGTTCAGTTCTTGGGTGTTATTCCACACAGCGGGCGACGTCTGGCCGTCGTCGGTGATCAGCCATCCTCGCTTTAGCGCCTTGTCGATGTATCCCTCTCCGGCAAATCCGAAGGCGAAGTCGAGGCCTGGGGCAAGCGGGCCGCTCGAATTGTTTTGGCCAAAGATGTCGCCGACGTTTGGCGCAAACAGCGGAATCGACAGTTGGTGGGAATTGCGGTAGCGCACCGCCACGCGTCGTGGCGACATCACGAGGCGAGTGGCGTATTCGCCCACGTTGCGCCATAGGCTCTTGTCGTCGTGCACCACTTCCTCAATGCGGAAATTGATGTCGGCATCGCCACGGGTAGTGACTGTGATGCTGTTGCGGTCGTTGACTGTGTATTTCACCGGAATGCGCTCGCCGGATAATGTGGTGGCTGTAACCTTTACTCGATTTGCGCGCAGATTATGCTTTATTACAATCGACGTGTCGGGCCGCAGCTTGTAGGTGCGCTCCACCGCCTTAGGCTTGGATGCGCGGGAAGCAGCCTTGGCGCGCGCCGATGAGAATCGTTTGTCCACGTCTTTGACGAAAGGTATTTTTTTGTAAAGCGACTCGAAGTTGAGTGCTCCATCCGCGTTCCAAGCGCCTTGGTTGGCGATAGTGTTGCCAAGCTTTATGCCTTCCACCGTGGCGCCTCGATCCCATCGATAGGTGGCGTTGTAGGTGGCGTTCCCCGAGAGGAAGTCGAGCGCGGGTATGCGGTTGAATGGGGCGCGGTAGGAAGCGTTGAATGTCTGATTGTAGGCCCAGGGCGTGCCAAGATGCAGAATCGATGTAATCACGGTGTCGCGCCATTCGCGGTATTGGTCGGGGAAAAGCTTTTTGTTCACAGCTCCCACAGGCTCGTCGATTCGCGCCGAGGTGTTGCTGTTGAAGCTGAGCGAAAGCGACTTGGTCAGATTCCAGTTGATTGCCAATTGGCGGTCCCACAAGAAATTCTTGCTCACCGACACGGGCAGCTGGAAATTGCTGTCGGCTTCGCTGCGCACTTGCTGTTCATAGTAGTAGCGCGACATGGTGGAGAGGAAGGTTATGCTATTGGGCAGCCACTGCAGATCCCAGTCGCGCACGAATCTCAGGTTCTTGTTCTTCGATGACACGAGCTTCGAGAATGGCTTCAGGGTCTTTATCACCGGCGAGTAGGCATACTGCAGCGACCCCCTGTAATCATTGGTGTATTCGTATGCGATGGTAGGATCGAATCGCTGCTGCTTGCTGAATGAGTAGTTGATGGTAAAGTTGGCGGGGTCCCATGGCATCGGGTTCTTGCTGCGAATGTCAAATTTCAGGCCAGATAGCGAGAAGTTTTGCGTGGTGGAGCGTGTCACGGCGTAGTCGTTGATTGAGTCGCGCTCTTGCTTGGTAGTAGCCTCGTCGAGGGCGTCCTTAAGAAGCACGTCGCGGTCAAGCGGATTGTATTTTGGCGTGGTTTTCTCCTTCGACACAGAGTAGTAAATCGGAGCGCGCAAGGCAACCTTTTCGGGCAGGAAGCGGCCGAGGTCGGCTTGCACGGCCACGTCGTATTGCTCAAAATCGTCCATGCTGCGTGAGTTGAGCGATTGGTCTACGCCTCCGAATCCTGCTGTCTCCTTGTACACCGAAGCGTTGATTGTGGCCACGTCGCTCACGTTGAGGTTCATGTTTGCTTTGAATGCCCAGCCGCCGTCTTCATCGAAGTCGGTCACTTTCAGTTCGTTCACCCACACTGTGCCGCTTTTCGTGGCAGATGCGTTGTTGCGAATGCCGATTAGCATCACTCGTATGTCGCTCAGGGAGGGGTTGCCCATCACGGTCATGGTGTTTCGCTCGTTGTCGGGGTCACGGTCAGAATATGCTGTAAGGTAGTTCACGCCGTCCACTTCATTGCGCTTGTCGCGGTTGCGCTGCAGCTTCAGGTTGACCAGCGATTGGAGGCTGAAATTCAGATAATTGCTTGTGGGCCACACTATGGCTCGGTTGGTGGCGTTGTCGTCGTAAAGGCCGGCAGGCGTGAGCTCCAGCGGAATTTCGTATTCATAATAGTTCGACTTGACGTCGCTGCCGATGCGCAGAAATATCGACATCTGTCCGTCGGTCAGTGAAGTAGTGTTGTCGATTAGGGCTTCGGCGTGCACCCACATCTGCAGGCGCTTGTAGTTGCGCAGGTCGAGCGAGGTGCTTTTGTACACGCCTCTTGCGTCGCCGGCATTCAGGTCCTTCACTGTAAGCGACATCGACTGCTCGTTGAGTTGCACGATTTGCGCTTGTCCCGGGTCGGTGATTCGGTCCACGCCTGGGGGCAGCAGGTAGTTCACCGGTTCACGTCGCGAATTTTCCTCTACGTTCACCACGGTCATGTCCAGTTCGCCTTCGGCGGGAGCGTCGCCACGGCTGTTGAGGTCGAAGTCGTAGCTTCGCCATTCGCCTCTCACGAGTTCGAGGGTGGCGAAGCGCAGGTGCGTCACGTCGCGGAAACCGGTGAGAAATATTCGCGCGAATCGGATTGTGGAGAAGTCGGAGATGCCGCCTATGGCCTTTTCATAGTCGGCGAGGGGTATCTTGAATTGGTACCATTCCACTTGCGAGCTCTCGCCGTTGGGCAGTATCACCCAGGATGTCTGCTTGTCGGTGATGTAATTGTTGCCTACCACGAAATCTTGGGGGCGTATCGACACGCGGTACTGGAAGTAGCGCTCATTCTCGTTGAGCGTGTTGTCTTTGTTGATGTCTTCTGCGTCGGGCACGTTGCGCGAACTTTGGTAGAGCGGCTCGGGCGCGTCCTCGGGCGAGAGCGAGTTGCCCTCCACGCCGTTGTAGCGTTTGTATCGAGCCAGCACGCCCAAGCGCTGCTCGTCGTAATCGTATCCGCGATAGAAGTGGTAGTTGTCGCCGGCGGGGTCGTTGAGCGGCGAGAAGGGGTCGGTCTCCATTTCTGCTATAGTCGAAGCCGACAGCTTGGCGCGCAGCTTGGCCAGGTACTCGCTGTAGGATGGGGCAGTGAACTCCATTTCGTTGGGAAGCCCGTTGAGGCCAACGTCCTGTACGAGCCTCGATGAGGCTGCGTTGTCGAAGGAATATGTCAGTGAGTTTTGCGTCGACACGCGTCCCCATACGGTTTCGGTCAGATACGTGTCGTTGCCGTCGTAGGGGATGCCGTTCTCGTAGCTTTTGAGGCCGTCCTTCAGGATGTCCTCCGACAGTTCGCCGAAGTTGAAATAGAGGTCGCCTCCGTCCTCATTGGCGTTTTCGGGGTCGAGGAAAGGGCTCATCAGCCAGAACTGTATGTAGCCGATGTTGCTCTGTTCGAAGTTGGTGTTGTCCATGCGTCGCATTATGCCGCCCCAGCGGCGCTCGGGATTCAGCAGCGTTCCGGTGTCGTCGATGTTGTCGGCATCGAGATTGTATGGGCCGCGCTCAGTGGGGTAGAAGGTGAGGTTGAGCGTCTGTATGTTTGACGATTCGCCGTAGCTAAGTTCGCGTCCGGGGAATATTTCGCGCGATTTCACTTCACGCACGTAGGGATTGCTTAGCTGGTCGAGGTCGCTGCGCAGGTAGCCCGGCACGAGCGACGAATTGCGCTGGGTGAACATGCGGTCGATGTAGTACCAGTTGAGCAATGCGCGGTTCTTGCCGTAGTCGACGTTGTTGCTGAGCTTGGCTTCGGGGAAAAGGGCGTCGCTGCCGGGGTCGTAGGGCGTAGATGACAGAAACCACTCGTAGGGCGAGCGCAGGTCGATGCCCGTCTGGGTGAACTCGAAGTCGTCGATGTACGATGACCCTTGGTTTGAGCCCGATTTCTGGGCGTGAGGCATCAGTCGAGCATATTCTGCCGTCAGGTTGATGCGCGAAGGTGCGGTGGCATTCACCGTGGGCACTTTGTTGAGCAGGTTGGTAAGCCAGAGAAATTCCTTGTTGTAGCGCAAGTTGAAGCCAATCATTGAGTTGTTCACTATCTCGTTGCCTATGTCCACTTTCTCGGTGAGCGCTTTCTCGGAATAGTGCATGAGGGTGGTGCCCACGGTGAGGTCGCGGTTCACTTCGTATTGCAGGTCGAGCCCGAGCAGCGTCTTGCGCTGCATTGAGAATAGCGATTGGTTTTCGAGCGTGACGTTGATGTTCTGTCCCGAATCGATGATCGACTGGTTGGTGATGGTGACTATGCCCATGGCGTAGTCCACGGTGTAGTCGGCGTTCTCGATGAGCGTTTGGCTGCCGGCTGTCACTACCACCGAGCCTCGAGGCACATTCATGGCGTTGAGGCGAATCTGCGAGCCCGACGAGGCCTGGTATTCGCCCGTGAGCAGGAATTTGTTCTTCGAGGCGAATTGGCGCGCCACCACGAGCGTGCTGTCGTAAAGCTCTTGGTATACGTATTGCTCCGCCACTGCCGGATTGTTGATTTGCGCGGCAAGATGGCTGCCAAAAGGCTCTGCCACGGGAAATATCACGCGGCCGGTGGATGGCAATATGGTGTAGCCGTCGATGTAGTCGAAAAATCCGTCGCTGTTAGATTGCTGGTTTGAGTCGAGCCGGTCGAGGCCCATCAGCTGCAGCAGCGTCTTGTCGTTGAGGCCGGTGATAGGCAGATACGGAATTTCAGTGCCTGTGGTGTCGCTGAGGTATTTTATTTGCAGCTGGAAATTCGACTTCGACACTTGGTATGCGCCCAGGTTGTAGACGTTCTTCATCATTAGCCTCCAGGTGGGCAGCTTGTTCGATACGGTGGTGCAGCGCAGGGCCTTGACGTAGAGCGACTGGTCGGTGGTGGATATGTCGCTTGAGAATTCGCCCACCTGGTAGACCTGTCCGTTGTATGTGTATTGGAAAGCCACTGCCAGCACCTCGTCGGTGTTGAGCGCCGATTTCAGCGAAATGTAGCCAAGCGTGGAGTTGAGCGTGTATTCTGTGCTTGAAAGCAGGCGAGCGCTCTCCACCTTCTCGAAGTCGACTCCGCCAAGTATGCCATAGTCGCGCAGCGGCTCCAGCGCCTGTGTCGCAGTGTTGATGTTGCGAGCCTGGGGGTATTCCTCTTTGATTACGCTCAGCAGATTGTTGCTTGAGTTAGAGGGCACTGGCACCGATATGTCGGGCTGCCAGTAATCGTTGGCAAGGTGGCTGTTCTCGCCAAGGTCGACCCAAGCCACCAGGTTGCGCGATTCGTCGTATTGATTGCTCTTGTTGGTGATCCACACCTCGATGCGCGTGATGTTGATGCCCGACGACACGTAGGGCAGCTTCGATGCGAAGCTGTCGTAGTTGTCGCGGAAGTATTGGCTAAGGAAGAAGTGGCGGTTGGCGTCGTATTCGTCGGCATTGATGCTGAATGTGGTAGTCTGCACGCCGCCGTTGGTGCTCACGCTTTTCGACTCGCTATTCTGTTGCGACACCAGCGCCGTGGCTGTGAGTTTGCCGAATTGGAGTTTGCTCTTGATGCCGAAGAGGGCTGTGCTGCCTCGTATGAGCGACGATCCGGTAGTCATCGACACGTTTCCGGCCTCGATGCTCTTCACTATGTCGTCCTCTTCGCCTTCATAGGCCAGCTTGAGGTTTTTGTTGTCGAATTCGAATGTTGCGTCGGTGTTGTACGACATGTTGAATTGCATGCGCGTGCCCACGCTTGCCTGCACGTTGGCCTGTATCTGCTGGTCGAAGTCGAGGTAGGTTTTGCGTCTTGCCGACAGCGACAGGGCCGGGTTGTCGGTTTTGGTGGTTTTCACGCCGGAGGATATCTGCACGGTGCCTTGCGTGCGAAGCTGCACGCCTCCAGGCCCGAATATCTTGTCGAGCGCGCTTGTGGCGAAGTTCATGTTGAGCGCGTTGTACGGCTCTTTCTCTACCTCGCCGGTGAGTAGGGCAAGATTGCGCCGGCGGTAATATTCTTGCATCGAGCGCCTGAGCTGCCAATTCTCGTATTGCTCCTTGCTGAGCATGAATGGCGTTACCACGTCGATGTCGCCCACGCGAGTGCGTATGGTGTAAAATCCGGTTTCGGGGTCGTACTCGGCCTGGGTGGTGATGTTCGACGGGGTGGCCAAGTCGTAGCCCAGCTCGTCGGCCATAAGTTGCTCGTAAGTCATTGGCACGGGGGGCGGCACAGGCAGTGGCAGGGCTATGCTGTCAGTGCTTTGGGCGTGGGCCTGACATGACACGACGAACACAGCGCATGCCCAGAGCCTGAGCCGAAGCAGCAGGAGATATGTGTGATGTTGGTGACGCGCTGTTTTCATCGTAGGGCGTCACTGCCCCGTCTATAGCATGGCCAGAGCCAATTTGATAGCCTTCTCCACTTTAGCCCCGGGCTCGTCGGCGAAAATTTTCTTGAGCGCTTTTTGGGCAGAGGGCTTCGGGAAGCCAAGGATGGTGAGAGCCGCGAGGGCTTCTTCAAAGGCTTCGCCAGAAGGCAGTGACTTGTCTAATAACGTATCATCCTGTAGTTTTATTTTGCCTTTCAGGTCAACAATTATGCGCTGCGCAGTCTTTTGTCCCAGGCCCTTCACCATTTTCAGGCGCTTTTCGTCGCCTTGGGCAATCACCAAGGGTAGCTCGGAGGCTGGAATCGACGACAATACAATGCGCGCGGTGCCTGCTCCCACGCCCGACACGCCTATCAGGTCGCGGAATAGCTCGCGTTCGCCGGCATCGAGGAAGCCGTAAAGCACCCAGGCGTCCTCGCGTATGGCTTCGTGCGCGTAGAGCTTAGCGTCGTTCTTGCCTTGCAGGGCTGTGTATGTGGGCAGTGTTATCGACATGTTGTAGGCCACTCCGCCTGCGGTCTCTATCACTACGTATGTTGGGGTGAGCTCGTCGATGCGCCCCTTGATGTATTCAATCATATTATTCTCTTGTTCTGGGCACAAAATTACACAAAAAAGGCAACAAAGTGGATATAAATTTTGGTAAATCGAGAAATTCTCCTTAACTTTGTGCCGCAAAACCGATGGTACCATGGCCGAGTGGTTAGGTAACGGTCTGCAAAACCGTCTACAGCAGTTCGATTCTGCTTGGTACCTCAGCGAGCCCGCGAGCTTTCGCGGGTTTTTTTGCGTCGATACGGTAGGGCCGGAGAGATAACGGGCAAGGCCTGCAGCGACTGCTGCAGGCCTTGCCCGTGGTAATAAACAAATTTCGTATAACTTTTCTGATGCAAAGTTACATCAGAATATTAGCCGAAACAATACTCAAAAATGAGTAATTTTGCTTTCGCTCGCGAAAGCAGAAGGTTGTAGGGTTATAGGTCTTCCTCGATGCCAAATTCCTCATCGTCGCTGAGGTCGGTGTCGAAGAGGCCGTCGTCGGGCGTGTTGTCGGCAGCGTCTTTGTCGTTGGATTCATCATCCTTCGATGCCTGCGGCTTCACTGGCTTCTCGCCTCCGTGGTCGGCAGCGTACATCGCATCCATGATCTTCTGCTCCAGCTCTTCGGCCAGTTCTGGATTGTCTTGAATCATGCGCTTGGTGGCGTCGCGGCCTTGAGCCAGCTTGGTGCCATTGTAGTTAAACCATGAACCGCTCTTCTGGATTATGTTGTATGTTACGCCCAGGTCGAGGATTTCGCCGCTGCGGCTGATGCCCTCGCCGAACATTACGTCGAACTCGGCGCGTTTGAAGGGCGGCGCTACCTTGTTCTTCACCACCTTGACGAATGCGCGCTTGCCCAGCACGTTGTCGCCGTCCTTGATGGGATTGCGCGACCGAATGTCGAGGCGCACCGAAGCGTAGAACTTGAGTGCATTTCCGCCGGTTGTCGTCTCGGTGGGCCCGAACATCTGGCCAATCTTCTCGCGCAGCTGGTTGATGAATATGCAAGTGGTGTTGGTGCGACTGATTGCTCCGGTGAGCTTGCGCATTGCCTGCGACATGAGTCGGGCCTGGAGGCCCATATTGCGGTCGCCCATTTCGCCTTCGATTTCTCCCTTGGGGGTGAGCGCGGCCACAGAGTCGATCACAATGATGTCGATGGCCGACGAGCGAATCAGCTGCTCGGCAATCTCCAGGGCTTGCTCGCCGTTGTCGGGCTGGGAAATTAGCAGGTCGTTGACGTTCACGCCCAATTTCTGCGCGTAGAAGCGGTCGAAGGCATGCTCAGCGTCGATAATTGCGGCGATGCCGCCGTTTTTCTGCGCCTCGGCTATGGCGTGGATTGCGAGGGTGGTTTTGCCCGATGATTCCGGGCCGTAAATCTCTATGATGCGTCCCTTGGGGTAGCCGCCTACGCCCAAGGCGTAGTTGAGGCCAATCGAGCCGCTGGGTATCACGTCAACCTTCTCAATCACATCATCGCCAAGTTTCATCACCGCTCCGCGTCCGTACGACTTCTCAATCTTGCCGAGAGCCTGGTTCAGGGCATCAAGTTTGGCTTTCTTTGATGCTTCAGGCCCTGCTGCTTCGGGCTTTGCGGCTTTCTTGACAGTCGTTTTCTTTGTTTTTTCCATCTTATATAATATTTGTTTGATAATTTTCTAAAAATTGATTTGTAAGGCTTAAACCATTGATATTCCAATCGTTTATCATTGTTTCCATTGCAAAGTTAACCACGAGCGTGTGCAATGCTATGGCACAGCAGAATTAATGAAATATAAACTACCATATTTTCTAAACAAAATCGACTCGCGGGTGTTTTAATTATACAAGGTACGAAAAACGTTACTTTTTTCCATTGCAAGAAATGTGATAATGATTGGTTTCTTAACTTATGAGGAGACGTCGGGAGACATCTCCTCATTTGGTTTTTGTAAGCGCGTCATTCCGGCACGACAGTGCCTTTGAGTCGGAGCACCACTTTCTTGTGCTTCTTGTCGTTGGTGCGCAGCGTGATAGTGCTCGACACCTCGCCGCACTTGCCCATAGGATTATACGACACGGAAATTGTGCCCTTCTGCCCCGGCGCTAGGGGTGCGTCGGGATATTTTGGCTGCGTGCATCCGCACGATGCGGTGGCCGATATGATCACCAGCGGCGCGTCGCCCTTATTGACGAAGTCAAACGTGAAGTCGGCTTTGCCATTCTTGGCGTGCAGCGTGCCCATGTCGATTTGCTGCTGCTCAAATTCGATAGCGGGGCTCTTGCTCTCGGCGCGCAAGGCAGTCGGAATTGCGCAGCATATCAATGATATGAGGAGTAATTTCAGTATATTTCTCATAACTTTGTGAAATAGTAGTTGGTGACGTCGCGAGCCGCTATGAACGAGCTTAGGTGATTGTTGAGCACAAGGCGCTCGCGGTCGGCAAGCATCTGCTGTATTTCCGGATTTTGGTAGAAGTGGTCGCGCAGTTGCTCATTGATAGTCTCGTACATCCAATAGCGCGACTGCTCGCGACGGCGCGTTTCGAAATACCCGTTGTCTTTCACGAATTCGAAGTAGCGGTCGATCATGTCCCACACTTCGTCGATGCCAAGGCCGTAGTACCCGCTGTAGCACAGCACTTCGGGCGTCCAGCCGCTGGCTGTGGGCGGGAACAGCATGAGGGCGTTGCGGAATTGGGCCTGCGCAAGATGTGCGCGTTCCACGTTGTCGCCGTCGCACTTGTTGATTACGATTCCGTCGGCCATCTCCATGATGCCTCGCTTTATGCCCTGTAGTTCATCGCCGGTTCCGGCCAGCTGTATCAGCAAGAAGAAATCCACCATCGAATGCACGGCAGTTTCGCTCTGGCCCACGCCCACCGTCTCGACGAATACGGTGTCGTATCCGGCAGCCTCGCACAGCACTATCGTTTCGCGCGTCTTTCGCGCCACGCCTCCGAGGCTTCCTGCCGAGGGGCTGGGGCGAATGAAGGCGTCCTTTTGCACCGACAGGCGCTCCATGCGGGTCTTGTCGCCAAGGATGCTGCCCTTGGTGCGTTCGCTCGACGGGTCGATGGCGAGCACGGCAAGCTTGTGGCCCGTGCCAATCACATGCATGCCGAATTCGTCGATCGACGTGCTCTTGCCGGCACCGGGCACGCCCGTAATGCCTATGCGGCGCGAATTGCCGGTGTGGGGCAGGCATTTCTCAATCACTTCCTGAGCCACAGCCTGATGCGAGGGCTGCATGCTCTCCACGAGCGTGACAGCGCGGGCGAGGTCGGTGACATTGCCCTTGAGGATGCCCTCCACGAGCTCAGATGGTGGTGGCAGGGGCTTGCGCTTGGGGCGCTTGTGCATGTAGGGGTTCACTATTGGCGGCTGGCTCACGCCGCTGTTCACTTGCAGGCCGGCGTATTGCGCGTCGTTTTCAGGATGTTCCATGGCGTATGGCGATGAGGTTGATTCAATTTAGAAAACCAAAGGGAGCCCGGCTTAGGTCGCGCTCCCTTCGGATGTCGTGAAAAAGTTGTTGTTTATTGTTTGCGTCGTTGCACTTCCGCTCTGCTGCGGCCATGCTGTCTGACTAATTGTTGGGTGAACTTTCGTTCGGCGTTTTTGAGGCGTAATAATTGTTTAGGTGATAAAATTTCTTTGAATTTGTCGAAGTATGCGGTCTCAACTGCGCCTTCGCGGCTCTTCTGTTCGAAGAGTGCGCGGGCTGCGGTTTCGCATTCGAGGTCGGTGGCATTGGCGTCGTTGTCGACTTTTGCCTCCAGATCGCGCGTCTCGGTGGCAATCTGGTTGAGCTCGTTGTCCATCTCGTCGTAGATGGGGAAGAACTCGGCCTGCTGCTCGCGTGTCAGTTTCAGCTCGCGCGCAAGCACGTCGTGCTTGTAGTTGCGGAGCTCGGTGAGCCATTTTTCACGCTCTTCGTCGCTCATGCCCCTTTGCTCGGGCTGTTGTGCCCAGGCGGCGCATGCTGCGCACAGGGCAAGCATTATGGCTAAGGCTATCTTCTTCATATCTCCTGCGTGTATTCGATTGCGCTATCGGGCTCGGCTTCCATCGAGCATACCTGGAATCCGTCGTCCATCATCTCGTCGAGGAGGTCCCATTGGTTGAGGTCGTCGAGCACGTAGTCGCGCATGAATGCGTCGTTGTTGAGTGCCTCGGCCAGAACGGGCGACGGCTGCGGGTATTGGTCGGCAGGCACAGTGATCATAGTGAACATCTTGAGCATGCACCACACGCCGGCAAACATTGCCGCCATGTAGGCGTAGGGCCTGACGCGCTGCCACCATGTGCGCTTTGGCACGAATGCGGGGGCAGATGCCGATTGTTCGTATTCTGTGACGGGGAGAGAAGCAGTCATGCGGGCAGCAAAGTCGGCAAAGTAGCCCTCGGGCACGGTGATGCCGTCGCGGTGGCCTAATTGCTCTAATATATGCTTATCATCTTTCATGACTATGTAGTGTTGCTGAATGTTTGTAATGTTGGATGTAAAATTGGCGTAAAGGTTTAATCGTTGTCCTCAAAATATTGCTCGATTTTTTTCACCGCCAGGTGGTAGGATGCTTTCAGGGCGCCCACCGACGTGCCGAGCACCTGCGACATGTCGTCGTACTTCATCTCGTCGAAGTATTTCATGTTGAACACAAGCCTCTGCTTTTCAGGCAGGGAGGCCACGGCCATGCGCAGCTTTTGGGCCAGCGCGTCGCCGTCGATGTGCTCGTCGGCCTTGATTTGGGCGGCGAGGGCGGCCTCTTGGTCGTCGAGCGAGAAGCCTTGGTGCTTGCGCTCGCGGTCGAGGTGGGATATAGCCTCGTTGATGGCTATCTTGTAGAGCCACGTGGATAGCTTGGCTTCGCCGCGAAAATTCTCGAGATTTTGCCAAGCCTTCATGAATGTGTTCTGCAGCAAGTCGTTGGCATCGTCGTGTACCTGCACCATGCGGCGTATCTGCCAGTAGAGCGGCTCGCTGTATAGCTTGATTACCTCGGAGAAAGCGTCACGGCACGATTGCGGGTCGCGCAATCGCTGCACCAATTCTGCGTCTTCACGGGGGTAATCTGACATTCGGCTCTAAAATAAATGTACCCCGATGGAGAATCGAACTCCAATCAAAAGTTTAGGAAACTTCTATTCTATCCGTTGAACTATCGGGGCTTTTGTTGGATTTATCGCAAAGTTAGTGATTTTTTCCCACATTACAAAATTCGTCGATACGTGATGTATCGGTATCGCGCTCCGCTGCGCGGGTCGGTGCGCCATTCGCCGGTGTCGGCGGCATGCCACTGCGCGGGGTCGATGGCCGGGAAGAATGTGTCGGCTCCCTCGCCATCGGCATCAATTTCGGTGATGTGCAGCGTGTGGGCCAGGGGCATTGCCTGGGCGTAGATTTGGCCGCCGCCAATCACCATTGCGTCGGGCGCGGCGCGCAGCGCGTCGGCGAGGGTGGGGTAGGTCTCTATGCCGTCGCGGCGGTAGGCTTCATTGCGCGTCACCACGCAGTTGCGCCGGCCGGGCAGGGGCCCGTTGGGAAACGACTCGAATGTGCGGCGCCCCATCACCAGGGGATGCCCCATGGTGAGCTGCTTGAAGCGGCGCAGGTCGTCACTGATGTGGTAGAGCATGTCGCCGTCTCGACCCAGGGCGCCGTCGCGAGTGATGGCTGCAATCATCGTGATCATACCGACACCTTGCCTGCTATGTGAGGATGCGGATTGTAGTCGACGAGTTGGAAATCGTCGTAGCAGAAGTCGTTGATGTCCTTCACCTCGGGGTTGATTACCATGCGAGGCAGGGGGCGCGGCTCGCGAGTGAGCTGCAGCTGCACCTGCTCCATGTGGTCGCGGTAGATGTGGGCGTCGCCTATGGTGTGCACCAGCTCGCCGGGCTGCAGGCCCGTCACCTGTGCCACCATCATCAGCAGCAGGGCGTAGGAGGCGATGTTGAAGGGCACGCCCAGGAATGAGTCGGCCGAGCGCTGGTACATCTGCATGCTCAGGCGTCCGTTGGCCACGTAGAATTGGAAGAACATGTGGCAGGGCGGCAAATTCATGTTGTCGAGGTCGCCCACGTTCCAGGCGCTCACCACCATGCGGCGCGAGTTGGGATTCGTCTTAATCTCCTCAATCACTTGCGCAATCTGGT
Organism: uncultured Bacteroides sp.; assembly: GCA_964582335.1. Taxonomy (GTDB): domain Bacteria; phylum Bacteroidota; class Bacteroidia; order Bacteroidales; family Muribaculaceae; genus CAG-873. Next base: position 50,262 of record CAZORI010000011.1, read on the forward strand.
CGATGTGGCCGCCTTTGTAGTCGGGCCACGAGCGCCACTGGTAGCCGTAGATGTGTCCGAGGTCGCCGTCGGGGTCGGCCCATTCGTTCCATATGCGCACGCCGTGCTCCTGCAGGTAGCGCACGTTGGTGTCGCCGCGCAGAAACCATAGCAGCTCATAGATAATCGATTTCAGGTGCAGCTTCTTGGTGGTGAGCAGGGGAAAGCCCTCGCTCAGGTCGAAGCGCATCTGGTAGCCAAATGTCGAGCGCGTGCCAGTGCCGGTGCGGTCGGCTTTGTCAACGCCGTGGCTGAGTATGTGCCTTAGCAGGTCGAGATATTGTTTCATTTGATTGGGTATTGTTGAGTGGTGCGGTGGATAGCGGCTGCATCATGGGCGTGGCCAGGGTGTAGCGCCCGCGGCGCACCACGATTGCGTCGTTGGGGCATATGGCTGTGCAGTCCATGCACATCACGCAGCGCGAATTGTCCACAACGCATGTGCGCAGGTTGATGCACTCGCTCTTGCACACGTCCTCGCATTTGCCGCAGTGGATGCACTTGTCGGTGTTGATGTCAACGCGGTAGATGGGCTGGCGGCTGAGCAGGCCCAGCAGGGCGCCAATGGGGCAAAGCGAGTTGCAGTAGAGGCGTCCGCGCCGCCATGCCAGGGTTACCACCACGGCCATCATCACGCCCGCAAAGGCCAAGCTGGCGCCGAATGCAAAGCACATGCGCCCGATGGCTTGCGCCACGCGGTCGTAGATGGTGTATGGGTCGGTGCCGTAGACGGCGGGCATGAATCCCACCAGCAGGCACACGCCCACGGTGATGGGCACGATTATGCGCAGCGCGTCGTGGGGGGCGTGGTATTTGTATCGCCGGTTCTGGGGCTTGCGGGCGAGCATTCCGCATCGCGCCACCGCGTCCTGCACGGTGCCCAGGGGGCATGCAGTGCTGCAGTAGACGCGCCCCATCGAAATAGTGGCCACGAGCCACAGCACGATCCAAGCCGCCGCGCCGGCCAGTATGGCAGGCAACAGCTGCATGCGCAGCAGCACGCGCCCCGGAGCGGAAGCCGCGAAAGCGGCATCGCAGATGGTCCATGTGAGGGCGGTGAGCAGCAGCAGCGACAATATGATGCGCAGGAAGCGCAGCCTCTTGTACATGGCGCGGTAGTGTGTAAGTGGTTAACGGCGGTGAGCGGTGAATTGATCCTTGATGGTGTCGACCACGTTGATGATGTAGTCGCCCGTCTTTTCCAGGTCGTTCACGAGGTCCATATAGTAGATGCCTGCCTGGTATTCGTAGTGCTTCTCGTTGATGTTAGGCACGTTGGCGTTGCGATACTGATTGCGCAGGTTGTTGATTTCGCGCTCTTTGTTGTACGAGTCGATGATTGCGCGCTCGTCTACCTTCTCGATGTCGCCAAGCATTGCCACCATCATGTCGGAGGCTTGCTCCACGTATTTGAACATCACGTCGAGGTTGGTGTATATTTCCTCGTTGAAAAGTATGTTGCTCTGTATCTTGCGCAGCAATATCTTGCCTATGCCGTAGCAGCAGTCGGCTATGCTCTCTATCTCGCTGATTATCGACAGCATGCCCATGATGCGCGCCTTGCCCTCGTTGGAGAGGCGGCCCTGTGCCACACGGTTGAGGTAGTTGGCGATTTCTATCTCCATGCGGTCGCTGATGTCCTCGTATTTCTCAATGCGCGAGAGCAGGGTGTTGAATTCTTCGCTGTTCTCCTTGGTGTGCACCAGCTCCTGGCCCATCTTCACCATGCGCGCCACCCGCTCGGCAAATACGCCTATTTCCTTCTCGGCAGTGGCTATGTTGAGCTCGGATGCGCTCAGCAAGCCCGAAGATATGTATTTGAGGCTGAATTCCTCCTCGTCCTTGTGCTTGGCTGGCACCAGGCGTTCCACTATCTTCACGTAGAGGTTGCAGAACCATATCATGATGCACACGTTCACGATGTTGAAGGTGGTGTGGAAGATAGAGAGGCCAAACGATACGCTGCTCTGCATCGACGCCACTTGGCGCAGCGCGTCGTGGCCGGCGGGCAGCGAGTTGTCGAAGAGGTGGTTGTATAGGCCGGGGTCGGTGATTTCGAGGTTGGTGACGAATTGGTAGAGCTGCTCGGGGGTGCCCTGGCCTATCTCTTCGGTAAGCCACGCGTTGAAGTGGGCGAAGGGGATGAACACTGCCAGGCACCACAGCGTGCCGAGCACGTTGAATAGCAGGTGGCCCATGGCGGTGCGCTTGGCGGCCACGTTTCCGCTCATCGACGCGAGCAAGGGAGTGACGGTGGTGCCGATGTTGCTGCCGAGCACCACGGCGCAGGCGAGCTCGTAGGTGATCCAGCCTTTGGTGCACATGATGAGCACGATGGCGAATGTGGCGGCAGAGCTCTGTATGATTATGGTCACTATCAAGCCCACGGCCACGAATATCACTATCGACCATATGCCCCACGAGGCGTATTGCTTGAGAGCGCTGAATATCTCGGGGTTGCTCTGCAGGTCGGGCACGTATTTGCTGATCATGCTCAGGCCCATGAATAGGAAGCTGAAGCCTATGATGAATTCGCCGATGCTCTTGGTTTTGCCGTTCTTGCTGAATAGCAAGGGGATGGCCACGCCAATGAGGGGCAGCACGAATATCGATACGTCAACTTTGAATCCGAATAGGGCGATTACCCAGGCGGTGAACGTGGTGCCGACGTTGGCGCCCATGATTACGGCCATGGATTGCGCCAGGGTCATGAGGCCGGCGTTGACGAAGCTTACCACCATCACGGTGGATGCCGACGAGCTCTGTATGAGGGCTGTGATGCCAAAGCCGGTTACAAGGCCTGACAAGCGGTTGCGGGTCATTGCGCCCAGGATGTTGCGAAGTCGGTCGCCTGCGGCTTTTTGCAGGCCTTCGCTCATCACCTTCATGCCATAGAGAAACAGTCCGACTGCTCCCAGGAGGCTAAGTAAATCTAATATGCTATAGTCCATGCGGAGGGTGTGGGTAAGGGTGAGCCCCTGTTGGTGGCGCTCTTGTGATCCGGCCGGGATTCGAACCCGGGACCCACAGCTTAGAAGGCTGTTGCTCTATCCAGCTGAGCTACCAGACCGGTTTGTGTCCGCAAAATTAATCATTTCCCATGACAATACAAAAATTAAGAATT
>CAZORI010000012.1:0-52422 GCA_964582335.1 uncultured Bacteroides sp.
ATTATGTCAGAAAACGTCTGAATGCCTATGGGATATTTTATTAGTTCCATCGTCGTAGGTTTTAATCCCCAAAGTTACGAATTTTTTTTGAAATTTTGTAACTTTGCATAATCAACCACAGTAAATTCAAGAATTAAAACACGTGAACATACCGGTAGCAGAAGTGCGCAGTGTGACAGTGCATAAGAAAAAGAGCAAAAATAAAAACAAAAATGGCAAGACGCTGAAGAGGCAGAAGCGCAAGAGCGAGCTCAAGAAGATACTCTTGGTGGTCGTAGGCGTGGCTGTTGCGGTGGGAGTGTGGGCCGTTACCGGCACCAGCAAGCCCGTTGCGAGCCGAGTGTCGTATCCCGACATAGCGTGGGTATTCGACGACCAGGGAAACCCTTATGAGCAATGCCTCCCGGACATGCCCGACGACGGCTGCGTAAAATTGAAAATCAACCCGCTGGGCGCGACGCTTGCTCGCGTGTTCAACGACAGCAACTATGTGCACCTTGGGTCGGCGCGCGCCCTTGGCATCAAGCCAATCGGAGGCCTGAATGACGTGTGGAATCTTCGCCGTCCGGTGGTGGAGATTGAGAGCTGCGAGGATTTCTACGTCGACGAGCTCAAGCATTCATATCCTTACCTGGTGCCAGAAGCTGCCGAATTGCTGCACGAGATAGGGCGACGATTCAATGCCGAGCTCGAGGCTCGAGGTGGAGGCAGCTACCGCATCAAGGTTACGAGCGTGCTTCGCACCCCGGCCACAGTGGCGAAGCTGCGTCGTGTCAACCGCAATGCCACAGCAGAGTCGACACACCAGTATGGCACCACGTTCGATATCAGTTACTCGAAATTCATCTGCGATTCCGTCACAGTCAACCGCACCCAGGAAGACCTCAAAAACCTGCTTGCCGAGGTGATGCACGGATTGCGCAACGAAGGCCGCTGCTTCGTGAAGTACGAGCTGAAGCAGAGCTGTTTCCACATCACATCACGCTAACAACAAACCACACTGCTATCCATGAAAAAACGACGATACAGACATTTGCTCACCACACTTAAAGTGCTGGCATGGTGCATTATGGCCATTGCGCTCCTGCTAGTAGGCACGCTCATTGCCACAGTGCAGATGTTGCGTCCCGAAAAGCTGACGCCAATCGTAGAAACCGTTGCCAACAAGATGCTCAACGCCGACGTGAGCTTGTGCAGCGTAGAGTTGCGGCTGAAGGGGAATTACCCATTTCTCAATGTTACGGTCGACAGTCTGGTGGTAGCGAGTCGCGATATCAGGGCTCTATCGCCCCCGCGGCGTGACAGCTTGCCCCAGTGGGCCGATACGCTGCTTTCGCTAAGGCGCTTTTCGGGAGGAATCAATCTGCCCCAGACGCTTTTGGGGAAAATACACCTCAGCGATGTGGTGGTCGACGCAATTGGCGTAAATGTAGTGAGCGTAGACTCCCTCCTCAACAACTACACTATAGTAGAGCCATCCGACAGTGAAGATCAGGCAATGCAAATACCCGACTTCAGCATCAGCAGCTTCACCATAGTGAATCCCAAAGAAATACGCTACGCCGACATTGCCGACTCGATTTACGCTCGTGTGAGCATCAGCGATGCAACCATCGCCGATGCCCGCTCCGACACATTGCAGATGCCGATGTATAAAATATCGGTGCATACCAATCTTGCCTCACCGCTGCTGAGGCAAATCCAAGGACAGAGCATAGATCTTGGCTGCAACGGCAATGTGGAATGGAATCACCGGCACCCAATGTCGGTGCGCTTTGCCGACTTCGATTTTGCCGTTAGCGAATTGGCCGGACGCATAAACTCATCTGTGAACTTTGACGATGACCTCACCATCGAGACTCTCGACGTGGAGCTGCAGCCGCTGTCGTTGCCTCGCGTATTAGATTTGCTTTCTGACGAGGCCAAGCGAGAATACAGCATTCCGTCGAACCTGTACACCGACATGAGCCTATGCGTGAATGCCAGATTGCTCGACCCTTACACGGTGGGGCGTGACAGCATACCCCACATGTTGCTCAATCTCGACGTGCCTGACACCTACGTGCGTTGGCGACGCCTCAACCTGCTGCATTTCGAATTGGCTGCAACGCTGACAATGCCTAACGACAATCTCGACAGCGTCACTGTCGACATCAAGAAATTTAGCATGGCCGGCCCTGCCACGTCGTTGAAAATAAAGGGCGTGGCCACGAATATGATTAGCGACCCGGCGTTTGACGGAAGTTTTGTGGGCGACCTCAATCTCAACAATCTGCCTCCCGTGCTGACGCAGAAGCTCGACGGCGCTACGCTGCGCGGGCAGCTGACTATGAACACAAAGGTGAAAGCATCAATGTCGATGCTCGACCCCAACAAATTTCACAAGATGCGTGTCAGCGGGACAATCGACGGTAAATACCTTTGGTATGCGGCTCCCGACACGTCGACAGTGCTTTTTGTGACTAAGCTGGGCGCCAAGTTCGGCACAAACGAAAGCATAGTGAGGAGGGGCCGGACAGATGCAGAAGCCGACCGCAGCGTCGACAGCATGCTCACGGCATCGATAAGAATCGACAGCTTGCGCATGCTCGACAGTGGCCTTAGCGTGGCTGCAACTGACCTGAGATTCGGCATTGGCACAAAAAATCGCGCTCCTGATGCCGACACCACAGCCATAATACCCATTGGAGGTGCTGTGAGCCTCGACCGACTTTCGTTGACTGTTTTGCAAGATTCCAGCATGCTCAACGTGCGGAAAGTGAGGGGGTCGCTCACGGTGCAGCGTTACCAGGGCAACGCCCATTTGCCAATGCTTGCAGTGAACGCGGACATAGGGACGATGGGCGCCGGCACCCCCACCATGCGCTTCATGGTGCGACAAGCACACCTCGATACCCGACTGCACAAAAAGCAAGTGACTAACGCCGACACTTCGCGCAGGTTCCGCGCCAGAGTCGACACGGTTGCAGCCGACACGTCTGATATAGAGACAATAGATTTTGGCACTACGCGCGAGATGCGCAGGCTTATGCGCAATTGGCGACTCGACGGTACACTCTCGGCCACTCGCGCCAGATTGTTCACTGCCGCTTTCCCGCTGCGCAACCGCATCGACAGCCTCCGCATCACATTTTGCAACGACTCAATAGTGCTCGACCGCACCAACTATGTAGGCGGCAAAAGCGATTTTGTCGTTTCGGGTGCAATCACCAACATACAGCGCGCTGTGAGCGCGGCGAGGCAGAAGCAGCCCCTGAAGATAAGTCTCAATGTTGAGAGCGACACAATAGACATAAACCAACTGGCTAATGCGTTCTTCACAGGGGCTGCCAACACCGACTTGCGCATAAATGGCGACTTGGACGAGAGCGCTCTCGACGAGGACATTGCGCTTGCCGCCGACGGCGAAGCCACCGGCCCACTGTTGATTCCGGTTAACATTGACCTTTCGGTCGACGCAAAGGCCCGCAATGTGATTTATTCCGATCTGATGCTGCACAACTTCTCGGGAGAAGTGCTTGTGCGCGACGGTGCATTGAGCCTGCGCAACCTGCGAGCAGCGTCAAGTGTGGGCAGCATCGATTTTTCAGCCCTGTATTGCGCTCCTAAGGTGTCGGACATGAAATTCGGCATGACTCTCGACCTCAGCGACTTCAATATACGCAATTTCCTCAACCTGATGCCGTCGGTCGACTCCATTATGCCCATGATAGGCAACCTTGGAGGCATTATATCTGCCAAAGTAGTGGCTACGAGCGATGTTGACAAATACATGAATCTGATATTGCCATCGCTCAATGCTGCCATCAATATCGAGGGCGACTCGCTGGTTTTCCTTGACGAGGCAACCTTCAAGACCGTGTCGAAGTGGCTGATGTTCAAAGACAAAAATAAGAATATGATCAATCACGTGTCGGCTGAGATGATTGTGAAAGATAATCAGATGCAGATGTTTCCATTCATCTTCGACTTCGATCGATACCGGCTGGGCGTGCAGGGCACCAACGACCTCGACATGAACTACAACTACCATGTGGCGGTGCTGAAATCGCCTCTGCCCTTTAAATTCGGCATCAACATCAAGGGCGACGCCGAAGACTTCAAGGTGCGCATCGGGAAAGCGCGGTTCAACGAAAAGCAGTCGCTCGACCACGCTCTTGTCGACACCACGCGTATCAATCTGATAAGCCAGTTTGAGGATGTGTTCCGCCGAGGCGCAAGCCATGCCCGACTCAGGGATCTTCGAGTCAACAATGTCGAATTGACTCCACTCGACTACAATGCCCAGGGCGACACCATCTCGGCCACCGACAGCCTATACATGAAACAAAACGGACTTTTCGACCAATGAACAGCTTACAGCAAGCAATAAGCAATTACCTCTGCGAGCATGGCTGCGACAGAATTGAGCCAAAGGCTGCACTGATCGACATGGACGGCACCCTCTACGACTCGATGCCGCATCATGCTGATGCGTGGAAGCAGATGGCCGACTGTGCCGGTTTGCAAGCCGACCGCGATGAATTCTTCCTTTACGAGGGTCGCACCGGGGCATCAACCATCAATATACTTTTCAACCGGCAATACGGGCGCGAAGCCACCGACGATGAGATAAAAAGGCTATACGCCATAAAGAGCGCCAACTTCAAGGCAATGCCGTCAGTAAGCCCTATGCCAGGAGCAAAAGCAGTGCTGAAGACGCTTATGGACAATAGCATAGAGCGCGTGCTCGTCACTGGTTCGGGGCAGCGCAGCCTCATCGACCGCCTTGAGCGCGATTTCCCCGGCGCGTTCAGCGCCGACAAGATGATAACGGCATTCAACACCGAGCACGGTAAGCCTCACCCCGACCCCTATATCAAAGCTATGGCGTTGGCGGGCGCACAGCCTTGGCAGTCGATTGCGTTTGAGAACGCGCCTTTGGGCGTGGAGTCGGCTGCGCGCTCGGGAGCATTCACTATAGCCGTTGCCACAGGGCCCATACCCACGACGGCGCTGGCCGAGGCTGGAGCGTCGATCGTGTTTGAAAGCATGCCTGAATGTGCCGAAATGCTTCCGGAATTGTTATATCTTATGAATCAAAGCCATTGAGGCACAACCCTTATTTTCCAACACTACAATATATAGAATTATGCAGCAAGTAATATACACCAATTTCGTGATAGAAGTGCTTGATGATTTAGTGAAGAGCATGGACGCGCCCAACGTGTTTGTTCTGGTTGACGACAACACCGCCGAATTAGTGTTGCCGATTCTCTCGAGCCAAAGCAAGGCTGTGGGGGAAGCCACAGTAATAAAAGTGCCCGAGGGCGACGTGAACAAGTCGATTGAGGCTTTGCAGAGCATCTGGAAAGGATTGTCGAGCCAAGGAGCGTCGCGCAAGTCGGTGATTATCAACGTGGGCGGCGGAGTAATCACCGATATCGGCGGATTTGCGGCTGCAACGTTCAAGCGAGGCATACGCTTCATCAATCTGCCCACCACTCTGCTTGGCGCCGTCGACGCCGCCGTGGGTGGCAAGACCGGAATCAACTTCAATGGGCTGAAAAACGAAGTTGGAGCATTCGCCGACGCTGAGGCCGTGATTATATCCACCAAATTCTTCAATACGCTGCCGGTGCAGCAGCTGCTGTCGGGCTACGCAGAAATGCTCAAGCACGGCCTCCTCGACAACTCGGCTACACTGGCCGCTTTGATGCGCTACGACGTCACCAACGGCACTGCATCGTCCGACGAGCTGCTGAATCTTATACAGCAGAGCGTGCAGGTGAAGCAGAACATAGTGTCGGCCGATCCTCGCGAGACAGGCATGCGCAAGGCTCTCAACTTGGGACACACCGTAGGACATGCATTCGAAAGCTTTGCCATGAACGACCGCAAGTCGCCTATCCCTCACGGCTACGCAGTGGCATGGGGCTTAGTGGTGGAATTGATATTGTCGCGCATGAAGCTTGGCTTCCCTGCCGATACGATGCATCAGTTCGCGTCGTACGTCAAGGAGCATTACGGATATTTCGACGTAGAGTGCAAGGATTATCCGGCCATTATCAGCCTGATGCGCCACGACAAGAAAAACGACACGCAGCAAGATATCAATTTCACCCTGCTGCGTGATGTGGGCCAGATTGAAATCAACCAGACCGAGAGCGACGACGACATCAAGGCCGCCATCGACATTTACCGCGACATGCTGTCGTGAGCCGGCAATTGGTCGCTATACACTGCATGAGGCAAATCGTGCAGATTGTAGCGAGATGCCATCGACATTCCATACGCGCCCGACGACTTGACGGAGAGCAAATCGCCGCGTCGGCTGGCGCGCATCGTATAGTTCTCGCCAAAAACGTCGGTCGACTCGCAAGCCGTGCCCACGATTGTGTATTTCACGTGCGGATCTTCGTCGGCCGAGGCTGATATGTTCTCGATGTTGTGGTACGAGCCATAGAGCATAGGGCGTATGAGCTGGGTCATCGACGCGTCTACTATGAGCAGTCGACGCCCCGTGGCTGTGGTTTTGTTGAAGAGGACGCGCGTAATCAGCTCACCGCATTGGGCAACGATCGAGCGCCCGAACTCGAAATGCACCTTTGCGTCGCCAACGCGCAGATAATTATGCACAATTGAAAACATAGACGCGAAGTTGGGGATGGGCTCATTTTCGGGCACGTCGTAGTTCACGCCCAGGCCGCCTCCGCAGTCCACCATCTCAATGTTGAATCCGTGGTCCACGAGCCAATTGTATATGCTGTTGGCCTTGCGGCACATGTTTTCAAACACGTGCAGTTCGCGTATCTGTGAGCCGATGTGTATGTGCATGCCTTTGATGCGGATGTTGGCGAGCGTCTTTATCCACTCCGCTTTCTCCTGCAGTTCTTCGTAGCTTATGCCGAATTTGCTGTCGGCTTGCCCCGTGTCGATGCAGTGGTTGGTGCGAGGGTCGATGTCGGGGTTAACGCGCAGGCACACTTCTGGCTTAATGCCCATATCCCCCGCCAATTCGTTGAGCACTTCGAGCTCTTGCAGCGACTCGGCGTTGATTGACTCCAGGCCTTGGCTTATGGCGTAGCGTAGCTCTTTGTCGCTCTTGCCCACTCCGGCATACACGATGGTCTTGGGGTCGAAGCCGGCCTCGATGGCCTTTGCCACTTCGTTGCCCGAGGCGCAGTCGACGCCCAATCCGTATTCGCGTATGATGCCCAGCAGATAGTCGTCGAAGTTTGACTTTATGGCATAATGCAAGTAATAACCGTATTTTTTTGCTTCCATTGTCACGCTCTCCAGGGTTTGGCGCAGCAAGGCTATGTCGTAGAAGTAGAAGGGTGTCTCCATTGTGCGAAGCACAGATTCGTAATTGCGACTTAACATTTGGATAAAGAACTTTATGAATTTAATTAACAGTAAGGCTATTGTTGTGTCTGACTAAGCGGTGGGGGGCGACTTTGTTATGAAGTCGATGTTGTGCATAAGGTCGGGCATGCCTATAGTGCCAGCCACATCGGGAGGCGCCACGGCGTGGGCAAGCGCGTTGATTCCGCACTGCATGCGTTGGCTCATGTCGATGCCGTCGCCGCATTGCACCACACGGGCCGCATACACGCCTTCGGCCAGCACGGCCGGATCTTGCACCAAGAGCAGCAGCTGGTCGGGGGCGTACATGTTGGCGAAGTCGAGCGCGTTGAATCGGAAATCCTCGCCCTCGAAAATTACCATGCGCGTATTGGATAGCGTAGCCAGGACGCCGGCGCTAAGGGGCGAGCGCTGCATCAGCTTGTCGATGGCGCGTTCCACACGCAGGGCATAGCGCGCTGATGCGCACACAAGCACCAGATTTGTGTCTTTGCAGTGGGCAGCGCAGTCGGCCAGCGCGGAGGCCACCGATGCGGCATCAGCTGCGTCGTCGGCCATAACAAGTATGCTGCTTGGCAAGGGCGAAAGCGCTACGCATTGCACCTTCTCCGCAATTCGCGCAGGCAGGGCGGCAGCTATTCGCGCATCGGCCACAAACAATTTGTCGGCTTTCTTTATCGTGGCGGTGCCTACTGACATTGCGGCTACGGCCGCTTCGCCGTCGACGCAGTAAATCTTGTCGATGCCGCAAATCGAGGCCGTATACATCAGCTCAGGGGAAAATGTTCCGTCGGGGCCGGGAGCAATGCATGCGTTGATGCTTTCGCAGCCGGCCACCTGTGCTGGCACGGCAATCATCATCAATGATGTGGCGGCCGTGGCGGGGTCGGGGTCGAGGCAGATGCTTATGGTGCGCACCGGCACGGCCTGACGGCAGAATTCTATGCCGGCCGACGTGCGCACCAGCACGGGGTCGGGCAATTGGTCGCGATGCACCTCGGTGAGTGCTGTCTTCAGAGCCTTCAGTCGCGCTTTCGCCTCTTCGGTGATGCCTTTCTGGAATTTGGCGACATTGCGCTTGTCGACCACCCAGCTGCGCGGCACGCAGTCCTTCGTCTCTTTTACGATGCGGCGAAGCGCCGGGTCGCCGTCCTTCTCCACAGCGGCTACGATGTCGGCCATCCGCGACGAAGGCACGGGCTGCTTGTGCGGAGCAGCAATGATTTGCGGCCACTTCTTTTGCGGCGGATTCTTGTAACTCTTCAGCTTCATATATAAGAATTATGTAGCGCTACGTTGGGTGCTATGCTTGCTGCGCTCCGGCCGACGCGGAGATGGATTTGGCGAAGAGACGGCCGATGATTTGTGCTATCGCTCCGTCGCCGGTGACATTGCAGGCAGTGCCGAAGCTGTCCATGGATATGTACAAGGCTATCATCAGAGCATTGTCGGCGTCGGTGAACCCCAGAATTGAGCTAAGTATGCCCAGCGATGCCATGATCGAGCCGCCGGGCACGCCGGGCGCGGCAATGATGCTGATTCCGAGCATGGCGATGAATCCCATGAAGAGCGACGTGTCGTAGGGATGGCCTTGCGCTATCATCAGGGCGAGCGCGCATGCCACGATCTTGAGCGTGGAGCCCGACATGTGGATGGTGGCGCACAGCGGTATTGTGAATCCTGCCACGTCCTTGTTGATGCCCATCGCGATGGCGCGCTTTAGCGTCACTGGTATTGTGGCTGCCGACGACGATGTGCCGAGCGCAGTGAAGTAGGCGGGCATCATGCACCATAGAGCCTTGAACGGGTTGCGGTGCGAGAATATTGAGGCGATGCAGTATTCGAGCACCAGCACGAATACGTGCAGCGCGAATATCACCACTATGATTTTTATGAACGTGAGCAGAATGCCTCCTACCTGTCCGCTGATGGTCATGTCGAGGAATATGCCGAAGATGTAGAGGGGCAGCAGAGGTATGATTGATTTGTTGATTATCCACGCAATCACATTGCGGAAGCCCTCAAGGCCATCCTTCAGCACTGAGTTGCCCACTTTGGCGGTGCCAAGGCCAAGCACGAATGCAAGCACAAGCGCCGAAAGCACGCCCAAAATCGGCTGTATGTCCATTGTAAAGAACGGAGCGAGCGACGAGCTCGTGGTGGCCGCCTCGATGTAGGTGTCGGGCCTGATCATCGACGGGAACAGCCAATTGCCGGTGAAATAGCTGATTGCGCCCGACATGAACGTGAACACGTAGGCGATGATGGCCGTGGCAAGCAGCATTTTGCCGGCGCTCTTGCCAAGCTCGGCTATGGCCGGAGCCACAAAGCCCACAATAAGCAGCGGCACAATGAAGCCAAGATACTGCGAGAATACGCCGTTGAACGTGATAAAGATGCGAGCAAGCCACTCGGGTGCCACGTAGCCGGCTCCGATGCCAAGAGCGATGGCAATGATGATGCGGACAAGAAGATTCATTAATAGTGGTTATGTGTCAAGTGTATAATTTTTACGAGTTGTCAGGTGTCCGGCTCATGCGCCGCGGCAGGCACAAGCATTGCGCTTGCCTCCCACAAGGCGTATACTGGCACGAACACCATGAAGAGCGTCATCAAGTCGCTGGTGGGGGTGATGATGCCTGCGAGCGCAAGAATGCCCACTGCGGCGTATTTGCGGTAGCGCGAGAAGAAGCCGCGCCTCAGCAGTCCCATTCTGCCCAAAAGCCAGGCTAACAAAGGCAGCTCGAACACGAGCCCCATCATAAGCACCAGCATGAAGAACGTGTCCATATACGAAGTCAGCGACACGGTGTTGGCAATGCGGTCGCTGAGCTGATAGTCGGCCAAGAAGCGCAGTGCAAGGGGAAACACCATGAAATAGCCCACTGCTATGCCTAAATAGAACATGGCGTTGCCGGCGAGAAAGGCCTTGCCGGCGCCACGCCTCTCATGCGGATACAGCCCCGGAGCCACAAAGGTCCACAATTGCCACAGCACTATTGGGAAGGCCACAACGAAGGCAAGCCATATCGAGGCTGACATGTGCACAATGAACTGTGAAGCGAGCTCAATGTTGATCAGCTCGACATGGAAGCCGCTGCTTGCCATGTCGGGAATCCACGTGCCGTCGCCACGCACAAAGCTTAGCGCGTGGTACAAGGGGAAGTCATCCGTGCAGGGCGCGGTAATCACATGCTCGAATATCCACGGCATGAAGCAGAATGCAACGATGGCCAGGGATATCACCACAAAAGCTATGCGCATGAGCACCACCCGCAGAGCATCGAGATGTCCCCAGAAGCTCATTTCGGATGCTGGCATGGCTTATTTCTTTTCTTCGTCGGCCACTATTTTCTCTTTGGCAGGGGCTGCTGGTGTGATTTCCTTGTTGATTTCAGCCTTGGCGTCTTCCACGCCCTGGCGGAATGCGTGCACGCCCTTGCCAAGGTTGCGCATAATCTGCGGGATGCGTCCGGCTCCGAACACGAGCAGTATCACAAACGCAATGAAGATAAGCTGAGGGCCTCGCAGGCCTAAAAATAGAAGTGCCATGATTGATTGCAGTTGTTAAAGGTTAAGCGCCCTTGCAGGGGAGGAGAAGCATCCGCTATAGGGCTTAAAACAGATTTATTGCGTAAAGTTACGAATTATTTCCGATTTTTTTGTATCTTTGCACTCCATTTATACCGACATTTAAGAATTATAAACAAATATAGCAATGAAAGCTTACGTATTCCCCGGCCAAGGGGCTCAATTTGTAGGCATGGGCAAAGACCTCTATGACAACAACGCCCAAGCGCACGAATTGATGGAGCGAGCCAATGAAATATTAGGTTTCCGCATCACCGACATCATGTTTGCCGGCACCGACGAAGAGCTAAAGCAGACTCGTGTCACCCAGCCGGCCATATTTATCCATTCCGTGGCTCTTGCCCTGAGCCTGGGCGACGAATTCAAGCCCGACATGACAGCCGGACACTCGCTCGGCGAGTTCAGCGCGCTGGTGGCAGCCGGAGCGCTCAGCTTCGACGACGGGCTGCGCCTTGTGTCGGCCAGAGCGCAAGCCATGCAAAAAGCGTGCGAGCTTAAGCCCTCGACTATGGCAGCGATCCTTGCCCTTCCCGACGAGAAAGTCGAGGAGATATGTGCAAGCGTCGACGGCGTGGCCGTGTGCGCCAACTATAATTGCCCCGGGCAGATAGTGATTTCGGGCGAGAACGAAGCCATCGACAAGGCGTGCGAGCTCGCTAAGGCTGCCGGCGCAAAGCGTGCGCTGAAGCTCAACGTGAGCGGCGCCTTCCATTCGCCGTGCATGGAGCCTGCGCGTGCCGAATTGGCCGAAGCCATCGACCGCACCGAGTTCCACGCTCCCAAGTGCCCGGTGTACCAGAACGTAGACGCCCTGCCACACACCGACCCGGCAGAAATCAAGGGCAACCTTATAGCCCAACTCACCGCGCCCGTGCGCTGGACGCAGACCGTGCGCAACATGATTGCCGACGGCGCCACCGAGTTTGTTGAGCTTGGCCCGGGCAAGGTGCTCCAAGGCCTTGTGAGCAAAATCAGCCGTGAAGTGGCTGTTTCGGGCATGCAGTGACGCTCTGTTACGGCTCAGACACACACGCACATAGCAAAAATAATCCGCAAATACTTTGTAATTGCGGATTATTTACGTAACTTTGCGTGATTTTTCACGATTTTATAAGCCATGGGCAAGTTTTCGGCATTCAACATACCACTGAAGAGCCTTGGTGAAGGCTCGCATGACTTTGATCTCCATCTCAACCAAAAATTCTTTGAAGACATGGAGAATACCGACGTGCGCGACGCAAATCTCGACGTAAAGCTGACAGTGACCACTGTGCGCGACCGTTACGATTTGAAATTTCATGTCACGGGCGATGTCACTACCCTGTGCGACCGCTGCCTCGACGATTTGGTGATACCAATTGATGCCTCATACCACTTGATGGTGGAATACGGCGACGACTACAACGACGAAAGCGACGATCTGCTCGTGATCCCCAACAGCGACAACTACTACAACGTGGCCTATATGATATACGACACCGTAGTGTTGGCCATCCCGATGAAGCACGTGCACCCTATGGGCAAGTGCAACCGGCAGATGGTGGCAATGCTGCGCAAGCACAGCGCTCGCACCAACGACGAAGACGCCGAGCTGGAGAACAACCTTATTGACGAAATGGACAGCATGGACTCAAGCCAGGAATTAGACGAATAGGTTCCTAATGGCGAGAGACTGCAGTCAGCACAAAATAAAAAAACAAAACAACATAAAAAATCATGGCACATCCTAAACGAAAACAATCTAAGACCCGCACAGCCAAGCGTCGCACCCACGACAAGGCTGTAATGCCTACTATCGCTATCTGCCCCAACTGCGGCGCATGGCATGTATATCACACTATTTGCGGCGAATGCGGATACTATCGCGGACGCCAGGCAATCGTAAAGGAAGAGGTACAATAACAATATGCTCAACGCTCGCATATCCGGCATTGCTTCGTACGTCCCCGACGACATTCTCGACAATGAGATGCTGTCGAAGATGGTCGACACAAATGACGAATGGATTACCTCACGCGTAGGCATCAAAGAACGCCGCATCCTCAAGCTTGAGGGTGCCGGCAGTTCGTATTTGGGAGCAAAGGCAGTGAACAAGTTGCTTGAGGACACTGGTGTTAAGGCTGACGAAATCGACCTGCTCGTCTGCGCCACATCCAATCCCGACTACCGGTTTCCATCCACTGCTTCAGTCATAGCGCACGACTGCAATCTCAGCAATGCATACGCATACGACATTCAGGCTGCCTGCGCAGGCTTCCTTGTAGCTCTGCAGAACGGCACGGCATACATACGCTCGGGCATGTACAGCAAAATCGTGATTGTTGCTGCCGAGAAGATGTCATCGATGGTCAATTATCAGGACCGCGCCACGTGTCCGCTCTTTGGCGACGGCGCGTCATGTGTGCTGCTCACTCCCACCGAAGAGCCTAACGTAGGCGTGATCGACGGTGTATTCCACGTCGACGGCTCTGGCCTGCCACACCTGGTGATGAAGGGCGGCGGCTCAGTAGAGCCTGCTACTCACGCCACCGTCGACGCCGGCCACCACTACTTGTATCAAGAGGGTCGCTCGGTATACAAGCACGCTGTCACCGACATGCTCACCAGCAGCCTCGACGTGATGAAGCGCAACAACCTTACGATTGACGACATCGCCTACTTAGTGCCTCATCAGGCCAATCTTCGCATAATCGAAGCCGTAGCGCAGCGCGCCGGCGTGCCGATGGACAAAGTGCTTGTCAACATTGAGCACCTTGGCAATACATCAGCCGCCACAATTCCCTTGTGTCTCGACGAGAAGCGCCACCTGCTGCACAAAGGCGACAAGCTCATCCTCACTGCATTCGGCGCCGGATTCACATGGGGCGCCATGTATGTGGTTTGGGATCTCTGACAAATACCACAAAAGCCCCGGACATGCTTTCACACGCTGTCCGGGGCTTTTTTTGCTTATTTTGTGGGGCATCCAACTCACAATGTCACTTTTATTTAGTAAATTTGCGAAACAAACAATAGCACGAAAATATCTATGGGCAAGAACAAGCTACGCAAATTCGCCGAAATGGAGCGCTTCGATTGCGTGTTGCAGTATCCTTATGGGGTGGTGCAGCGCGATGGGTTTCCCTGGCGCGGACGCTGGCATGAGCGATTCGGCAACGACAATCCCATAGTGCTCGAGCTTGGATGCGGCAAGGGTGAATACACCGTGGGACTGGCACAGCTCTGCCCGGACAAAAACTTCATAGGCATCGACATCAAGGGCGCCCGCATGTACACCGGCGCGAAGCTCGCCGACGAGAAAGCCTTGGGTAATGTAGCATTCCTGCGCACGTCGATTGAATTGCTGCCGCTTTTCTTCGCTCCGGGCGAGGTGAGCGAGATATGGATCACCTTCCCCGACCCGCAGATGCGCAAAGTGCGCAAGCGCCTCACGTCGACCAATTTCTTGGAAATGTACCGCAAGGTGCTCGCCCCCGGGGGCAAGGTGCACCTAAAGACAGACAGCCCTTTTCTCTATGCCTACACTCGTGCGATGCTGCAGGCGTCGGGCATTGCGCCTGAGCATGATGTCGACGACTTGTATGCCGGCTCCACGATGGAGGAGCTTAAGCCCGTAATCCCGGTGCCAAATATGCGCACCCACTACGAGCAGCAATGGCTGCAGCGCGGGCTCACCATAAAATTCCTTTCTTGGGCAATGCAGCCTTCTCACGTTCTCGCAGAGCCGGATGTGGAAATCCCGGAGGACACCTACCGCAGCTATTCGCGCGGTGTTATCCAGGGCAATATACCAGCTCCCGAAGCATGACAACAACCCATATACAAACATTCACAATGCAAACATTATATCCCAAACTTATAACCGACGCTCTGAGCACAGTGCGGTATCCCGGCAATGGCAAGAACATTGTAGAGCTCGGCATGGTAGACGACGACTTGCGCATCGATGGTAGCAAGGTGTCGTTTTCACTTGTGTTTGAAAAGCCAACCGACCCATTCATGAAATCGCTTGTGAAAAGCGCCGAAGCTGCCTTGCGCACTCACTTAGGCGCCGATTTGGAGGTGGAGATAAGCACAAAGACCACCAAGCAAGAGGCACAGGCAGCCCCCAAGCGCGCTCCGCTGCCTGGAGTGAAGAACATCATCGGCATTTCATCGGGAAAAGGTGGTGTGGGAAAATCCACGGTGGCTGCTAATCTCGCCGTGGCCCTTGCTCGCGAAGGCTACAAGGTGGGCCTGCTCGACGCCGATATTTTCGGGCCATCGGTGCCAAAGATGTTTGGCGCAGAAGGCGAGCAGCTATACATGCACGAAGTCGACGGCCATGCCATGATCATACCTCTGGAGAAATATGGAGTGAAAGTGCTTTCGATAGGCTTTCTCGTCAATCCGCAGGACGCGATGGTGTGGCGCGGAGCCATGGCTTCGCGAGCGCTTAACCAGCTCATCAAGGACGGCGACTGGGGCGAGCTCGACTATTTCCTCATCGACATGCCTCCCGGCACGAGCGACATACACCTCACGTTGGTGCAGACGTTGGGCATCACCGGGGTCGTGGTTGTGAGCACGCCGCAGGAGGTTGCCCTTGCCGATGCGCGTCGCGGCATAGCCATGTTCCGGGGCGAGAAGGTGAATGTGCCCGTGCTTGGCATCGTGGAAAACATGGCCTGGTTCACCCCCGAGCTCCATCCTGAAGAAAAATATTACATATTTGGCAATGGCGGCGCTGAGCGCCTGGCCGATGAGTTGAATGCGCGGCTGCTGGCCAAGATACCATTGGTGGCTGCCGTGGGCGAGCACAGCGATAGCGGCGAGCCGATAGCGCTTGGCGACACAGTATCGGCACAGGCCTTCATCCATCTCGCCCACGAAGTGATCGATGCTGTGGACCGCCGCAACGAGATGCTTCCGCCCACCCGCAAAGTAGATGTGCACAAATAATCCTGCCTGCAAAATGAAAAAGATATTAGTAATAAACGGACCCAACCTCAATCTGCTTGGCCGCCGCCAGCCTGAAATATACGGCCACGACACCCTCGACGACATTGCATTGCGCGTGAATGCCGAATTTGCCGATGTCGCCGACATTGAGTGGTGGCAGAGCAATCATGAGGGGTCGATAATCGACCGTCTGCATCACGCCGGATACGACGAAGGAGTGGCAGGCATCGTGCTCAATGCCGGCGCCTACACCCACACGTCGCTCGCCATCGCCGACGCCATCGCCGGTATCCCCGTGCCGGTGGTGGAGGTGCATCTGAGCAACGTGTTTTCAAGAGAGGAAATCCGTCACAGATCGCTTATTGCGCCGGTTTGCGCCGGCTCAATCAGTGGATTCGGCATAAAGAGTTACTCATTGGGCGTGCGCGCCTTGCTATAATTGCGCGCGATGTACGAGTCGTTGCAGCGCGCCAGGCTGCTGTTTGGCGAGGGGGCTATGGACAAATTGGCCAACGCACGCGTGCTTCTCATAGGCATGGGCGGCGTGGGCTCTTGGTGTGCCGAGGCGTTGGTGCGCACAGGGGTTGGGGCTATCACGATTGTCGATGCCGACGATGTGGATGTAAGCAACATCAACCGACAGTTGCCGGCCACAACGCTCACCATAGGGCAGCCGAAAGTGGATGTCCTGGCTAAGCGACTCGCTGATATAAGGCCGGAATGCGAGATAGAGGCTAACAAAGCTTTCTACTCGGCCGAAAATGCCGACGAATTCGGCATTCCTGGCTACGATGTGGTGATCGACGCAATCGACTCGATAGAGGCGAAGATGGCCCTGATACGCCAGTGCACCTCCACGCCTTCTGTGAAGTTTTTCTCGTCGATGGGGGCGGCGCGCCGCAAGGACCCGTCGAGAGTGCGCCACTCCGAATTTTGGAAGGTGGTGGGATGCCCATTGGCTCGGGCGCTTCGCGACCGCTTCAAGCGTTCCGGACGGTTTCCGGCCCGCAAGTTCCAGTGCGTATGGAGCGACGAGCCGGTGAGCGGCGAGCCAAAAGGCACGTCTATGGCCGTGACAGCGGCGTTTGGCCTGCAGCTTGCGGCACTCGCCATCGATGCCATAATCAAATAATGGAAAAACAATCAATCATTATCAATACAAAAATGAAACGTTACTTACTAACAATCACATGCATGGCTGCACTGACTGCCACTACCACCATGTGTACCAAGCAACAAGCGCACCAGAACCCGTTTCTGGCAGAGTACACTACCCAGTATAAAATACCTCCATTCGATGAAATCCACTACGACGATTACCTCGAGGCAATGGAGGCCGGC
Organism: uncultured Bacteroides sp.; assembly: GCA_964582335.1. Lineage (GTDB taxonomy): Bacteria > Bacteroidota > Bacteroidia > Bacteroidales > Muribaculaceae > CAG-873. The sequence goes on from CAZORI010000012.1 coordinate 17,221, forward strand.
TTTGCCGAGCACAATGCCAACATCCATGCTATAATCGTTAATCCAGAAGAACCTACCTTCGAAAACACCATCCATGCGCTCGACATGGCATCGCCAATCCTCGACCGCGTAGGATATGTATTCGATGCTCTCACCGAGACGGATGCATGCCCTGAGTTCGACGCAATCAGCGAGGTATATTCGCCAGCATATTCGCGCCACAGCGACGAGGTGATGATGAACGACTCGCTCTTTGCTCGCGTAAAGGCCGTATACGAGAACAGCGCCAACTTGGATCGCGATCAGCAGCGCCTCACCGAAAAATATTACAAGCGCTTCGTGCAGAACGGCGCAATGCTCACTCCAGAGCAAAAGGAGGAATTGAAGGCAGTCAACAGCCAGCTCGCCGACCTCTTCTTGAAATACAACAAGAACTTGCTCAACGCCACAAATTCGTTCAGCGTAACCACCACCAATTCCGACCGCTTGTCGGGCCTGCCTGCTTCGAGCATCGCCCAGGCTCAGGAGACTGCTGCCGCCAACGGCGTTGAGGGCTATATGTTCACCCTTAAGGCTCCAAGCCGCCTGCCGGTGCTCCAATACGCCGATGATCGTGAGCTTCGTCGTGAAATATACCAAGGCTACACCAGCTTGGCATCTGAGGGCGAATACAACAACTACCCCGTTATCAACGAGATACTGCAGGCTCGCGCAAAGAAGGCCGCTTTGCTTGGCTACGATACGTTTGGCAGCTTGATGACCGACAAGGTGATGGCCAAGACGGTGGAAAACGCCGAAAATTTGCTTATGCAAATCTGGAAGCCGGCCGTTAAGCGCATCGGCGAGGAAGTGAAGGAAATGCAAGCCGTGGTTGACGCCGAGGGCGGCAACTTCAAAATCGAGCCGTGGGACTACTACTATTACGCTGAAAAAGTGCGCAAGCAGAAATACGACCTCGACGAGGCTAAAGTGCGTGAGTATTTCGCTGTCGACTCGGTGAAGAAGGGCTTGTTCCTGCTTGCCGAAACTCTCTACGGCGTGAGGTTCACTCCGCTGCCCGACGCCCCCAAGTATCATCCCGAGGTTGATGTATACGATGTCACCGACATTGCCACCGGCGAACATGTAGCTGTGTTCATGACCGACTATTTTCCTCGCGCCTCAAAGCGCCAGGGCGCATGGATGAGCGAATTCAATGGCTCAAGCCAACTCGCCGACGGCTCATGGGAACGCCCCATCATCTACAATGTAGGCAACTTCACCAAGCCCACCGCCACTACCCCTGCTCTGCTCACTCTCGACGAGGTTGAGACCATGTTCCACGAATTTGGCCATGGCCTGCACGGAATGCTCACGAAGGTGCGCTACAAAGGAATTGCCGGCACCAACGTTGACCGCGATTTCGTGGAGCTGCCTTCGCAAATCAATGAGCACTGGGCAATGACTCCCGAGTTGCTGAAGCAATATGCTCACCACTACAAGACAGGCGAGGTGATTCCCGACGAACTGATTGCCAAGCTCGATGCCGCTTCAACCCACAACATGGGCTTCACAACAGGCGAGCTGGTCGGCGCAGCTCTTCTTGACCTTGAATTTGGCAAGCTCAATCCTGAGGGAGACATCGATGTGGCTGCTTTCGAGCAAAAGGTGTCGGAGAAGATCGGAATGCCGAAGGAGCTTACATATCGCTACCGCGCTCCCTACTTCAAGCATATTTTCGGCAGCGACGGTTATGCTTCGGGCTATTACACCTACCTTTGGGCTGAGGTGCTCGATACTGATGCGTTTGAGCTCTTCAAGGAGAAAGGCGTGTTTGATGCTGCCACTGCCAAGTCGTTCAAGGAGAACGTGCTTGAGGCCGGCGACAGCGAGGACCCGATGACGCTCTTTGTGCGCTTCCGTGGCGCTGAGCCTTCGGTTGACGCTTTGCTTCGCAATCGTGGACTGAATTGATGCCGGCATGAAGGAAAAATTACAATACGACAACGAGAGGGCGCGCACATGGCGCGTCCTTTTCGTTTGCCTCGGCAATATTTGTCGCTCTCCCGCTGCCGAAGGCGTGCTTTTGGCTGCCCTCAAGCGCAGAGGAATTACAGGGTGGACTGTCGATTCGGCCGGCACAGGCGACTATCATATAGGCGATTTCCCCGACTCGCGCATGCGTGCGGCTGCGGCACGTCGCGGCTACAAGCTCACTCATCATGCGCGCCAAGTGCATGAGACCGACTTCGACGATTTTGACGTCATAGTGGGGATGGACTTAAGCAATGTGCGCAATCTGCGCCGGATGGCTCCCACACCCGAAGCGGAGGCTAAAGTCGTGTCAATGGGGCGTTGGCTCGACCCCTCACAGGGCTACGACTACGTGCCTGATCCCTACTATGAAGGCGCCGAGGGATTCGAACTCGTCCTCAACCAACTCGAATACGCAACCAACCGCCTCATCGACTACCTCCTACACCTTTGATGTGGGAAATTTTGGTGGCGAAATGCAAAGAACAGATGGGATCGTGCTTTTCGACACGACCCCATCTCTGAATGACTTAGAATCAAAATTGTTTTATATAGGATTTTATTAGAAGTCAAGACCCACTTTGATGGTAACGGCTCCTGCATTCAGTTTGCTCCAGTAAGCATCAAATTTTTGGACTTCGTAACCTAAGCCAATGTTGAATCCGCTCTTTCCAGAAGTGGCGACACGAATACCGATGCTGGGGGAGCAATAGAAGCCTTCAACATCAAGTACAGAATATCCTACTTTGAAATCTAAGAACGGAGCGATTTTGCTGTCAGTCAAGGGCATAGTGCCTCTGAAGTCAGCGAAAATCGGTAGATTGCAAGAGCTGCCATCGTGGAAGTAGTTGAAGCCTACACCCACGCCTGCAAAGAAGTATTGATTGAATTGGTAGCCGTGTGCGGTTGAAACTTCGATGCGTCCTTCTGCAACGTCGCCTACGCCAATGCCATAGCCAAGGTCGAGGAAACCTCTATAACCTTTTTCGATTGATGCCTCAGTATAGCCCGAATTTCCGCCTCTGCTGTTTCCACCTGTGGTGAATTGGGCGAAAGTAGGCATAGCAACAATCAGAGCCAAGATAGCAAGGATTGATTTTAATGCTTTCATAATGATTGAATTGATTTGAAATTTATTGATTAAAAGTCATTCTCCAGATATTCGCAACCCCATCTGCATTCCCTCTCTGAGAGATGAAATATATGTGTCTGCCATCAACGCTCCACACGGGACTGAGGTCGTCGGCAGCGTGATGGGTATGCTGCATTAGGTTTGTTCCATCAATTTTACATGTATATATGTCGGTATTCCAGTAATTGAATTTATTTGTGATGATATTTGATGATCCAACCATTAGTAGCGTTTCTCCATCAGGAGATAACATAGGAGAATAAAACGACTTGTTGGGATCAGTTACAATGCATTCTTCTTCTCCCTTGTCTATGTCAATTTTCCAAATCTCGCCTTTGCCGTTTGAATTTGTGCGCGCTACATATACTATATTTGTGTCTTTAGCCGGACAAGGATTAAGCCCAGGTGCGTAAGAGGATAAAAATTTGTCATCCACATTAAAAGACCATACGGAGGCTCCTCTATTCTCAAGGCGTGTAAAAAATATGTTTTTCATGTCAGAGCTGTAAATTGGAGCATAGTCTTGTGATTCAGATGTGATTTGTTTGCATACATATCCATTTGAGGCATCTGTAATGAACATCTGATTGTATTTCCCCTTTGATTCTGTGAAGCATATTTTAGTGCCATCAGGAGAATAAGTGAAGTCAACAACTGATGCACGATTTGTTCTCTTGCGAGAAGAGCCCTGTCGATCAATATCTTTTATAAAGATATTGGTTGTGTTGTCTCTAAATGAGAGATATGCAATGTTCTGTCCATCGGGAGATACTGCAAGAATTCTATTTGTGAGCCAATTTACTCCCATTCTGTCTCGTTTTACATTAGGCAGGCATACATAGTCGCTTTCACGAGTTATCTTTACCAAGTCTAAACCATTCTCTTCCGGCACTGCAACTTGTGAATAGTCAACTTTCTGTGCAGATGTGATGAATGGACAGAGCAAACTTAAGGCAAGGAACATGTGTGAGAGGGTTACCAATTTTTTTAGAAAAGATGACATGTGTTTTCTTCCCATTGCGTGATATAGCGCCGCAGTCTTCCCCTCTTTGGCGTATTGGTTTTAAACGAAAAAGCGTAGGAATCTGTATCTGTTGCCATCCCACATTCTGAGGCTTCTCGCATTGCCCTTTGGAGTAAGATGGCAACGCAGAAGCCCACGCTATATATGCAATTAATGCATCCGACGTCTTTCTCTCGAAAGACATGTCGGAAGCACAATATTACATATTTCACGGACATCTATCGCTGCTTCATCCTTGACTCCAACAGAAATTTTGCGAGAATTTCAGAATATCAAGAATTAGCGTTGACAAACGCTTTTATTAATATGTTCACATCACAGAGATATCACATTGACCATTAAAAAGGGGTATGCGATATCAAATGATTGCAAATTTAATACATATAATTAAAAATAACAATAATTAGGTATCATTAATTTCTAAATCGACCCTTCTTATTAACGTACTTTAACAGTTGCGGTTGTCATTTGGTACCACTTCAATTCAATCATAGATAACAGTGCGTCCATGTAAACATTGCCAGTGGTGGCGAAGGCGCATTTGGCAGTGGGCGCAGTCGAATTCGAGGGAGTAGGTTCAGGGAAGGGCGCTTAGGTCTATTTTGTATATTCCGATGTCGGAGACTTTGGGACCAATGTACATGATCATGTATATTGGCGCATAGGTGATGTTGCCTCTAACCTCCAGGTTGCTGTTGCACAACACCACTGCGTCGTACGCGTTCTTAGGGTAATCAGACATGAGATTGCTTAGCGCTGTGTGGCTGCGGTAGTCTTTGCCCGACTTCACCTCAATTGGCATCACGCTATCGCCTGCCGAAATAACAAAATCTACCTCGCCTCGCCGTTTATTATTATAATAATACGGCGTAATCCCATGAGCAAGAAGTTCCTGTGCTACGGCATTCTCGTACACTGCACCTATATTGACGGAGGAATCGCCAGTGAGAATCTTCAGCTGAATGCCAGAGGCGTATTGTGCTGCTAATAGACCCACGTCGTTGCTGAATAGCTTGAACAGATTGCGAGTCTCTGCAAGTTTGAGTGGAGGCTTTGGCTCTTCCACATTGTAAACGGGTATGACCACTCCGGCGTCTTTTAGCCAAAGGAAACTGTCTTCGTAACGTTTGTATTTGGCTTGCTCTTTGATGTTTTTCAGAATGAAACGCTTATTCTTTGCATCGAGTTCGGAAGGAACGATGTCGAAAATTTCTTTGATTTTAAGCTTGTCTTTTTGTGCGTATTGAGAGATATCCATGTGATAAAGGGTCACTATGTCTTGCTGCACCCTCATTACGGTGTTGACATTGTTGGAGTCTATGTATTCCGAAACAGCAGCAGGCATGCCTCCCACCACAAGGTAAAGACGGAATAATTGTATCATTTTCTCATGTACTATTGAGTCTACAGCAACGCGGTCATTCCAACAGGTGCGTAGCGAGGAACGCACTGTTTCCGAGACGCCCATATTTGTTATGAATTCTTCAAAATCGAGAGGAAATACCTCCTTGATGCCCATGTATCCAACCGGCTGTGACTTGATGTCTTTCAGTTCGACTCCAAGCAGGGAGCCGCTTAATATATATCTGAACTTCCCATCATCTACAAGGAACTTTATTGCCGTGATGAGGTTGTCGCATTTTTGCACCTCATCGAAGAATATTAATGTTTCTCCGCGTACCATGGGCGTGGACGTTAAGGCCGACAATCGCAGCAATATTTCGTCGGCTGATGTTACGTTTTTGAATATGTTTATTGCCTCGGGATGCTCAACAAAATTGATCTCTATGAAATTTTTGAATTGCTTTCCGAGCATTCGGGCAGAGTAGGTCTTGCCTGTTTGACGGGCGCCCGTCAGCAGCAGAGCGTTCTTGGATGTTTTATAGAAATCCTCTATGTATCGTGTCAATTTGCGGTAGAGCATGTCAACGTATTGATTGTAAGGTTAGTATGTGGGGAAGCAGTCTTTGCGTGCCGCTTTTTCAAGGCAAATTTACGGATTTTTGCCGCTTTTCCAAAGATAAATCTATGATTTTTGCCGTTTTTCCAAAATTTTGCCTAATATGGTGTCCACAGATGTAGGGACGTGCCTTCGGCACGTGGAGCGACCATCGTCAGCAAAGTTTGTTTTGGTGCAATTAGGTGTGGCGGAGCCGCATTTGGCAGTGGGCGCAGTCGAATTCGAGGGAGTAGGTGGCAGCTTTGTTGCGCATGTATAATTCGCGAGGCAACTTCTTCCCGGCAGGAGTGCGAAGGCAGGCGTTGAGCTCGCGTCGCAGGCAATAGCGAGTGGTCATCACTACGGGATTGGCGCTATCGGGCGATTTGATTTCTGCTGCCGGTTCGATGCTCGTTACGCCATGGTCGGCGTAGAATGTGCGCGCCAGCTTATTTGACACATTGTCGTGGTATGTGAGTGTGGTGATGGGATAGGGCATTTTGCCCTCTTGCCGACGATAGCAATATTTGTGAGTGGCGCGAATTTGATGGTCGAGCAATTCTACGGCTTGGCGCCTGAGCGCTGTGAGCACAGAGGCTTGCACAAACACATCGCCAGTTACCATGTCGCGAATCGACTCAGCATGATAGTGAGTGCCGCCAAGCTTGCCAAGCGTTTTGGCTCGAGGCTCGCGCTGGTCGCTCTTTGCCGCATCAGCAGAGCAGGCAGTGACAGCCGTAATGCGATGTCCATCCTCGGCCTCAAGCGTTAAGGCCAGTGTCGGATTGTCGCCCCCATGCAGCGATAGAGTCATGTCCACGCCTATGGTGCGTGTTGCCGTCTCCTTGTCTATCTCCGCATCGCGGTGCACATCGCGGTTGCGATACAACACCGTGCCTCGCGGCACATCAACCGGCATAGCGGGGTAGAGGATGTTGCCGTCGATGCGGTTGAGCCTAAATCCTACAAAGCGGCCGCCGGCATCGAAATATCCAAGTCCATCGCCGTTGTGAAGCGGCTCGGTGAGATTCGCTCTCAACATACGCGGCTGCGACATTACCACCTTGCCTACTTGGCGCCCAATCCATTTGGGCGTGTCGATGCAAGCCATCGGTGACGATGCTCCGGCTTGACCATTGAGGAAATAGGGCGTGAAGCCACGATTGAAAGCGGATGACACGTCGGCCAAAAGCCCTGTGCGCACTTGACCCATCGACGCGCGGCAGAATTCCTGCGAATGCTTGGCAATAACGCCGTCGAGAGCCTGGCGGTAGGCCCATACCACATTTTTCACGTAAGCCGCATCCTTGAGTCGGCCCTCGATCTTGAACGACGAAATGCCGGCAAGTGCCAATTCCTCAAGATTCTCGATGCGGCACATGTCGCGAAGCGATAGCAAATGCTTGTCGCGCATCAGCACATTGCCCTCGGTGTCTACAAGGTCGTAGCTCATGCGGCACATCTGCGCGCACTCTCCTCGGTTGGCGCTTCGGCCATTCGCCAGACAGCTGGCTTGGCAGTCGCCGCTATAGCTTACGCAAAGCGCTCCGTGCACGAAAGCCTCAAGAGCCACGTCGGCCGGCACGGCATCGCGCACGCGGCGTATGTCGTCGAGCGAGAATTCGCGAGGAAGCACCAACTGCTCAAAGCCGGCATCGGCCAGGAAAGCAGCTTTCTCGGGTGTGCGTATGTCGCACTGCGTGCTTGCGTGCAGCGCTATGGGCGGCAGTTGCATCCGCAGCAAGCCCATGTCCTGCACCAATATGGCATCTACGCCGGCTTCGAAGCACTGGCGCACAAGGCTCTCCACTTCGGCAATCTCGCTATCGTACACAAGCGTGTTGACCGTCACATATACGCGCACGCCATACGCGTGCGCCATTTCCACGGCCGCACGTATGTCGTCGATGCTATTTGTCGCAGCGGCGCGCGCTCCATGGGCTGTCGCTCCCATGTACACAGCGTCGGCTCCATGCAAAATGGCTTGGCGCGCCACCTCAAGGGAGCGCGCCGGAGCCAACAATTCGAGTGCTCGCATATATTATCTCATGGCCATGGCGCCTGCAGCCGTAGCCATCTGCTGATATGCGAAGAGTCCCTCATAGGTGAGCTCGACGGTGGTCATTCCGCCATCGGGAGCCGGCATCTTCACATGTGTGTCATCGACGAAAACGAGCAGGGGCAGTTCCTTGTCGCCGGCAACTACAGTCCATGTGTTCTCTTCCTCGTAGAAGTTGAGGCGTGTCTTTGAGCCGTCGTTGAGGCTCGTTATAGTGTAACCCTTTCCATCGCAGTCAACCAGGTATTTGCCATCCTTGCCATCGATTATGGTTTTGCCCTTAGCCACAGGCGACGAACCGCTCCAGAATTCGATGGTGTTGAGCACCAGCAGGTCGGCGAGCGTCGACACTTCGTACACCGGCACAATCCAGAATGCGAAGAACACGAGTTCGTTGACGAATTTGCTGCTTATGTGGCGGTTCCAAGCCAGCAGTTTGTTGGTGAGTCCGAAGCTGCCGATGCACGACGACATCGACATGCTTGCAATCAGGGTGGCAGCTATGGCCACAGTGGTGGATTTCTTCATACTTTGTAAAAATTTATTAGTTATTCTTTCGTTAAACGTGTCACTCCGGTATCTTGCTTTTTATGCGGTCATACACTTTTAACACCTCGTTGACGTATATTGTTGTTTGCCGGCCTCGAAAATACCCGAATTTAACATCCGGATGGTTGAAAAAGTCAGGGCTCGCCTTTAGCAGCAGAGCCTCCGACACCTGCCCGTCCCACACCTGAGGGTTGCGTCCGGTGGCTTTTGCCAAGGCTATGGCATCATAAATGTGCGCCGGGCCGCTGTTGTAGGCGGCAAGCACGAATTTTATTTGCTCGGAAGGATTTTGCACCCTCTTTTTCATCGACTTGGTAATGTCGGCCAGGATGCGCGTCGACAAGGCTATCGAGCCTTCCGGCTTAGTCCACGCATCCGGGTCGGCCTTGTAAGCGCGCGCCGTCGACGGCATTATCTGCATTATGCCCTTGGCGCCCGACCATGAATGCACGTTGTCGTCGAATCGGCTCTCCACGTAGCCTATTGCAGCCAGCAGCCGCCAGTCCCAGCCGATTTCCTTGGCGTATTGCTTGAAAAAATTGTCGTATGGAGAAACGACGCCGCTGCTGAGATCGAGAGTGAGCGACGGAGGCATATTGAGCTTGCTGAGCTCGAAATAGCGCTTTAGCAGCAATGCGTTCGCATGGCGGGGCTTTTCTCCGGCAATCCACGCATCGATTGAGTCGGCAAGCCATTGGCGATTCCTCGACACAGCCCACGACGACCTCTGAGGAAAGCCTACGAGCAGAGTGATGTCGAGGTTGGGGTAATACGTCTTGTTGATGCGTGCGATGTCGCTGTCGACTACTGTTAGCGGTATCTCGCCCGTCGACACCATCTGTATCAAATCCTCGGTGATCATCGTGTCGCGGTCAACGGTGTGTATGTTGATGCCGCCTCCGAGCTCTTCGTTGAGATTTACAAGCCGGTGGTGGTATTTCGAACCTTCCTCCACGTAGATATCGCGTCCGACGAGCTCGGTCACGTCCTTCACGCGGTCGGAGCCTCGCGGCTGCACCAGCACCTGCGACGTCTCGTTCACCGGCCCGCAATGCGTCACTTGCTGCTTGTATTCTTTCGTGATTGGCACCTCATATGCTATCAGGTCGACGATGCCGCTGTCGAGCCATTCGATGGCAGTGGGCAAAGATGGCGCCACCGACAGCTCCATCACCATGCCTTTCTCTTGCGTCATCGCTTTGGCTAGTGAATAGTCGTAGCCCATCTCCTCGTCGCGGTATATGAAATACGAGGCCGGGCTATAGAGCGTGGCAATGCGCATGGTGTCGGGCATGCCGCCGTGATTGTCGTCGGCATTATGATTGTCGCCAGTGCCGCAAGCGGCAGCCAATAGCGCAATCATGGCTATGACAGCGCATTCTCTCAATATTCAAACGTGCCTTTTTCGCTAATGATTGTCAATTTGTTGGAGTCGGCATCCTCCACTCGGCCTATTACGCGCGCCGGAATGCCGAATTTCTCTGATATGGCGATTACACGCTCGGCATGCTTCGGTGCCACGTACACTTCCATGCGATGACCCATGTTGAACACCTTGTACATCTCAGCCCAATCGGTGCCCGACTGTTCCTGTATCAAGCGGAACAGCGGGGGGAGAGGGAAAAGATTGTCCTTGATCACATGCTTGTTTTCTACGAAGTGCATCACCTTAGTCTGCGCGCCGCCGCTGCAGTGCACCATGCCGTCGATGTCGGCGCGCATATCTTGCAGCAGGGCTTTGATCACTGGGGCATAAGTGCGCGTGGCCGACAATACGAGCAGTCCGGCATTTATTGGAGCGCCATCCACGCTGTCGGTGAGGCGCTTGCTGCCTGAATACACGAGCTCGTCGGGAGTGGCGGGGTCGTATGTTTCGGGATATTTTCGGGCAATCTCCTTGCAGAACACGTCGTGGCGCGCCGATGTGAGGCCGTTGCTGCCCATGCCGCCGTTGTAAGAGTGCTCATACACGGCTTGTCCGTCGGATGCGAGGCCTACAATCACGTCGCCGGCCTTGATGTTGGCATTGTCCACCACCATGTCGCGACGCATGCGGCATGTCACCGTGCTGTCGACTATGATTGTGCGCACTAAGTCGCCTACGTCGGCTGTCTCGCCGCCCGTGGAGTAGGCGCTCACGCCCATGGCGCGAAGCTCGGCCAGCAGTTCCTCAGTGCCATTGATGATGGCCGAGATCACTTCGCCTGGAATCAGATGCTTGTTGCGGCCGATTGTCGACGACACCAGTATGTTGTCGGTGGCGCCTACGCACAGCAAGTCGTCGATGTTCATTATCAATGCGTCCTGCGCTATGCCTTTCCACACGCTAAGGTCGCCGGTTTCGCGCCAATAAGCGTAGGCAAGCGATGACTTGGTGCCTGCTCCGTCGGCGTGCATGATGTTGCAGTAATCGGGGTCGCCACCAAGGTAATCGGGTATGATTTTGCAGAATGCTTTGGGATATAGGCCCTTGTCGACGTTTTTGATGGCGTTGTGCACGTCTTCCTTCGATGCTGACACGCCGCGCAAATTGTATCGCTGGTCCATGGTTTATTTTGTTAGAGCCGAGTAGTGGCGCGAATAGCGCAGCATTTGCTCGGGATAGGTTTCATTGTATGTTACCTCGATGTCGGTGATGTTGCCGTCGGCATCGGTGACGGGAGTATACATCGGATTTACAAAGCCCTTGTAGGGCGCAATGTCGAGGTGTGAGTAGCGGTCAAGCACTTCTTGGTGCAGCTTGGGGTCAACTTTCACAGCGTATGTCTCCACCAGGTCGCGTCCGGCTTGATAGTCGCCTTCGCTCTTGATGCGCTGTATTTCGCCCAACAGTTGGCCGAAGAGCTGGCGCAGTGCGGGATAGTCGTTGATTTGAAGATAAGTCTTTCCGTCGCGATTTACCCATTCCACTACGTTGGCATCTTTGCCATGCTCGTAAGCCCATTCAGCAATCAGCTTGCGGTTGCGCATATGTGCCTCCTCTATGTCCTTGCCCGGCTCGATGCGCATGAGCTGCGTCATAAGTCCGTTGAGCATATATTTGTAGTATTCGGCCTTGTATGCTTCGGGGTCGGGCACAAGGCCGAGCTCGAGCAGCTTGGGGTCGGCCAGATAGTAGAGCGCGAAGAGGTCGGCGCGAGTCTCTTCAAGGGTGCTCCCGTGAGCCTTTAATGCGTCGGGGTCGACGCCGGGCATAAGTTTGCCGCTGCCGTGGCCAAGGCATTCGTGCAGGTCGGTGTGCAGATTGTCGGCCAGGAAGAGGTATTTGTCGAGCAGCTCGCGCGTGGGCTCGTCAATCACGAATTCCTCGTTGAAGCCGTTGCCGTGCGAGGCCTGGTCGTATGCCTCGGTGATGTTCTCGAGCGTCACCGATTTGCTGCCGTGGGCAGCGCGAATCCAGTTGCTGTTGGGCAGGTTGATGCCGATAGGGGTGGCTGGATAGCTGTCGCCGGCCAGCATGGCGGCTGTTATCACCTTTGCGCTCACGCCCTTCACCTTGTCCTTGCGGAAACGCGGGTCGACGGGCGAGTGCTGCTCAAACCACTCGGCGTTGCTGCTGAGCACTTCGGTGCGGTGGCTTGCTTCGTCGTTTCGGAAGTTGACAATCGACTCCCACGAGCCGCGCATGCCAAGTGGGTCGCCGTAGCTTTCGATGAATCCGTTGATGAAGTCGACTTGCGATAGCGTGTCTTCAGCCCATGTGATGGAGTATTCATCGAATTTCTTCAGGTCGCCGGTGCGGTAGTAGTCGATAAGCTGCTCGATGGTAGCCTTTTGCGCGTTGTTCTCGGCGTAAGGCAAAGCCTTTGACAAATTGTCGACTATATGCTCGATGGCATCGGAGTACACGCCACCTATTTTGTAAGGCTGCTCCACAAGCTTGCCGTCGACCTTGGCCATGCGTGAGTTGAGGCCATAGCTGATAGGTGTGGCATCAGCCGGATTTTTCAATGCAGCGTAGTATGCCTCCACTTCGGCTTGCGTGATGCCCTTGTCGTAGAAGTTGCATGCCGATGTCTGTATCAAGTCCACGCCGTCGGCCTGGTTCACGCGCTTGGCGTAGCGCTCGTGGTTGAACACGATGTCGATGATTTCGTCAGGCTCGGCTGCGCCTATGCGCTGCAGTTCCTGCGCCAGGAATTCGCGTGAGAATTCGGGCACGAATTTGTCCATCGAGTAGTGGTGGTGCAGCCCGTTGCCAAACCATATCTGTTTGAGGTATTTCTCAAACGCTTTGTAGTCAGCGCTGTCGGTGTCGCCCTGGTATGTGGCATAGACTTGCTCAAGCGGGGTGCGCACCTGCAGGTTGACGGCGCAGTTCTGGTCCCACAAAATGTCGCGTCCCCACAGAGCGGCTTCCGTGAGGTAGTAGACGAGTTTTTTCTGGTCGAGCGTCAGATCTTCAAAACCGGGCACTTTGTAGCGAAGCACCTCGATGTCGGCGAAGCGGTCGACTGTGTAGTCAAAGTCCGCATCGGCTGGTTGTGACTCTTTTTTCATGCAGCTTGTAAGTATTGCGGCGGCGATGACGCCAAGGGTGATACAGCGGTTCATGGATTTAAGTGATATGCGGTGATTGGATTATGGGTGATTGGATTATTCTATGTATAGCACGAGCCCTTTCAGATACTCGCCCTCGGGGTGATATATGTTCACAGGGTGGTCGGCCGGCTGGGTGAGCTGATGCAGGATGCGCACGCGCCGGCCCGTTTCGGCAGCCGCCGAGAACACGGCCAGCCGGAATTGCTCCTTGCTCACGGCCTGCGAGCACGAGAATGTGAAAAGGATTCCTCCGGGCGCGATGCGCTCGATGGCGCGGGCATTGAGGTGCTGGTAGCCGCGCAGGGCGTTGCGCAGCGCAGTGCGATGCTTGGCGAATGCCGGCGGGTCGAGCACAATCAAGTCGTATTGTCCTCGGCCCACGCGGTCGAGATATTTGAACGCATCCTCGGCGAATGCCTCATGGCGAGTGTCGGCGGGATAGTTGAGCTCGACATTGGCGTTGGTAAGCGCGATTGCCTTGGCGCTGCTGTCGACGGAGTGCACCAGCTGCGCTCCTCCGCGCAGAGCATAGACAGAGAATCCGCCCGTGTAGCAGAACATGTTGAGCACTCGGCGCCCATGCGACATGCGTTCGAGCAGGGCGCGGTTTTCGCACTGGTCCACGAAGAATCCTGTCTTCTGGCCTTTTAGCCAGTCGACGTGGAATTTCAGTCCGTTTTCGACAGCGATGTCAGTGTCGAACTTTCCGACAATGTATTCGTTTACGGGGTCGAGGTGGGCTTTGTAGGGCAGAGTGGTTTCGCTCTTGTAGTAGACATTGCTTATGCCGGCGCCCAGGTGCGAGAGGCTGTCGGCTATCATCTGGCGCGCGAAGTGCATGCCCGGGCTGTGAGCCTGAAGCACTGCTGTGTGGCCGTACACGTCCACTACGCAGCCGGGCAGGAAGTCGCCCTCGCCATGCACAAGGCGGTAGGAATTGCTTGCCACTTCGGCATCGGCGGCATCGGGCTGCGGAGCCAGCCCAAGTGCGCGACGCAGGCGCAGAGCCTGCTCGAGCCTGGCACGGTAGAACTCCGGGCCGATCTCAGCGTAGCCGAAATCGAGCATGCGCACGGCTATGCTGCCTACTTGGAAGTGCCCTACGCCGATGACTCGGCCGTCGGCAGCCTGCACTGTCACTACGTCGCCCTCCTCCAAATTTTCGGGGAGGCTGAATATCGCGCCCGAAAACACCCAGGGGTGGAATCGGTCGAGGCTTTCCTCCTTGCCTCGTCGCAGCGTAACTATTGGGTATGTGTTCATGATGCTCATGCGTTTATTGCAGTGCTCTGATCAGGTCGTTGCCGTTGGCGTATACCAGCAGCAATAGCAGGAATACGAAGCCTACGGTGTTGGCCACCTCAAGGAATTTGTCGGATGGCTTGCGCCTGCTCACAATCTCCCAAATCAAGAACATGATGTGGCCGCCGTCGAGAGCCGGTATGGGAATTATGTTCATGAATGCGAGTATAATCGACAGGAATGCGGTAATCTGCCAGAATGTGTACCAGTCCCACTTCTCCGGGAATAGGCTGCCGAGCGTGCCGAAGCCGCCCACCTGCTGGGCGCCGGTCTTGGTGAAGAGCAGCTTGAGCGACGACGCATAGGTTGCGAGCTGCGACGTGCCCATCTCCCAGCCACGCGGCAGAGCCTCTATGGCGTTGTACTTGATGTTTTCGTAGGGGTATATTGCATCGGGAGGGGTAAGCATGATGCCGATCTTGCCGTTTTCGTCGGGCGTGATGCCCATCGTCAACTCTTTGCCGTCGCGAAGCACAAGCATGTCAACTTCGTTGCCGGCGTGGGAGGCAAGAGCCGGGAAGAACTCGGTGAGCGATGGGGTGGTGTCGTTTGCTACCTTGATTATGCGGTCGCCATCCTTTAGGCCGGCCTCAGCTGCCGGCTGGCCGCCAATCACCTTCTGCACGTACACTGGCACGCGGATGGCGACAATGCCGCTTTTGAGCTTGGCTACCTCCTCAAGCACCTGCGGAGGCATGGATATCGACACCGTGTCGGTGTGGTTGCGAAGCACTGTGATTACGGCTCCGGGCTGCACCATGTCCCAGAAGGATGCCTGGTTGCGGGTGTCGGCCTGCTCGCCGTTGATGGCCAGCAGTATGTCGCCGTTGCGGAATCCGGCCTCCTGCAGCGGGGCTGCGTAGTCAAGTCCCTCAGTCACCTTCTGGAACGGGATGGTGTGCTCGCCCCAGTGCAGAGCGATGCCGGCATAGATTATGATGGCGAGGACGAAATTGAGCATAACTCCTGCCACCATCACCAGAAAGCGTTTCCAAGCGGCTTTGCTGCGAAATTCCCAGGGCTGTGCTTCCGACTCCAAGTCGTCGGCGCCTTTTGTCTCGTCGACCATGCCGGCTATGTCGCAGTAGCCGCCCAGCGGAAGCCAGCCCAGGCCGTATATGGTTGCGGCCCACGACGGGTTGCCCTTTTTGTTGACGGGGCTGTGGGGCTTGCCGCATTTCAGGGTGAGCAGAGCCTTGTCTTCTATGGTTTCGGTTTTGCCTTCTTTGGTGGTTTTGGTCCATGCTATCAGCTGCAGCTTGCCTTTTTCGGGGTAATACTTAATCAGTGAGAACCAGGGGTTGAAAAAGAGATAGAACCTATTGACTTTGATGCCGAAAATGCGGGCGAAAATATAGTGGCCAAACTCGTGCACCGTAACCAGTATCACGAGCGCAAGCACAAGTTGCAAGGCCTTCATCCAGAATGTTTCCAAGTATTTCCTTTGTGTTTATGTGTTATTGAAAAAGATATATGGCGAGCATCACGCCTTGGCGTATTTCCTTACGGCCTCGGCTGCTACTTTGCGGGCCTCGGCGTTGGTGGCCACGTAGTGGGCGTATTCGGGATGCTCGATGTAGGGTATTCTATCCAGGGTGTCGGTGATGACACTGTAGATGCGCATGAATGGCAACTCGCCACGCAGGAAGGCAGCCACTGCTATTTCATTGGCAGCGTTGATTATGCAGGCGGCGTTGCCTCCGCGCTCCAGGGCGTATTGCGCCAAGGTGAGGCACGGAAACTTCTCCAGGTCGGGCTCGGCGAATGTCATCGTCGACATCTGCTGCAGCGTAAGCGGAGGCAGCTCATAGTCGTAGCGGGTGGCCTCGCCTAATGCGTAAGCGATGGGAAGGCGCATGTCGGGCGTGCCGAGCTGCGCTTTTATGGCTCTGTCGATGTATTCAACCATTGAGTGCACTATCGACTGCGGATGCACCACAGGCACAATGCGAGCCGGCTCTATGCCGAATAGCCACCTCGCTTCAATAATCTCGAAGGCCTTGTTGAGCATGGTGGCCGAGTCGATGGTAATCTTTGCGCCCATGTGCCAATTTGGGTGGTGCAGGGCGTCGGCCACTGTGGCGCGCTCAATCTGCTCACGGCTCCATGTGCGGAACGGGCCGCCCGAGGCCGTGATAATCAGCCTGCGCACTTTGCCGCGATCCTCGCCCTGCAAGCATTGGTATATGGCGCTATGCTCCGAGTCGACGGGGTAAATTTTCGACTTTGAATCCTTAAGGAGCGTGGTTACGAGGGCGCCTGCCACGACAAGGGTCTCCTTGTTGGCCAGGGCTATGTCCTTCCCGGCCTTTACAGCCGATATGGTGGGTGCCAGGCCGCTGTATCCCACGGTGGCTGTTAGCACCATGTCCACATTGTCGGCGGCGGCCGCCGCCTCCATGGCCTCGGCTCCGGCAGCCACTGTTATGCCCATTGGCTCAAGCATGTCTTTGAGTTGGGCGTATTTGCCGGTGTCGGCGATGATGGCCAGGTCGGGTCGGCACTCGCGGGCCAGCTCGGCCAGCGCTTCAACGTTGCTCCCGGCGGCAAGCACAGATGCCCGGTAACGCTCGGGCGCGCGCTTGATTATGTCAATCGTCTGCCTGCCTATCGAGCCAGTGGCTCCAAGCACGGCTATGTTTTTTTGTCGATTCACGAAGTATGAGGTTGTAGAATTAACTGCAAAGTTACGAAAAAAGACAGAAGAAACACACATCTTGGCCTCAAAAAAGCACTTATGGCAGGCAAATGCACACTCTGCGCAAAGGCGTACATCGATTATCGGTTAAAAATATATAATATGCGTATTCGGTAAGGAATTTTTTATTAATTTTGTGTGGGAAAATAGTGGCCATTCATTATCATGCTCTCCCTGACGCGCCGCCGTGAGTACCATGACAAAGAAAAAATAAAAACTATTTACATGACAAGTAGATGGCACCACGTACCCTCATCTACGGAAAGTCAAGACTTAGAAAATGAACTGGTCAAGCGGTTTGCGAAATGCCCCCCGGTGCTCGAGCTCTTGTGGCAGAGAGAGATACGCACTGTGGATGCCGCGGAGAGGTTTTTCCACCCCTCTCTGCGCGACCTGCACGACCCATTCCTCATGGATGGGATGCAGGCGGCCGTCGATCGTCTCAACGAAGCCATGGGCTCGAAGCAGCGCATCATGGTGTACGGAGACTACGACGTGGATGGCACCACGGCTGTGGCGCTCGTCTATCGCTACTTGCAAAGTTTCTATTCTGAGATTGAATATTACATTCCCACCCGTTACGACGATGGGTACGGAATCACCACTAAGGTGATCGACGAGGCCGCAGCGGCCGGCGTCAAACTCATTATCATACTCGATTGCGGAATCAAGGCCATCGAGGAAATCAAGTATGCCGCTTCGCTCGGCATCGACTTCATAATCTGCGACCACCACGTGCCTGACGACGAATTGCCTCCGGCCGTGGCCATACTGAATCCGAAGCTCGAGGGTTCGCATTATCCGTGCTCCCACCTGTCGGGCTGTGGAGTCGGCTACAAATTCATGCAGGCATTCTCGATCAACAATGGCATCGGCACCGCCGAGCTCGAGGGCATGCTCGATCTTGTGGCCGTGAGCATCGCCGCCGATATCGTGCCCATGGTCGACGAGAACCGCGTGATGGCATATCATGGGCTTAAGCGCCTCAACAGTAACCCCAACATGGGCTTGCGCGCGATAATACGCACGTGCGGCCTTAGCGGCAAGGAAATAAGCATCAGCGACGTGGTGTTCAAGATTGGTCCGCGCATAAATGCCAGCGGACGCATGCAGAGCGGACGTGAGGCAGTGGAGCTGCTCACGGCGCGCGACATCAAAGAGGCCGCCAAGCTGAGCCTTGCCATCGACCAGTACAACCAGGACCGAAAGGAGCTCGACAAGCGCATCACCGAGGAGGCAAATGCCATATTGGAGGCTCGCGGCGAGGTCGACAACGACAAGAAGTCGATAGTTATATACAACAAAGACTGGCACAAGGGCATCATCGGCATCGTAGCTTCGCGCCTTACCGAGCTATATTACAAGCCGTCGGTAGTGCTTACCCTCAGCAACGGCCTTGCCACAGGCTCGTCACGCTCGGTGCAAGGCTTTGACATATACAGCGCCATCGACAGCACACGCGACTTGCTCGAAAATTTCGGCGGCCACACCTACGCCGTGGGCCTATCGATGAAGGAGGAGAACATACCCGAATTCACGCGACGATTCGAAGAATACGTGGCGCGCAACATACAGCCCGAACAGCTGATGCCGCAGATTGACATCGACGCCATAATATCCTTTGCCGACATAACGCCCGAATTCGTGTCGACTTTGCGGCTGTTCAATCCATTCGGCCCAGGCAACCAGAAGCCCATCTTCTGCACACGCCGCGTGCGCGATTTCGGAAGCAGCCGGCTGGTAGGGCGCACCAACGAGCACATCAAATTTGAAATCGTCGACGAAACCTCGGGCAAGGTGTTCAATGGCATAGCCTTCAATATGGCCTCATATTTCGACGACATACATGCCGGCAAGCCATTCGACATATGCTACACCATTGAGGAAAGCAAGCACCGCAATAGCGCTGCCACCCTGCAGCTGATGGTAAAGCAGATTCATATCAATGCCGATTGACATTGACCATATACTGAAAACGCATTGGGGCTACGACAGCTTTCGCGAGCTTCAGCGTGAAATCATCGAGTCGGTATTAGACGGGCACGACACATTGGGGCTGCTGCCTACCGGCGGCGGCAAGTCAATCACGTTCCAAGTGCCTGCACTTGCCCTGCCCGGACTCACCATCGTGGTGAGCCCGCTTATCGCGCTGATGAAGGACCAGGTTGACAATCTGCTGCAGCGAGGAATACGCGCATATGGCATACACTCTGGCTTGACACGCGGCGAGACGCGGCTTGCCATGGACAAATGCCGCCTGGGCAAAGCCAAGATTCTGTATGTTTCGCCCGAAAGGTTGCAGAACGAGCGTTTCCTGGAGGAGCTGGAGCGATGGGACGTAAGCCTATTGGTGGTGGACGAGGCGCACTGCATATCGCAATGGGGCTACGATTTCAGGCCAGCCTATCTGAAACTGAAAAAGCTGAGGGCGATGTTTCCCGACGCCCCAGTTCTCGCCCTTACGGCATCGGCCACGCCGCGTGTCGCCGACGATATTATGCAGCAATTGCAGTTCCGCCAAGGCTGCAATAAGTTCGCAAAAAGTTTTTCTCGGCCCAATATCAGCTATATAGTGAGGTACGACGACTATAAGGAGCGCACCTTGCTCAAAGTGCTTGCCAATACCTCGGGAAGCGCTATAGTGTATGTGCGTTCGCGCCGCCGTTGCCGTGAGATCGCTGACATGCTGTCGGCGCATGGCATTCCCGCACAGTATTACCATGCCGGCTTGGCCATCGAGGACAAAAACGAGCGGCAAAGCCAGTGGAAAGATGAGCATGTGCGCGTGATGGTAGCCACCAATGCATTTGGCATGGGCATCGACAAGCCCGACGTGCGCGTGGTGGCGCACATGGACATTCCGTCGTCGCTTGAGGAATATTACCAGGAGGCTGGTCGCGCAGGCCGCGACGGCAAGCCGTCGTATGCCGTGATGATTGTATCCAAGGCCGACAAAGGCATGCTTACAAGGCGCATCAGCGACACTTTCCCGCCACGCGACTACATAATGAAGGTGTACGAGCAGGCCGGAAATTTCTTGAGTGTGTCGCTTGGCGCCGGCTACCAGCAGGTGTATGAATTTAATTTCCCTGAATTTTGCCATAAGTTCGGCCTGCGTCCTGTCAATGCCGATGCGGCATTGCGCATTCTCACGCGAGCGCAATATGTGGAATATATCGATGAAGTGCAATCGCATAGTCGAGTGATGATTCTGGCCAGTAAGTCGGAATTCTACACGCTTGCCCTTGACGATGCCACAAACCGTGTTTTCTCGGAGCTGCAACGGCTCTACACTGGGCTTTTCGCCGATTATGTGCACATTGAAGAGTCGGCGATTGCACTTCGCGCCGGCGTGAGTGAAGAGCAAGTGTACGTGTCGATGCTGAAGCTGAGCCAGCAGAAGGTGGTGTCGTACGTGCCCAAAAAGGCCACGCCATATTTGATATATACTACATCGCGTGAAGAGCCGAAATATCTGCGCCTGCCAAAGGCAGTATACGAGGATAGGAAACGTGACATGGAAGAGCGTATTGAGAGCGTAAGAAGCTATGCCTTCGACTCCACCGACTGCCGAGTGCGGCGAATGTTGCAGTATTTCGGTGAGATTGCAGCCGGGCCATGCGGATGCTGCGACGTATGCCGCTCGCAGCGCAAGCCTTCAAATACAGCAGGCTTTGCCGACATATATGCAACGCTGAGATATGTGTGTTCGCATCCCGGCGGCTGCACCCTGCAGCAGGCAGTAGCGTCGGTGGGCGCCGAGCGGGCGCGTGTTGTCGAAGCGGTGCGACGGTTGCTCGACGATGGCGAGCTTGTCATGAACAATGACCGTCTGGAGTGTCGCGTTGAGGCCAAGCCTACGGACGCCTGAAGCGCAGTTGCGACTTGTATACAGGGAAACGCAAGGTGAGTATGCTGCCGTCGTCGCTGACCTGCGCGTTGTTGTCGTCGTCGAGCTCTCGGCCGTTAGTGTCGTACCACACCATGTCGTAGTTGTTGCTGAAATTGGTAGCGCGCAACCATCCTTTCACCTGCAGGGGCAAAATCACACCTTTCAGTGCAGCTTTAGGCTCAATGCTTACTATCTGATAAGTGTTTTCGTCGGCCTTAACTATTGCAAGCTGATATTTATGGCCCAGCGAAGCTCTTTTTGTGTCGATGTCACGGTCAAGATACACCCAGCATCCCCCTATGCCCGATGCGGAATCTATTGCCTTGGCTATCGTTTCGGCATCGGCGCAGTCGGCGCGCGCCGGCGTATTGCCCATGTTGTACATCACGCTGATGCGGCGCGCTTTCAGGCTGGATTCCGACGACAGAAGCACGGTCGTAGGCTTGGTGAGGTCAATCGGCAGCTCGGTGAGGAGCTTTTTGTCCTTGTCGCCGGCGAAAAGCCGAGCCGAAAAGCCGTCGAAAATGAATTTCAGGGAGAAATAGTCGCTCTCGATGGAGAAGTTGGTTGATGTAATGGGCGTGTCCACTCCCTTAACCCTTTGGAATACACCGACGTACACGATTGATGGGTACACGTCGTCGTGTCCTTTGCGCTCTGGCATGCTCACGTTGGCCACGATGCAGTCGTCGGTGTCGGTGCGCCCCCATATCAGCGACCATGCGGCTTTTTGCCTGTCCTCCGACGCAAGCCGCAGGTGCACCATCACGTCGTCGGCTTGAGGTGGTATGGTGTCGAGGGCCACTTTCCCCGGCTCCAGCACGATAGGCGTATTGTACCAGTCGTTTCGGGCTGCCGCTACCAGCGCCAGCAGCACACTCGCCAATATTAGTGTCATTCGTTTCATCTTGCCGCAAATTTACGATTATTATTTTGAATATGACACCAATTAAACGAAAAAGCGCCGCACGCTTCGATGAGCATGCGGCGCTTTGTGGTGATATAGAGGTAGGATTAGTTCACCATTTCGATGTGATCTACGTCTTGAATTTCACGCGACTCTTGGTACAAGTCTTCGTTTTCGTCCTTGCTGCCGACAATCAAGCGCTCGTATTCGCGCAAGCCCGTTCCGGCCGGAATCAGGTGTCCGCAGATTACGTTTTCCTTCATGCCCTCGAGCGTGTCGGTTTTGCCGTTGATTGCAGCCTCGTTGAGCACCTTGGTCGTTTCCTGGAATGAAGCAGCCGAGATAAAGCTCGATGTCTGCAGAGCGGCGCGGGTGATTCCTTGCAGGATCTGCTCGGATGTGGCGGGCACGGCGTCGCGCACTTGGATGAGCTTGAGGTCGCGGCGCTTGAGGGCCGAGTTCTCGTCGCGCAGGCGGCGAGCAGTGATAATCTGGCCGGCCTTTACGTTTTCGCTGTCACCGGCGTCGATGACTACCTTCTTGCCCCAGATGCGGTCGTTCTCCTCCATGAAGTCGCGCTTGTCGACGATTTGCGACTCAAGGAACATCGTATCGCCCGGCTCAAGGATGTTGACCTTGCGCATCATTTGGCGCACGATTACCTCGAAGTGCTTGTCGTTGATTTTCACGCCCTGCATACGGTATACGTCTTGCACTTCGTTGACGATGTATTCCTGCACAGCGGTCGGGCCCATGATGTTGAGGATGTCGGCCGGAGTGATGGCACCGTCGGACAGAGGTGTGCCGGCGCGCACGTAGTCGCTTTCCTGCACGAGGATCTGCTTCGACAGTGGCACGAGATATTTGCGCTCGTCGCCAATCTTTGACACCACTGAGATTTCGCGGTTGCCGCGCTTGATTTTGCCGAAATGCACCTCGCCGTCGATTTCGCTGACGATTGCGGGATTCGACGGGTTGCGAGCCTCGAAGAGCTCGGTTACGCGAGGCAGACCACCGGTGATATCGCCGGCGCCGCCGCCCGATGCGCGAGGAATCTTCACGAAGATTTCACCCGACTTAATCTCGCTGTCGTTGTCCTTCATAAGGTGAGCGCCCACGGGGAGTGCATACAGCTTGATTTCTTGGCCGTTGGCGTCGATGATGGCTGCTTCTGGCACCTTGGCGCGGTCCTTCGACTCGATGATTACGCGATCCTGAAGGCCTGACTGCTCGTCAACGTCCACGCGGTATGTGACGTTCTCGATGAGGTTGCGGTATTCGATGCGGCCGCTTACTTCGCTCACGATAACGGCGTTGAAGGGGTCCCATTCGCATATTACGTCGCCCTTCTTGATGGCGTCGCCATCGTGGAAGAATAGCTTCGAGCCGTAGGGTATGTTGGCGTTGGTGAGCATCATCTTGGTGTTGGGGTCGATGATGCGGAGTTCGCCAAGGCGGCCCACTACAACATCCACCTTCTTGCCATCGGCATTCACTTCGTCGGTGGGCACTGTGCGCACTTCTTCGAGCTCGAGCACGCCGTCGTAGCGCGATGTCACCGTAGAAACGGCTGCAATGTTGGATGCCACACCGCCGACGTGGAATGTGCGCAGTGTAAGCTGTGTGCCAGGTTCGCCGATTGACTGTGCTGCGATGACGCCCACAGCCTCGCCCTTTTGCACCATGCGGTTGTTGCTCAGGTTGCGGCCGTAGCACTTGGCGCATACGCCGCGCTTAGCCTCGCAAGTGAGCACTGAGCGGATTTCAACGCTCTCGATAGGCGAAGCGTCGATGCGCTCGGCCATGGCGTCGTTGATTTCCTCGCCGGCGCGAACGATTACCTCTTCGGTCTGCGGGTCGATGATGTCGTGCACGGCAACGCGTCCGAGGATGCGTTCGCCAAGCGAAGCCACCACTTCGTCGTTGTTCTTGATTTCGTGGCATACGAGTCCGCGCAGGGTGCCGCAGTCCTCCTCGGTGATAATCACGTCGTGTGCTACGTCGACAAGGCGGCGGGTAAGGTATCCGGCATCGGCTGTCTTCAATGCGGTATCGGCCAGACCCTTGCGGGCGCCGTGGGTCGAGATGAAGTACTCGAGCACTGACAGGCCCTCCTTGAAGTTGGCCAAAATCGGGTTCTCGATGATTTGGCCTCCCTCAGCGCCTGCCTTTTGCGGCTTGGCCATAAGGCCGCGCATACCGGCCAGCTGACGGATCTGGTCCTTCGAGCCACGAGCGCCGGAGTCGAGCATCATGTATACAGAGTTGAAGCCTTGCTGGGCCTCGGCCATCTGCTTCATGAGCACCGATGTGAGCTCGCTGTTGACGTGCGTCCATATATCGATAATTTGGTTGTAGCGCTCGGTGTTGGTGATGAAGCCCATCTGGTAGTTGCTCATCACCTCTTCCACCTCGGCATATCCCTTGTCGACGATGGCTTTCTTCTCTTCGGGCACGATTACGTCGCCGAGGTTGAACGAAAGGCCGCCACGGAATGCCATGTAGTAGCCAAGGTTCTTAATGTCGTCGAGGAACTGTGCCGAGCGCGGAATACCGCACTTCTTGATTACGCGAGATATGATATTGCGCAGGGATTTCTTTGAGAGAATCTCGTTGACGTATCCTATTTCCTTTGGCACGTATTGGTTGACGAGCACGCGGCCCACCGATGTGTCCTTCACAAGGTGAGTGATGGGCTTGCCATTCTCGTCGATATCGTCAACCATCACAGTGACGGGAGCATGCAGCGTCACCTTGCCCTCGTTGTATGCAATCTGAGCCTCCTCCGGGCCGTAGAATACTGTGCCTTCGCCCTTGTCGCCCTTGCGCAGCTTGGTGATATAGTAGAGGCCAAGCACCATATCCTGCGAGGGCACGGTGATAGGCGCGCCGTTGGCGGGGTTCAATATGTTGTGAGCGCCAAGCATAAGCATCTGAGCCTCCAGGATGGCCTCGTTGCCGAGTGGCAAGTGCACGGCCATCTGGTCGCCGTCGAAGTCGGCATTGAACGCCGTACATGCCAGCGGATGCAGCTGTATGGCCTTGCCCTCAATCATCTTGGGCTGGAAGGCCTGGATGCCAAGTCGGTGCAGTGTAGGAGCACGGTTGAGAAGCACGGGGTGTCCCTTCATCACGTATTCGAGGATGTCCCATACTACGGGCTCTTTGCGGTCGACGATTTTCTTTGCGCTCTTCACGGTCTTTACGATGCCGCGCTCGATGAGCTTGCGTATCACAAACGGCTTGTAGAGCTCGGCAGCCATGTCCTTGGGCAAGCCGCACTCGTGCATCTTCAGCTCGGGGCCAACAACGATTACCGAACGCGCAGAATAGTCGACGCGCTTGCCGAGCAGATTCTGGCGGAAGCGTCCTTGCTTGCCCTTGAGCGAGTCGGAAAGCGACTTGAGGGGGCGGTTGGCATCGCTCTTCACTGCCGACGACTTGCGGCTGTTGTCGAGCAAGGAGTCAACGGCTTCCTGAAGCATGCGCTTTTCGTTGCGCAGAATCACTTCGGGAGCCTTGATTTCAATCAGGCGCTTCAGGCGGTTGTTGCGGATGATTACGCGGCGATAGAGGTCGTTGAGGTCGCTGGTGGCGAAGCGGCCGCCATCGAGGGGCACCAAGGGGCGCAATTCGGGCGGAATCACAGGCACTACCTGCAGAATCATCCATTCAGGCTTGCTGCGCTCTTTGCTGGCGCGGAACGATTCCACCACCTGCAGGCGCTTCAATGCCTCTGTTTTGCGCTGCTGGCTGCCGTTTTCACGGTCGGCCTGGTTGCGAAGCTTGTACGAAAGGTCGTCAAGGTCGAGCTCGCTGAGCAAGTCGTAGATTGCCTCTGCTCCCATCTTGGCGATGAACTTGTTGGGGTCGGAGTCGTCCAATAGCGCATTTTCTTTGGGCAGGCGCGAAAGGATGTCGAGGTATTCCTCTTCGGTGAGGAGGTCGAGCTTCTGCACCTCGTCGCCCTCAGCATTTGTGGCGTTGCCGGGCTGGAGCACTATGTATTTCTCGTAATATATCACAGAGTCGAGTTTCTTCGACGGCAGCCCCAGCAGGTAGCCTATCTTGTTGGGCAAGGAGCGGAAGTACCAAATGTGAGCCACCGGCACAACGAGCTTGATGTGGCCCATGCGCTCGCGGCGCACTTTTTTCTCCGTTACCTCCACGCCGCAGCGGTCGCAGACGATGCCTTTGTAGCGGATGCGCTTGTATTTGCCGCAATGGCACTCGTAATCCTTTACAGGGCCGAATATGCGCTCGCAGAACAAACCATCGCGCTCGGGCTTGTAGGTGCGATAGTTGATGGTTTCGGGCTTCAGCACTTCGCCTGACGACTCTCTGAGGATTTCCTCGGGCGAGGCGAGGCCGATGCTGATTTTCGAGAAACCGGATTTTGTCTTATTGTTATCTTTAAATGCCATATATAGAGTGAGGAGAATTTAAAGTTAAAGAGAGTATAACGACAGGAGCGGTATTACTCCAGGCGAACGCTCAGGCCTAAGCCGCGCAGCTCGTGCAGCAATACGTTGAGCGATTCGGGGATGCCGGGCACGGGCATGGAGTCGCCCTTGACGATGGCCTCGTATGCCTTGCTGCGTCCGTTCACGTCGTCGCTCTTGATAGTCAGGATCTCCTGGAGCACGTGTGATGCGCCGAATGCCTCGAGCGCCCAAACCTCCATTTCTCCGAAGCGCTGTCCGCCGAACTGTGCCTTACCGCCGAGGGGCTGCTGGGTGATAAGCGAGTACGGGCCGATGCTGCGGGCATGCATCTTGTCCTCAACCATGTGGCCGAGCTTAAGCATGTAGATTACGCCCACGGTGGCAGGCTGGTCGAAGCGTTCGCCGGTGCCTCCGTCGTATAGGAAGGTTTTGCCGTAGCGCGGCAGGCCTGCCTTGTCGGTGAGGGCGTTGATGTCGTCGAGCGAAGCGCCGTCGAAAATCGGGGTGGAGAATTTCTCGCCCAGTTCGCGGCCTGCCCATCCGAGCACGGTTTCGAATATCTGTCCCAAGTTCATGCGCGAAGGCACGCCCAGAGGGTTGAGGCAGATGTCGACCGGAGTGCCGTCGGCAAGGAAAGGCATGTCTTCTTGGCGCACGATGCGCGAAACGATGCCCTTGTTGCCGTGGCGTCCTGCCATCTTGTCGCCTACGCCGATTTTGCGCTTCTTGGCTATGTACACCTTGGCGATTTGCATGATGCCCGAGGGCAGCTCGTCGCCGATTGATATGTCGTATTTCTTGCGGCGAAGCTCTGCCTCTATTTCCTTCGATTTGTGCAGGTAGTTGACGATGGTGCGACGAATCAGGTCGTTCTTGTGCTCATCGTCGGTCCACTTGCTCAGGTTGATGGTGTCGAAGTTGATGGTCTTGAGCGTCTCAGCGTTGAATCGGGTGCCAGCCGGGATAACCTCGCAGCCCAGGAAGTCGACCACGCCTTGCGATGTCTTGTCCTTGGTGAGGATCATGAGCTTGTTCACCAAGGTGTTCTTGATGTCGTTGAGCTTGGTTTCGTATTCCTCGTCGAGCTTGGGGAGCATGGCGTTGGCGGCTTTGCCCTTTTTCTTGGCGGCCTTCGAGAATAGGTTGGTGTTGATGACAACGCCCTTGAGCGAAGGCGAAGCCTTGAGCGATGCATCCTTTACGTCGCCAGCCTTGTCGCCGAAAATAGCGCGCAGCAGCTTCTCTTCGGGCGTGGGGTCAGATTCGCCCTTGGGAGTGATCTTGCCGATCATGATGTCGCCGGGCACCACATGAGCGCCGATGCGGATGATGCCGCGCTCGTCGAGGTCCTTGGTGGCGTCTTCGCTCACGTTGGGGATGTCGCTGGTAAGCTCTTCGAGGCCGCGCTTCGTCTCGCGCACCTCAAGCTGGTATTCGTCAACGTGCACCGACGTCAATATGTCGTCGCGCACCATACGCTCGTTGAGCACGATGGCATCCTCGTAGTTGTATCCCTTCCAAGGCATGAATGCTACCTTAAGGTTGCGTCCGAGGGCAAGCTCGCCGTTTTCGGTGCTGTACCCTTCGGTGAGGATGTCGCCCTTTTCCACGCGCTGTCTCTTTTTGCATATGGGGCGCAGGTCGATGGTGGTGCTTTGGTTGGTTTTGCGCCACTTGGGCAAGTGGTATTCTTTCACGGCCGGCTCGAATGCAACGAATTCTTCGTCTTCGGTGCGGTCGTATTTGATGCGTATTGTGGTAGCGTCGACAAATTCGATCACGCCCGTGCCCTCAGCGGTGATTTGGGTGCGCGAGTCGCGCACGAGCTGGGCTTCGATGCCTGTGCCTACGATTGGGCTTTCGCTGCGCATCAGGGGCACTGCCTGGCGCATCATGTTCGAGCCCATGAGGGCGCGGTTGGCGTCGTCGTGCTCCAGGAATGGAATCAGCGAAGCGGCAATCGACGCAATCTGCGTGGGCGACACGTCCATGAGCTCGATTTCGCTCGGAGGCACCACTGGGAAGTCAGCGTCGAGGCGTGCCTTTACTCTGTTGCGGATGAATGTTCCGTCGGGGTTGAGCGGCGCATTGCCTTGTGCAATCATTTTGCCCTCCTCGATTTCGGCGGTGAGGTATATCACTTCGTCGTTGTTGAGGTTGACGCGGCTGTTCTCCACCTTGCGGTAGGGAGTCTCGATGAAGCCGAGGTCGTTGATCTTGGCGTATACGCAGAGCGATGAGATAAGACCGATGTTGGGGCCTTCAGGGGTCTCGATCGGGCAGAGGCGCCCGTAGTGGGTATAGTGCACGTCGCGCACCTCAAATCCTGCGCGCTCGCGGCTTAGGCCGCCGGGGCCCAGGGCCGACATGCGGCGCTTGTGGGTGATTTCTGCCAGAGGGTTGGTCTGGTCCATGAACTGCGACAGAGCGTTGGTGCCGAAGAATGTGTTGATGGCCGACGAAATGGTCTTGGCATTGATCAGGTCGATGGGCTTGAACACCTCGTTGTCGCGCACGTTCATGCGCTCGCGGATGGTGCGCGACATTCTCGACAAGCCTACGCCGAACTGGTTGTAGAGTTGTTCGCCTACGGTGCGCACACGACGGTTGCTCAGGTGGTCGATGTCGTCGACCGCTGTCTTAGAATTGATGAGCTCGATCAAGTACTTGATGATGGCGATGATGTCTTCGCGAGTGAGCACCTTCACATCCATCGATGTGTCCAGGCCCAGCTTCTTGTTGATTCTGTAGCGGCCTACAGTGCCCAGGTCGTAGCGCTTCTCCGAGAAGAATAGGTTGGTGATCACCTCTCGAGCGCTTGCGTCGTCTGGCGGCTCGGCGTTGCGCAGCTGGCGATAGATGTATTGGATAGCATCCTGCTCGTTGTTGGATGTGTCTTTCTGCAGGGTGTTGAATATGATGGAGTAATCGCTGGCAGTGGAGTCTTCCTTGTGCAGCAGTATAGTCTCCACGCCCGATTGCTTGATGTCTTCGATGTTTTCCTCGGTGATAACCGTCTCGCGGTCGAGAATCACCTCGGTGCGATCGATCGTGGTCACCTCGCCGGTGTCCTCGTCGACAAAGTCCTCAACCCAGCTCTTCAGCACGCGGGCTGCGAGCTTGCGGCCGATTGCCTTCTTCAGGTTGGTTTGGTTCACCTTGACCTCTTCGGCCAGGTCGAAAATCTCGATAATGTCCTTGTCGCTCTCCAGCCCTATTGCGCGCAGCAGGGTGGTGACCGGAAGTTTCTTCTTGCGGTCGATATATGCATACATCACATTGTTGATGTCGGTGGCAAACTCAATCCACGAGCCGCGGAATGGGATGATGCGGGCCGAATACAGCAATGTGCCGTTGGCGTGGGTGCTCTGTCCGAAGAATACGCCCGGCGAACGGTGTAGCTGCGATACGATGACGCGCTCGGCGCCATTGATCACAAATGTGCCCTTGTCGGTCATGTAGGGAATCGGGCCCAAGTACACGTCTTGCACAAAGGGCTCAAAGTCCTCATGGTCGGGGTCGGTGCAGTATAGTTTGAGTTTCGCTTTCAGGGGCACGCTGTATGTGAGGCCGCGCTCCAGGCATTCCTCAATGGTGTAGCGAGGAGGGTCGATATAATAGTCGATGAACTCAAGCACAAAGCTGTTGCGAGTGTCGACTATGGGGAAATTCTCAGCAAAAACCTTGTACAAGCCTTCGTTGTTGCGCTTCTCTGGCGGGGTGTCGAGCTGCAAGAAGTCCTGGAACGACTTGAGCTGCACCTCGAGGAAGTCGGGATAAGGCAGCGGATTTTTTACCGATGCGAAATTTATGCGTTTTTTATCGTTAGTGACTGACATCTATTAAGGAAAAATATGTGAAAAAGTGAACTCAAATTGTTTGATAGACAAAAAGGTTAAGAATCTCCCTTATGGGGATTCTTAACCTAAATACCCGGTGATAGGTATATTATTTAAGTTCGACAACTGCGCCGTCAGCCTCAAGGCGCTCCTTGATGCTATCAGCGTCAGCCTTGGCAACGCCTTCTTTCACGTTGGCGGGTGCGCCGTCTACGAGCTCTTTAGCTTCCTTCAGGCCAAGACCGGTGATTTCCTTAACGGTCTTAACGACTTTGAGCTTGTTGGGGCCGATTTCTTTCAGGACAACATCGAAAGATGATTTCTCCTCTTCGGCGGGAGCTGCGCCAGCAGCGGGGCCGGCAGCAACAGCAACAGCGGCTGCGGCGGGTTCGATACCGTACTCATTCTTGAGGATCTGAGCGAGTTCGTTTACTTCCTTTACGGTGAGGTTAACAAGTTGTTCAGCAAAAGCTTTAAGATCTGCCATTGTAGTATAAAGTTTGTGTTGTTTTGTTTATTGTTTGGATTGTTTTATTCTCCCTTCTTTGAAAGGGTTTCGAGCACGCCGTGGATAGTGTTGGCGCCACTCTGAAGAGCCGAGATAACGTTCTTGGCGGGCGATTGCAGCAGAGCCACAACGTCGGCGATGAGCTCGTTCTTGCTCTTGATCGAAGCGAGAGCCTCGATTTGATCTGCTCCGTAGACGCATTCCTCCACATAAGCTGCCTTGAGCATGGGAAGTTTGTCGCCTTTCTTTACAAAGTCCTTGAGCAGCTTGGCGGGGGCGTTGCCCACGCGGGTAAGCATCAGCGAAGTTGACTCCTTGAGCGCGGGATAGAGAGCGCTGTAGTCAGCTTCGAGCTCTTCGAAAGCTTTGTGAAGCAGAGTGTTCTTGACCACCATCAATCTGATGTCAGCCTTGAAGCAAGCGCGGCGCAGGGCCGATGTCTTCTCAGCGTTGAGGCCAGCAGTCTCTACCAGGTAGAAAGCTGGGTACTCATTGATGGCTGCTTTGATATTCTCGATAATAAGAGTTTTATCTTCCTTTTTCATCTGGTCAGTGTAAATGTTACGCGGTTAATGATTACGCATCAGTCAATGCTCTTGACGTCGACCTTGACGCCGGGGCTCATGGTGCTTGAAAGATAAATGCTCTTGATGTAGGTACCCTTGGCGGTGGCGGGCTTCAGCTTGATGAGAGTGTTGATGAACTCCTTAGCGTTGTCCTTCACCTGCTCAGGTGAGAATGAAACTTTTCCGATTGAAGAGTGCACGATACCGTTCTTGTCAACCTTGAAATCGATCTTGCCCTTCTTTACCTCCTCTACGGCCTGTGCCACGTTGGGGGTTACTGTGCCGCTCTTGGGGTTAGGCATCAGGCCGCGCGGACCGAGGATACGGCCCAGAGCGCCAATCTTGCCCATTACCTGCGGCTGGGTGATGATCACGTCAACATCGGTCCAGCCTTCCTTGATTTTCTGGATGTACTCATCGAGGCCTACATAGTCGGCTCCGGCAGCCTTGGCTGCTTGTTCCTGGTCGGGGTTGCAAAGCACGAGCACGCGCACAACCTTGCCAGTGCCGTGGGGCAGCGTAACGACGCCGCGCACCATTTGGTTGGCCTTGCGAGGATCCACGCCCAAGCGAACGTCGATGTCAACCGACGAGTCGAACTTGGTAAAGGTGATATCCTTAACCTTCTCGGCTGCCTCGGCCAGGGTGTATGCCTTCCCTGCTTCAATCTTCGCTAAAGCTAACTTTTGATTTTTTGTAAGTTTACTCATCTTGATTGAATTTTTTAGTTATTGGCAGGGAATGTGCCCTTCACTTTGATACCCATGCTGCGGGCAGTGCCGGCAACCATGCGCATAGCCGATTCAACGGTGAAGCAGTTAAGGTCAGGCATTTTGTCTTCAGCAATAGTCTTCACCTGGTCCCAGGTAACCTCAGCCACCTTATTGCGGTTAGGCTGGGCCGAACCGCTCTTGATTTTGGTAGCCTCCTTGAGCTGAATAGCTACAGGGGGAGTTTTTACGACGAAGTCGAAGCTCTTGTCAGCGTAGTAAGTAATTACTACGGGCAGGATCTTACCGGCTTTGTCCTGGGTGCGGGCGTTGAATTGCTTGCAAAATTCCATGATGTTGATGCCCTTGCTACCAAGAGCGGGACCAACTGGAGGCGATGGGTTAGCAGCGCCACCCTTTATCTGCAATTTAATCTGGCCAGCAATTTCTTTTGCCATTTCTTTTAACTACTTAAGATTAATTATAACGAAACATTAATACAGGGTCAAAGCATCAGGGGCGTAACCTCCCTGGGCTCATTCCCTCGTAACTTGCCAATTGTCAAGCTCCAGCAGGGTCTTGCGACCGAAGATCTTGACAGCAACCTTGAGCTTGCCCTTGTCAGGCACGATCTCTTCAATCAGCCCGGTGAATCCGCTGAACGGACCTTCGTTCACCTTCACGGTCTCGCCTACCATGTAGTCGGTCTCGACGTTGCCATCGTTCTCAGCATGCTCATCGGCGCTGCCAAGCATGCGCTTCACATCGCTCTCGCTGAGCATGGTGGGTGCCGACGACTTGTCGCGTCCGCGCAGGAAGTCGATCACGTTGGTGGTGTTGGTGAGTTCGTGGATCAGCTCGCCTGTGAGGTCAGCCTCGATAAACACGTATCCGGAATAGAGATTGCGATCCTTGATCACCTTCTTTCCTCCGCGCACTGTCACTACCTTCTCGGTAGGGATCAATACCTGGAAGAGATGGTCCTGCAAGCCTCCGTTCTTGATGGCTCCGTCGAGGAGCTCCTTCACTTTGGCTTCCTTGCCCGAAATGGCACGCAGCACGTACCAGCCTCTGCGGTTTGCTTTGTTATCAGCCATGTCTTTCCTTCTACGATAAGTGTTTGTTTTCTGTAACTGTGCTCACAGCCAAGCGGCTGCTTGTGGTTGTCAAAACTGGCGGCAAATTCGCCCTGAGGCGAAGGTGGAAGCATTTGAGCCGCTCAGCTTTTGCTATTGGTAGTTGCGTTAAGTGTCTTATATTCACCACAAAAAACCTCATCTCTGGCGAAATGCGGTTTTCTGTGATCTTGATACTTCAATTCATGTGGCTCCTTTCTCAGAATCAAATGTGGTAAAGGAGCTTCATCAGGCCCTCAGAAATTTGGTCCATCACCAGCACTATCAAGGCTATAATAAGCGATGCGATCATGACAATGATGGCCGATTTCACGACCTGCGATTTGGTGGGCCAGGAGGTCTTGTAGCGCAACTCTGTGTACGAGTTCTCCAAGGCCGTTACTAATTTGAGTTTCTTCATCTTATTTATTATTAGCACGGGAAGTAAGGCTCGAACTCACGACCCTCGGTTTTGGAGACCGATGCTCTACCAACTGAGCTATTCCCGTGTATTTAAGGCGGCTTGCGGCTAAGCAGGCCGCCTCATTGATATTTTGTCGTTGACTAAATTAGTCGAGGATTTCGGTGATCTGGCCCGAACCAACGGTGCGGCCACCTTCGCGGATAGCGAAACGCAGACCAGCGTCGCAAGCAACCGGAGTGATGAGCTCAACGAAGATCTCAACGTTGTCGCCAGGCATTACCATTTCTACGCCCTCGGGGAGAGTGATCTCGCCAGTCACGTCAAGTGTGCGGATGTAGAACTGGGGACGATAGTGGTTGTGGAACGGAGTGTGACGGCCGCCCTCTTCCTTCTTCAGGATGTAAACCGAAGCCTTGAACTTGCTGTGGGGCTTAACAACGCCGGGATGGCAGATTACCATACCGCGCTTAACGTCCTTCTTGTCGATACCGCGGAGCAGAAGACCTACGTTGTCGCCAGCTTCACCCTCATCGAGGATCTTGCGGAACATCTCAACGCCAGTAACGGTTGACTTCATAGAAGCGCCGAGGCCCATGATTTGTACTTCGTCGCCTACCTTTACTACGCCAGTCTCGATACGGCCGGTAGCTACGGTGCCACGACCAGTGATGGTGAACACGTCCTCAACAGGCATCAGGAAGGGCTTGTCGATAGCGCGCGGAGGCAGAGGAATCCACTCGTCAACTGCATCCATGAGCTCCATCACCTTAGCTTCCCACTTGGGCTCGCCGTTGAGGGCGCCCAGTGCTGAGCCGCGGATAACGGGGGTGTTGTCGCCGTCATATTCGTACTGGCTGAGAAGGTCGCGCATGTCCATCTCGGTGAATTCGATCATCTCCTCGTCGTCAACCATGTCGCACTTGTTCAGGAACACTACGATGCGGGGAACGTTCACCTGGCGGGCGAGCAGGATGTGCTCGCGGGTCTGGGGCATCGGGCCGTCGGTAGCGGCTACTACGATGATAGCGCCGTCCATCTGAGCAGCACCGGTTACCATGTTCTTCACGTAGTCGGCGTGACCCGGGCAGTCAACGTGAGCATAGTGGCGGTTCTTGGTTTCGTATTCAACGTGTGCGGTGTTGATTGTGATACCGCGCTCCTTCTCCTCGGGTGCGTTGTCAATCTGGTCGAACGACTTCACTTCCGAGAGGCCCTGCTTTGCAAGCACTGTGGTGATTGCGGCGGTGAGGGTGGTTTTACCGTGGTCAACGTGGCCGATGGTACCGATGTTAACATGCGGCTTCGTTCTTTCGAATTTCTCTTTTGCCATTGTATGGTATTGTTATATGTTAATGATTGTCGTTTCACTAAGATGCCACGGCAACGATTGGCGCTGTCGAGGCTTCCTTGTTTCTTTGAGCCGATGGCGGGATTTGAACCCGCGACCTCTTCCTTACCAAGGAAGTGCTCTACCCCTGAGCTACATAGGCATTGGGTAATAAGATAGAGCGGAAGACGAGGCTCAAACTCGCGACCCTCAGCTTGGAAGGCTGATGCTC
>CAZORI010000013.1:0-52182 GCA_964582335.1 uncultured Bacteroides sp.
TGGAAATCCCCTAAAATCCACATTTTGCACCTATCTTTGCAATATTATCACTAATCTACACGGGTTTTATTTTTATGGGCAATAGGGAATTTAGTTTTCCACCGGATTTTTACAATCAAATTAACCACAATAAGCTTAGGTGCGCTTCGTGGCACGACTACCTTTCTCCAAGTTTTTACATGGTGACGCTCACAAAGAGGGAGTCGGACGTCTTGCCCCTTTTCTCGGAAATTATCGTCAACGGCGACACCGTAGCAGTAAATTTTTCTTGGAGCGGGTGGGCCATACACAATGCCTTCCAGGAATTTGCAAGTGAATACCACTACGTGAAGGTTGGGCGATACGTCATTATGCCCGACCATGTGCATTTCATAGTGCAGGTGACTGTGAAAACGGCTGAGCCGCTGGGATTTTACGTCAATAAGTTCAAAGCTATAGTATCACAGTCACTCAAGGTCAAATCACGGCTCTATGCTTCATCGCTTTCTGATGAGCCGGTATTTGAGAATGGATTCAACGACAGGATATTAATGCGAAGAGAACATCTTGACGTTTGGAGCAATTATGTCAAGGATAATCCTCGACGGCTATGGCTGATGAGAAGCAATCCGGATTACTTTAGGCGAAGCTATGTGTTTACTCGTATTTGCCCGGCATATATATGGAACATGCGGAGCAGCGCTAATGACCCCACTTTGGCTCCGCATCGATTTCCTACCTTTGGCAACGCACAGTTGCTACGCTATCCCGAAAAGATAGAGGTTAGATTCAGCAGATCCTTTTCTGAGGGTGAATGGGAAGCGAAAAAACGTGAGATTCTGCGCGTAGCAGAGAACGGTGGCGTGTTGGTGTCGCCTGCAATCCACAAGGAAGAGCGACTGATAGTGAATGAGGGCATTATGCTCGGCGCAAGGGTAATTAGGGTGATTGGCTACGGCTTTCCTCCAAGAGAGAAGCCACAAGGCGCCGATTTCGGCCATTGCGCTGAGGGGAGAATGCTTCTTTTCGCCCTCAACGAATACGAGCCCGGGGTAAAAAGAGATGTGATAAGCCGCGTGTTATGCGAGCGCATGAACGCCTGTGCCAAATGGATTGTGGGCACCAATTTTTGACAGCTGAGCGCGCCAGCAAATGACCACCTGTACCCGGCGCCCCCAGGGCGCCGCACGCTACAACATACCTGCGCCACCGACCTCGGCGCCCGCAATCGGCAAAGCGGCGCCGCTGGCGGCGGAGGAGCGGCGGTGGAGCGGCGGTGGAGCGGCGGTGGCTGTGAGGCGTGTATGTTGTGGCGTGTTGCGGCCTGGGGGCGCAAGGGGCGGCGTTATGTGTATTTTGGTGTTTTATACATGTTTTTGCATTTTGATTGAAGCATATTTTGTAAATTTGCATTATAATGCAATGATATGCCCGACATGGGCCTGAGCAATGAATCAAAAAAAAATTAATATACCATGCGCTATCTTTCTTTATTTCTTTTGACGCTTTTGGCACTGGGAGCGGCTAACTGCGCGTCAGCAAACAGCAAAAAAGCACAAGACACCGAAGACGCTGACACCGTGGTGGTTGTGGGCGCTGAGCGCACTGATCTTTACCTCGATTCGATTCGCGGCAAGCGCGTGGGCGTCTTCAGCAACCACACCGGCGTGCTTAGCGACGGCACCCACACCGTGGACATGCTGCTCGACAACGGCATCAATGTGGCCGCCATATTCTCGCCCGAGCACGGATTCAGCGGCAAAGCCGACGCCGGCGAGCACGTGAGCAGCAGCACATACACTCGCGGCAACGACACCGTGCCCGTAGTGTCGCTCTACGGCCCGGGCCACGCCAAAGCAATGAAAGAGGCTCTCGCCGACGGAAAAATCGACGCCATCCTCGTCGACATCCAGGACGTGGGCCTGCGCTACTACACATACTACTGCACAATGATCGAGCTCCAGGAAGAGGCTGCCCGCAACGGACAGAAATTCATCGTGCTCGACCGCCCCAACCCTAACGGCATGTACGTCGACGGCCCCATCCTCGACATGAAATACAAGTCGGGCGTAGGCAAACTGCCCATCCCCACCGTGCACGGCCTCACCTTAGGCGAGCTTGCCCAAATGGTGAACGGCGAATACTGGCTGCCCGACTCTCTGCAAGCCGATCTCACCGTGGTGCCTGTGGCCAACTACACCCACCAGACGCGCTACCGCCTGCCAGTGGCCCCGTCGCCCAACCTGAGCACGATGAAAGCAGTGTACCTCTACCCCTCGCTCTGCTACTTTGAAGGCACAAAGGTTAGCCTCGGACGAGGCACCGACAAGCCCTTCTTGATCTACGGCCACCCCGGCATGAAGGAAGGCCACGACTTCACATTCACGCCCCATAGCGTGCCCGGAGCGCAGAATCCTCCCCTACTCAACCAGCTTTGCTACGGCACCGACCTTAGCGACCTCGACGACGAAGACATCATCGCAGCTGGCATCAACCTCGACTACGTAATCGACGCATACCGCACGGTGGGAGGCGACGACTTCTTCACCAAATTCTTCGAATTGCTCATGGGACGCGGCGATGTGCGCCAGATGATCAAGGACGGAGCCACCAACCAAGAAATAAAGGCAACCTGGGCCGACGATGTGAATAGCTTCAAGAGCCAACGCCGCCCCTACCTCATTTACGCAGAATAACAAACCTTTACTTAACACTCAACACATTTATGTCAACACCCGTAATAGTTATCATCACCATCGCCGCCTATTTTGCGCTGCTCTTCGCCATATCGTGGATAGCAGGCCGAGGCAGCGACAACTCCACATTCTTCACCGGCAACCGCAAGGCGCCATGGCCTTTGGTGGCACTTGCCACCATGGGAGCAGCCATCTCCGGCGTCACATTCATATCTGTGCCCGGCATGGTTGCCGTCAAGGGCTACAGCTACTTGCAGATGGTGCTCGGCTTCATCGTGGGCTACATCCTGATTGCCTATGTGCTGGTGCCGCTCTTCTATCGCAAGAATCTCATCTCAATCTACGGATACCTCGAGGAAAGATTCGGCTCGGCAAGCTACAAGTCGGGCGCGTGGATTTTCTTTATAAGCAAGATGCTTGGAGCCGCCGTGCGTTTCTTCGTGGTGTGCTCTGTGCTTCAACTGCTCGTGTTCGGCCCGCTGCACATTCCGTTTGAATTCAACGTGCTTGTCACCATCGCCTTGATTTGGCTCTACACCCAGCAAGGCGGCGTGAAGACCGTGCTTTGGACCGACTCGCTCAAAAGCTTCTGCTTGGTGGCATCGGTGCTCCTTTGCTTCTACTTCGTGGCTGCCAACCTTGGCATGAACACCGGCGATGCTGTGAGCGCAATCAAAGCTCACTCAACCAGCAAAATGTTCTTCTTCGACGATCCTGCGTCAGGCCTCTATTTCTGGAAGCAGTTCGTGGCCGGCATATTCCTGGCTATCGCCATGACCGGCCTTGACCAAGACATGATGCAGCGCAATCTCGCCTGCGAAAACGCAAAAAAATCACAGAAGAATATGATTGTGGCCGGAATCACCCAATTCTTCGTAATCGCCCTGTTCCTGCTGCTCGGCACCCTGCTTGTAATTTTCATGGAAAGCAATGGCATAAGCATGCCCGAGAAGACCGACGACATATTCGGCATAGTGGCCACCCATCCCAGCATACCCACCGTGGTGTGCGTGCTGTTCATCATCGGCCTTGTGGCCGCTGCCTACTCAGCAGCCGGCTCGGCCCTCACTTCGCTCACCACGTCGTTCACCGTCGACATACTTGGCACCCACAAAAAATCAGACGATGCCGCCCTCACGCGCACGCGCAAAGCCGTGCACATGGGCATGACGCTATGCATGGCCGCAGTAATCATAATTTTCTACTACATAAGAAGCCAAGACGCCATCTCAGCCGTGTACACTCTGGCATCGTACACCTACGGCCCGATTCTCGGCCTATTCGCCTTCGGCATGATGTGCAAGCGCCCGGTCAACGACCGCCTTGTGCCATTTGTGTGCGTGCTTGCCCCCGTGCTCGCATGGTGCCTGCAATGGGCGCTTAAGCAATACTGCGGCTACGAAACCGGATTCGAGCTGCTGCTCACCAACGCCGCATTCACCATGCTCGGACTCGCCGTGCTGCCCAACAGGCGCGCTGTCACTGCCCAAGCAAAAGCCTAACTACCCGCCGCCATGCTTACTGATTCACTGTCGAAATACATATGGCTCGCCGATACCATCCGACGCTATCGGCGCATCACTCGCCGTGAACTCAATAGGCTTTGGCGCGCCTCGGCACTCTCTGACGGACAAGACATACCTCGCCGCACGTTCTACCACTACAAGCAGGCTGTGGAGAGCCTTTTCGACATCACAATCGAGTGCGATCCCGTGACTTTCGAATATTACATAGCCGAGGAAGACGAGCACCAGCGCACTGTAATGGAATGGGTGCTCAATTCCACGGCCACAAGCCACATCCTATCCACGGCACGCGACGTCAGCGACAGGGTGTTTCTCGAAGACGTGCCTTCGGCCCGTGAACATTTAAGCATAGTGATCGAGGCCCTGCGAGCCAACAACGCTCTGCGATTCGACTACCATAGCTACTACCGCAGCCGCCCGTCGCGCGGCGTGGTGGTGGAGCCTTACTTCGTGAAGATATTCAAGCAGATATGGTATGTGGTGGGCCGAAACGTGGCGGAGGACCGCATCAAAACCTATGCGCTCGACCGCATGAGCAATGTGCAGCAAAGCAACGACACGTTCAGCATTCCGGCCGACTTCGACCCCAAAGCCTACTTCCACGATGCTTTCGGCATCGTGGTCGACCAAGGCGACGTGCGCACCATAAAAATCAAGGCCGACAACATGCAGGCCAAATATCTGCGCGCACTGCCGTTGCATCACTCACAGCAAGAGATGGTCAACGACACGTATTCGATATTCACATATCGAATGCGCGTGACGCAGGACCTCGTTACCGAACTGCTTTCCAAAGGCTCGAAAATCACTGTGCTTGAGCCCAAAGAACTCAAGACTATGATTCGAACCGAACTAAAGCGCACCCTCGAAAACTACAAATCCTGACCCCTCAGCCGCACACGCAACCAACAAGGCCCGAATCCATATTGACTCGGGCCTTCATATTGTAGCTATTTATCGATTACTTGCTGCCGATTTCGCTCGATACGGTGAGGCGCTTGCGGCCTTTAGCACGACGGCGTGCCAATACCTTGCGGCCATTTGCTGTTGACATTCTCTCGCGGAAGCCGTGTTTGTTGACACGCTTGCGGTTGTGCGGTTGGTATGTACGTTTCATGATTGTGACAAGTTAGAGAGTTACTTAGCCAGCACGCGACGCTCCTTGATGCGAGCCTTCTTGCCGGTGAGATTACGCAGATAATAGAGTTTTGCACGACGCACCTTACCGAACTTGTTGACAGTGACAGAGTCGATAAACGGTGATTCGATGGGGAAGATACGCTCCACGCCAATGTTGTCGCTCATTTTGCGAACGGTGAAACGCTTCTTGTCGCCCTGGCCAGAGATGCGGATCACTACGCCGCGATACTGCTGGATACGCTCCTTGTTACCTTCCTTGATACGATATGCAACGGTGACGGTGTCGCCGGGGCCGAAATCGTAGTCGGTGTTCTTTTTGCCGGTAGCAAACGCTTCTTCGGCAACTTTGATTAAATCCATTTCGTAAATAATTATGTGTTAACACTTTGCGCAATATAATGGGCTGCATGTCCCACCAGAGATTGCGAAATACCGTGCAAAATTACAAATTTTCCGCCAAACAACCAAAGAAAACAAGAGATCGTTCTAAAACATTTTAAAAACAACCTCTTGCCATTAACTTAGTTCTTAGCGTTCTCTGGACGCAGCTGACGCACCGTAACGGCTGTGCGCCACATCTCGCTCTCGCGCAGCTGACGCAGCTCTTCGTTGAGTTTCTCGCGATAGTCGGGCTGCGAGTTGAGGTCGATTGAACGCTGTGCCTCCTTGCCGGTCTTCACGCTATCGTACAGACGCTCTACAACGGGCTTGATGGCATCGTGGAAAGGTGTCATCCAATCCAATGCTCCGCGCTGGGCGGTGGTGGAGCAGTTGGCGTACATCCAGTCCATGCCCTTGGCCGCGAACAGGGGCATAAGCGACTGCGTGAGTTCCTCTACTGTCTCATTGAATGCCTCGCTGGGTGTGTGGCCGTTCTCACGGAGCACCTCGTATTGAGCAAGCAGCAAGCCCTGAATAGCGCCCATCAGCGAACCGCGCTCGCCGGTGAGGTCGCTGACAGCCTCGCGCTGGAATGTTGTCTCGAACATGTAGCCCGAGCCGATGCCGATGCCAAGCGCCAATGTGCGCTCAAGTGCGCGGCCTGTGTAGTCCTGGTATACAGCATACGACGAATTGATGCCGCGGCCCTCAAGATAGAGCGAGCGCACTGTTGCGCCCGAGCCCTTGGGAGCCACCATGATCACGTCGATGTCGGCAGGAGGCACCACGCCTGTGCGGTCGCTCCAGTTGATGGCGAAGCCATGCGAGAAATACAGAGCCTTGCCGGCAATGAGGTGCTTCTTGATGTTGGGCCACTGGCTGATAACAGCAGCGTCGCTGAGCAGGCAGCAAACGATAGTGCCGCGCTCGCAAGCCTCTTCAATCGAGAAGAGAGTTTCGCCTGGCACCCATCCGTCCTTTACAGCCTTGTCATAGGTTTTGCCCTGGCGCTGGCCAATGATTACGTTGAAGCCATTGTCGCGCAGGTTAAGGCCCTGGCCGGGGCCCTGCACGCCATAACCGATGATTGCGATAGTCTCGTCCTTAAGGATTTCGCGAGCCTTCGACAAGGGAAGTTCCTCGCGTGTAACGACGGTTTCTTCAACACCGCCAAAATTCATTTTTGCCATGATTGTATCTATTTAATCTGTTATTTCAAATGTTATTTCACAAGCCACCATGCGCTGACCATCGCGGATTATCTCGCATGCCGTCTCCAGGCCGCCGTCGGGCTCTTCTACGCACATCTGCACCGTTTCGCCGTAGTGGCACTCATTGTGGAATGCGATGGCGAATCGGCTAATCTGATGATGGTCGAAGAATTCGAGCGACCACAGGTTGAGCAATTGGCGCACATATTGCACCGTGTTGACGTGGCGATTGAAGTCGATGTCGCTGTACCCAAACATATAGTCGCGCTCCCTACGGCAGGTAAGCTGTCGCAGCTTGCGCTGCTTGGGCACCGGGCAGCTGCGCTCGCTTATCGGAAACGCTTCCACCTCGAAAAGCGACAAATCGGCGGCGCTGCGCGTCTTGAAGTCA
This sequence comes from uncultured Bacteroides sp., assembly GCA_964582335.1. GTDB lineage: Bacteria > Bacteroidota > Bacteroidia > Bacteroidales > Muribaculaceae > CAG-873. The sequence goes on from CAZORI010000013.1 coordinate 7,325, forward strand.
ATTGCCACCCACATCGAGCGCATGTGGCCCAGCGTCTCGCCATTGGCTCCGGTGATGATGTAGCAGCGGTCGCTGTAGAGCCGGTTGTAGCCTTCAATCCATGTGGTAACAGAGTACGTCTCGTTGATTCGGGGATAACGCACCATGTCCACCGTAAGCCTTGTCAGCACCCATCCAATGCCATGCTCTTTGAGCCGGGCATAGCCTATGCCCAAAGCATTGGCATGGTCGGTGGCAACCTCGATGGCCCGCGTCACAATCAGCGACATGGGCATGCGGCTCTGCGCATCGGTGTCGCCGGCCAGCAAGACATAGGTTTGCGTCAGCTCTGTAGGATACTTCTTGCTCATTCGCCAAGCATCTCAATGCGCTGCTTGCGCAGCAATTGCTCCTCCAAGAATCTGTCGAGGGTCTCCTCCGGGCTCTTTGTGACGCATATGCGCCCGCTGCGCACAAACTGGCGCACTCCATAAGGCTTGAGCTGCTCGAGCAGAGCCTGCGTCTCCCACGGCTGTCCGGTCTTCTCCATCACCACGTATGTGGGCGTGATGTCGAGAATGCGCGCATTATGGTGGCGGATTATGCTCTCGAGATGCTGCTCGCTGAGCAGCGACTCGGTGTTGATTTTGAACAAGGCTATTTCCTGGTATATTATGTCGTCGTCGGTGTATAGATATGCGCGAAGCACATCGATGCGCTTCTCTATCTGCTTCACCACCTTCTCCATCGATTCGCGGTCGCTCCAGGTGCTGAGGGTGAGGCGGTGCACACCGGGCACCGATGTAGGCGACGCCGTCACATCCTCCAGGTTGAGGCATCTGCGGGTGAAGATGATTGACACCTGATTGAGCAAACCCACGCAATGCTCACTAAATACTACTATCGTGAAGAGTTTTTGTCCTTGAGTTTGCATATCTTATTCTTGTGGATATTCAAATTTTTGGTTGGCATTGATTAAAATCTCAGAGACGCTCGACCCGGGCGTAATCATCGGGAACACCATGTCGCGCTCATCGACGCGCACATTGAGCAGATATGGGCGTTCGCTCTCAAGCATGCGCTTAAGAGCGCCGTCGAGCTCTTCGAGTGTTTCTACGTTTTCAGCTTCTATGCCGTAGGCGGCAGCAATCATCTTGAAGTCGGGATTGAGCATAGGCGTCTGCGAGAAGCGACCATGGAAGAATAGTTCCTGCCACTGGCGCACATTGCCCAGAAAGTCGTTGTTGAGAATCACCATCTTTACGGGAGTCTGGTACTGCATGATAGTGCCCAGCTCCTCGATGGTCATTTGGAAGCCTCCGTCGCCGCACACCATGCACACTTGCCTGTCGGGCGAGCCTATCTTGGCGCCGATGGCAGCTGGTATGGCAAAGCCCATAGTGCCCAAGCCGCCCGAGGTGACTATGCTGCGCGGATACACAAATCGCGAATACTTGGCTCCGAGCATCTGGTTCTGTCCGACGTCGGTGACCATAATGGCATCGCCCTTGGTGGCATGGGCAAGAGCGTCAACCACTTGGCCCATCGTAAGCATGCCCCCATGATGCAACTCGGCATCCTCCACGGTGGCCACTTCCACCTGGCGGCATGCGGCGAATCGGCTCAGCCATGCGTCGTGCTTGGCAGGCTCTATCATTGGCACCAACTGGCGAAGCACCTCGCGAGCATCGCCGTGTATGGGAAGCTTCACCTTCACGTTGCGGTTGAATTCCGACTTGTCGATGTCGATGTGTATGATGTCGGCCTGATTGGCGTAGCGCGATACGTCGCCCGTCACACGGTCGTCGAAGCGCATGCCCACAGCCAAAATCACGTCGGCCTCGTTAGTAAGGTAGTTAGGCCCTATGTTTCCGTGCATGCCGAGCATGCCCACATTCAGCGGATGGTCGGACGGCACAGCCGACAAGCCGAGAAGCGTAGTGGCCACCGGCATATTGGCCTTCTCGGCCAATTGTATCAATTCTTGCTCCGCTCCGGAAATCATCACGCCGTGGCCGGCGAGAATCATGGGGTGCTTTGCCTCGTTGAGCATATTGGCTGCACGCACAATCTCGCTGGGCGACACTATCGGCTTGGGGTCGTAGCTGCGTATGTAGTTGACCTTCTTGTGCGACCATTCAAGCAGCCCCACCTGTGCATCCTTGGCAATGTCAATCACTACAGGGCCGGGGCGGCCGCTAGTGGCCACATAGAAAGCCTTAGCGATAGCGGCCGGCACGTCCTTTGCGTCGCGCACCTGCAGCGACCATTTTGTCACCGGCAGCGTTATGCCCACGACATCAGTCTCCTGGAAAGCGTCATTGCCCAGGAATTTCGAATTTACTTGGCCGGAGATTACTACCACTGGGGTTGAGTCCATCATGGCGTCGCTTAGGCCCGTGACAACATTGGCGGCTCCAGGCCCGGAGGTGACGATTACGACACCCGGACGGTTCGACACTCGAGCATAGCCTTCGGCAGCATGTATAGCGCCCTGCTCATGGCGCACCAGTATGTGTTTGACTTGGTCGGTATAGTCATATAGCTTGTCGTAGACCGATATGATCTGGCCACCGGGGTAGCCAAACACCACATCCACGCCTTCGGCAATCAATGACTTCACTACCGCTTCAGCTCCTGTGATTTGTTCGCTCATTACTAATGCGAGTAATTATGATTAATGTATCTTTCTTAACGTAATAGGAGGCAGCCTGCGTCAGATGCGCACGCCGCCCTTGTCGGCCGAAGCCACCATCGACGCGTAGGCCTGCAGGGCGCGCGACACTTGTCGGTCGCGCTCGCGAGGCGTGTAGGCATCCTTGCCTCGTGCCTCTTCCTCGGCGCGGCGCTCGGCCAGCTGCTCGTCGGTAAGGCGCACGCTGAGCGTGCGTGACGGAATGTCGATGTCGATGATGTCGCCATCGCGCACCAGCGCGATAGCGCCGCCGGATGCCGCTTCAGGCGACACATGCCCTATCGACAGTCCCGACGTGCCGCCTGAGAATCGGCCATCGGTGATCAATGCGCAAGCCTTGCCAAGCCCCTTCGATTTCAAGTAGCTGGTGGGATAGAGCATTTCCTGCATTCCGGGGCCTCCCTTCGGGCCTTCGTAGCGAATCACCACCACGTCGCCTGCCTTGATTTTGTCGCCGAGAATAGCGTCAACGGTGTCCTCCTGGCTCTCAAATACGCGAGCCGGACCCGAGAAGCGGAAGATTGAGGGGTCGACGCCTGCCGTCTTCACCACTGCGCCGTCGAGGGCAATGTTGCCGCGAAGCACAGCGAGGCCGCCGTCCTTGACGTAGGCATGCTCGGCGTCGCGAATGCAGCCGTTGGCGCGGTCGGCATCGAGTTCGGGGTAGTAGTTTTCCTGGTCGCCCATGTGGGTGGTGCGCTTGCCGCCGGGTGCGCTCAGCCACAGCTTGCGGGCTGCGTCGCCGAATTCCTTGCCTTCGATGGCATAGCGGTCGAGCATCTGGCCAAGCGTCAAGCCATCTACACGCTTCACATCAGTGTCGATGAGCCCTTCGTCGGCAAGCTGCTTGAGTATCGACGGGATGCCGCCGGCGCGGTTCACGTCTTGTATATGATAGTGAGAATTGGGCGCAACCTTGCTGAGCACGCCTATCTTGCGGCTGAGCGCGTCGATGTCGTCGATGCTGAAATCCACCTTGCCTTCGTTGGCCACGGCCAGCAAGTGAAGCACGGTGTTGGTGCTACCGCCCATGGCTATGTCGAGCGACATGGCGTTGAGCATCGACTGGCGATTGATTATCGAGCGCGGAAGCACGCTGTCGTCGCCGTCGCGGTAATATTTGTACGCGTTCTCCACAATCTGGCGCGCTGCCTCGCGGAAGAGAGCCACGCGATTGGCGTGGGTGGCCACCACGGTGCCGTTGCCGGGAAGCGCTATGCCTATTGCCTCGGTGAGCGAGTTCATCGAATTGGCGGTGAACATGCCTGAGCAGCTGCCGCATGTGGGGCAGCCCTTTAGCTCGAGCAGCTTGATGTATGCATCGTCCTTGCCGTCGGCGCCGCTCTCCACCATGATGTCAATCAGGTCGACATCGCGGCCGTCAACTCGTCCGGCCTCCATTGGGCCGCCGGAAACGAAGATGGCAGGAATGTTGAGGCGCATCGCGGCCAGCAGCATGCCGGGAGTCACCTTGTCGCAGTTGCTTATGCACACCATGGCGTCGGCCTTGTGCGCGTTCACCATATATTCCACGGAGTCGGCAATAAGCTCGCGCGAAGGCAGCGAGTAGAGCATTCCGTCGTGCCCCATGGCTATGCCGTCGTCGATGGCGATAGTGTTGAACTCGGCGGCGAAGCATCCCTGCTTCTCTATTTCGTCTTTTACTATTTGTCCGATTTCATGCAAGTGGGTATGACCCGGCACGAATTGCGTGAACGAATTCACAATGGCAATTATTGGCTTGCCTTGTTGCTCTTCCTTCATGCCGTTGGCACGCCACAATGCTCTTGCGCCGGCCATGCGCCGACCCTGTGTGCTTGCCGCACTCCTTAATGGATGACTCATATTTATTTCGTTATTTTGTACCTTGTTGACATTTTGCCCATTGGAACTGCAAAATTATAACTTTTTCGCCCAATAACCAAATAAATAATCATTTATTGGCCTTTATTGGCCTTACTCGCCTTGATGGAGGGCATGAAGACGATGCTGAGGAGCGCGCATACGGCCAATACCATCGGATAATAGAGGTATCCTATGATTTCGAGAGGCGACACCCCCGACAATGATGCTGCCATGAGCATCTGTGCGCCATAGGGCAAGATGCCCTGCACTACGCACGAAAAAGTGTCGAGCAAACTGGCTACGCGGCGCGGGTCGAGCCCGAATCGCTTGCTGATGTCGGCCGAAAGCCCTCCCACCGTGATGATGGCTATAGTGTTGTTGGCAGTGCACACATTGGCCACGCTCACCAGCGCGGCTATCGACAAAGCCGCGCCGCGCCGTCCGCTCACTCGCTTGGTGAGCGCCTGCAGCAGATAGTTGATGCCGCCCTGGCGCCTTATCAGCTCAAGCAGGCCGCCAGCAAGCAGGGTGACAATAATAAGGTCGGCCATACCGGCTATGCCCTGGCCCATAGAGCCAAACCAGCCGAAGACATCGGCCGTGCCACAGCACAAATCCACAATCAGCACAGTGACGATGCCAAGCACCAGCACCACCGACACATTGATTCCGGCCAAAGCCCCTACAAGCACCACAACGTAAGGGAGCACTTTCAGATAATTCACCTCCCCTATCTCGATGGCGCTTACATCGCCCTCAAGTCCCAACACGAGGTAGAGCGCCATGGCTATCACCGCAGCCGGAAGCACAATGCGCAGATTAGCCCAGAACTTGTCCTGCATGCGGCAGCCCTGCGTGCGCGTGGCCGCTATCGTGGTGTCGCTGATGAACGACAGGTTGTCGCCAAAGAAAGCGCCGCCCACCACTATGGCCACTGCAAAGGGCAAATTCATGCCCGAAACCTCGGCTATGCCGGCAGCCACCGGCACAAGTGCCACCACAGTGCCCACCGATGTGCCTACCGACAAGGAAATGAAGCATGCGCCTAAGAATAAGCCTGCCGGCACAAGCCTGCTCGGCAGCCACTGAAGCACCATGTTGACGGTCGACTCGATGCAGCCGGCCTCCTTGGCGCTAAAGGCAAACGCTCCTGCCAAGATGAATATCCATATCATAAGCATGATATTGCTGTCGGCCGCGCCGGCCGAAAAGGCATCGATTCGATGCCGCATCTTCCCTCCTTGGCGGTAGATGGCCACGGCATAAACCGCCGACAACAGAAACGCCACTGTGATTGGCACCTTGTAGAAGTCGCCTATAACAAGCGATGTCACCAAATATAAGCACAAAAAGAATATCAACGGGCTAAGCGCCAGCCATCCTTGCCCAGCGCTCACTATTGATGTTTTTTTTCTCTCTATCATATCTTTAGAGGTTGTTTAATAATTCATTCGACGGGGATTGCGCGTCACCGTGTATGTAGCTCCATTGTCACTGGTCTCTATCTCAAATTCTGTGCGCCCGGCTGCCTTGTTGAGGCGGCACACGGCCACGCTCACGCTGCTATACATTCCCAAGGCCGAAGCCTCGAAGGTTTCACTGATTCCCGGCGACATCATGCGCAAAGTGGCTGTAATATTTGGTCTCATCACTATCCTCATAGTTCTTAAAATTAAGATGTAGATTATTTTGATGCGCCAAAATTACAGATATTTTCTGTATTAACAAAATTTTTCTCATTTTTCTTCAAAATTTATACGAAACGCCCACCAACCCATGCAAACCCTGCGATGGCAGCCCGCTTATGAGCATATATCTATGACACAGCAAATTGGATATGGTAAGGTTTGCCGTGAGGGCCGGCGTGATGCGATAATGGCCCGACAGTTCGAGATTGCGCACCGCCCCAAGCGATTCAGTGGCCGAGCGCCTGTCGTGGCGCCATTTGAAGTCGAGATTTACGTCGAGAGCCTTAATTGGGGTGGCATGCACGTAGGCACTCACCTCGGCTTTGGCGCGATCCGACCACTCATACCAACCCACATTCCCCTCATTATCGCCGGCGCCTGCCGCATCTGCGCCAACTCCTACAATCACGCAAGTGCGCCAAGCATACGAGACATCAGCCCCGGCCATCCACGTGTTGGCGCGCCAAGCGCTGTACATGCCAGTGCAGTTGCCGTCGGGCAGCAGCAAATTGCGCGCCGAGGCATACGCCGCATGCAGCTCCATGCCAAAGCCTGCGAATCGGCCGAAATGAACCGAGCCAGTTAAGTTTACCGGAATGTTGGTGCGTCCGTAGCTGCCATACGACGAAACGAACGGGTCGTTTTCAAAGATGTCCAAAACGGGATTGAGCGTTTCGCCTCCCGTGGCCGTCAATTCAGCGCCAACTCGGCTATGCTCAGGCGCATAGGCAATCGTCACAGACGGCGCCACGCGAGCGGCAGGTTGGTCGTTGCCGCTGCCTACGCTCAGCTTAGCGCCCAGGCGCAAACGAAAGTCAGATGCTTCGAACGTCACATACGGGGTGAAATGGTATTGCCCAAGCGTTGCGCCTAAGCCTTTGGTCTTAAGCAACGCTCCATCGATGTCGATGCCAATCCATCGCCAGCGCTCGCCGCTGTGGCATGCGCCGATGCCTGCGCCAAATGTCAGCATTGCCTGTCGCAACGGATTATTGCCAATCGCAGCATCATGACTTTCCTCTTTGCCCATGCCGAAATAGCTGCCTCCTATTGTCGCGTCATAAGAGAACGTCGGCAGTGCACCTTGCCATGAGGCATGAGCCTCCACTGCCCCATTGCCTTTTGTGCCCCCTGCAAAATCCGACACTCCGGCCGCCAAGCCCGTTGCATCGAGCGTTAATCGTCCTGCATCGCCAATGTTGAACCCCGCATAAGCGCCAAGCGTTCCCACGTGGCTCTTCACCCCCGTGCCGCGATATTTATAGTCGAAGCCGTCGTAGTTGAGCCACGCGCCCACAGTGGCTGCGCCGTTGTCGACAAATCGATATCCCGCATTGGCTGCGGCATTGAATCCGGGGAAGATACCGACTCCGGCATAGCCGCGATAAGGCGTCTTTTCAGTGCTCATGAGCCAGGGGGCAGGCTGGAGAGTGCAGAGCATGCTACTAAGGCTGCCAGGCCCGGCATATTCGGCCGGAACTACCTCTGCCGGAAATCCGGCAGTTGGCAGTAGCGAGGGAATAACCGAGATTCTGCTTGCTCCCCGCAGTTCGGGCACTACAATTCGGTCGACAGTAATCTCGGTGGATAGACTTTGCGCGTCGGCATAGGAAGCGGCAGCTGCCAGGGCAGCAAATATTATCGTGCGTTTCATTGCTTCTTATTTATTGATCCTGGTGTCAATCATCTCAAAAATGTCTTGTTCGCCGCCGGGATAGTTGTCCTTGAGCGACTTCAAGTATTGCTGCGCCTTGAAGGCGTTTCCCTGCCGGGCATACACGTCGCTGAGCAAAATGAAAGCTCGCGCCACCCAATATTGCTGGTCAGTGTCGGCATCGATTATCTTCTTGCCCCATTTCTCCGCCGCGCTCATGTCGCCGGCATCGTATAGGCTCTGAGCAAGCCTGAATGCGCATTGTATGCCATACGGGTCATTGAGCGATTCGGCTCCCTGCGTCCATGCTTCGCGAGCATCTTCATCTTGGCCTTGGGCAGCCAATGCCACGCCCTGGATATACGATGCTTCGGTGCGTTGCGCCGAAGCAAGAGCCGACGACTGCAGCAGAGCGTTGGCAGCCGCAAGGGCCTCTGCGTTGTCGCCCATCGCTATGCCGCAACGTGCCACGCCCATTCTCGCCTTGTTGAGAAGGCCTGGACTCGAGGCCTTGTCGGCCAATTCGCGCCACCATAGCATAGCGCGATTCACCTCGCCGGCGGCTTCGTCGGCTTCAGCCATCAGCGCAAGAGCATCCTGCGTGGCCACATAGTCGGGGTAATTCTGCGCGAGCGCCGAAGCATACTGATACGCTCTGTCGCCATTGCCTTGCTTCACTGCATGCTCCATCAGGTAGGCCAAAGCCTTCGAGCGGCTACTGCCTTGAGGGTATTCGCGCACGTACAGTTCGAGCAATCGCGTGCCATCCTGCATGATGTATTCCTTTTCAGCAGCCTCGAAGCTCAGCAAGTCGGCCTCACCGGCATCCATGCGAGGCGCGTTGGGCACGCTGTTGACGAAAGCCATAAACTCAGCCGTGCGGCCCTCAGCGGCATAGATGCGCTTTAGCTCGTCGACAGCCTGCACGGCCTCTTCGCTCGACGGATACTTTGTGATTACTTGCCTATATGCGTTCTTTGCTTCTTCGGTGCGCCCGGCATTGAGCATAGTGAGCGCCATTTGCAATGCGCCCTGGCGTCCCTGAGCGGTGTTGGGGAAGCGGCTCACGAGGCTGCGGTACACCTCAATAGCCCGGTCGTTGTTGCCGAGCTGTATGTAGCTTTCCGTCTTTTCGAGCAGGGCATCGGGGATGAGCGGCGAGGCTGGGAATTCCCGCTCGAGTCTGTCGAGCATTGCGATTTTTTGCTCGTGACGGCGCTGGTACCCTTCCATAAGGCCTTTCTGCAGCAGCGCGTAATCGCCGGTTGACGGGCTCAGGTCGTAGGCGTGTGTGTAAGCGGTGGCTGCCGACTCGAAGTCGTGTCCGTAGTAGTAGCAGTCGCCCAAGCGGTTGGAGGCATCGGCCTGCACAAGGGCATCAAGGACGCCCGGGTTGTCGAGCGTTTTCTGGAAAGCTGCAGCAGCTTGGGTGTATTTCTTCGCACCGAATTGGGCATAGCCCAGATCGTAATATGCAAGCGAAGCGTTTTCGGAATCCTTGTTGGCCGACCTGATATATGACTGCAATTCCACTGCCGCTTTGTCGTATTGGCAGGCTCCATAGTACGCTTCTCCTAAAAGCAGCAGCGTCTCGCGGCCCACTTGCACATCGCCCGACTTAATGCCTTTTGCTTCGTCAAGGTATTTTATGGCCTGGTTATATTGCCCATTGCCAAGGCTCTGTGCTCCAAGCATGTACAGCACTCGCTGCTTTGCCAGCAGCGTCTTTGATGTTGGGCGGCTTATTGCATTGATGCTGGCCAAGGCCTGCTCGTAGTTGCGTGAATTTATGTAGGCGGCTACAACGTATTCCTGCGCCTGCGGAGCATAGGGGCTGCCAGGATACAAGCTGAGGAAACGCTCGAATGTGTCTACGGCATTGCCGAAGGGCAAGCGCGCGCCTTGCTGTGCAGCCACGGCATAATTAAAATAGGCAGTCTCGGTCACCTCCGGGTCGTAGTCCTGCTTCATAGCCTTGTCGAAGGCAAGTATTGCGCCATCTGCATCGCCGCGATGCATTAGTGCCTGTCCCAAATATAGGCTGGCAGCCTGTCCCATAGCATCGCCAGCAGCCGCCGGCAATTGCAGATACTGCTCAGCCGCGCTGTAGTCGCCATCATTATATGCATAAAGGCCAAGCACATAGGCCGCAGTAGGCTGCATTTCATGCGTGGCCGACGCATATTCGTTGAGGTAAGTGCGCGCTTGTTTGTCCAGGCCTAATTGGTAGGCCGATTCTCCGGCTATGCGCAGCATCTCGGCATGATACTGCGCATCAGCATCAGCCGGTGTGATTCGGAGGGCAAGCTGCGCTTCGGCCAGGGCGCTTTTGTAATCGCCAAGCATATAATAGCACTGACTGATGTAATAAGGCGACATGTCGCCGGGCGCCGAGGCCGTGTCGCATCCCTTCAGGCGCGACAACGCATCTGTGTATTGGCCCATCGCATAGGATATGTATCCACGATAGAAGCTGGAGGCTTTGCCATACTGTTTCGACCGCGCCAGCTTAGCGAAAAGCATGTCGGCCGAGTTGTAATTGCGCGTCTTTAGCAGGCAGCAGCCCATGCGATACCACAGCGCGTCGCGCTGAGCCGGCTCGAGGGCATCGGCATCGATGCGCGAATAGCACAACAGTGCACGGTCGTAGTCGGTGCCATAATAGCAGTCGCCCAGCGCCATGGCAGCGCGGTTGGCAAGCGCCGAGCCGGGATAGTCGGCCAAGAACCGCTCGAGCAACGCGATTGCGCGACCAGAGTCGGTGTGCACCATGGCGCATGCGCGCACGCATTCGGCTTGAATGCGCTCGTCGGAGGCCAGTGGCATGCGCAATGCTCGCTCAGCCTGGTCGATGGCGCCGTCGTAATTCCGGTCGTCAAGCATTTCGCAAGCGCGATGCAGGTAGCCAGATCCTCCCGCTGTCTCCGACTGAGCCGTCGCGCCTATGCTCAATGCCACAGCCGCAACGGCCAATATGATATATCCCTTCATATGTTTTCGTAATATTGCACCAGCAAAGTTACGCATTATATCATAAAGAAAAAAACAGTCACTCGGCAAGAGCAGCGCGCAGAGCCTTTATTGCTTTGTCGGGGTCGCCGAGCTGGTCGAGCAGAGTGACAAACTTGCTGCCGATGATGGCTCCGGCGGCATTGGCCGTGGCCGACTCAAGAGTCTGCTTGTTGCTGATGCCAAAACCTATCATGCGCGGATTGCGCAGAGCCATGCCGTTGATATGTCTGAAATAGGCTTGCTTGCGCTCGTCGAATTCCCTCTGCGCGCCGGTGGTGGCTGCCGACGACACCATGTACACGAAGCCATCGGTGTTGTCGTCGATGAATCGTATGCGCTCGTCGGAAGTCTCTGGGGTAATCAGCATGATTACTTTGATGTCGTAGCGGTCGGCTATTTCTCGGTATTCCTCCATGTAATCCTTGAATGGCAAGTCGGGGATGATCACGCCATCGACGCCAACCTCACGACACGATTTGCAGAAATTCTCAAATCCGTATTGCATGATGGGATTGAGATAGCCCATGAGGATGAGAGGCATTTTCACATCTTTACGTATGTCGGCCAGCTGCTCGAAGAGCGTGCGCAGCGTCATGCCATTGCGGAGAGCCTTGGTGGCTGCGTCTTGTATCACAGGGCCGTCGGCCATAGGGTCGCTGAATGGTATGCCTATTTCCACCATGTCCACTCCGTTGGCCTCAAGATCCTTTATCACTTCGGCAGTGCCCTGCAGCGTGGGATGGCCGGCGCAAAAATAAATTGAAAGTATATCTGATGGCTTATCTTTGAAAAGTCGGTTGATTCTATTCATTTGCTTCAATGTTTTGGTTGTTCTACAATATGTGGCAGGTGTTCTTTTCTAAGGCATTTGAGGAATTCGCTCAGTCGTGCCACGTCCTTCAATCCAGGCGACAATTCGAAAGCGCTATTTAGGTCGATTCCAGCCCATCGCTCATGGGAAAAGACGTTGAGAGCGTCCACAGAGTCGGGGCCAATGCCTCCGCTTAGCAAGAATGGGGTGGCGCCTTGGTAGGCTTCCAGCACTTTCCAGTCGAATTTCTTTCCGGAACCGCCATGCTGCTTACAGGCCGTATCAAAAAGGTACATGTCGCACGTGCCCTCGTATGCGCCAAGCCCTGCTGGCAAACCGGAACCTACTCCAAAAGCCTTGATGACGCGCAATCCACGCTCACGGAGCGCACGGCACACGTCGGCGCTTTCCGACCCATGCAACTGCACGCCCCACAAGCGCCATCGCTTCGCCACATCGAGCATGCGGGGCACGTCGGCATCGACAAATACGCCCACGCGGCGGCATCCGGGCAAATAATCTGGCTTCGACACGGCATAGCGCGGCGAACGAGGATAAAAGATAAATCCCATCATATCTATGCCCAGAGCATCGACTGCGCTTATGTTGTCGGCATTGCGCATGCCGCACACCTTCACTATCATCGCAACTCCTGTATGAACTCGGCAAGAGCCTCGCCTGGATTTGCATGCTTCATAAAGTTCTCGCCAATCAAGAAGCCCCTGAAGCCGGCTTCGCGCAGGCGCTTCACCGTGTGCGGATGTGAGATGCCGCTTTCAGATATTAGCAGCTTGTCGTGAGGCAATTTGTCGGCTATTCGCAGAGAATTGTTGACATCGGTGTGGAATGTGCCCAAATTGCGGTTGTTCACGCCCACCATCTTGATATCCTCGGTTACGTAATTCAGTTCGCTCTCGCTGTGAATCTCAAGCAGTGGCTCGAGCCCGAGCTCGATGGCTATCTGGGCAAAGTCGCCGCATTCCTTGGGGCTGAGCGCAGCCGCTATCAGCAGCACAGCGTCGGCGCCAGCCGCGTAAGCCCGGGCTAATTGGTAAGCGTCGATGATGAAATCCTTGCGCAGTATGGGAAGCTGCACCAGGCTGCGCGCACCCTCTAAGTCGGTGAGCGAGCCGCCAAAGAAATTGGCATCGGTAAGCACTGACATTGCCGAGGCGCCTCCGCTTTGGTACAAGGGCGCTACGCCTTCGATTTTTGCATCGGGATGTATCCAGCCCTTCGATGGCGACTTCCTCTTGAACTCGGCTATGATGCCGCTGTCGGATGCCGCCAATGCATCGTGCATGCTTATGGCGTGACGCTTGGGTGCATTCGCAAGAATCTCTTGCACAGGAATTTCCTTCTTGGCCTTAGCCAATTCTTTTCCTTTGTTGGCGATGATATCGGCCAATATATCCTTCATATCTGCTATCAACTATTAAGTTCGACAAATTTCTTGAACGTAGCCAATGCCTTGCCGCTGTCGAGCGATTCAAACGCCAAGGCGAGGCACTGGGCGATGTCGTATGCAGGCTCAAGCACTTGTATGGCATAAGCGGCGTTCACCGCCACAGCATATCGCTGAGCCTCAGTGGCGCGGCCTTGCAGCACATCGTCGAATATCTTGGCTGCCTCGGCCGGCGTGGAGCCGCCATAGAGGTCGCTTTGCTGAGCGCGCGGCATGCCTATCTCTTCCGGGCTGCGTATCATCTGGTAGTTGTTGGTCACTACCTTGTATTTGTCGGTGAGCGAAATCTCGTCATAGCCATCAAGGCTCGTAACAACAGCAAAGTCCATGCCGAGCTTTTGGAAAAGGTTCACGTAAAGGCGCATCTGCTTCAGATCGGCCACGCCGAGCAGCTGGCGCTTGGGCATCGACGGGTTCACGATCGGGCCTAAGAGGTTGAACACTGTGCGCACCTGCAGCTGCTTGCGCACTGGCCCTACGTATTTCATGCCGGTATTGAAGAGCTGCGCGTGCATGTACACCATATTGCACTTGTCGAGGCTGCGGCGCAGTTTGTCGATGTCGGCCGTAAACTTCACGCCATGGCTCTCAATCACGTTGCTTGCGCCGCTCACCGACGAAGCTCCGTAGTTGCCATGCTTTGCCACTTTGTAGCCGGCGCCGGCCACAACGAAGCATGCGCATGTGCTGATGTTGAACGTGTTTTTGCCGTCGCCGCCCGTGCCTACGATGTCGATAGGGTTGAATTCCGACAAGTCGGTGGGCACGCGGCGCTCAAGCAGGGCACGGCGGAAGCCTATAATCTCGTCCACCGTTACTCCGCGCATCTGAAACAAGGCAAGCAAGGCTGCTATCTGAGCGTCGTTGCACTGTCCGGCAGTGATGCGCATCATCAAGTCGTACGCTTCCTGCTCCGACAGTGTCTCATTGTTGGTGATTCGCGTCAATATATTTTTCATGTCGTTTTGATTCTTAGTGTGTTAGGAAATTCTTGATTACGGTCTGCCCGAGGGGGGTGAGCACTGATTCGGGGTGAAATTGTATGCCGTGCACGTCGTATTGGGCATGTCGAAGAGCCATCACCAGCCCTTCGTCGCTCAATGCTGTGACGAGGAGGTCGGACGGCACGCACTTTTCGTCAACCACCCACGAGTGATAGCGGCCTACCTCGAATCGGCCGGGCATGCCGTCGAATAAGTAGTCATGCTCCTTGGTGAGCGACACGGGCGTGGACACGCCGTGGTAGACTTGGCTCAGATTGCACAGCTTGCCGCCGAACACTTCGCCTATGGCTTGATGCCCGAGGCAAACGCCAAGCATCGACTTTTCAGGCGCGTAGCGACGTATCACGTCGAGCAGCAACCCCGCTTCTGAAGGGATGCCTGGGCCCGGCGACAGTATGATTTTGTCGTAGCCGGCAATGTCGTCAAGTTTGAATTGGTCGTTCCTGACCACATCCACCACGTCGGCTGCGCCTCCGAGCTGGCGCACAAGATGCCGCAAATTGTATGTGAACGAATCGTAGTTGTCTATTATGATTGTTTTCATGATCCTATGCATTTGCGTTTCACATTTTCTCTGCCATGACTATTGCCTTCTTCAGGGCGCCAAGCTTGTTGTTGACTTCCTGCAGCTCGTTCTCGACATTGCTCTTTGCCACGATGCCGCCTCCTGCCTGGAACCACAATTCATTGTCGCGGCTCACGAATGTGCGTATGGTGATTGCTTGGTTGAGGTCGCCGTTGAGGCCGATGAATCCCACGCAGCCGCCGTATGCGCCACGGCTGTGCGGCTCGTACTCGCTAATCAGCTGCATAGCACGCACCTTGGGCGCGCCGCTCAGCGTCCCGGCCGGGAATGTGTCGATGAATGCCTTTATGGTGTTGGCATCGTCGTCGAGCTGTCCGCTCACGCGGCTCACGAGGTGTATCACGTGGCTGTAGTATTGGGTGTCTTTGTAGAAATCCACCTTCACGTCGTGGCAATTGCGGCTGAGGTCGTTGCGCGCCAAATCCACGAGCATCACATGCTCGGCGTTCTCCTTGGGGTCGGCAAGGAGCGCCTTTGTGAGCTCGGCATCGGCCTTGGCGTCGCCGGTGCGCCGGGTGGTGCCGGCGATGGGGTCGATGGTGGCATGCCGCTTGGTAATCTTGCAGTGCGTCTCGGGCGACGAGCCAAAGATGCGGAAGCCGCCAAAGTCGAAGTAGAAGAGGTAGGGCGACGGATTGATGTTGCGCAGCGCGCGATAGAGCTTGAAATCGTCGCCGATGTAGCGCTGCACGAATCGGCGCGACAGCACAATCTGGAACACGTCGCCGCGCTGGCAATGGGCTATGCCCTTGCGTATGTTGGCGCGATGCTCATCGTCGGTGATGGTGCTGATGGTGTCGCCCACGGCGTGGAATTCATACACTGCGGCATCGTTGCTGTGTATGGCTTTTTCCACCTTGGGGATTCCCGACTCCTGACCGGGAGCGAGCAACTCTATTATCGCCATCTCGCTGTGGTAGTCGTTGAACACTATTATGTAGCGATACAGGATGTAAAGCAGGTCGGGCGCGTCGTTGGTGGCGCTGCGGCTATCCTTTATCTTTATGTTCTCGAAGTAGCGCACCGCATTGAAGGCAGTGTAGCCGTATAGGCCGCAGTATTCCTTGTATTCGCCCTCTACGCTGAAGCAATCCAAGAATTCGCTCACTGCATCCTCCACGCGGTAAGTGTCGGCGATTGGCTTGCGCACCTCGGTATGGTCGGGATATTGCATTATTGCCTCGCCGTGGCTAACTGCAACCGACGCGAGTGGGTCGAGCCCGATGAACGAGCGGTTGTTTTCGCTGCCATGGTAGTCGCTGCTCTCCATCAGCGCGCTTTGCGGGAAGAGGTCCCTGAGCTTCAGGTAGGTGCCCACAGGTGTATCAAGGTCGCCAAGCATCAGCTTGTGGCGCACCTCATATGTAAATTTCTTTGTTGACATCGCTTATAGCATTGATTTAAGGTTTGTATTTAAGGTACGCCTCCATGTCTTTGTCGCCGCGACCCGACACAGTGAGCACGACCACTTCGCCAGGCTTGAACTGCATCTTCGGCAGAGCGCCTAAGGCATGTGCCGACTCCAAGGCAGGGATGATGCCTTCGAGGCGCGTGAGCTCATAGGCGGCCTTGATGGCCTCGTCATCGTTGATGGCAAGCACCATGGCGCGCTTGCTGCGCGCCAGATTGGCGTGCATGGGGCCGATGCCGGGATAGTCGAGCCCGGCCGACACTGAGTAGGGCTCGATAATCTGCCCGTCGGCATCCTGCATCACCAGCGTCTTGCTTCCGTGGATGATGCCGGTGCGACCAAGCTGGATTGTGGCGGCCGACATGTCGGTGTCTACGCCTTTGCCGCCGGCCTCAGCCAGCACTATGCGCACGCGGTCGTCATCGAGGTAGTCGTAGACGGTGCCTGCGGCGTTGCTGCCGCCGCCCACGCATGCCATAAGCACGTCGGGGTAGTCGCGGCCTTCGTGCTGCTGCAGTTGCCACTTTATCTCATGGCTGATCACCGACTGCAGGCGAGCCACCATGTCGGGATAAGGATGCGGGCCTACGGTTGAGCCTATTATATAATACGTGTCGTCGGGGTGACAGCACCAATCGCGTATGGCTTCGTTGGTGGCATCCTTCAGCGTCATGTTGCCGGAGGTGACGGGGCGCACCTCAGCGCCAAGCATCTTCATGCGCTCCACGTTGAGGTGCTGTCGCTCTACGTCGGTTTTGCCCATGTACACCACGCAAGGCATGTTGAGCAGGGCGCACACTGTGGCCGTGGCCACCCCGTGCTGGCCGGCGCCCGTCTCGGCGATTATGCGCTTCTTGCCCATGCGGCGCGCCAGCAGGGCTTGGCCCAGAGCGTTGTTGATTTTGTGAGCGCCGGTGTGGTTGAGGTCTTCTCTCTTGAGGTAAATCTTCGCGCCGTACTTTTCGCTTAGTCGACGAGCGTAATAGAGGGGCGATGGACGGCCGGCGTAGTCGTTGAGCAGCGTCTGGAATTCTTTCTGGAATTCGTCGCTCTCGATGATGCCAAGATACTGCTTGCGCAGGTCTTCCACGCACTTGTATAGGATTTCGGGCACGTAAGCGCCTCCGAAATCACCATAGTATCCGAGTTGGTCCACTTGAAACGTTTTCATATCTTTACTTCTGATTATAATTTTCTCGCCTAAAAAAATTGGGGCCTATCGCAGATGCGTCAGGCCCCAATTTCATATCATCAACATATGCATGGTCTGTCTCACCTACAAATATCTATCTGCAAGTGGCGCCACCAATATATAGCATTGCTCATATACATGACTAAAGTTGATTCTTTGTTGATTTGGTCGCAAATTTATTATAAAATTCACAAATCACCAAATTTTTCACCATTTTTCTTTCAATCTTTTACAAATTAATCCTTTCCTTGGAACTAAAGGCTATTATTAACACCTTGTCATTACAACAATTTTTGCTGAAATCACCTTACTTTTTATTTTGGCGGTTGCTCTCTATTATGTCGGCGAACGACTTGGGCAGGCGCACGTTGTAGAGGTCGTAGGCCTCATCGAACAACGGCGCTATCTCCTCATCGGTGAAGCCGGCTATGCCGCAGCCTATTCGAGTGACATAGAATGTGTTTTGGTCGCATTCACGGGCAAATTCGATAAACTGGTCAACATAGGGCTTAATGGCTTCGACGCCGCCCTCCATTGTGGGTATGGCATAGGATTGACCTTGCAGCCCGACGCCTTGTCCCCATACTGCCCCGAACTTATCGTATGCTACTCGCGCAGCGCCTCCGATGTGCATTCCGCGCAGGTTGCTACCAAATACAAAGACATCATCTTGCTCCAGATGCGTTATATGCTCAGGTGTATATTTTCTACTCATAATCTATGTTTAGTTTTTGGTTTTTAGAATTCAAGGCGGAAGCCGCGACGCTTCAGTTCGTTGTACTTGTCGAGATTGAACCGGTAGAGATTTGCCTCGCGTCTTGGCGTAGGCCATGTGGTTTCATCAAGCTGGGTGAGGATGTCGAGGTGAAGCATCTTCTTGGCGAAATTGCGGCGGTCGAAGTTTATGCCAAGCACAGCCTCGTAGAGCGACTGCAGCTGCTTAAGCGTAAATTTCTCCGGCAGCAATTCATAGCCAATGGGATGAAAATGAATTCTTTCGCGCAGGCGTGCCATGGCGTCGCGAAGTATGGCATCATGGTCGAACGCCAAATGCGGTATCTCGTCGAGCGCAAACCACTTCGCCTCTTTGGCGTCATCGCCGCCTTTCACCTCACTGATTTTCACAAGCGCATAGTAGGCGATTGTGATCACACGCTCGCGAGGGCTCGCCGCCGCGCTTCACCAGAAGCACATTAAGTCTCTCACCGTCAAATCCGAAAATCACGCAATCGGTTGTCACCGACGGATGCGGATAGCGATAGCAATATTTGTTTTCTTCCATATCTGTCATTACACGTGTAATAATCACCCCGCAAAGTTAGCGTGAAATTTCGAAACCACCAAACATTTTGCGTAAATTTTACACAAACACTTGTTCCTTATTCTTGGAAAAAGTGTAATTATTGTGGTATCAAAATTTGGAAAAAATGCAATTTTCGCTTGGTCATTTCTCGGAAAAAGTGTAATTTTGTGGCGTAACTATGTGTAACCATGCTATATAGAAAGATAGAGAAGCCTATACGTGATTTCCTACAAGGGCCAAGAGACAAGGTTCTTGTGGTACAAGGCGCCCGACAGGTAGGGAAATCATACATTATTCGCCACATTGGCAAGGATTTATTCCCCAATTACATCGAACTGAATTTAGTAGAGGACAAAGCAGGCGACAAGCAATTCGCTAACGTTCACACAGTGGAAGACTTCTACCTTAGGCTGAGCATGATTGCTGGTGACCGAATGATGGGCGACCGAGATAACACGCTTGTATTTCTCGACGAGATACAAGAATACCCTCAATTGCTCACACTCCTAAAATTCCTTAATGCCGACAAACGTTTTACATTTGTCGCCTCAGGCTCTCTTTTAGGGATAACCTTGGGCACTACAACATCCATACCAGTGGGTAGCATACGCATTATGGACATGTATCCCCTTGACTTCGTAGAATTCCTGCGAGCTAACTCAGTAGGCGAATACGCAATCGAAGTAATAAGCAAGAAGTGCATAAAAGGAGAATCGCTCGATGAAGCCATGCACTCGCGCCTTATTTCTCTTTGGAAGAAATATCTGCTTGTAGGCGGTCTGCCTGATGCTGTAAACAAATTCATTGAGACCCAAAATATTGTAGCAGTGCGAGAAATCCAGCAAGACATAATCAAACTTTACACCGCAGATGCCTCTAAATATGATAAGGAGCATAAGTTAGTCATCAAAAGAGTATATGAGCTAATTCCTTCGAATATGGAAAACAAGCGCAAAAGGGTTGTGCTGCGCGACATTGATGAACGTAAGAATGCTCGCTACAGCACCTATATGGAGGAATTTGAATACCTCGTCTCTTCTGGAATAGCACTCGACGTAATGGCAATTAGCAATCCCAAATACCCTTTGTCGGAAAGCGTCACGAAAAATTTGATAAAGCTTTATCTCAATGATCCAGGGCTATTGTGTTCATTGCTCTTTGGCCGCGATGCAGAAGCTGTGCTCGACGACCGAATTTCTATAAATCTCGGTTCGCTGTACGAGACAGCCGTAGCCGCCCAACTCAAAGCATCGGGCCACAATTTGTACTATTACGACAACAAGAAAAAGGGAGAGGTGGATTTTCTCATCAACGACCGAGAACACCAAACTGTGCTGCCAATTGAAGTAAAATCAGGAAAGGATTATAAAATTCACAGCGCAATTGACGCTTTTGTGGACACTGCCGACTATGGCATCAAACACGCCGTAGTGCTGTCAAACAACAGACATGCCGAGACAATAGGCAAAATATCACATCTACCGGTTTATTATGCACCTTTTATAGCCTTTAATTAACAACTATGGTGCACTGAGCCCCGCGATTTTGCCTTATTTGCTTTTCACCTGAAGCAAGCCTGTTACGGTGATTATAAGCCCAAGCAACAGAAACACCAGCATCACTGCTATGCGCAGATGCGGCACATGCGTCATCATAGGGAAGGAGAGGCAATGCAGCCCTCTGTACAAGAATGTTCGCACAGCGCCATTTGCGCTTGCCATACGCATCGAGGCATCCTTTGGATTTATGTAAATGGTCAGCCCATGGTTGTCGGGAACGCATATCCTATAAACCGGCAATGGCAGCTCATTGCGTAGGCTAATGTATTGTGAATCATAGGAATGCAACAACTCCACATTAGAGCAATTTCCACCAATTCTGTGGCACAGATCCTCGTCTATAACATATGTCTCGCCAGCATGACAGCCTGACGCATTGATTAAATGCACTTCGCCGTCTGATTCAATGACCTTATACACTGGGTCGCCTGCAATCTCGAGCCATGTAAGCTTGCGAGCATTGTCGAAATGCGCGAGTACACTGTCGCAATTATATGTGAATTTGTCAATCGATACATTCTCAAACCTTGGAATCCTTGCGGAGTCGGGAGTTGGCACCATCCATTTTGGAATGCTGACCATTGACATGTAGCCACTGAATATCCAGCCCAACACAAAGATGCCGAATATGCAGCCTGCGGTATGATGCCATCGGGCTAAAGGTGCAGAATAAGGCGAAATTTTGCCGGTTCGTCTTTTCGACTTTATCGCAATGGCTATGCCTGCTACGAGACCCAGAACCACCATAAGCACTCCTGCAAGTGATAACACTATAATCACCCATGCCCAAGGGTCACGTCCCAGGCTACGCAGCGGCGTGATATACAGCCAGTGTGGCACTGCACCAAGCCATGCACCAGTACGCTGGCTCTGGGTAGTGAATTGAATTGGCTCAGAGGTGGCCTGCGACACATAAAGTTCATTCCCATTAGCATACGTATACTTGAGTATGGGATAATCAGCAGCCTTAGGCATTCGGCCAAGAAGCCACACATCCATGCTATATAATGTATCGGTCGACACAATATTTCTGCCCCACCGAGAGGCTATCAGATGAGTGTCAACCTCTTTGCCGTTGAGCAGAGCACTGTGGCCGCTAACATTCAGCACGGTACCAGCCCCATTGTCTGACAAGCTGAGTGTGTTTTTCCCGTCGTTTGAAAATACTTCTTTTGGCAATTCAAAATCACTCCTCAAGTCATGGCCATGCTCTATCAATTGCTCACCGGAAACACGCGGGTAGCGGCAAAACAGCATAACTATGCCCGACAAAAACCACATCAAGAACAAGATACCCAGGCAGTACCCGAGTATCTTGTGTGTTCTCAATGACAATTTCAGCATTCTCCTCATATATCAAACGAAGCCGTGAACATGACATTGCGCTTCTCCTCCGGTATGAAGCCAATGGTATTGACAGATGTCATGTAATACGTTTTGTCGAAAATGTTGTTGAAATTCAGCTGGATGCGCCAGTCACTGAACTTGTATCCTATCATTGCGTTAGCAACGGCCCAGGATGGGAATTCGAGCGTATTGGCTGTGTTGACAAAGCATTTGCTTGAGGCGTTGAATCCTATGCCAAGCCTCAATCCTCTGGAGGCACCGCAGAAGTCGTAGAATGCCCACCCATAGCCCATGTGCTTAGGCACAAGGTTTATGTAATTGCCAGCTTGCGTATTCTGCGCATATTCATTTTCGGCGTAGTCTTTGATTTTAGCACAGGTAAACGTATAGCCGCCAGAAATTGTGAGCCCTTGGCAGGGATAAAGGTTGAAGTCAACTTCAAGGCCTTTGGAATCGGTCTTGCCTACTTGGCCCGACACAGTGTTCCCATCGTAAGTGCCAAGTGATTGCACCATGTCGGTGCGAAGGATGTAGAATGCAGATAGATTGACGTCGATGACATTGGGCACGAAAAGATGTGAGCCTACTTCATACTGGTAACCCTTTTCCGGGCTGAAAACGTTCTTGCCGTTTGGCGTGATTTCTTTGCCGTCGCTGCCCACGTAGATGTATCCGGCTGACGCCACTGTGCGAGTGGGCTTGAAATAATTGCTTGTGGATGCAAAAACATTCCAGTGCTTTTCAAGTTGGTAGAGGAGGCTGAAACGGTAAGTGAAGGCGTTGTCGTGAGTGTTTGATTCTTCGCCCTCTTGTGTCACAGTGAAGTTGTCGACGACATCCTGACGATAATGCCGATCGTATCTGTCATAACGCACGCTTGCAAGCGCCGAGAATGCAGGCGTAATATTGAGCCAGTCTTGCACGTATATGCCGTTCATATACTCTCTCGCGCGGTTGAGCCCGGAGAAGGGAAGAGAAACGTTGCCCTGGCTAAGCACTGGATCAACTACTGACACGTGCGAATTCTTGCCTGCCCCTGAGGCATCGCGGCTGTAATTTGCCGTATAGCGAGGCGTATAGTTATAGGCAAACGTCCATCCCCCTAAGAAGTTGTGCTTTACTGAGGCGGTATTGAAGTGGCCTGCTACTTCGGCACGGTTTTGCGTCAGATTCGACTTGTAGGCGAATGCATAGCCCACACGCTGGATTGAGTCGGTGCAGATGTAAGTGCGAGTGTCAGCATTGAGATAATAGTGGTCGTAGATTGCCTCGCTTGATGTAAGATAGGTGAGTTTTTCCGAAGCATAGTAATTGAGGTTGTCGAAATACCACGATATTTGATCGGTGAATTTCCAATTACCTCCTTTGAATGTATGCTCGTAGGCAAGCGATGTGGAGATGTCTTTGTCATAGAGATGATCCTTAGGGTCACTATACCGTGTTGACAGCTTCATATCTGAGGGGCGCGACCCAATGGCATACTCCAACTTGCCAGTTGTGGCTGAATAAATGTCATGGTCGAAATGCGGCTCGCCCATGTCGGTGCCATAGCGGTCGTTTTTACCCATAACCACGAAGTCGAATACGTCCGAGTCTGTTGCCTTCCACTTCAGAGCCAGACGTGCATTGCGGTTGCGGTTGTCTGTGTTGCGCCACCCACTGCCACCAGTCATTTCAAAGTCAGCGCGATAGGTAAGGCCTTCGACAATGGTGCCACCAGCACCGCCGGCAACAGAATAGCGACCCCATGTGCCCATTGTCATGCGAGTATTTACATGTGTTTGCTCAGTGGGCTGCTTGTGCACAATGTTGATGATTCCACCCAAAGCCGAGTGACCATACATTACTGAAGAAGCTCCTTTCAGCACTTCCACTCGCTCTACCGACGCAAGCGAAGTATTTGGTGCCGATCCGTAAAGGTTGTGGCGTTCGTCGCGTATGCCGTCGTTGAGAAGCACAAACGCATTGAATCCACGAATGTTGAATGTCATGAATCCTCCGTAGGTGTTGTTGGGGCGAATGCCAGTAACATTGCGAGTAAGATAGTTCAGGCTCATTGCTCCAATGTTGTCAATCTGTGCCTCTGGCATGATAGAGATTGACAGTGGCGCTTCCCAGGCAGGCACGTCCAGCTTGCCAACTCCGGCCACTTCTCCGAAGTCATCGATTACTACCACTTCCTTTAGGGAAACGGTATCGGTCAATTCAAGGGCATGCATCCCTGCAATACCCAACAGGGAGACTAATACCGTGAGAAAAAACTTTTTGTTCATGTTCGTATTGGTTTATTAGTGATAAATGATAGGTAAACCGATATGACTAATATACCGGGGACGAACAGAATAGCATGGTGTAAGATAGTGTGTAGCATCAAGGTTGACTTGATGCTATGTCACCAGACCGCCTGTAGTCCCGCAGGTTTCGATGTTGTGAATATCAGCAGGTCTTCTGACTCGTTCCATACTCTTTGCGCCTTCCCAGCCAAAAAAAAAGCCAGTGGCATGTGCAAAGAGATTCATATCGGAACTCACAGCAGCGGGTACTGTTCCGGATTTTCACCGGATTCCCTTTTAAGCAGCCGCATAGCATGCGGCAACACTGAAATTCTCCGCAAATTTATAAACAATCTACTAAATGAACAAACTTTTAAGCAAATTCAGCAAAATTCAGCAAAATCAACACGTCTTTTTTGACTGAAAGGAATTGATTCACTGGCGTTGGTTGACGGCGTCGGCGATGCGCTGCATCACCTCACGGATGGAGCTGGCGGGGGCGGCCACGTTGAGGCGCATCATGCCCGCTCCCTCGCTGCCAAACATTTCGCCGTCGTTGAGGGCCACGCGCGCCTTGTTGACAAATAGGTCGACCAAAGCATCATGGTCCAAGCCAAGCCCACGGCAATCGAGCCACACGAGGAACGAAGCATCGGGACGCAAAGCCTTCACGCCCGGTATATGGTCGCGGCAGAAATCCTCAACCATCTGTATGTTCTTCTCAACATACGCCAACATCTGCTTGCGCCACTCCGCGCCATGGCGATAGGCCGCCACCGTGGCAATGTGCGAGAATAGCGGAGCATCATTGAACTCATTTGCCACAAGCCAACCGTAGAATTTCTCGCGAATTTCAGGATTGGGAATTACGGCAAACGAACTCACCACGCCCGGAATGTTGAACGTCTTCGATGGCGCGCAAAACGTTATGCTGGTGTCGGCAGCCTCAGCCGACACCGTGGCAAAAGGCACATGCCGATTGCCCCACAGAGCCATGTCGGCATGAATCTCATCGCTCACCACAAGCAGCCTCTTCTCATAGCAGATATGGGCCAAGCGAGCCAACTCCTCGCGCGTCCACATGCGTCCGCCAGGATTGTGAGGATTAGACAACAAAAGCACAGTGTCGTGCACCGGCGAGGCTGCCAGCGCATCAAAATCTATGCTGTAGCGCCCCGACTCGTCCTCAATGAGCGGAATATTCACCACGCGGCGGCCATTGAGCTCAGCTGTGATGCGGAACGGATGATACACCGGAGGCATGATCACCACCTCGCCGCCCGGCTTGGTGAACACGTTGATTACCATGCCAATGCCCTTAACGATGCCAGGTATGTAGCTAATCCATTCCGGGTCGATATTCCAGCCATGCAGATTGCGCTCCCAATCAACGATGGCCGGACGATAGTCAGCCGGCTCGGCTGTATATCCCAATATAGGATGCTCGAGCCTGCCACGCAGGGCATCAATTATGAAATCGGGAGTGGCAAAATCCATGTCGGCCACCCAAGCGGCCAGCAAGTCGGGGCGGCCATAGCGCTCTTCGAGCAAGTCTGTCTTGATGGCGCCGCTGCCGCGACGCTCTATTATTTCGTCAAAATCGTATTGCTTCATTTTATCCATGGTATTGAGTGGCTATGGAGGTCAGCGCGCTAATTCTGCCTCTACCGGCACGCACAAAGCCTTGTTGATGGCCTGCAGCAGGTCGGCGTAGATGTCGTCAGGATTTTCCAAGCCCACAGATAGGCGTATCGTGGTGTCCTTCACGTCCATCGCGCGCTTCTGGCCGTCGGAGATTGTGCCAAATATGGTGCTCGACGGGTGTATGGCAAGCGTGCGGTTGTCAAACAAATTGGTGGCGCGATGCACCAGCTTCAGCGAGTCGATGAATCGGTAGCAGCTTTCGCGGTTGGGCAAGTCGAATGTAATCATTGCTCCGGCACGGTCGCCATAAAGCTCAGTGAAAAGCGCGTGCTGCGGATGTGTCTCCAAGCCGGGATAGCCCACTGCCTCCACGCCGGGCGTGGCGCTGAGCATGCGAGCCAATTTGAGGGCTGAGTCCGACTGGCGCTCATAGCGCACCTGCAGAGTTTCGAGTCCGAGCGTCTGCATGTATGCAGCATGCGGCGTCATGTACGCGCCTAAGTTGAACACCGTCTCCTTCTTTATGCTCACCGACACCTCCGGAAAATATCCATAGTCGATAATCACGCCTCCAAGGCTCGTAGCGCCTCCCGACACATACTTCGACGTTGACACCACCTGAAAATCCAAGCCCAATGCTTTGCCGTCGAATTGCGTGAACGGTATCATCGTAGTGTCGGCAATCAAAGGTATGCCGTATTCGCGCGCAATCGCCGAGAGTGCTCTCACGTCTGCAACCTCTGTCTGCGGGTTGGTAACGCTCTCGAGGAAAATGCAGCACGTGTTGCCGTCGACAAGTCTTCTCACATCGTCGGGGTCAGTGAGGTCGGTGAGGCGAGGCTCAACGCCAAATCGCTTGAGTGTGTTCATTAGCAGCATGTAAGTGTTGCCGAACAGGTGCAGTGAAGAAATGATGTTCTTGCCGGCAGCCGACACGCTCATGAGCATGGCGCAAATCGCGGCCATTCCCGACGAATAAGCGCTCACCTCCTTTGCGCCGGTGAGCGCCGCTATGCGATGCTCAAGATGGGTAACCGTGGGATTGAGCACGCGCGAGTAGTCGGGAGCGTCGGTGCGTCCGCAGAAAGCGTCGGCCATTACCTCTGCATTGTCGAATTCATATGCCAAGGCATGGTAAACCGGCATCTGTAGGGAATCGAAGGCGTCTCTGCGCTGATAGGGCGTATGTATAGCTTTTGTGGTCTTTTCCATATCTATTTTTGTCTGCATTATTTTTCGGATTGCTAAGAAACGAATTAGTTTTGACAAATTCCTTGGCAAAGTTACTGAAATTTCGTAATTATACCAAAGCCTTAAGCGAAGGTGTGTGATTTCACACATCTCACGTGTGATTCCAAACATCGGATTTATCATAAATTTTGATGTATATCAGTGATTATTAACATATTACGAATTTGGCACGATGTTTGCAGCAACTTTTTACACAAACCTGCGCATCACAAGCATGTTAAGAATCAGACTACATATCATGATATTTGCGGCAGCCTTGATGACAGCCGCGCAAGGACTGCATGCACAAAACACCCCGCCGGCCACCATGACGCTGGCCGAAGTGATTGAGCGCGCGCAGTCGCAGTCGCCCGCCGCCCAAAGCGCAAAGCACGAATTCCTTGCTGCCGAATGGCAATACAAATACTACAAGGCCAACTATCTGCCTTCGGTAACGCTCACGTCATCGCCCTATCTCAACCGCGAAATCAACAAGCTCACCCTCAACGACGGCACAAGCGCCTTCATAAAGCAGAATCAACTAAGCACCGACCTTGCTCTCACCATCAACCAAAACGTAACGCTCACCGGGGGCTCATTCTTCCTCAAATCGTCGCTCGCGCGCATCGACGAATTTGAACAAGACAATACGTTCTACAGCTCCTACCCCATCACCATTGGCTACCAGCAAAGCATTTTTGGATACAACTCTCTGAAATGGGACAAGAAAATTGAGCCCCTGAAATACCGCGAGACTAAGAAAAACTACAACGAGGCCATGGAGCTGGTGGCGGCAAACGCATGCACCTACTTTTTCGCCCTCGTCGAGGCTCAGGCCAACTTAGAGATGGCGCGCCTCAACTTCGCTTCGGCCGACACTCTCTACCAAATGGCGCAAGGACGATACAAAATCGGCACCATCAACCAAAACGACATGCTGCAGCTCGAAATCAACCGCCTGAATGAAGAGACATCGTGCATGGATGCCGAGGTGCAAGTGGAAGAGCAAACTCAAGCCTTGGCCTCTTACCTTGGCTACGACAATTTGTCGCAGATACAGCTCACGCTGCCCGAATCAGTGCCCGACATACAGGTGTCGCTGCCTCTGGCGCAAGAAATGGCCATGCAAAACGCCGCCGACCCCGACTATTACAAGCGCCTGCGGCTCGAAAGCGACAGCCGTGTGGCGCAGGCCAAGGCCAACGCCGGCCTGCGCGCCGACATCTACCTGCAGTTTGGCCTATCGCAGACGGGCTCAACCTTCTCGTCGAGTTATCACCATCCCTTGCACCAGGAATACGCAAGCATCACGCTTTCGCTGCCCATCCTCGACTGGGGCAGAGGCAAAGGCCAAATAAAGGTGGCCAAGTCGCAGCGCGATGTCGTGTACACGCAAGCAGAGCAAGGCATGAGCGACTTCCGCCAGAACCTCAACAAAGTGGTTATGCAATTCAACATGCAGGCGCGCAAGGTAGACGTGGCATCGCGCACCAACCAGCTCGCCTCACACCGCTATGAAATAGCGCGCCGCCTGTACATAGCCGGCCAAAACACCATACTCGACCTGAATGTGGCTCTTTCAGAGAAGGACACCGCCACACGAGCCTACATATCATCAATAAAGACATTCTGGACCCTCTACTACACCATACGCTCACTCACAGGCCCGGAAATAATGCAATAATTTTTACCTCCAATTCTCATTACTTCCAACACTCCCATATAATGGACAGGAAATTAGAAAAGAAGCCCTGGCACTGGCGATACAAATACTATTTGGCGCTTGGCGCATGCGTAATAGCTCTGTTAGTGTTCGCCATCGTATTCTCGCTTGGCCCCAAGCGCACACGCATCGACAGCGATTTCGTGAAAATCGCTGAGACTGAGGACGGCAAATTCATGGAGTACGTCGATGTCGAAGGCATCGTCTACCCCATACTCACCATTAAGGTCAACGCTAACGAGGCAGGCTTCGTCGACCGTGTCGTGGCCGAGGACGGCTCGATGCTTCATGCCGGCGACACAATTCTCGTGCTCAGAAATCCCGAGCTCATGCGCACTATCGACGATGAAGAGGACGAATGGCTGAACCAACAACGACTATATCGCGAGCAAGTGATAGAAATGGAGCAGAAATCACTCACCTTGCAGCAGCAAGCGCTCGATGCCGACTATGAGATGAGCAACCTCGACAACAAGTTGAAACTCGCCCACGAAGAATACGGCATGGGCATGAAGAGCAAAGCCGAGATCGACCTGGCCGAAAGCGAATATGAATACCACCGGAAAAAAACAGAGCTGCAGATGCGCAGCCTTAGCCACGACTCTGCCGCCACTGCCTTGCGCCGCGAAATGCTGCAAGCCGACATCTCACGCGCCCAGACCAAGCGCGACCGCGCTGCCAAACGCTACGACAACTTGGTGGTGCGCGCGCCAATCGAGGGCCAGCTAAGCTTCGTCACCGTAGCCCCCGGCGAGCAAGTGCAAAGCGGCCAGAGCATCGGCGAGCTAAAGGTGCTAAGCGACTACAAGCTGCATGTATCGCTCAACGAATACTACGTCGACCGCATCACAACCGGCCTCCCCGGCAACATCACGCAGCAAAACGAGCATTACCCACTGCGACTGTCGCGCGTGGTGCCAGAAATCAAGGACCGCAACTTTGAGGCCGACCTCGTATTCACCGGAGAGCGCCCCGCCAACTTGCGCGTAGGCAAAAGCTACCGCGTGCAAATCGAGCTCGGGCAGCCCGAAAGCGCATTAGTGATCCCGCGAGGCGACTTCTACAACGCCACCGGCGGCCGATGGATATACCGCCTCACCGACGACGGCTCCAAGGCCGTAAAGACCGAAATTTCAATCGGTCGCCAGAATCCGCGCCAATACGAAGTGCTGTCGGGGCTCAAACCCGGCGTCAAGGTGATAGTGAACGGCTACGACAAGCTGCACGACAGCGAAATGATAATCCTGGAGTGACCTCTAGTGTAAATCTTATAAATCTTATAAAACACCCCTATGATCCAGCTAACTGACATCGAGAAAATATTCCGCACAGAAGAAGTGGAGACCCTTGCCCTCAACGGCATCAACCTCAACGTGAAATCCGGCGAATTCGTGGCCATTATGGGCCCCTCGGGTTGCGGAAAGTCAACCCTGCTCAACATCCTGGGCCTGCTCGACGCCCCCACTTCGGGCAAATATATGCTCAACGGCACCGACGTGAGCAAAATGAAGGAAAACGACCGCATCGACGTGCGCAAAGGCGTGATTGGATTCGTGTTCCAAAGCTTCAACCTCATCGACGAGCTCACCGTAGAGGAAAACATAGAGCTGCCCCTGCTCTACATGGGCATCCCAAAGAAAGAACGCCGCGAGCGTGTGCAGAAGGTGATGGAGCGCATGAACATCGCGCACCGCGACAAGCACTTCCCCGCACAGCTGTCGGGAGGCCAGCAACAACGCGTGGCCATTGCACGAGCAGTAATCGCAAACCCCAAAATAATACTCGCCGACGAGCCTACGGGCAACCTCGACTCGAAGAACGGCACCGAGGTGATGGAGCTCCTATCGGAGCTGCACAAGGACGGCACCACTATCGTGATGGTGACCCACTCGCAGCACGACGCCGGCTACGCCAACCGCATCGTGAAGCTATTCGACGGTCATATCGTATCAGAACTAGAAATGTAATCACCAGATGATTAAGAGTTATCTCAGGCACGCATGGCGGGCCATAGCATATAACCGCCGCTACATGCTAATCAGCATGGTGGGGCTGGTGCTGAGCCTTGCCGGCACCATCGTGATAGCGCGTTACCTGCATCGCGAGCTCACAGTCAACCAATACATCCCCGATCTCGACCGAACTATGGTTGGCTATGACATACACGACGGTGCAAAGTGGCGCACCAATATGATTAATTTTAACAATATCCCCACCTACGTACAGCCAAATACTGACAAAGATGTGGAGAAGTACACCCAATTCCTCACATTCGAAAATTCATACGTCACTTCCGGCGATGCAGAAATGGCTATGAATGTTGTAGTGTCCGACACAGCATTCCTCGACATTTTTCCACGCGTTCTGCACAGCGGTCAATTTCCAAAAAATGAATTTGAAGCCGTGGTAACAGAGGAGGCGGCAGCGCGGCTATGGCCTGGAGGAAACCCCATCAGCCAAAAGGTATCGATGTATAGCGACCGCAACTTGTACACCGTTACTGGTGTTGTGGAGTCTTTGCCTACCAAGGGGCACTTCGACTTTGACGTTCTGCTCGTAAGAGACCAACGTGGTTATTATTCGCGCTACACCGGATGGGCTGTGTGCCGTCTGCGCCCTATGGCAAGTGTCGACTCTGTCAATGCCCGCACTGAGCGCGCTGAAGCCGCAATTCCAAAAGAAGGCCGACTAACCACATCCGGAACACGCCTGATGCCCCTTGCCGACCTTTATTTCGACAGCACATTTGACCGCCTTGGCGACGACCCGCTCAATCCGCTTGGCAACAAGCACAATCTGCAAATATTGCAGATTGTGGCTTGGCTTCTTTTGCTGATTGGCCTATTCAATTTCCTCAACATCTATTCCATCGTAATGATTACGCGCAGCCCTGCCTTTGGTGTGAGGAAAGTGTTCGGAGCCGGCAGGCAGAGCATCTTTATGCACATTTTGGCAGAGAACCTGATAGTAATCGCAATTGCTGTGCTTCTTGCGTGGATAATAGTGGCAGCAGTGTCGCCGCTTTTGTCCAATTATTTTGAGATAGAGCAAGTGGCAATGCCTAAATTCGATATTATACTTAGCGTTGGCATTGTGATAGTGTTCTCTCTGATCGTGAGCGCCGTGTCAGCGCTGAGCATCTGGCGCAACGCCAAGGTGCACAGCATGGGCAACTCCGACTCGCGCCACGCAATAGTGCTCCGCCGCTACCTGCTGCTGATGCCGCAGATGGCTCTGACGCTGATAATGATTACACTCAGCGTGTACTTCATGCGCCAGCTCCACCACATGCTCACCGCCGATGTGGGATTTGCCCGCGAGAATATACTCAGCTTCAAGCTAATGCCTGAGCAAGGTCGCGAAAAAGCCTACCCCGTATTCAACGCTGAATACACATTTGAGGACATGAGGCGCGAGGCAGATCACCTTTCCGACATAAACAACATTGCGATATCGAAAATAAATGAGATGCCTGAGGTAATAGCTGTGGCCAGCTGGTATTCCCATGACATGCCCACTCTGACATACATGAAAGGCAATACAATGTCGATGCAGAAGGCCGGCGACCCCGACAACCAATGGGTATCGACCATAATTCTATATCTCAGCCGGGAGGCTATGGACGTATTCCAAATTGATGTGAATGATGGCCGATGGTTCGAAGAATACGGTGACGAGCGAGACGGATACCAATACGAAATGCTCGCTTCAAGGAGTTTGCTCGATCGTCTCGGCATAACCGACTTCCGCTCTGAGAGAGTGCAGGTCAAGGACCGCGTGTGGTACAGCGTAGGCTATGATACCTCCACCAACCCTCCCTATGAGGTGATAGGCGTGATCGACAACCTGCGCATTAATCCCCTTTCTGAGGAGAGTATGCCCGCCACCATACATTATTCCAGGGGCAGCAGAGAGGGCAAACCCATCATTCGCTATAATCCCGA
This sequence comes from uncultured Bacteroides sp., assembly GCA_964582335.1. Classification (GTDB taxonomy): domain Bacteria; phylum Bacteroidota; class Bacteroidia; order Bacteroidales; family Muribaculaceae; genus CAG-873. The sequence continues at coordinate 39,690 of CAZORI010000013.1, forward strand.
ATCGAAGGATGCGCTACTCGCCAAGCTCACTGCTCTATACCAGGAACTAAACGGCAAAGACATCGAGCCGGAATTTGAATTCAGCGAGGATATAAATGCACAGGTGTACGCAAAGGAAAGACTCACAGCGCACTTCTATGCCACATTTACCGCCTTGGCGATATTCATATCATGCCTTGGGCTCTACGGCGTGATGGCCTACGACATGCAGCGCCGACGTCGCGAGTTCATGATACGCCGCGTGCAAGGCGCGCGCTCGGCCGACCTGGTGAAGCTTGCCACCAAGCCTTACGCTACCACTTTGGGCATATCTGCAATCATAGCAGCCGCATGTTCATTGTACGTGATAATGCGCTATCAGTCGCACTACTACGATTGCGTGGGCATGCAGCCATGGGGCTTCATTGTGGGCCTTGCATTGATTGCTGTCATCGGATACGCCACCATCAGGCGCCAAGTAGAAAAATCCTCCACCTTACGCAACGACCGTGATTAAGCATTACATTTACATAGCTTTAAGAAACATAAGCAAATACAAGGCCCAGACCATAATCAGTGTCTGCGCCATGGCTGTGAGCATCACCCTGATTGTGGCCATGCTGATCTCATTCCCCATAGGATTGCTGATCAATTCCACCGGAGCCTTCGAAGTCAATGGCATCCGTCACACATTCGGCTCATTGCTGGGCACCTTCGTAGTGGCCCTTGTGATAATCGTGGCTATAACGGCGCTCACCATAGCGTGGAAGATACGCCAGATCATGCGCGTCGACCCCATAGAATATCTTAAAGAATAAGGACCTGCTGTTAACATTTTTTCGTGAGACAGGCTCCAAATTTGGGAGTTCTGCCAGAATTTGGTACTTTTGCAATAAGAATGACTGACAAGAAAGGCAAAATACTGATTGTGGACGACAACCAAGACGTGCTGCTGTCGCTCAACATGCTGCTGAAGCTGCATGTTGAGGCAGTGCGCGTGATATCGCGACCCGACCGCATCACCGAATTCATGGACGCTTTCTGCCCCGATGTAATCCTGCTCGACATGAATTTCACGCGCAACGCCAGCAGCGGCGAGGAGGGCTATCAGTGGCTCGACGTGATATTGAAAAAGGACCCGCTTGCCGTGGTGCTCTTCATCACCGCCTACGTCGACACCGACAAGGCGGTGCGCGCCATCAAGGCCGGAGCCGTCGACTTCATACCCAAGCCCTGGGACAACGCCAAGCTGCTGGGCATCGTTGAGAGCGCCGTGCAGCTCAGCCTCTCGCGCCACAACCCGTCAGACGCCAATCGCGCCGACGAGAGCATGCCTGTGCTGATAGGCGAGTCGCCGCAGATGCTGACGCTCAAAAAGCAAATCGAGAAAATCGGGCCTACCGAGGCCAACGTGCTGATTACCGGCGAAAACGGCACTGGCAAGGATGTGGTGGCGCACATGCTGCACCACCTGTCGAAACGGCAAGCAAAGCCGTTTGTGTCAATCGATCTCGGCGCGGTGCCCGAGCAGCTCTTCGAGAGCGAACTCTTCGGCTACGAAAAGGGCGCATTCACCGATGCGCGCACAGCCAAGCCGGGCAAGCTTGAGACAGCCGACGGTGGCACCGTTTTCCTCGACGAAATCGGCAACTTGTCGAAAGGCACGCAGCAAAAGCTGCTCACGCTGATTGAAAAGCGCGAATTGTCGCGCCTTGGCTCCAATGCCCATAAGCGAGTTGACATACGCATCCTCGCTGCCACCAACGCCGACTTGGCAGCCATGGTGGCCAATGGAGCATTCAGGCAGGACTTGCTTTATCGCATCAACACCATAGAGCTGCACTTGCCGCCTCTGCGCCAGCGAGGCAACGACATCGCGTTGCTGGCCGAGCATTTCGCCCGCCTTATCTCGGCGCGATACAAAATAGAGCCGGTGACGCTGTCGCCTTCTGCCCGAGCCAAGCTGCTTGGGCACGACTGGCCCGGCAACGTGCGCGAGCTGCAGCACGTGATTGAGCGCGCCATTGTGCTCGCATCGAAGCCCATGCTTGATGCTTCCGACATCGAATTTGCAAGGAGCGCGCCAGCCAAGCCCATGCAGGAGACGCTCAACCTGGAGACCCTTGAGCAATCAGCGATCATGAAAGCAATTAAGCGCAGCAACGGCAATCTGTCGCAAGCGGCTTCGCTATTAGGCATTTCGAGATTTGCCCTGTACAGGAAAATCGAAAAGTTCGGCCTATGATTAAATTATTCGCCCGCAAGTCGCTCGACCGCCTGCAACGCATGCTGAAGGCTATACGCATGGGCGACTTCTCTGTGCATTTCTCCACCGAAAAGCTTCACGGCTCTGAAAAAAAACTTGTGGAGGAAATCAACGAGGTCATCACCGACTTCCGCAATGAGATGCTGAGGCAGGAACGGCAATACGGCCAGTACGAGGCAATCCTCAACTTGGTTGACTCGGCGCTGATTGTGACCGACACCAAAGGCAAAGTTGACTGGATGAACAAAAAGGCTGTAGAAGGCCTGTGCGGATTCCAAATCGCTCATCTATCGATGCTCAACGCCCTGCATCCGGGCTTGGCCGAAAGCCTGCAAAGCCTTGTGCCAGGCCAGCCGCGCATCGTCACTCTAAACATCGACGGCTGCGAAAACAAGCTGCGTCTGTCGATGGCTACCTACAGGCGCGATGGCTCCAACGCCCACATATATTCTATCGAGAACGTAGGCCTGCTGGTGCAGCAGAGCGAAATAGAGGCGCAGCGCAAATTGGTGAGGGTGCTCACGCACGAAATCATGAATTCGCTGTCGCCAATCATATCGCTTTCAGGCACGCTGTGCGAGACCGCCGACCCGATGGACGAAGACTCGGCGATGGCTCTCCAGGCAATCAACCGGCGCAGCCAGGGCCTGCTTAAGTTCGTGGAGAATTACCGGCAGCTCACGCGCATATCAAAGCCAAGCACTCATTGGGTGCGCATAGGGGATATGTTCGACAATCTTCGCGCCCTGTTTCCTCAGCCATGGATTCGCTTCGAAATTGAGGACACTGACATACAGCTGCAGCTCGACAGCGTGCAGATAGAGCAAGTGCTGATCAATCTCATAAAGAATGCCATGGAGGCTTGCGCTGATTCGCCCTGCGTGACTATATCCACAAAAGCCAACCATCCCAAGCACCAATTCCTTATTTCCATCGCCGACAACGGCTGCGGCATAAGCCCCGATGCCATCGAAAATATTTTCGTGCCATTCTTCACCACCAAGCCGGGCGGCTCGGGCATTGGGCTAAGCCTGTCGCGCCAGATTATAAGCATGCACGGAGGCACCATCAAAGTTGTGTCGGGCTCCGCCGGCTCCGAATTCACGATCATCCTCCCAATGGTCTACAAGATTTAAGCGTCCCATCTACACACCCCTTTCCAACCTACTCCATTGCTTCCGTCCTAAGCATCAACGAGGTTTCGCATGTTGTAATTCGCTGCAAATCGAAGCCCAACGTAGCCCCGCAGGGGCGATGTTGTGACAACAAATCCTTTCTATTCAATTCGTAAGTATAAAATTTTCATGATTAATCATGAAATCCAATAACCAATAACCAAAATCCGAGATCCGAAAAACCGAAAACCAAATTTCACATTATGAATTAATTTTCGTAAATTTGCATAAGCAACATTGTCACATCGATACATTACTTGCAGAAAAATATGAAAAAAATTACACTTACCGCGCTCATGTCGGCCTGCGCATCTTGCGCCCTGGCCTGCACGAGCCTAATCGCAACGCCCGGTGCCACTACCGACGGAAGCACCCTAATCACCTATGCCGCCGATAGCCACACACTCTACGGCGACATGGCCTACAAACCGGCTGCCGACCACAAAGCCGGCGAAATGCGAAAAATTTACGACTGGGACAGCAACCGCTATCTCGGCGAAATCCCTGAAGTGCCCCACACCTACGCCGTGATGGGCAACATGAACGAGCACGGCCTCACCATCGGCGAAAGCACATGGGGCGGCCGCCACGAACTGGCCGGCACCGGCATCATCGACTACGGCTCGCTCATCTACATCACCCTTGAGCGCGCAAAGACAGCGCGCGAGGCCGTGAAGACTATGACCGACCTGGTGAGCGAATATGGCTATGCCTCAGAGGGAGAGTCGTTCTCAATCGGCGACGCCAACGAGGCTTGGATCATGGAGCTCGTGGGCAAGGGCAAAGCCGACAAAGGCGCTGTGTGGATTGCGCGCCGCGTACCCGACGGATACATCAGCGGCCACGCCAACCATCCTCGCATACACCAATTCCCACTGAACGACAAGGAGACACTCTACTCGCCCGACGTAATCGAATTCGCGCGCCAGCAAGGCTACTACAACGGCAGCGATGAGGATTTCAGCTTCTCACGCGCATACGGCGAATACGACATGGGCGCGATGCGCGGCTGCGACGGCCGCGTGTGGAGCTATTACAACCGCTACGCCGACGGCATGGACAAATACATCCCCTGGGTAACCCGCGCCGAGGGCGAAGCAATGCCCTTGTGGGTGAAGCCCAACCGCAAAATAAGCGCCAACGACATGAAATGGATGATGCGCGACCACTTCGAGGGCACCCCCTTCGACATGACCCAGGACGTAGGAGCCGGGCCATACGAGTCGCCCTACCGCTGGCGCCCGCTCACCTATAAGGTTGACGGCGTATCGTACACACACGAGCGTGCCATCGCCACACAGCAGACCGGCTTCTCATTCGTGTCATCGATGAACGCCTCGCGCCCCCAGGCCATGCGCGGCATCATGTGGTACGGCGTTGACGATGCCAATACATGCGTGTACGTGCCCGTGTTCAACAGCGCCACCGAGGCTCCGCACGAGCTGGCTCGCGGCAACGGCGACCTCTACAACATAAGCTGGGACGCTATGTTCTGGGTGAACAACTATGTGGCCAACCAAGCCTACCATCGCTATTCACAGATGATTCCCGACATCAGGAACGTGCAAAATCGCCTTGAGCAACAAGCCGAGCAGGCTGTGGAGCAGGCAGCCGCAGCACACGCCAGCACTGAATACGCCGACGCGCAAGCATCGCTCCAACGCCTCACCAACGACTTCGCAAAGCAAGCCACCACTGAATACAAGCAGCTTGGCGATTATCTGCTGGTGAAATACCTCGACGGCAACGTAAAGAAAGAGCGCGACGGACAATTTGCCCGCACTCCCGAAGGCGTGCCCGAATACCCCGAATTCCCGGGCTACAACGAGCGCTTCCTGCGCTCAATCGTCAACGAGCAGGGCGACCGCCTGAAAGTGATCGACGTGGTTCAATGAACCAACGACTTGGCCGTATCTGACGCCGCTGTGAGGTCGCTGCCGCGATAGCGCTGCCTACCTTCGGCATCAGTTACAATATAATATGGCATGCTGAGCACCCCCAGACGATCTATGCCTCGCGCATAGATTCCTCCGGGTGCCCATCCTTGTATCCACGTGGCTGAGTCACGACGCGTGACGCGCTTCCATGTGCCGGTGTCCTGCACAAGGGTCAAATCAAGAATGCGCAGCTTCTTCACTTTAGCCAACTCCTTGAGCCTGGGAAGAACAGAGTCGGTGCGGCTGCTGCGGTCGTTGGTTATGGCTATAAGGGCTGGGCCGTCGGAGGTCAAGAATGCCACTGGCTCAGGGCTGTGGTAAGGGCGATAGCGCAAGCTGTCGACGGGCGCATAAATCGTCGAATCGCCCGCCTGGCTCATTTGCGTGAAAAATGAGTCGAAAAGCGTTCCGGGGCATATGGCGGGCGGGAAATCAAGCGCCACATTGTATGCTCGCACTGGATCAATTTTATAGTCGTAGAATGACACGAACATCAGAGCAGCCACCAAATCGTCGGGATGCTCGTCGGCATATTGCTCAATGAAACGGTTTGCGTCGGCGCTTTGCCCGAAGATTTCGGCATTGGCGCTCACTACATCGCTCATGCGCTTGTTGGCAGGCTCCTTGGCGCTCTCCGCGCTCGACATCAGAGGATTGGCGCGGTTGATATTCATGGTAGCCTTGTCGCCGTTGGCAATGTACACACGCCCCAACACACGGCGCTCGTTGTCCATCACCTCCACCAATGTGGCCTCGGGAGAATTTCCCGTAAATTCAAAATTTCCTTCGTTCACCACAGTCACACCCGTATTCAACCTATTGCCGCTTAAATAACGCATGTACAGGTTCATCGAGGGATTGCCCTCGACATGACCGCTGACGGTGAACTTAGTATTGTCGGAACAGCCGTGCAGGAGCATTATTCCCGCCAAAAGGCATGCTATGTGTATCAGTCGTCTCATTTTCGATATGTATAGTGCGCACAAATTTACAAAAATTCTATGACAACAACGGCACTTCTATCCGAAAAGTGGTGCCTCGACCAGGCGTCGACTGCTTGACGTAAATTCTGCCATGGTGGTACTCGCGCACTATGCGGCCCGCCAAGGCCAACCCAAGGCCCCAACCACGCTGCTTAGTGGTGTAGCCAGCCTGGAACACTCGTTGGAAATTCTTCTTGACGATTCCTTTGCCGGTGTCGGCCACGTCGATGACGGCATATCCCTTGTCGGCAGTAGTGGCCACCACTATCGAGCCGTAGCCGTCCATGGCATCAACGGCATTTTTTATCAGATTCTCCAGCACCCATTCGAAAAGTTGGCCCGAAGCCATCACCTGCAGCGGCTCGGGCGACAAGCGCACAGTGAACTTGATTCGCTGAGAGATGCGTCGCGACATGTATGCAGCAACATTGCCCACAATCGCATTGATGTCAGAGGGTTCCATCATGGGGTCCGACCCGATTTTCGAAAATCTTGAAGCGATTTTGGTCAGGCGCTCCACGTCTTTGTTCATCTCCTCTACCGTGTCGGGAGGGACGTTCATGTCGGGCAGCAGGTCCATCCATGCCATCAGCGAAGATATGGGCGTGCCCAACTGGTGAGCAGTCTCTTTCGAAAGGCCTATCCACAGCCGATTTTGCTCAGCCTTCTTTGTGGAGAGAAGCGCAAAATACACCACTATGACAAAAGCGGCCATCACTCCTATCTGCACATACGGATAATAGCTTAGGCGGCGCAGAAGCGTTGAATCCTCGTAATACAAGTGCTGCACTTCGCCCGAAGGCAATATTATGTCAATCACCTTCGAGGTCGCCGACAAGGCCTGGTAGCGCTCTTGCAGAAACGCAAGGTTGGCTTCTGTCATCTCGGCGGGCATAGTAGCGTCAGCTGTTGGCTTAGGCAATTTGAAATTTCTCTGCTGCAAGATGTTGCCATCGTCGTCGGTGAGAATAACCGGAATTGTGGTATTGCGCTCGATAATGCTTAGCAGAAACGACAAATACTCCGACTGCGAGGCGACAGTGTCGGCGCTTGAATATGCCTGTCGCACCAATTCGCGCGTGGCATCGGCCCAAATCTCCATGCGCTCGCGCTCTTGCTCCGAGAGATCCTCAACAAGGCCGTTCGACACATACGAGAAAAAAGCCACGACAGCCGCAATCACCATCAGAACCATAATCCTTGTATGGTGTTGGGCCGCCATGGCTTTTTCAGGGAGCATCATGCCTTAGCCGCCGATGCCACGCGAGCTATGCGCATGCGATTCCACACCACCAGCGCTATCGTGCCAAGCGTCAGCAAGCCGGCTCCGATGTACTTGAGGCTGTGGCAGCACTGGAAAATAACCCAGCTGAATGGGCTGCCGGCAAAATCGAGGCTTCCGGCCAAGAAGCCGCCTGGCACCTTCACGGCATCGTCCTCGGGGTGAGCGATTGCCACATCCTGAGCCGCCTGCGTGAAATAAGGCGCAAGGTAGGTGACCATGTAGAGGGCGAGCACTATCACCACTATGCCCACAATCAAGGTCTTCACCACGTTGCCCTTGGTGTAGGGCAGCACAAGCGGGAAGATGTAGAACATGCCGGCCAGCGAAGCCAGAGGCAAGAATTGGTTGCCGGGGAGTGCCACTGCTATCACCAAAGTGATAGGTATAAGGATTATGGATGCGACGAGCGTGGTGGGATGACCTATGACGAGAGCCGGGCTCATGCCAATCGACAGGCCTTCTGCACCCTGGAATTTGCGGGCAATCAGGCTGCGCGTAGCATCGCTGATTGGCTTCAATCCCTCGATGAAGAGCACGGTGACACGCGGTATCAGCTCCATCACTGCGCCCATCTTGATGCCAAGCATGAGGATAGCGGGAATGTGGTCCACGATTTCGCTCCAATTGCTGTAAGATAGGCAACCAATGACGATGCCTACGACGATGCCCAGAAACAGGGGCTCGCCTGCAATGCCGAATTTCTTCTTCAGGCCCTCGGCATCGATTTCCAGGCGGTCCATGCCCGGTATCTTATCGAGGGCCTTGTTGATGCACCATGCGAATGGCACGAAGCCGGCGCAGAATGGCTGAGGAATGCTTATGCCGTCGACATCCTTGTAGAATTCCTGGAAACGCGGAGCCGAGACATCGGCAATCACCAGCGTAACCACAAAGCAGATGATGGCGGCGAAGAAGCCCCATGCGAGCGACCCGAATGCGAAGTACACCACTGCGCCAATGAATGCGTAGTGCCAATAATTCCACAAGTCGATGTTGACCGTGCGCGTGCCCTTGCAAAGCAGCAGCAAGATATTTACGCCCAGGCACACTGGTATGATGAATGCGCCCACTGCCGTATTGTAGGCTACCGACGCCGCCGCGGGCCAGCCCATGTCGAACACCTTGAGCTGCAGATCGTAAATCTCGGCCACGGCGTCGAGCGGGCCCTTCATCGACGAGGTCAGGAGCGCAGTGACAATGCCCAAGCCTATGAAGCCCACACCCACCTTGAGGCCGCTCATGAGCGACTTGTTGAATCCAAGGCCGATGCACAAGCCCAGCACCAGGAATATGATAGGCATCATCACCGCTGCGCCCAGCGATATGACATAAGCGAATACCTGCTCCATCACTTAGGCTGCTTGCCGATATATGCCAATATGCCTCCGTCGACATACAGCACATGGCCATTGACGAAATTGGAGGCCTCTGACGCCAAGAACACGGCCGGGCCCATGAGGTCCTCGGGGGTGCCCCAGCGAGCTGCCGGAGTCTTGGCGATGATGAACTGGTCGAACGGATGGCGGCTGCCGTCGGGCTGGATTTCGCGCAGGGAAGCTGTCTGCGGAGTGGCGATGTAGCCCGGGCCGATGCCGTTGCACTGTATGTTGTGCTCGCCGTATTCCGAGCAGATGTTGCGGGTGAGCATCTTCAGGCCGCCCTTGCCGGCTGCGTATGCGCTCACCGTCTCGCGTCCGAGCTCGCTCATCATCGAGCATATGTTGATGATTTTGCCATGCCCCTTCTTGATCATGCCGGGAATCACTGCCTTTGCGCAGATGAAAGGAGCCACCAGGTCGATGTCAACCACCAGGCGGAAGTCCTCGACAGCCATCTCCGTCATAGGAATGCGCTTGATGATGCCTGCATTGTTGACGAGGATGTCAACGCCGCCATAGTTCTTCTCGATGTCGGCAACCATAGCCTGCACGGCCTTCTCGTCGGTGACGTCGCAAAGATAGCCCTTGGCGTCGATGCCGGCCTCCTTGTAGTTGTTTGCGCCCATCTCAAGCTGGCTCTCCGTATTGGTATTGTAGATGATTTTGGCACCAGCCTCGTGGAAGGCTTTTGCAATGGCAAAGCCAATGCCATAAACGGCTCCTGTAACAAGGGCAACTTTGCCCTCAAGTGAAAAGTTTACCATGATTGATTTATTTAATGAAGTTTGTATGATATAGATCGTCAGGGAAAGTGATGTGTGAACAATTCTTCGCAAAAATACAAAATTTCATCATAACATCACAACAATTTTTCACAATCTCGCCTAAATAGCCTCTTTTATCACATATTTTATGAGTCAACTTTTTTCAGGGCGAGACAAAAATTGACTTATGGGCGTCAATACAATAAAAAGGCCTCTATGCACGTTTCATTCACAACATCCACATTCACATTATTTATTTTGCGCCAATGATTAAGAAATACGATTATCTCGTCATAGGATCAGGTATAGCCGGCATGAGCTTTGCCCTGAAAGTGGCTGGCACAGGTCGTGTGGCCATCATATGCAAATCCACGCTCGAAGAGGCCAACACAGCCTTGGCACAAGGCGGCGTGGCTTCAGTCACAAATCGCGCTGTTGACGATTTCGACAAACACATCGACGACACTATGGTGGCCGGCGACCAACTCAGCGACATAGAGGCTGTGAGGAAGGTTGTCACAGGCGCGCCTGAGCAAATCCAGCAGTTGGTGGATTGGGGCGTCAATTTCGACAAGAAGGAGGACGGAACATACGACTTGCACCGTGAGGGAGGACACAGCGAATTCCGCATTCTGCACCATGCCGACAACACCGGCTTTGAGATTCAGGAGAGCCTGATAAAGAAAGTGCGTGAACACGCCAACATCGACATCTACGAGCGCCATTTCGCCATAGAGATCATCACCCAGCACCACTTGGGCAAGATTGTGACGCGGCGCACTCCCGACATCACATGCTACGGAGCTTACGTGCTCGACCAGACATCCGGATCAGTCGACACATTCCTTGCCCGAGTCACCATCATGGCCACAGGCGGCGTAGGAGCCGTGTATCACACCACTACCAATCCGCTGGTGGCAACCGGCGACGGCATAGCTATGGTGTACCGCGCCAAAGGCACTGTGCAGGACATGGAGTTCATACAGTTCCACCCCACTGCATTCTACCACCCTGGCGACCGCCCGGCCTTCCTCATCACCGAGGCAATGCGCGGATACGGAGCCGTGCTGCGCAACATCAAGGGCGAGGAATTCATGCACAAGTACGATCCGCGCTTGTCGCTTGCCCCGCGCGACATTGTCGCACGCGCTATCGACTCGGAGATGAAGCAAAGCGGCAGCGACCACGTGTATCTCGACGTCACGCACAAGGACGCCGAAGAAACCAAGCGACATTTCCCCAACATATACAAGAAATGCCTTGAGATGGGCATCGACATCACCAAGGACTACATCCCGGTGGCCCCGGCGGCGCACTATCTGTGCGGAGGCATCAAAGTCGATACCAACGGCGAGTCGTCGATCAAGCACCTCTATGCCTTAGGCGAGTGCTCTTGCACCGGCCTTCACGGCGGCAACCGATTGGCATCCAATTCGCTGATTGAGGCCGTAGTGTACGCCGAAGCGGCAGCCCGCCACGCCACCGAATCAATTCAGTACATCAACCTGCGCGACGACGTGCCCGAATGGAACGACGAAGGCACATCACACCCCGAAGAAATGGTGCTGATTACGCAAAGCCTGCGCGAAGTCAACCAGATAATGAGCACATACGTGGGCATCGTGCGCAGCAATCTGCGCCTCGACCGCGCCTGGAATCGCCTTGACATCTTATACGAGGAGACGGAGAAACTATTCAAGTGCAGCAAAGCGAGCCGTGAGATATGCGAGCTGCGCAACATCATCAACGTCGGATACTTGATTATGCGCCAAGCCAAAGCGCGCAAGGAGAGCCGCGGTCTGCACTATAGCCTCGACTATCCGCCCGCCAAAAAGGAAAAATAGGCCCCGCCTATTTGTCGTTGCGTACATATAAAATGGAATAAGGCTGTCATCTCGACAGCCTTTTATTTCTTTTACCTTAAATCTAATACCACGAAAAACACAGTGCAAATATAGCAATTACATCATTATAACATTTCGATGAAAAATTTGGTTCACCTTAACCAAATTTTTTAAATTTTTCACCCAAAAACATTTTATTTGCCTATTTTCAGCAAATGGCTAAATCGCGCAACTCTTTTTTTTCATTCTTTATCCCAATTAAAAACAATTCTGCATAATATGTGTTATTATTTTAAAACGCTTCAACTTGCTTAAATAAAAAAAACACTATTTATTATGGAAACAGTATATCTCAAAGGAGCTCCATGTCACACATATGGCAGCGTGCCTAAAGTTGGGGAAAAAGCGCCCTGTTACAACCTCGTCACCAGCGATCTTAAGGACATTAGCTGCGCCGATTTCGACGGCACACGCGTAGCGCTCAACATCTTCCCAAGCCTCGACACTCCAGTGTGCGCAGCGAGCGTTCGCCATTTCAATGTCGATGCCGCCGATATGCCCAACACTAAGGTTTTGTGCGTATCGATGGATCTTCCCTTCGCGCAAGGACGATTCTGCTCAGCCAACGGCATCAAAAACGTAACCGTGGCATCCGCATTCCGCTCTCCGCTGTTTGGTCAGAAATATGGCGTGCAGCTTGTAGATGGCCCTCTTGCCGGACTCCTCACACGCGCCGTGATCATTCTCGACGAGGATCGCAACGTTATCTACCGCGAAATAGTGAGCGAAATCACCAACGAGCCCAACTATCAGGCTGCGTTGGATATTCTCAACAACGTGAAATAGTTAACCTCACAATAGTACATACCCAAATTTCAAAT
>CAZORI010000014.1:0-51869 GCA_964582335.1 uncultured Bacteroides sp.
TGAATACTACCTCCGTCCAATAAGTCTGACGCTATCTGCTACAATAGCATTTTAACATGAAACGAGGTGGGCGCATGGCGCCCACCTCGTTTCATGTTATGTAAATATTTTCACAAAGGGTGCTATCGGAGCTTCAGGGTTTTGCCGGGAATAAGCTTGTGGGTGGTCTTTATGCCGTTGACGCGGCATAGTTTGGCCACAGTGGTGTGGTTGCGGGCGGCAATCTTGCTCAGCGAGTCGCCCTTGCGGATTGTGTAAACCGACGAGCCGCTTGACGACGATGTAGAAGCAGCAGCCTGATTGTTGGCGCCGGGGACCGCACTCACGTTGCGTCCGCGCACATTGGTCGACGGATGCTCCTTTAGGTATGCCTTAGCATATTCGGCATTGGCCTTGGGGTCGAAATTGCGAGCCTGCGTATAGGTCTTTTTGTCGAACGTGTATGTGTCGGTGTGGGTAGTCTGGTTGGCGAAGTCGAATATGGCAACCGGATTGATGGCATAGCCCATGTAGCGCGTCTCGAAGTGGAGATGCGGGCCTGTGCTTCGGCCCGTGTTGCCGCCAAGGGCGATAGGCTCGCCGGCCTTTACGTACTGGTCGGGCTCAACGAGGAATTTCGAGAGGTGACCATATACTGTCTCCAAATCATTGGTGTGGCGAAGCACCACATAGTTGCCGTAGCCTCGGCGCTCAAAGTTGATGATTCGCACACGTCCGTCGAATGCGGCGCGTATCGTGTCGCCTACGTTCACTTTCAGGTCGATGCCCTTGTGCTGTCGGCGGAAGCGCTTGCGGTAGCCGTAGGGCGATGTCACGTAGCCGGGATGCGGCATCGAGAATTTCGTTACGTCAATCACCACATGGTCGGGCACATCCATGCCGCTGTAGCAGTTGACGAGCTTGCTGTCCCAGCCTTCGGTGTAGATATCGAGCTCGGGCTCCTCCTCTTCGGCAAAGTCGATGTAATTGTTTACCGTGAGGTTGATCTGATGGTCGAGCATTTCCTGGTTGGCAAGCAAGTCGGCGCTTTGCTGGTCATGCTGGCCGGGCAAGCGATAAGTCTGCGCCGAAACCGCCATGGCAGCGGTCAGCGCTATTGCAGTGAAATATGTCTTGATTGTTAGGTTCATTATCTTATGAGTGAGAGATTGGTCGGGAGAAATTACTGAGGAGAAATGCGAGGGTTTGTATGCATCAGCCGCGCTCGTCGGGCGAGTAGATGCTCGGCGTGGTAATCAAGTCGTACTCGAATATTTCCTCAGGCTTGAAGAAGCGTTTGATTTCGATGATGCCGTTCTCCACCGAGTCGGAAGCATGGATGATGTTCTCCTGGCCGCTCATGCCGAAGTCGCCGCGAATGGTGCCGGGGGCAGCGGCGCGGCTATTGGTTGCGCCGGTCATCGCGCGCACCACAGTCACCACGTCCTTGCCGGCGAGGCACATCACGATTACGGGGGTGGCCATCATCGAACGCAGGAGCGAGGGGAAGAATGGACGGTCCACGAGGTGAGCGTAGTGCTCACGCAATATCTTTTCGTCGAGCTGCATCATCTTGATGCCGGCGATGGTGAGGCCTTTCTGCTGGAATCTGTTGATCACCTGACCAACGAGCGAACGCTGTATTGTAGAGGGTTTGAGTATTATAAGGGTTTTTTCCATTAGCTTAAGGTGTTAAGGAGGAATGAGTTTATCGCTATTTCATCCCCAAAGTTAGCATTTTTTCTTCAAACTTCCTACATTTTTCATGGGCAAATAATTCTAAAAAAAGTTATCACATAAGCAAACTCACTATTCTACAGCAATTTACGCCACCTATATCTTCACACCTCTCAGCGCTAAATTTTCATAACACAGCGTTGAGTAAAAAATATTTTGTCACGTCGAAAAAAAAATCGTAACTTTGCAGTGTGAATCGGGGCGTAGCGCAGTCCGGTAGCGCGCCTGGTTTGGGACCAGGTGGTCGCAGGTTCGAATCCTGTCACCCCGACACCGATTTCCACAAAGCTGCAGTGCACACCGCACCGCAGTTTTTTTTGTCCCATCACACTTATTCGCTCATAAAAGTGTTGAATCTCTTGTTTTGCGTTGATTATTAACTTTGCGCTCAACAAACAAAACAAAGCATGAAACGCAGCATATACAGTCAACTCTTAGCATGGAAAGAGTCGCCAAGACGCAAGCCGCCTCTGTCATATATGATTCTCTTATAATTTCAGCAGCAGGTCTTTGAAGTAGACGCTCTCTATTATGTAGATGCCAGCTCCGAGCAGATAGCCCAATAAGGCGATGAGCGAGAATTTGCGCAAATACCACCCGAAAGATATCTTCTCGATGCCCATGGCGATGACGCCGGCGGCCGAGCCGATGATGAGCATGCTGCCGCCCACGCCTGCGCAATAGCTAAGGAATTCCCAGAACGTGCCGTCGATGATGAAATTGGCCGCGTAGCCCGTGGCCGTGGCCGGCTCTATGGGATACATGCCCATGGCAGCAGCCACAAGAGGCACGTTGTCGACAATCGACGACATTACGCCAAGGATAATGTTGATCACATACACGTTGTGCACCTTCTCGTTGAGCCACGTGGCAGCGCTTGCGAGCAGCCCCGTCGACTGCAGCACAGCCACAGCCATGAGTATGCCAAAGAAGAAAAGAATCGTGGACATGTCGATGCGCTTGATTACACTCGACAAGCGATTCTCCTTGCTCTTAGCCACACGCTTCCTGTTGTAGAATATCTCGGTGTAAATCCACAGTATGCCCAGCGACAAAAGGATGCCGATAAAGGGCGGCAGGTGAGTTATGCTCTTGAACACCGGCACGAAGAGCAAGCCGGCAACGCCCAGAATGAGGATGGCCTTGCGCTCATTGAGGGTTGTGATGCTCTGCATCTCCTCATGATGCTCCACTGGAGGCAATTCGCCATGGAGCTGGCGCATCACCACCAGCATAGGCAAGAACAGCGCGGCAAGGCTCGGCAGCAGCACAAAGCTTATGAGAGCCTGGGTGGTGACGTTGCCCTTCACCCACAGCATGATGGTGGTGACGTCGCCTATGGGCGACCATGCGCCGCCGGTGTTGGCCGCTATCACAATCATGCCGGCAAACAGCCACCGCTCTTTTTGGTCAGACACGAGCTTGCGCAGCAGCATCAGCATCACAATTGTGGTAGTGAGATTGTCGAGCACAGCCGACAACGCAAAGGTGACAAGGCTGATGACGAGCAGCAGCTGGCGCTTGCGACGCGTGGTGATGTGGTCGGTGAGCACCGAGAAGCCTTCGTGCACGTCGATGAGCTCGACAATCGTCATCGCTCCAATCAAGAAGAAGAGCGTCTGGGTGACGTCGCCAAGATGTTCGATAATGTCGACATTGAGGATATACTGCAAGCATTGCTGGTGCAGAGGAGCATCGCCGAGATTGTTCTCCGCCACGAACAGGTTGAACTCGGCACTATGCACGAAAGGAAGCAGGGACGTGCTGCCCATTGCATATATAACCCACATGAGCATGCCCAGGACCAAGGCAGATGCCGTCTTGTCGATGCGGAGAGGATGTTCCAAGGCTATGCACAGATAGCCTATGATAAATAAAGAGATGAGTGCGACCAGCATAGAGAAAAGTTAAATCGATAGATGTTTAAGTTGACCCGTTGGAAATTTGAGTTGCAAATTTACTAATTTTTTCTCACCTCATTTTAATCATAATGCAATTTTTGGCTAAAATTTTCACATGTAGAAAAAAAAGAAAACATAGGGACGCTTTTAGCAAATTCTCCAATAATCCATATCTCCTTTTTTGCTAAATTTGCCGTCATTATGAGCAAATCCACCGGCACAACCGTCCCAAGGCGCAGCAAAGGCTTGACCATTGCCGCTATCTTCACAGCCCTAATCTGCATTGTAGCATTAGCGGCTTACCTTACCATTATGGGAGAGCCCAACATCCAGTCAGACACAAGGGTCTACGTGCCTGCTGGCGCGTCGAAGCAACAAATGCACGACTCGCTTAGCGCGCATCTCGGCAACGGCTATGCGAGCCTAACGCTCGCGCTGTGGAGCCTGCAGGGCGGTGACCCGGCCAAGGCGCACGGCAGCTATGTGGTGACGCCATCAACCACCGCGCTTAAGCTGAGCCGCAACCTGAAATTCGGGAGGCAAACCCCGGTGCACGTCACGTTGAACAACCTGCGCACCATCGACCAGCTGCGCCAAAAAGTGGCCGAACGGCTTGAATTCTCACCCGCCGACTTCATCACCGGGTGCGACTCCGTGCTTGCCGGCGTAAACACCCCCAACTACATTGCCCACTTCGTGCCCGACTCATACGAATTCTATTGGACCGCTACGCCACAGCGCGTTGTTGCCACCCTCACCGCCACTCGCGACAAATTCTGGAACGATGAGCGCACGGCCAAGGCTAAAGCCATGGGGCTTACGCCCGATCAAGTGGCTACGCTCGCGTCAATCGTAGAGGAAGAGACCGCAAAGGCCGACGAGATGCCCCAGGTGGCGCGCCTCTACCTCAACCGCCTCGACAAGGGCATGAAGCTGCAGGCCGACCCCACCGTGAAATTCGCCGCAGGCGACTTCACGCTGCGCCGAATCCTCAACAAGCACCTCGCCACCGACTCGCCCTACAATACCTACCTGCACGCCGGCCTGCCACCGGGTCCCATACGCATGGCCACACGGCAAGGCATCGACGCAGTGCTCAATGCCCCACAGCACCCCTACCTCTACATGTGCGCCAAGGAAGACTTCAGCGGATACCACAACTTCGCCGCCACCTACAACGAACACCTCGCCAATGCGAAGCGATATCAACAGCAACTCAACAAAAAAGGCATAAAATGACACCAAGCGACACCTCTCAATCAGGCAGCGACCCTCGCGGCCGCATAGTGCTTGCCCGCGTTTACGAAACACTGGGCGAAGCCAGCATCGCGCTGGGCGCGCTGCGCACCTATGGCATACCATGCATCCTCGACAATGCCATCATGGCAAGCGTATTCGGCATCCCTGCCGCCCCATTCGACGGCATACGCCTCATGGTATTCGAAAAGGACCTCCCGGAAGCCCTGCGCCTGCTTGACCATCCAGACCAATAGCCCACGCTATTTGTCGAAGGGGTCGCTCAGAGCCTCGGTGACAGCCTTGGCATCGTCGAGGCGCTCAGCGGGCGTCTCGCCATCGTTGCGGTTGATGATGTATTGGTTGTAGTAAGAAAGCAGCAGCGTGGTCAGCGGCAAAGCCACAATAAGGCCAATGAAGCCGAGCAGCGACCCCCACACCGACAGCGACAGCAATATTATCGCGGGGTTAAGCCCCATGTATTTGCCCATAATCTTGGGAGTGAGAAACAAATCCTGTATCACCTGCACCACAACGTACACCGCTATGCATGCCCACCACACATTCCAGAATCCTACGCCATCCTGGCCCGAATACACCAGGCAAAGAAGCGTTGTGGGTATAATGGATATAAGCTGCAGGTAAGGCACCAGGTTGAGCACACCGATAAACAGCCCGAGCACAATGCCAAGCGGCAAGCCTATGATGGCAAAACCTATGGCGAACAGGATGCCTACGCAGAGAGCCACCAGCGACTGGCCGCGAAAATAATGGTTCATGCTGTCAGTGACATCCTTGAATACGGCAAACACTGAAGGGCGCATGCGAGGAGGCACCACATGCTTGAATCCTTGTATCAGCTTTTCATAATCGATCATGATGAATATCACATAGAGCACGGCCAAGCACCAATTGATGAATTCAAGCAGGAAATTGAAGCCCGACGATATGAAATCGAAAAGCATGTCGAGCAGCGAACGCATGTCCTGTCCCGTCATCTCCTCGCCAATCCTCTTGAAATCGATGTGCTCGCGCAGAAAATCGTGCACCGACTGAGGTATGAACGCCACAGAATTGTTGACATTGGCGTAATTCTTCACCAACTCGGCCATCTGGTTCATCTCATTGAAAATAGAGGGCAAGAAAATCACGCCGAGCGCCACTATGCCCATCACTACGCTCAGCAGCGTGAGAGCTATGGGTATGAGGCGCCCCTTAAGTCGGAGCATGCGCCTATTGCGCTGCACGAATGGCTCGAGCAAATACGCAATCAGCCATGCCACCAAAAAAGGCAACAACGCCGACGACAGGCGACGGAGCAGCCATACGACGCCGCAAATCAGAAGAGCGCCCAACACGAGGCGCACCACGCGGTCGAACGTATAAGGACGGCGCTCATACTGCCGATTTTGCATCTTATCCATAATGAATAGTTAAAATTTGTCCAAAGTTACGCATTATTTCCGTAAATATGGCTATATTTGCGATAAATTAGACCAATCACACAAACATATTACAATCATTCTAAAATCACAACTTAGCAAAATGACACATCCTACAGGCGTAAAGCTCAACGACAAGGCATGGGTAAGATGGACAGCCCTGTTGTTGCTCGCATTGGCCATGTTCTGCTCATACATCTTTGTAGATATATTGTCGCCAATCAAGGACTTGCTGCAGAGCACCCGAGGCTGGGACTCTACAGCATTCGGCACCATGCAAGGAGCCGAGACATTCCTCAATGTCTTTGTATTTTTCCTGATATTCGCAGGCATCATCCTCGACAAGATGGGCGTGAGGTTCACGGCCTTGCTTTCCGGAGCGGTGATGCTCATAGGTGCGCTCATACAGTACTACTCCCTATCTGAAGCCTTCATGGGCAGCAGCATAGAGGCATGGTTCAACGCACACCTCAACTACATACCCGGATTCGACGAACTGGGCATCTCGCCCTTCTACGAAGGCATGCCGGCAAGCGCCAAGGTTGCCGCCATCGGCTTCATGATATTCGGCTGCGGCACTGAGATGGCCGGAATCACCGTGTCGCGAGGCATCGTAAAATGGTTCCAAGGCCGCGAAATGGCTCTTGCCATGGGTTCGGAGATGGCTCTTGCCCGCCTGGGCGTAGCCACCTGCATGATTTTCTCGCCCTTCTTTGCATTGCTCGGAGGCGACATCAACGTTGACCGCTCCGTGGCATTCGGCGTGGTGCTGTTGATGATAGCCCTGATCATGTTCATCGTGTATTTCTTCATGGACAAGAAGCTCGACGAGCAGACCGGAGCAGCCGAAGAGAAGGACGACCCCTTCAGGATTTCCGACGTGGGCAAAATCCTAAGCAGCTGGGGCTTCTGGCTCGTGGCTCTGCTGTGCGTGCTTTACTATTCAGCGATTTTCCCCTTCCAGAAATACGCAGTGAACATGCTGCAGTGCAACCTCACGTTCACAGCCGTTGACCCCGACTCGTTCTGGGGCGGCGACTCCGTCACCATCGTGTCCTACATAGTGATGCTCATCGTGGCCGCAGCCGCATTCACCAGCAATTTCACCAAGGGGCTCATGCGCCACGCCTTCCTCGCTCTGTCGATTGTGGCACTGGTGGTATTCTGCTACATGGGCTACATGCGCCAGTCGGCCGGAACTATTTTCTCTGTATTCCCCTTGCTGGCAGTGGGCATCACTCCCATTTTGGGCAAGGTGGTCGACTACAAAGGCAAGGCAGCCACCATGCTCATGTACGGAGCGCTTCTGCTGATTGCCTGCCACCTCACCTTCGCATTCATCCTGCCTATGTTCAAGGGCAGCGCCGTAGGCGGCGTAGTAGTGGCCTACATCACCATCCTGGTGCTGGGCGCATCGTTCTCGCTTGTGCCCGCCTCGCTTTGGCCCAGCGTGCCCAAGCTGGTCGACGCCAAGGTGATTGGCTCGGCCTATGCATTGATTTTCTGGATACAGAACATCGGCCTGTGGCTTTTCCCCATGCTCATAGGCAAGGTGCTCGACAACACCAATCAGGACGTGAAACTGCAAGAAGCAGCCGGACTCATCAGCCCGGAAGAGGCTGCCACGATGTACAACTACACCGCGCCGCTGGTGATGCTCGCTTGCCTTGGCGTGGCAGCGCTTGCCATAGCCATAGTGCTTAAGCGCATCGACGCCAAGCAGCATCTCGGTCTTGAATTGCCTAATATCGACACTTCCAAGCAGGAAATCATAGAGGGGGAAGAGGCCAGCGTGCCGGCCGTAGAGGATTAATCCCCTATCCTTGCTTAACCCCGACTAACCTTTTTTATTCCACGCCGTTGCGCATGATCTGAAGCATTGCGCGGCGGTCGTGGATTTTTATTTGCCCCTGACCATACGTGAGAGCGCCAGAGTCGACCATGCGGTCGAGCGCAGCATAGAACGAGCTGCGCTGCACGCCGAACATGGCGTACATGTCGCGCTGACGGCATGTTATCACGATGTCTTTGGCCGTAGGCTGGGTCATGGCCACAACCCACATTGCCAAGCGCTCCTCGATGCTGCCGTTGGTCATAGCCAACACGCCATCGATGCTCTTCTGCGCGTTCATCGACAGGTAGTTGAGGAAATTGAACATGAATACCGGGTCACTTGCCAGAATCTTCACATAATCCTGCTTTGACACCTGCACGATGCTCGTCTCAGCGGCAGCCACCACCTGCCCGGGATACAGCGTGGACGACCCGAACAGGAAGTCGGGAGGTATAACGTCGGGGGCATATAGCGTTTGCGATATCTTGAAGCGCTCGTCGCTGTTGGAGATTGTGATTGTTGCCTGCCCGGTGATTATGAACTTAATGTGCGTGCACGACTCTCCGGCCTCGGCTATTACCTCGCCTTGGCCGTATTTCAGGAAGTGGAATTTAGCCATGCCTACAGTGGCGGCTATCCGCTCGCGCGTCACTCCTCTGAACAAAGGCAGCTGGGTGAGTATATCAAACATGCTATCCATGGTGCAGTCTTATTTATGAGTATTGTGCGCGGCACCCTCCTCGGATGCCCCGCATCATATAATATAACGATATTGCTACGATATTTGTTGAAAAATCCCCGACAGAGACTAAAATGCTACTATCGGGGATTGTGCGATTCACGGCTTGATTATGCGTGCGTAGCCGGCTCGTCGAGCATCTTAGCCTCCCAGCCAAGCGCGCTGGCACCCAATACGGCAGCGTCTGCTTCTTTCAGTTCGCTCAGAAGCACCTTGGGCTTGCCCTTGAACAACGAAAGCATATTCTTGTCCATGGCTTCCTTCAGGGGCTTGAACAGCAAGTCGCCGCTCTTGGCAAGGCCGCCAAAGAGGATGAATGCCTCGGGCGACGAGAACACGGTCATGTCGGCCATAGCCTCGCCGAGGATTGTGCCGGTGTAGTCGAAAATCTCCTTTGCCAGCTTGTCGCCGTTGACTGCTGCATCGTACACGTCCTTAGATGTGATGGCATCGATAGGGATATTGCGAAGCAACGACGGCTCGGTGCGTATCTCCAGGAATTCGCGCGCAGTGCGAGCAACGCCGGTGGCAGAGCAGTAAGCCTCGAGGCAGCCCGTGCGACCGCAACCGCACAGACGTCCGTTGGCGCGTTTCACGATCATGTGGCCGAGCTCGCCGGCGAAGCCGTCGTGGCCATACACCAGCTTGCCATCAATCACGATGCCCGAGCCAACGCCGGTGCCAAGCGTGATCATGATGAAATCCTTCAAGCCGCGTGCTGCGCCGTAGGTCATTTCGCCAATGGCAGCAGCGTTGGCGTCGTTGGTTATAGCCACCGGCAGGCCGAATTTGTCTTGCATCAAGCGCTGCAAGGGAATTGGGCAAGGCCAAATCAGATTGGGCGCATTCTCAATAATTCCGGTGTAATAGTTGGCGTTGGGAGCGCCAATGCCGATGCCGTTGATTTTGCCTACGGCATCGTTAGCCTCGATCAGGCGGGTGATCCCCTTATGGAGTTCGTCGATATAGTCTTCAAGCTTTGGATGCTTAGCCGTCTTGATTGAATCGCTTGCTACGACAGTGCCGCGAGCGTCGACAATGCCGAATACCGTGTTGGTACCACCAATATCGATACCGATTACATAAGGTTTCATGAACTAATGATTATAAAGGGTGAATAATATTTCACAAATATACGAATTATATTTTACTCATCACTCACTATGCAATAATTTAACTTAATTTTGTAAATTATCGGCGTTTCGTGCCTGTAATGTTCTTGGCCAATAATGGCCCCTATCTGGCTCAGCGGAAACAGCATCTTGGCCTGCTGCGCCCATTTCTTCCAGCTTATTTTTCAATTCGTGTTCTAATTTCTCAACTTGGGGAAATAGAAGGTAATTCTCTATCTCACAATGTTGTATCAGGTCTTTCTCACACAGCATGAGATGAATCAAAGCGGCATTTATAATTTCATTATTCTTCTGCTTATATTTATAGATGAATAACTCCTTCAAGTCATTAAGTTTTGCGGTAATGTGGTCATGCTCCAACGAAAAGTCTGATATTTTGAATTTATCACATTATTAGACCTCACAATCCCATAAAATGGGTATTTTTCCTTTAGTCAGATGCGAAAATCATGGGCTGTGCATAGATTAAAAACACTAAAATGTGGTATTGACAGGGCCCGGCTCTCATTGTAATTTTGTACTCCGAAAACAACAATAATAAACCAACAAACTAAATCAGCATGATAAAAAAGTTTCAGCTTCTTTCTCTGCTCGTGATTATTTTAGCCCTCTCATCATGTAGCAGCGACAACGAACCAATCAATCTCGCAGAAAGCGCAACAGGTTCCTATTTGGGATACACCAATGCCTCTTGCGCATACTTCTCTGGTATGGTGGCAGATAACCAGACGGTAAGCCTCACGTCCACGGAATTAAACAAGGTCAACATAAGTTACCAGTCTGAGACTTGGGGTAGTTTCACAATCAACAGCGCAGAACTCACCGGGTCTGACGGAAGCATACACCTCTCAGGCACAGGCAAGTCAGTAATGGCTCATGCTGGAAATGCCGCTAAAGAGTACGACTGTACTGTTGAAGGCACTATCATTGGTAAGGATCTGGAGTTAACCATTTCATGCCCGGCAGTCATGGGTGGATTGAAGATTGAATTCAAACAAGGAGAAATTCCTGCGGATATAGTTGTTCCCGGTACATACAAAGGTTATACCGAGGCGGAAAGCACCTATTTCTCAGGAATGATGGCGGACGACCAGACGATAACAATCACCAAAAACACAGATAACACCTATAAAGTTGAGTATACGTCCGATACATGGGGCGAATTTCTTATTGAAAATGCAAGTGCAATTCGTGAAGATGGGAAATTCGTTGTCAAAGGTAATGGTTCAACAAAAATGGGCATGAATGGTGATGTGAAGGACTATGATTGCTCCGTTGAAGGAATTATCGATCCAGAAAAAGAATCGCCCACATTCACGTTCTCAGTTCCTACCGTAATGGGTGGTCTCTCTATCGTATTCTACCCCGGTGATATGCCTGCTCAGGAATAAATAGTCATGAAGACAATTAAGATAATCATATCGGGAGTGGCAGCAATGCTGCTCCCGTCTTGTAACGACATCCTTGGCGACTTATACGATGACCCCGTCACCTCTTCCGAATATGGTTTTGTAGAGCTGTGTAGTGACTCCAAACCGGGACTCATTTATATAAACGCCACCGATTATGAAGTGTGGACATATATTGATTTCAAAAATCATAAGACCGACTCACTTTTAGTAACAGATTCAAGTCCTAAGGAATGGGATATAGCCCTACACCGCTATGATACAAAGACCAACAATGCAAGAGTGATAGGTACAGACCTCCCTGACATCAACGATGCCCGGACATGGAACAACATTGATAACGTAAAAGGTGTTGCCGACATTTGGACGACAGATAAAATAGTTACCGATATGTCGACCATGATGGACGGCTACCTTTCCTATGCTGATTCATATTTCAACCCAGAGTTGTCAGAATGGCTGAATGTCGATACAAGTACAATGCCGCCAATCTATACACCCTCCAATAAGGTTTATATAATCTTGCTTGAAGACGGAACCCGTGCTGCGGTAAAACTTGTCGACTATATGAATTCTGCCGGTATCAAAGGCTATATGTCCATTCAATATATTTATCCATTGTAACGAATTGTAAAATGAGAACCAGTAGATTTACTCCGCTGTTATTATGTGCTTTATCCAATATATGTCAGGCGCAGGATACAATAGACGCCAAACTTGATTCTATTGAGAGTGCTTGGGATAAAATATTGGATGAGGTCGTAGTTACAGGCACAAGGACACCTAAGTTGCTGAAAGATTCTCCAGTCCTAACCCGTGTCATCACCGCATCAGACATAAAGAAGAGTGATGCAACTAATATCAGCGACTTGTTGCAGACAGAACTGCCGGGTATAGAATTTTCATATTCGATGAACCAGCAGGTCTCTCTCAATATGCAGGGATTCGGAGGAAACGCGATCCTTTTTCTGGTGGATGGCGAGCGAATCGCCGGAGAGACTCTTGACAATGTAGATTTCAGCCGCCTCAATCTTAATGATGCAGGAAAGGTGGAGATTGTCAAGGGGGCAACCTCGTCTTTATATGGATCCAATGCTGTGGGCGGTGTCGTGAACATAATAAGCCGCGAAAGTTCTGAGCCTTGGACCTTGAATATAAATGCTCGATATGGTGAACATAATGAGCAACGGTATGGTCTGAATCACTGTTTCAACATCGGGAAATTTTCCAATTCATTGTCTGCACAATACACCCACATCGATTCATACAACATGAAAAATGAGGGTGACTATGACCGTTTTTATGGAGGTGGGACCTACAATATTAAGGACAGGCTAACATTCCGTGTAACCGACAAGCTGAAATTTATCGGTCGTGTGGGCTATTTCTTCAGAGAACGCAACTCTTCTGAAACAATGCATGACAGATACCGAGACCTGTCTTCTGGCTTGAAAGGTATATATGATTTTTCCAAAGCTACTAATCTTGAACTTAGTTATTCCTTTGACCAGTATGATAAAAGCGACTATATGCTTGTCACCCGTAAGGATATAAGAGATTATTCCAACACACAGAATATAGGAAAGGCAATTGTGAACCACACATTTGCCGGCAAACATATCCTGACTGTCGGCGGCGATGTCATGCGCGACTATCTCATGACATATCAGTTCACCGACAATGGGAACAAGACACAATACACAGCCGATGGTTTTGCCCAGATCGACCTCAACTTCCACAAAAATCTCAATATAATCCTTGGTGGCCGCTATGATTATTTCTCCGAATCTGATATGCAACATTTCTCTCCAAGAGTCAATGCAATGTATAAGCTGAATAGGCTTTCAATCAGAGGATCGTATGCCGGAGGATTCCGTGCACCCACGCTGAAAGAAATGTATATGGACTTCGACATGGCCGGCATATTCATGATTTATGGCAACAAAGACTTGAAACCGGAAAGCAGCAACAATTTCCAACTTTCGGCTGAATACACAAAAGGATTGTTTAATGCCACTCTCGGAGGCTTCTGCAATCTTGTTGATAATAGGATTACCACCGTATGGAACAAAGCCATGAACGGCATGTTATATACCAACATCGGGAAAATGACAATTAGCGGAATAGATGCTAATGTGTCATGGCGAAGCACATGGGGATTGGGGACACGTGCATCATACGTCTATACACATGAGCATGTAAAAAAAGGCGAACCATACACATCTTCAACCCGGCCTCATACGGCAACTGTCAGAGTGGATTATACGAAAAACTGGAATAATTACGGGTTGATGGTTGCGCTCAACGGGCGGATACTGTCGAAAGTCGGTGTTGATGAATTTGTGTCCGTTTCTTCTTACGAAGAGACCGTCAGGGTGGAATATCCGGCATATACAATGTGGAAACTGAATATCACACAAAGTATCTGGAAAGGTATTGATGTGATTGCGACTATCGATAATCTCTTTAATTATGTGCCGAAGTATAATTACAGCAGTACACCTTCTACAACCGGTATTTCTTTCGCCATCGGTTTATCACTTGATATTGATAAAATGGTAAAATAAGGACTATGAACATAAAGAATACGAAAAAGACAATTTTGCTTTCCTTGATAGCATTGATACTTGTTGTTGGTGCTATCGTCGTGTGGAATATTACTGCGTCTTCCACACGCATCGCGTTTGTGAATTATCAGGCAATAACAATAGGCCAAATCTCGAAGGCTAATGACAACAGCTTTATAAAAATCGAGGATTTACCGGTTGAGGAGCTTGACAAAGCCTATAAATATGATATGGCTTTTGTCAACGGTATGGGGCTCCGTATCACAGAAGAACAGCGTCAGGCATTGACTGAAGCGGCTGGAAAAGGAACACCCGTGATGACAACGGCGGCGACAAATCCGCAAAATCTCATTATGTCGGTCGATTCGGTTGACCAAGTGTTTCTCAAGCAATATCTCGTGGGCGGGAAAAGCAACTATAAGAATTTGCTGAGATATGTCAGAAAATTCATTGACGGCAAGAAGTTCTTTGCTGAAATGCCTGAAGATCCTGTAGGATATGAATCCACTTTGATATATTATCCCAGTGATGATGAATTGGGATTCAATTCAGTTTCGGAATATGAAAAGTATCTCCGCACATCAGGAAAATTCAATGAGCCATCCAAGCGCATAATCCTGACAGGCCAGATGGGAGTAGCCGATAGTCTTGTATCCATTCTTGAAAAAGCCGGGCATATCGTTTATCCTGTAAATTCCATTCAGCAGTTCATCATTGGCGGTCATGCCGACTCTATCCCTGTGGCAGCAGTGATAAATATGGCGCATGGACGTATGGGGGATATGGTTGTGAATTATCTTGAACGCAAAAATATTCCGTTATTCTCTCCATTGAATGCCAACCGTGATTACAATGAATGGATGGACGACAAGATGGGCATGAACGGCGGTTTTCTCTCTCAGAGCGTAGTGACTCCAGAGATAGATGGAGCAATACGCCCGTTTACACTGTTCGCTCACTTTGAAGGTAAGGATGGTTTGCCATACGTTGAGGCTATTCCCGGACGACTTGATGAGTTCGTGGAAATGATAGGCAATTACCTGGCACTTCAATCCAAACCTAACAAAGAGAAAAAGGTGGCAATTTTCTATTTCAAAGGTCCGGGACAGAATGCTCTGGTTGCCGAAGGTATGGAAGTCGCTCCTTCACTGTATAATCTTCTGTTGAAGATGAAAGAAGAGGGTTATGACGTTGGGAATCTTCCATCCAGCGCTATTGAACTGGAACAAATGATAAATGAAGAAGGAAAGGTATTTAACGAGTATGCTGTCGGAGCGAAGGCTGATTTTATTAGGAATCAGCCTACTGAAATTATAACAAAGAATGACTATGACAAGTGGTGCGCGAGTTCGTTTTCTGCGGAAATGCGTGCTGAAATTGACAATCTTGACGGTGCGTTTCCGGGTCATGGTCTTAAAACGGAGGATGGCAACCTTGCATTGGCTCGTTTGAAGTTTGGCAACGTGGTCCTGATACCTCAGACGGCCGCCGGACTTGGCGATGATGATTTCAAGATTGTGCACGGCACTGATGCCGCCCCTCCTCATAATTATGTCGCATCCTATCTTTGGGCAAGACATGGCTTCGGGGCAGATGCGTTGCTTCATTTCGGTGCCCACGGCAGTCTGGAATTTACCCCGCGAAAGCAAGTAGCTCTCGGGAGCGAAGATTGGCCTGACAGACTTGTAGGCACAATGCCTCATTTCTATGTGTATTCAACAAGCAATGTCGGTGAGGCTATGACGGCTAAACGTCGCTCCTATGCCGGTATCATCAACTATCTCACACCGCCGTTCATGGAGAGCGAGGTAAGAGGTATCTACAAGAATCTCAATGACGCGATAATGGCTTACAACAAAGTGGTTGGGACAGATAATGTCGACGAGAAATCGCTTGAACGAGCCTCACTTCTTGTAAAGAAATATGCTGTTGAAATGGGAATTCACCGCGAGTTGCGTCTTGACAGCGTACTTACTCACCCATATAGCAGTGATGATGTCGCAAGGATTGAAGGCTTTGCCGAGGAGCTTGCCAATGAAAGGATAACCGGTGCATTATATGTAATGGGTACACCATACGATACGGATAATATTAACTCAACGGTGCGTGCGATGACGGTTGATCCAGTAGCGTATAGTCTTTATAACTTAGACAAACTGAAAGGACGTACAACGATTGACTACGACCATCAGCGTGGTAGGTTCTCGCAACTTTATGGCAATAAGGCAAAATCACTCGTAGGGTCTATTATAGGCAACTCTAACGTTATAGATGACGCATATATATGCAGGGTTGCATCCATCGGGCAGGCTGAACTCGACAGTGCACGTTCGATAATGCGTTCCATCAACGGCTCCAAGGACATGCTTTCACGAATGATGGTAATGGGCTCCATGGCGATGCCCTCCAACAAAGAGACTACCGCCAAAATTGCAGAGCGCCCCAAATCATCCGCCATGAAATCCATGATGGGAAAGACAGGGATGTCTCCGGAGAAAGCTCTTGAAATGGCTCGTAAGATGGGAGCCGATAAAGAAGCGCTCAAAAAGATGGAAGCAGCTATGAAGAAAGGAAAATCCGGCAAACCGTCATCAACCGGGCATCCCGGCGGCATGACGGGACGGCAGGAATTCACTCCTCGGCAGATTGAATATGCTACAGCCATTACAGAAGTTGAACGAGCGTTGAAAAATGTCAACGTCTATCGTGAAGCCTTGCGCACAAGTCCGGTGGCGGAACTTGCCTCTGTAATAAATGCACTCAACGGTGGATACATCGCACCGACATCAGGCGGAGACCCCGTTTTGAATCCTAATATCCTCCCGACTGGACGCAATATGTTTGCAGTCAATGCAGAGGAAACCCCATCGGTTGTGGCTTGGGAAAAAGGCAAGACGCTTGCCGACAATACAATCGCCATGTATCGAAAGGCTCACAATGATTCCATCCCCCGTAAAGTTAGCTTTACACTTTGGAGCAGTGAGTTTATTGAGACTGAAGGTGCAACGATAGCTCAAGTTCTTTACATGCTTGGAGTTGAACCGTTGAGAGACCCGTTCGGTCGTGTTACCGACCTGAGACTCATACCATCCAAAGAACTTGGTCGCCCGAGAATTGATGTTGTGGTGCAGACTTCTGGTCAACTCCGAGACCTTGCCGCATCGCGCCTGTTCCTGATAAGCCGTGCTGTAAAGATGGCTGCTGAAGCCGATGATCCAGAGTATCCCAACTATGTGGCTGAGGGCGTCGTTGAATCTGAACGACATCTTGTTGATAAGGGAGTCACACCCAAAGAGGCACGTGAACTTTCTACTGCCCGTGTCTTTGGAGGTATCAACGGCAATTATGGCAGCGGAATCCAAGGCATGGTTGAAGCCGGCGACCGTTGGGAAAATTCTGACGAAATCGCTGACACTTATATCAACAACATGGGAGCTATCTATGGCAGTGAGGAAGACTGGGAAAAGAAGCGGGACTATGCCTTTGAGGCAGCCCTTACCAGAACAGATGTTGTGGTGCAACCTCGCCAGAGTAATACCTGGGGTGCACTGAGCCTCGACCATGTCTATGAATTTATGGGAGGCATGAACCTCGCCGTAAAGAATGTGACGGGCAAAGATCCTGACGCCTATCTGAGCGACTATCGCAACCGCAATAACGTGCGTATGCAGGAAGTTAAGGAGGCGATAGGCGTTGAAAGCCGTACCACCATACTCAACCCCAATTATATCAAAAACAAGATGAAAGGCGGAGCAGGAGATGCCTCCGGTTTTGCTGACATCATCCGCAATACTTATGGCTGGAATGTGATGAAACCCGATGTGATTGACAATGAACTTTGGAATGACATCTACGACACATACGTCAAGGACAAGCACAATCTTGGCACCAAGGATTATTTCACATCAAAGAATCCGGCTGCAATCGAAGAAATCACAGCCGTGATGCTTGAAACAGCCCGTAAGGGTATGTGGAATGCAACTCCAGAGCAAATTAAAAATCTCGCTGAGCTTCACACAGAGGTGGTAAATGAATATCAGCCATCATGCTCAGGCTTTGTTTGCGACAATGCCAAGCTGCGTGATTTTATATCATCAAATGTTTCCAAAGAAAGCGCAAACCGGTATAATCAGAATATCGGCTCGATACGTGCTGAGAACGTCGGAGGAGACAGCGATGGCATGGTGATGAAGAAAGAGGAACTCAACAGCATGGACAAGATTACAAGCCGTATTAATGGTATCATCGTTGGTGTGGTTGTAATAATTGCTATTATTCTGATGGTGATATTTATCCGGCGACGTAAAAAACAATCGGAAAGGTAATGGAGATAGTAATATCTATAATAATGATATTGGTCGGTTTCAGCGTATTGCTGAAACTGACTTATCTACCCATTGGGGGTAGAATAGCCATAGGTCTTATCTTAGCCTTATTTGTTGGATTCTCATGGAATTTCGCTGCAAATCAGTCGAAAACCCAGATTGCCGGGTGGATCGGGAATCCGGAACTAATGCTTGATATGGCAGTTATTCTCACTGTAGATGTTTTTCTGCAGAATACATTCTGCATTACTTCATCGGGACTTGTTTTCGGGGAGCGATTGTCGAGGAGTACTGCCATAATACATGCAGTTTGTCAATGGATTCCGAGTATTCTGATTTTTCCGGTATTACTTACATTACTGGTTGAAGTGATATTTTCTTTTCCGGGTTTTGACTTTGCTACTATTGCATGGATTCTGGCTCCTATAATATCTATTATTTGCATCGCATTGCCATATCTGATCAAGATAATTCTGCCTGAAAAAGATCTCCGGCTCGAACTGATTTTTATGGTGAATGCCTTGATTGCATTGCTTGGAGTTGTGGCAACCGTAAATGGGCGAACTGCCGTGACAGGCACTAATTCGGTAGATATAAAAACGCTTGCAGGTGTGATATCACTATTTATAGTGGGCGCTACAGCCGGATATGTCTTTTTCAAACGTAAACAAAATAAACTAATCAATAACATAAAATGAATGTAATATCCAACATTCTCTACTGGATCTCCACCGGGCTTCTCGTTCCCGTGATTGTACTCCTCATCTTCTTTTTCATCCGTGCTATTTTTCTCATCGGGGCTTTCTTCGGGCAGTATATGCAACAGAAAAAAGTCGCAATACCATTCTATTGTCAAGTAGGAAAACTGACACCGGATACATTCCATGCTTTCAAGCAGAGTCTTCCGGCATCTCCTAAAAATCTATTGGTGTCATACGCCAAAAAGATTGCAGAATGTTCTGGAAATGATGCTCGCATAGAACTTCTTTTGTCAGAATATGAAATTGCCGCTTCAAAAGAGTTGTCCACCTCAAAGATGTTGACAAAGATGGGGCCTATACTTGGACTTATGGGGACACTGATACCCATGGGGCCCGCATTGGTCGGTCTTGCTACCGGTGACATCGCCTCGATGGCTTACAATATGCAGGTTGCCTTTGCTACGACTGTTGTAGGCCTTGTGGTGAGTGCAATCGGTTTCCTGACACAACAGGTTAAGGAACGTTGGTCGATTAAAAACATCACCATGCTTGAATATATTGCGGAAATCACCAAACAGACTACGAAACAATCATGAGACGGAGGCGAATTTTAGGAAGTGCTGATGATTCTGATCCGATGAGCGTGGTCAGCAATCTGTTTGATGTAGCAATGGTGTTTGCCGTGGCTTTGATGGTCGCCCTTGTCAGCCGATATAACATGACTGAAATGTTCTCACAAGAAGACTTCACAATGGTAAAAAATCCCGGCAAGGAAAATATGGAAATCATCACCAAAGAAGGAGAAAAAATCAACCGTTACACCCCTTCTGAAAATGATAATTCATCAGGGAATAAGGGTAAACGTGTAGGCACTGCCTACGAACTGGAGAATGGCGACATAATCTATGTGCCTGAATAGGATTTAGTTCTTATGTTTGCACCCACAAACATAAGAACTAAATCATAAAACAGTTTTTTCATACAAAAAATATAGCTCCCGTAAGCGAATAATCAGACATCATGTTGCACATCAAAAAAGCGTTGAGCCTGCGAAAAACTACTTTAATTTTGTGATATGGGGATTTTTGAGTAATTTTGTCGTGAAAAGGCCTTCGGCTGATGCCCTAGGCCATATTATACACTTGAATGCAACTATCATGACTGACGAAGAGAAAAAAATACTGCAAAGCGACCCCGACGGCCTTAATTCCTATGAATACATAGCCAATAACATCGATACGCCGCTCGAGGACATCGACGAGGTGATCGACAACATGAACCGCGTCGACGCAAGCGGCCAGTTCTTGGCCAGCGCGGCGCGCTACCTATGCGCCATCGACCGCGACCGCTTCAGCAATCAGATACAGCGCTTAGTGTCAGCTACCATCGACCGCGACCGAGAGCACCGCTACCTTGGCGACCTGCTCCAGGGCATATACGGGCCCGACTATGAAAGCCATGTCGACGAACTGATTGCCACCGACAACAACTTTCGCCGCATTTACAAGCGGCTTTTCCCCTCACAGATAATCTAAATTGCCATAATTAAGCACATATTGACATGATTAGAAAACTTCTTCTGTTTGCTGCAATTGTTATAACTATGGTCGGATGCTCAAAAGCAAAAAGCGAGGCGACCAACGAACAAACACCTATTGATTCTGAAATGAAAGCCAACGCAAACCAAGACGACGCCAGCGTGCGCGTGCTGGTGAAAACCACTATGGGCGACTTCACCGTATTGCTCTACGGCGACACCCCCGAACACCGCGACAACTTCATAAAGCTCTCCAACGAGCATTACTACGACAGCTTGCTATTCCATCGTGTAATCGAGAACTTCATGGTGCAGGCCGGCGACCCCAACTCGAAAAACGCTCCCGCCGGAAAGATGCTCGGCGATGGCGACCCCAACTACACGCTGCCCGCTGAAATAAAATTTCCTACGCACTACCATAAGCGCGGCGCACTGGCTGCTGCCCGCACCGGCGACAATGTCAACCCCGAACGCCGCTCGTCGGGCTCGCAATTCTACGTGGTCACCGGCAAGGTGTTCACTGGCGAGCAAATGAAGCAGATGGCAATCAAAGCCGCCTTCGACCAGCTGGCCGAGCAGCATATGGACAGCATACAAGCCATGATGACACGCCGCGACCAAGCCGGCATGCAGGCTTTGCAGGAAAAGCTTGTGAAGGAAGCCCACGCCATCGTTGATGAAGGCAAGGGCCCCTACTCGTCGGAAATGATTAAGGTGTACACCACCGAAGGCGGAACACCGCACCTCGACGGCCAATACACTGTATTCGGTGAGGTAATCGACGGCATGGACACAATCGACAAGATACAGAAGGCCGCCACCGACAGCCACGACCGCCCCGTGGAAGATGTGCGCATATTGTCCACCACCGTGCTCGACAAGCAATGACGCTCATGGCTTAGTGCAAGCATGATACCCTACACGACATTTACTCTCGACAACGGACTGCGCATCGTGCATAGCTACGATGCGCAGTCGCCTATGGTAGTGCTCAATCTGCTCTACGACACCGGCGCCCGCGACGAAAAGCCTGCGCAGACGGGCATTGCGCATCTGTTTGAGCACCTGATGTTCAGCGGCTCGGCCAACATTCCCTCATTCGACCAGACGCTCGAATTGGCCGGAGGCACCAACAATGCCGCCACCGGCAACGACTTCACCGTGTTCTATGAGGTTATGCCCGCTCAGAATGCCGAGACAGCATTCTACCTGGAGAGCGACCGCATGCTCGAACTTGTTTTCTGCCCCAAAGGCCTTGAGGTGCAGCGCAATGTGGTGATTGAGGAGTTTAAGGAGGTGTGCCTCAATCGCCCCTATGGCGACCTCATGCATTACCTACGCCCCATGCTCTATGCCCACCACCCTTACAAGTGGCCAGTGATCGGCATCAAGCCTGAGCATATTGCCGACGTGACGATGCCCGACGTGCGCGCTTGGTTTTACAGCCACTATGCGCCCAATAATGCAATCCTCGCCGTAGCGGGCAACATCACGCTCGAGCGCACGTGCCAGTTGGCCGAGAAATGGTTTGGCGGCATCCCACGCCGCGACATCGCTGCGCGCAACCTCCCCGACGACCCTTGGCTGACGCAGACGCAGACGCGCCTGGTGCACGGCCACGTGCCGCAGACGCAGATAGCCATCGCCTATCGCATGGACCCCTACGGCACGCGAGGCTTCTTCGCAGCCGACGCCATCACCGACATTCTCGCGGCGGGTCACAGCTCTCGCTTCTACCAGCGCTTGATGATGGGCACCGACCTCTTCACGTCGGCCAACGCATTCATATCGGGCAATGTGCACTCAGGGTTCGTAATGCTCAGCGGCCTCATGGCCAAGGAGGACGACGAAAGCATAGCCCGTGCGCAAGAGATGCTCATCAGCGAGGCCACGCAGCTTGCCGAGCCTGGCAACGTGAGCCAATACGCGCTCGACCGCTGCAAAAACCGGTATGAAAGCGTGTTCACGTTCGACAACGTGTCGCTGCTCAACCGCGCACAAAACCTGGCTCTGGCCATCTATCACCATGAGGACATCAACGACAACGTGCCACGCTACCGCAGCCTCACGCTCGACGACATATCCGACACGGCCCGCTCAATATTCTGTGACCACGCCCCCGCCGTGGTCATCTACCGCCCCCACCCCTAAAAGGGAGCACCGAATAAAGAGAGGCGCTCGTGCATGCACGAGCGCCTCTCTTTATTCGGCTTTAATAAGCGTTGGCTTGATTATTCAGTGGCCTCAGCAGCAGCTTCTGCAACCTCATTGGAGTCAGGAGTGATGCTGTCAACAGCAACCTCAGCAGCAGCTTCAACTACTGCGGGAGCCTCTTCAGCAGCAGCTGCCTCTTCAGCAGCAGCTTCCTCTTCAGCGGCCTTGTTTGAGTTGCCGCAAGCAACCATCGATGCAGCGAAGGCTACGATTGCAAGATAAACTAACTTTTTCATTTCGTTATTGATTAACAGTTAAACAATAAATAATAATTTGGCTTCAAAAACAGTGCAAAATTACTGCTTTTTTTTTTCTCACCAAAAAAAAAATCACTTTTTCAGCATTTTTTGATTAAACCTTTTGCAATCTCCTCATTTTCTTAACTTTTGCATCGGTTATTTTCATCCTTTTATCCATTCCGTCGGGGCAACGCCAGCAATTCTGTGATGGGCACGAACCTGTATCCGCGCGCTTGGAGCGTGACAATAGTGCTGTCGAGGTAGTGATCGTAATATTTGTCGGTGCGCAAGGGATTGGTGCCGAAATGTATGAGCAGCATGTGGCCGTTCAGCCCCAGCGAGTCCTCATAATTCAGTATGCGCTCGTAAATCGCCTGGCTGGAACGATAGCCGCGTCCCATCTCCGGCCATGTGTAGTCGGCATTGCTCCATGTGCCCGGCGTGTAATTTACCACTTGCACCCCGAATTGACGCGCCCATGCACTTATGGTGTCGTTGTAATATTCATATGGAGGAATAAACATCGGCGCATCCTCCTTTGCAATCCCAAATTCGGCCATGCGGGCATAGCATCGCTCGATATCGTCCATGAATTCCTGCTTCGTCACCAGCAGAGAGTCGCGGTTTTCCCACGGCATGTACAGCAGATGTCCGTCGCTATGGCTTCCCAGATAGTGCCCTCGTGCCTGCAAGCGCTTCACCACGCCTGGAAAAGTGTCGTAGAACAATCCTGTGAAGAAAAAAGCCCCTTTTATGCCATGACGGTCGAGCACACGAATTATGCTGTCGGCTCCATCGGCGCGGTCGTGTGCGGTGAACACCAGCGCGAGCGCCTTGATGGTGGAATCGCCGCGTATTATCCCTCCATGCAACATCGCCTGATGTTCAGCGCGAGCGTTCACCTTCTCGCCCACCGCCATGCCGCGCGAGCATGCCAGCCACAACAAGCACATTGCAGTCACAATAATGTAAATATTTCTCATCGTCCCAAATTTAAATCTATGTTTTTTGCAAATGTCGTAATTAATTTACAATATAAAAACTCCATAAATGCAAATTTATACATATAATTCGTAAAATATCATAACAAACGTATCAAACTTAAAATTACGTATTATCTTTGCAATGGAAATAAAAAACTTCCGTCAAAAAAAGAGTTCATAATTTTACTTACCATCCTCACCTTACTTCTTAGCGAAGAAACGACCATTGAAAAACGTCCTCATAGCGAAATCATAATTTGTCAATCTATTTCAAATGATGTCAACTGGTAAATTGTTGTAAACTAACCAATATATTATGTATTTGATTATTTATGGGGTTACGTCAGAGTGAAACCTTTTCCGAGCATGGAAAAGGCATTAGTGTTTTTTTATTATAATGACAGGGAAATGGGGTCCTCATACTGGGGTGCATGGAATATGATTTTTGAATAGGTGTAACGTCCATGCACCCCGATGAGGAAATTCCGAATCCGTTTTTTCCAACGTAACGAAGTAGGGAGGGATTAACATTTATTATAATTTAGCATCTGTCGCTATAATTCTTCTTCATACTGCTATGGCGATAATAGGAATTGACTTAGGAGGCACCAAAATAGCCGCTGCTCTATTTGACGAGCATGGCAACATGCACACCAAGCTCACCCGACTCCTCGACGGAGCTGTCGGCAGCCAGGTGGGCGACAAAGTGGTGGAGTGCATCAACGCTCTTAGGCTCAGCAATCCAGGCATTAGCGTCGAGGGCGTGGGCGTATGCGTGCCCGGCATTGTATATAACAAAACCGACACAGTGTGGGCGCCCAACATCCCCGGATGGGACAATTATCCCCTGAAAGGACAGATTATCGAGGCGCTTGCCGACCCCACGCTGCCTGTGAAAATCGAAACCGACCGCACTTGCTACATCCTGGGCGAAATGTGGCGCGGAGCCGCAAAGGGCTGCAACGACGCCATATACCTTGCCGTAGGCACAGGCATAGGCGCGGGCATCCTCATCGACGGACGCGTGATACACGGAAGCCAAGACATAGCCGGTGCCACCGGATGGATGGCCCTGCAATATCCCTACGCCGAAGAATACATCCCGGTAGGATGCTTTGAATATTACGCGTCGGGCAACGGCA
Organism: uncultured Bacteroides sp.; assembly: GCA_964582335.1. Lineage (GTDB taxonomy): Bacteria > Bacteroidota > Bacteroidia > Bacteroidales > Muribaculaceae > CAG-873. Next base: position 25,119 of record CAZORI010000014.1, read on the forward strand.
TAGCCACTCAGGCACGGCGCGCCCTGCGATGCGCACGCAATTACGACGGGCTGCTAAGCCACAAGCCCATCGACGAGATCACGAGCTACGACGTATTTGACGGCTACGAGAAAGGCGACCACATTGCCACCAAGGTGCTCGAGAAAGCCATCGAGATGTGGGGCATGGGCACAGCCAACCTGGTGAGCCTGTTCAATCCCGAAAAAATCATCTTCGGAGGCGGCGTGTTCGGGCCCGCCAAGCAGTTTATCCGCCGCATCTACGACGAAGCATGCAAGTGGGGACAGCCCATTGCCATGGAGCAAGTAGAATTCTGCCCATCAGGGGTGGAGGGCGAGGCCGCCCTGCTGGGAGCGGCCTACTCAGTGATATGCCCGGCCTAGGATTCAATATTCAACAACACTACAGGCAAAATTTATAAAATACACGATATGAGCAACTACAGCACACCCAAGGTTTTCGTGGCAGCCTGCACCGGAATGGGATTTTTCGGAGTGGCCATGTTGTCGCTCGGCCCCATATTAGGCCAGCTCAACGCGCTGGTCGAAGGGGCCAACTCGCTGCCCTCCACCATGTCGCTCGGCATTATCCTGGGCACAATCGTTTTTGGCCCTATAGTCGAGCGGTTCGGCTACAAATGGCTATTGATTCTATCGTCGCTATGCCTGCTGGCCGGCCTGCAAGGGCTGGCATCATTTGCCGAGATTGGGCTGCTGCACGCGTCGATGTTCCTTGTTGGCCTTGGAGGCGGCATACTCAACGGCGAAACCAATGCGTTGGTGTCGGACATCTACGGCGACAGCAAGCGCGGCGGCCGCCTGGGCATCCTCGGAGCATTCTACTGCCTTGGCGCGCTGGGATGGACATTGCTCAATTATTTCTGCCCCGACTATCACCTGCCGCTCAACTGCGTGTCAGTGCTGATGGCAGCCTTCATCGTGTGGTTCGTATTCACATCTTTCCCGGCAGCGCAGCCACAAGCGCGGTTGTCGTGGAATACCACCATAGGCTTGCTGAAGTATCCGGCGCTCATCGTTTTCGCCTTGGTCTTCTTCTTCCAGAGCGGATTTGAGGGCATATCGGGCAGCTTCACGGTGTCGTACCTCACCGCCACGGCAGGCATGGAGCAGGCCTCCGCCACACTGTCGATGACATGGTTCATGATCGGCATGTTTCTGGGCCGCCTCGCACTCGGCAAGACTATCGCCTTGCTGAAGGAAGTGAAGACATTCTACCTCTACCTCGCACTCGCCTTGGCAGGCGTGGCGATACTATTTGCATCAACATCTGCGTTATGGGTATATGCATCTACCACGCTAATCGGCTTCGGAGCCGGGGCCACGTTCCCAGTAATCATCAACTTCATAGCCGAGACGTTCCGCTCGCAAGCGCCTACTGCCCTGTCGATTGCAATGTTTGTAGGCCTATGCGGCCAGCCCACCTTCAACAAGGCAGCCGGCATAGCCTTCGACCATGGCCAATACTCCATGCTGCCCACCTACATGGCGATTGCAGTGATTGCCATGATGGTGATTGTGCCAGTGGCATTGAAAATAGCGAAATCAACTAAAAACAAAATCAGAACTGAAACACAAACCATTTAAACCAATTAGAAAGAAATGTTAGCAAATCAATGGAAAGAAAACGCCCAAGGCGTGATGAATAAGATAGAGGCTACCCAAATGGAGAAAATCCGCGAGGTGGCCGAGGTAATGGCCGATACCATCCAAGCCGGCCGCTGGGTGCACACATTCGGCTGCGGCCACGCCAACCTCCCCATCGAGGAGATGTATCCTCGCATCGGCGGTTTCGTTGGCTTCCACCCTCTGTGCGAGCTTCCCCTCACATTCTTCACCCACATCATCGGTGAGATGGGCATCAACCAATTCCTCTTCCTGGAACGCTGCGAAGGCTATGGCAAAACAATCATGGACAGCTGGAACTTCGATGAGCGCGACGTGCTGTGGCTTTTCTCTCACACCGGCATAAATGCCGTGAACATCGACGTGGCACTCGAAGCCAAGAAGAAGGGCATGAAGGTGATCGTATTCGGAAGTGCCGGCGAAACAGGCGACAAGAAGCCGCGACACTCGGGAGGCAAGAACCTCTTCGAAATCGCCGACTACGTTGTGGACTCGTGCTGCCCCTTGCAGGATGCATCTGTCGACTTGAAGAACCATCAGGACAAAGTAGGCCCGCTTTCCACCATCGCCTTCATCACCACAGTGTGGATGACCATCTGCACCGTAGCCGAGATTCTCGAAGAGCGCGGCGTGAAGCTATACATACACCCCTCGCACAACGTTCCGGGCGACACCACTGCTCACGAGCGCCTCGATGCTTGCATCAACGAGTACAAAAAGCGCGCTGTGGGACTGTAATGATGAACCGCGATATCACAACCGCTAAGTGGGGCGAAGTGCGCCAACTGCCTCGCTTCGACATGGCAATCCTGCCATGGGGAGCCACCGAGCCTCACAACATGCACTTGCCATATTGCACCGACATGCTTACAGCCCAGGCTGTGGCTCTGGCAGCGGCCTCGGCCGCTGCCGAGCGCGGCGTGTGCGCCATGGTGCTCCCGGGCATACCTTTGGGCAGCCAAAACCCCGGCCAGATACAGCTGCCCTATTGCATCCATGCCTCGCAAGCAACCCAGATGGCAGTGCTCACCGACGTGGTGAAGAGCCTGCGCGCGCAGGGCATACACCGTCTGGTGATAATGAGCGGACACGGCGGCAACATATTCAAGGGCATGATCCGCGACCTGATGATTGAATACCCCGACATGACCATCGCCCACAACGAGTGGTTTGCCATCGTGCCCCGCAAGGGATACTTCGAAGAGGACGTGGACGACCATGCTGGCGAGCTCGAGACGTCGGTAATGCTGCACTTCTATCCACACCTGGTGCGCATGGACCTCGCCGGCGACGGCAAGAGCAACGACTTCGCCATCGAAGGCCTGCGCAAGAAGGTGGCGTGGTTGCCACGCGACTGGGCCAAAACCACCAGCGACACCGGTGTGGGCAATCCCAAATCGGCCACTGCGGAAAAAGGCCGCCGCTACATCGAGGCCGTCCTCCCTCTAATCACCGACTTCATTGTGGACTTCGCCACAAAGGAAATATATTGAACACAACCACCCACTATATCATCATGAAGAAAACATTAGCGTTGGCATTGCTCGTATCCGTTGCGTCGATGAGCGCAAAAGCGGATGTGCTGCGATACAATCAAGTAGGCTATCTCACCGACGACGTGAAAGCTGCCGTGTACATGGGCAACACCCCGGTGGAGCAAATCGACTTCAAAATCTACTGCGACGGCAAGGCTGTCAACCCCGACAGCGTAGTGGCCACCAATCCTTGGGAGCCATTCTCGTCGTCGGCACGCGTGTATTTCACGTCGATATCCAAGCCCGGCACCTACGAGATAATTGGCAAGGACAAGAAAGGCAACGAATTGGCAAGCGGCAAGGCGTATGTAGGCAACGACGCTTACTCGCGCTTCGCCATGCGCGAACTCCCTCTCAACTACCTGCGCGAGCAACGCTGCGGCGACAACCCGGCGTTTGAGCAAGTGTGCCACCAGCATGATGGAGTGCTCGTGCTGAGCGGCGATCGCGACGGCGAGCACGTCGACGTGCGTGGTGGCTGGCACGATGCAAGCGATTTCCTGCAATATCTCACCACCTCGGCCAACACCGTGTATCAGCTGCTGTTCGGATACAAGATGAATCCGGAAGGCTGGGCCGACCTTTACGATGCCACCGGCCGCCCAGGCGCAAATGGCATACCCGACGTGCTCGATGAGGCACGCCACGGCTTAGAATGGATGCTGCTGATGAATCCCGAGCCGGGACTCTACCTCAACCAAATTGCAGACGACCGCGACCACCGCTATGCCGGGCTGCCCGCCGGCGACAACGTCGACTACGACTTCGGAGCCGGAGGCGACCGCCCTGTGTACCCCTGCTCAGGCACGCCTTATGGCTTGAAGGGAAATCTCAACGACTCAAAAGGCTTGGCTTCGTCGGTGGCAAAGTTCGCGTCATCGTTTGGCTTGGGAGCAGAGCTATACTCTGATATTGACCCCGCTTTTGCCGAGCTCCTCGCTGAGAGATCCGCCGCCGCTTACCCTGTGGCTGCTGCCAACACCGGCGCTTGCCAGACTGCTCCCTGCGTGTCGCCATACTACTACGAGGAGGACAACTGGAGCGATGACATGCAGCTCGCTGCGATGGTTCGCTTCAATGCCACCGGGGAGGAGAAATACCTGCGCGATGCCATCGACTATGGCCGCCTCGAGCCCGTTACTCCTTGGATGGGAGCCGACTCGGCACATCACTATCAGTGGTATCCTTTCGTCAACCTCGGACATTATGAGCTCGCGATAAACCCCAACAAGAAAATCAGCAACGAATTCAAGCGCAACATGCGCAGCGGACTGGCGCGTGTGGCCGAACGCGGAGCAGACAATGCATACCTCTACGGAGTGCCCTTCATATGGTGCAGCAACAACCTGGCTGTGGCCTATGTGACCCAAGCCATGCTCTACCGCGACCTTACGGGCGACAACCAGTTCCGGGAAGTGGAAACAGCCGTGCGCGACTGGCTCTTTGGCGCTAACCCTTGGGGGCAAGTGATGATAATGATGCCCACCGAAATAGAGGGCATCTCTTCGCCGCGCGATCCTCACAGCACCATCATCGACCTCACAGTCAACGGCAAGCCCGGGCGCGCATGGCTCAACGGCGGCCTTGTCGACGGCCCTGTCTACGCCAACATCTTCAACACCCTTCGCGGCGTGCATCTGCGCAACCCCAATGGCGACCCCTTGGCCGAATTCCAAAATTCGACAGTGGTGTACCATGATGACTACAGCGACTACAGCACCAACGAGCCCACCATGGACGGCACGGCCAGCCTCGCCTACATGTTGTCGCGCCTCAGCAAATAATCCGCATCCATAATTTACATTTACCGACATGGGGTGCGCCAAATCAATGGCGCACCCCATTTATAACAAAAACATATTCAATCTCGCAGATTCTGTTTGTTTTTTGCCTATGCAATGGTGGAATGTGAGAATTTATGATTAACTTTGTACCAAATTTTTCGTTTTCAATCACATGAAAAAAGAAATATCATACTGCGGACTCGACTTCGTGCCATATATCTCTAATCAGCAAATCAAAGAGCGTGTGCAAAGCATAGCTCGGCAGATTGAAGCAGACTGCGCCGGCGCCAATCCGCTTTTCCTTTGCGTGCTCAACGGAGCATTCCCCTTCGCAAACGACCTATTCCGCGAAGTAGACATGGATGCCGAGATATCGTTCATCCGCCTGAAAAGCTACCAAGGCACGCAATCAACCGGGGTTGTGAAGGAAGTGTTAGGGCTGCAAGACAACATCCAGGGACGCACTGTAATATTGGTGGAAGACATCATCGACACAGGCCACACAATGTTCAATCTGCTAAAGACCATGCGCGAATACAACCCCGCCGACATAAAAATAGCCACCCTGCTATTCAAGCCCGACGCACTTGCCCGCCCCATCAAGCCCGATTACATAGGCTTTGAGATTCCCACCAAATTCATTATCGGCTATGGGCTCGATATCGACGAAAAGGCGCGCAACCTCAACGACATATACGTGCTGAAAGACTAATACAATCCACAATACCTCCAACCGAATTCAACTAACACCTAATAATATAATATATAATGCTCAACATCGTGATATTCGGCGGTCCGGGCAGCGGAAAGGGCACCCAGAGCGTCAAAATAGCAGAAAAGTACAATCTGTACCATATCTCCACCGGCGATGTGCTGCGCGACCACATCGCTCGCAAAACCGACATTGGCGTAGTTGCCAAAGACTACATACAGCGAGGCATGCTCATTCCCGACAAGCTGATGATCAAGATTCTCGAAGATGTGGTGAAGTCGGAATCGGGCAAGCAGGGCGACGGAGTGATTTTCGACGGCTTCCCTCGCACAATGCCCCAGGCACAAGAGCTTGATGCCTTGATGGAGGTGCTCGAGACAAAAATCAGTGTAGTGATAGGCCTTGAGGTGCCCGATGATGAGCTCGTAAGCCGCATATTGCTTCGCGGCCAGCAAAGCGGGCGCTCCGACGACAACGCCGACGCCGCCAAAATGCGCTTGGCCGTATACCATAAGCAGACCCAGCCCCTGCAAGACTACTACTCTGAGACCGGCCGCTACATATCAATCGACGGCACCGGCTCCATCGACGACATATTCACAAAAATTTGCGACGCCATCGACAGCGTGAAATAAAAAATAGACTGTTTAATTCTCCAATTCGGCCGACTGAATAAACATATCAGCCGGCCGATGCGTTTCTGTATACGCGAGTTCGGGATAAGAAAAGCCCTAAAATTGAATCGGCAGCTTGAAAAAGTTGCCGATTCTTTTGGTTATTTCAATGATATTTAGTAATTTAGAGGTAGCAAACAATTAATTACCTATCATGATAACCGAAGGTAAAGTTACAGAAATTCCTGACGAATCCGCTCGCGGCAATGGGCGCTTATTGCTTAGATCCCTTATCCCGAACTCGCGTATAAAGAGCATACAGCTTGTGCCACAGGAATTTCAGAAAACACCTAAGCGTTCAATCAAGCGATTCCTGTACAGCTGACAATCACCACAGCCTCAACCAAAAGGCAGCGCCCCGAATCCGAGACGCTGCCTTTGCTGTTTTGTTGATGCCGCGAATTACGCTTGTGCCAAGGGCGAAGGCACGTTATACACGCGTGTTGCGAGCTCCTGATCGAGCATATAGAGCGCAAGCCCGTCATTGCCAATCAATCTCAGGCGGTCGATGAGATTCTGCGCTGTCTCTTCCTCTTCAACCTGCTCCGACACAAACCAGTCGAGCTTGCCGCGAGTAGCATAATCGTGCTCTGCCTCTGCCAGAGCGTAGAGATTGTTGATGAGCGAGGTCACCTTCTCCTCATGAGCCTTTGTGTCGAGGAAAGCTGCCAAGGGGCTTGCCCATTCAGTGGGCACAGCCTCGATGGGCTGAAGCACTACGCGGCCGCCGCGCTGAACCAAATAGTTGATGAAAATTTCAGCGTGGGCCTGCTCTTCCTTGAATTGGATGCGAAACCAGTTGGCAATGCCGCTGCGGCCACTCGACTCGAACTGCATAGCCATTGACAAATACAAATATGCCGACCAGAACTCGGCATTAATCTGCGCATTGATAGCGTCTTCAATTTTATTGCTAATCATGACTGTTAATGATTAAATTCCTTGCAAATTTACAAGATTTATGTCAAATGTCCAACTATTATCGCAATAATCATTTTGCGTTGATGGCCGCAAGGAAACGCTCCACCACCTCGGGCTTGCCTGTGTGCTTGCCTTGGTCCTCGCTCAGTTTGCATGTGTCGTTGTAGAAGTCCCACGACTCGGTAATCTTGGCCGCCAAAAGCTTGATTACGATATTCATAGGCTTGATGCCAGGAAAATCGTTGGTGAAATGCGTGCCTATGCCAAACGACGGCTGGCACAGCGGCGAAGCATAGCGGTGTATCTCAATAGCTTCGTCGGTGTCGAGGCCGTTGCTGAACACCACCTGCTTGGTGCGCGGATCGATATTGAGCGAACGGTACTTATCGACAATTTTCATCAACTGCTCGTGGTTGTCACCGCTGTCGACGCGCAAGCCCTTGAACATGTTGGCGAAATCCTCCGAGAAGTTAAGGCTGAATATATGCCATCCGTAGGTGTCGTAGAGAAATGTGCCCAAAGCGCCGCGATACGTGTTGGCCCAAAGCTTCATGGCCATATTATTGGCCATCTGCGGCCCGAACATGGCAGCGATGGCAGCTACAAACTCGTGTGCCATGGTGCCTATTGGCGTAACATCGTGCTTCATGGCCAGGTACACATTACTTGTGCCCCAGAATTTTCCGGGCCACGCTTGCGAGTCGTAGCAATCCTTCATCGCCTTCACTACCACATCCTCAGCTTGGAACGACAAGCGGCGGCGCGTGCCGAAATCACTGTATGCGCAGCCGGCCGCAAGCAGCCGCTCGCCCTTGGCGTAGCTGCGTCGATAGTAGTCGTCATAGTCCACGCCCTCAGCTTGGCCTGTCATCATATAGAACAACTCGGAAATTATAGCCAGCACCTTCACTTCGAGCAATATGGTGTCGCCCCATACGCCTTCGAATTCCACATGCAGATGTCCTTCGTCGTCCTGCCACACATTGGTCCACCGGCTGTCGTAGCGAAAGCCTTCAAGATATGTCGAAAACCAAGAAGGCAGATAAGTGCATTTGTGCTTTATGAAATCGGCCTCCTCGGGTGTAATTCTCAATGATTCAAGCATCTTAATCTGCTCGCGAAGCTCTTCGGCGAAGCCTTCCGGGTACACTTGGTTGTTGCGGTCGGAAAAAGCGTATTTCACTCGTGCACGAGGGAAATTGTCAATCACGGCGCAGCACATCGTGAACTTGTACAAGTCATCGTCGGTAAAATGTGTAATAATCTGTCTCATCTATTTATCGGAATGATTATCGCTTATGAAAATAAATTTTTGCCTTCGTTCTGCACGAATGAGTATTCATCCTTGTCGGGCGCTGTGCCCTTCTCAAGCACGACGGCCGGCCCGTCGGTTGCATCGAGCGCGCCAGTCACCGGAAGTGTCCCGGAGATAAAGTCAATCTGTGGATCTACCACAATCAGCATCATTTATCTCTATTTTTTGTATATTTCAGTGCTTGCCTGCAAGCTTCCCTCGCAGAGCATTGACATGGCGGTTGGCTTCGGCTAAGCGTTCGTAAGGCAAGCGTCCCTCCTTTACTGCTGCCACTATGGAGTCAACAAGCATGAATGGCCGGTCGGCCTCGAATCCTGTGCTGATATTGTTGCCTACGCACAGCAAGTCGGCTCCGGCATTGAGTGCCATCACTATGGCCTCAGCCGGCTCGTATTTGTCGATAATGCCTTGCATGTACATGTCATCTGAAATAATAACGCCGCCATAGCCTAATTGTTGACGCAGCACGCCCGAAAGTATAGGCTTTGAGAGCGTAGCCGGCAATTCCGGGTCGAGGCTGCGCAGGTAGATATGGGCAGTCATTATGGCATCGGCAAGCCCGGCATCGGAAAGATTGCGGAAAGGCTCAAGCTCTGCTGCCGACCATGTGTCGGTAATATCCACCAAGCCATAATGCGTGTCGCCCGTTGCGCTTCCGTGCCCGGGAAAATGCTTCAGCGCTACGGCAACATTGCGATTGTGATGCTCCTCTGCGGTGAGCGAAGCGTGCTCAGCCACCTTGGCAGGGTCGGAGCTGTATCCTCGGTCGAGGCCGCCGATCACAGGGCACGATTCCAAGGCTATATCCACCACAGGAGCGAGGTTAAGGTTGACGCCTGCGCGGGAGAGGTCGTCGGCAACCACTGCTGCATAGTGCCGGGTGGTGTCGGGATTGTCGATTTGGCCAATGCGTCCGGCGCTGATAGTGGGATGAAAGCCATATTGCGTCTTTAGGCGCACCACTCGTCCTCCCTCCTGGTCGGCTGCTATGATTATTGGCAACGCATCTGCATTGAATGCTTGCAGGTCGGAGGTAAGCTTTTGCAGCTGCCCCACCGATGTGATATTGCGCGAGCCTATCTTGGCGCTTCCGGTGAGGTCGACATCAAAAAGCACAATCGCGCCCACATGCAAATCGCGTATGTAGCGTGCGGCATCGCTTTGCGCATCCACAGAATCTCCCTTGAAGCCAACCATCAGCACATTGGCCGCCATACGACGCAACACAGAATCGGGTGGCAACGTCTGTCCCATCGATGCCAGGCTCACTGCCAAAAGAATTCCCAATAAAAATTTTCTCATGAAATTATTTTTGTTTTTGTCATATGCATTTTCTCACTGCCCTGCGTATGCTAAGCCAATTAAACACCGTGATAGCGCACATGATAGCAGCCCCGATGGAAATAGCAGGCACGCACGAGCCTGGAGGGATGCCCGCCTGCGCAAGCTTTGATTGCCATAGATGAGAGAATATCAGCATAAGCGTTATCGATGCAATCAGCACAAAAGCATTGATTGCCAATACAAGCCTGCAATAGCACCATTCCACGTTGGCCGGCGAGTAACCCAGCAGCAGCAGTTCGCGATTCTTCTCTTTGTTTTTCTGCATCAGCAGTGTTATGTTTAGCATTATTATGAACACCGACAGCAAGCATATCACGATGCCCACGACGCCAACCACCCCGGCAAGCATTGCAAGCATGAAATGCACCTTGCCGTCGCGCAGGCCCTCGCCCGCAACCTCATAGCCGTTGGCATCAAGGTACTCCTTTATATGAGGGTTGCCCGGATCGCCCACTTTCACTACAAGTCGCGATGGGAGTGCCGCCGACGTGCCGAATTCAGAATTGGCCCATTGCATGAATTCCTGAGGCACCGCTATGGTATTGAGCCTATTGCTGAATCCCACGATGCGCGCCTTGAAATTTGCGCTCTTGCCATGGCCGTTGACGTAGAGGTCGAGCGGAATCTGCGTGATTAAGTCCTCGCTAAGCTGTGGCAGACCGCGCGATGAAGCAAAGCCGAAATTGTAGAGAGCAAGGTAATCGCGCGATATGATTATAGGCACGTAAGCGTGCGCGCTAGTCGGGTCGAACGACCACCCTTCAGGCTTTACGTCAAAGAAACGGTCGGGCACAGACTCGAGAAATAGATACGTCCACATGTCGCGTCCGCCAAAGTTCACCGATGCCGTAACGCCAAAATCAGCGCTTGTGAATTCGCCAACGTCCTCCACCCAAGGCTGACTGCGCAATTGCTCTATATCGTGCACCGTTATTCCGGATGCCCCGTTGCCAATGCCAAGGGTCGAAAGCATTGATACTGACCTCGACACCACGATGTAGTCTTGGCTGAGCGCGTCGTCGCCATCCATTGCCGGAGCCACATCGGCATAGAAGCACAATGCGCATAGCACAAGCGTAAGGCCCGCTATATTGGCCAACGCATATCCGGCAAGCTGCATGGCGCTTATGTTTCTTTTCAATACTCTCCAAATCATACGCCTCAAAGAGTTATGTGGTGGATATCGCCAAGCATCAAGTCATTGCCCACTGATGTGACGATTATGCCTGCGCCCTGGCTTTTTGCTTCCGACACCACCAATTCTGCGGCAGCTTGGTTGTTTTGTGTGTCGAGATGGCTAACAGGCTCGTCGAGAAGGAAAAAGTCGGCCGGCTGGCACAGTGTGCGCACAAGCGCCACACGCTGTTGCTGGCCTATCGACAGCAATCTTGCCGGAGAATTTAGCTTGTGCGCTATGCCCAACGCCTTGGCCATCGCTTCAATCTGCGACTTCGTCTTATATCGCGTCATGCGGTTTTTCAGTTGTATGTTTTCATACACAGTCAGTTCGGGAAAAATCCCCATTCCTTGCTGAAGGTAGGCGATATGCCGCCGGCGCACCTCCACCCATTGGCTAATGCCATATGTGCTAACGTTCACGCCGTCGTAGAGTATGCGGCCAATGTAATCTTTGCGCAACCCATAGAGAAAACTGCACAGCGACGACTTGCCGGCTCCCGAGGCTGCCTCTATCAAATAGAATTCGCCCTTGCGCAGACTCACAGGCTGCTTCCACACTCCGGGAACAGCCGGCTTCCACGCCGGCTCGCCGGCAAAAATCTCAGGAACGACATCCTGCAGCTTTATATCCTCCATATTGCTGTCATCTACGTGTGATTAAGCTCAGGTCGTGCAGCAGACGAGGCAGCAGATATTGCGATGGTCCCTGCAGTCTCACCCTGGCAAAGAGTAGCGAATCAGCGCCCCAGGCCTCAGCCAAATAGCCCGATGATAGGCGGAATGCCTTCATCACCTGGCCATTATAATCAATCGACATGCGCGCCTGCATCATCGCCCCGGGAATTGCCGGCACTTGATAGTCGGCCGGATAGACATCAGGGTCGTAATTGGTGATTGCCAGATATGCGCTGTCCGACTCGCTGTATAGCTTTTCATTGATCACGCGGTTGATGATGTCGGCTATGTACTCACCCTTGTCGGCAATCGGAAGCACAGCCTTGAAGAGCCAATTGTCGAGCGTGAGGCGCTTTATCGTCTCGGCGCTGCCGCCGGGGGCAATGCCCAGTGCCATTGTGCCTCCGGCAGGGTCGGCCAATGCCGTCACGGCATTGATGGCTAGCTGCGAGGCCAAGGGGAACTGGCGCGCCCAAGGCATCAGACGCTCGATGGCGCCTTCGCCGAGCCCGATTGCAAAACTTGCCATCGTGGCAGCCGGCATATAGTCGAGCGCCTCATGGTCGATTGCCTTCAAGCTATCCACCGCATCGACCGGAAAACCGTTGCGCATCATCCGCACGCTGGCCATAAGCTGACGGTCGCTGCCTTCAACCCTCGCCAGCAACGAATTGAAATCCTGCCCAAGAGGATTGCGCACACGTGGCACTGCCACGTATCCGGACACGAGGGCTTCGCCGCGAGCCAGGAAATCCGACACTTGAGTGCATTGGCTCACCGGAGCCTTGTCGGCGGCGTGGATCATATCGATAAGCCAATCCGAAGAGGCGGGATTGCAGCGCTTGTGCTTCATCCACAGCTGACTGCCAAATGCAATCATAGATATGTCTCCGTCAGCCGTCTCGAAGAAATGTCCCAAACCCTTCACTTTGCGGTGATCGCCATCATACAGCCGGCTTGATTCGTCCTTGATCGGCGCTGTGGCCACCCAGCACGAGTCGTAGCATATCACATACAGGCTCGTCAAATCAATCTCCGGTCCCATGCTTGCGCATTGCCGAAGCAGTTGGTGCGCATCGGGGTAGAAATTGCCCAGCGAATCAATATCGGCAGTGAGCTTAATCACGCCATTATGGCTTTGGCAGCCTGCCATCTTAAGCAAGCCGTCGGCATCGATGCGAAGAATCACCGATGAGGCAGCCGGTATGGTTTCAAGCAGCGTGCGCTGCTTGGTTTCGCTGCATGCGACCACTGTAATCGCAAGCATCAATGTCAAAATAGGGCGCACACGCGCCCTGCACCAATTGCACATGGTCTATCGGGATTGTCCGGCTATGAATTTGATTATGTTTTCGAGCATTCTGCCCTCTGTATCTGTTTCTTTGAACATCAAATGCGCTGTCTTGCTATCGCTAAAATAAGTGAGGTCGATGCCAAATGGCAATTGCAGTATCGAGGAGAAAGCATTCTGTCGGGGCACCCTCAAAATTGTGCCGCCGCTCATCCCGGCGAATTCGTCGGCTGTGAAGGCGCAGTCGCCTCGCTCCGCAATTGGGGCGAGCGACGCTATCAGCGTATTTTCTATCACCCTCAGGTGCACGTCGCCGAAGTTGGGCACTGAGATGTCCAATCCGCCGTCGGATTCCTCGCAAGCGATAAGTTTGGGCTTGTAGCCTCGGTAGCCTAATGCCAAGTATTGCCCGGCAAGGTTGGCGAAGTTGGCATTTGTAGCATCAACCAGGCCCTTGATTTGCTGCACGTACTTTTCGGCCATGCCGGGCTTCATCTGAGCTGCCAGCACAGCATCCCAGCCAGCCGCGCTATTGATTTTCAATACGTTCTTTGGGCCGGCGGCAAGCATTACTGTGCCATCGATGTCACTGAGCACATTGCAGATGTTTTCCACCGTGGCGCGATCGAGCCCATACTGTCGGTAACCGCCCATTTCCACAATCAGTTGGTTGATAATTTGCGACCAATTCACTGAGCCGGGCACTGCAGTCATGGTCACGAATATATCGTCGGCCGAAGCGTATTTCAGCAGCGATGCGTCCACGCTGAGACCAGCGTATTTCGACTGCAAAGGCTGGTCGTCTTCGTCGACTATGGCCAACGTTCCGTCGAGCCGGATGCCGTCGAGCGAGAAGTTTATCTTGGCGAACGCATGCTCGAGCTGCTCCTCGTCGTATCCCACCTTCAATGCCCCCAAGCTGAATCCATAGCCATAGTTCGTCTCTACCAGCTTCGTATATTCCGACAGGTTCATCAGCATATTGAACGTGGAGCCTTGGGCAAGCGCCTTTTTCTGCCACGACTGCAAGGGTGCGCTCTTGGCAGCCTCTTTGCGCGCCTCGAGGTCGCTTGCATCAACATGACGGTCGGCCACGAGCATGCAAGCAGTGTTTCCGTTCACGAATACGGTGTGGCCCGAATCGAGGCGATACACAGTGTAGCCTTTCTCCTCGCTCTCTTGCATATCGTCGTAGGTCACCTTCTGCAGATATTTCCTAAGTTTCTTCCCATCAGTAACTTTCATGGTCACAGAGGCCTCCATATGTTGGTTCACCGACACTACCGCATCCGAAAGGTCGACACCTTCCACGGCGAGCAGATTGTCGAGGCGCTGGCGGTCGCGTCCCGACACCAGATACACCGACAACTTCTGCAGCGACGGGCTCAAAGCCACGCCGTCGGATTTGATTTCCGAGCCGGTGTTTTCGATGACAGTGGTCAGGTTGCCGCGTGCAATCACCACATCGTCGGCGCTGACATTTTCATACATGTCGGCATCCGACGAGCACGACGCCGACATCATAGCCATGCACATTATCAGCAAGGCGCCCCATAAATATCCATAGCAGCGATTCATAAGCCAAAGAATAAAATTTTCCACAAAGTTAATACAATCCTACGGATTTTCTCGCTCACGCGGCCAAAAAAAATGGGCTATGTTATTTGGAAAATTATTCTTACCTTTGCGAATATTTATGCGATACTGACACACTCACGATTACAACAGCAACAAATGGCATTTAATTCACAATATTTCAACAACATCCCCCCGGTAACGAAAAACCTTTTGGCGGTGAATGTGCTCGTGTATCTGATTATGTTCATAGCGCCCACCCAAAAGGAGATACTCATAGAGCGCTACGGCGCGCTGCACTATCTCACGTCGCCCGACTTCAACGTGGCGCAACTCTTCACCTACATGTTTTTGCACGGAGGCTTCACGCACCTCTTCTTCAACATGTTCGCCCTCTTCATGTTCGGTCCGCAGATTGAATGGGCGCTGGGCAGCAAGCGGTTCCTCTTCTACTACATCTCGTGCGGCATAGGCGCTGCCCTTGTGCAAGAAGGCGTATTCGCGCTCATGATCAGCAACTACTCCTCGCAGTTCACCGCCCAAGAAATCACCACCATCGCCAATGGCTATGTGCCAATGGCCATAAGCGCCAGCGATATGCCGGCCGTGCAAGCCCTCTACTCCATCATCAACACTCCCACAGTGGGCGCCTCGGGCGCAATCTACGGCGTGCTGCTTGCTTTTGGCATGATATTCCCCAATCTGCCCATTATGCTCATCATTCCGCCCATGCCCATAAAGGCCAAATGGATGGTGCTTGGCTACGGCGTGCTCGAATTGGTGCTCGGAATCGCCAACCAAGCATCAGGCGTGGCCCACTTCTGCCACTTGGGAGGCATGATCATAGGCTTGGGCATACTTATGTATTGGAAACATAAAGGATTGCTACGCAGGTACTGACCGATATGAACTACGATTTCAAACGATATCTATGGGGCGACATGGTGAGCCGCATAATCACCATCAACATGCTGATGTGGATTATTGTCAGCATAGGCATGCTTGCGCTGGGCGACAACGGACGCGTGTTCTGGATTGGCTTGTTTGGCGTGCCGTCCTCGCTGTCGATGTTGTTGACGCGAATATGGACCGTGGTTACCTGCATGTTCACTCACGTCGACTTTCTGCACCTGGTAGTGAACATGATGTGGCTTATGATTTTTGGCCGAATGGTTGAATACTACCTTGGAGCTCGCCAACTGGTGGTGCTGTACCTTGTCTCAGGCATCGCCGGCGCGGCTGCTTTCATCATATGCAATGCCATAGCGCCTGGCACGCAGCACATCATGTACGGGGCATCGTGCGCCGTGATAGGCATCATCGGCTATGTGGCCGTGTCATCGCCTCATTGGCGCATAGGACTGCTTTTCTTGGGCCCTGTGAAAATTTTGTGGATTGCCGTGGCAGCGGTAATCCTCTTCGTGGTGCTCGAGCCATCGATTTACGTAAGCATTGCCCACGCAGCAGGCTTGGCTACGGGTGTGTGCTACGGACTGTGGCGCAAATATCGTTTCGCCCTTCCGCGTCGCTCCAGGCAAACCGCGCCCGGCAGCGATGCTGACGATGAGGCCGAGCTCGACCAGCTGCTCGACAAGGTGAATCGCTCGGGCTACTCATCGCTGACGCCGGCGCAACGGCAAAAGCTGTTCGAACTCTCCCAACGGCTAAAGTGACATGGCAACTCAGAATGGCTTTCATATCGACCCTCCTACGCCGAAAGCGCGCGAAGTTGGCATAAAGCAAGTGCGCAGCGCAGCCAGCGTACAGCCCACATGGCCTGATGGGCAAAGCGCCAAGCCCGCTCCTAAGCCGCCTACCCTGCGCCAATTCTTGCGGCGTGTCGGCTACTGGATCATAGGCGTGCTCAACATGCTTTTGGCTATGGGCATGATATTCTCGGCCTACAGCGAGCGCATCCCACCCTCGGAGTGGGGAGCAGCCGTGGTTGTGGTCATGTCGTTCCCGGCTTGGCTGCTGGCCGTGACGCTGATTTTGATTGTCGATTTGATTTGGTGGCGTCCCCTGGCGCTTATTGCCGCTTTGGCTTTGCTTATATGCATAGGCCAAGTGCAGAGATTCACGCCCTTCAACATGCCGCATATACACATGTCGGAACAGCACAAGGCCGAATCCTTCACCCTCATGACCTACAACGTATGCAATTTCAACGATTTCCGGCAAAACGACACCGAAGAAAATCGGCAGATGAACTTCATACTGCGCAAGAGCCCCGACATAGTGTGCGTGCAGGAGGCTATGTTCATTGCGCCTACAAAGGCCAACAAAATCACGCAGAAGCAGCTCGACTCGCTGCACATAATGTATCCCTACGTGTTCACTCAGGGAGAAAACTTCGCTCTTCTCTCCAAATTTCCGGCGCAGCCCATCAATCTCGATTTCCCAAAGAATGAATTCGCAAGCGGCGACATGGCTGCCTGGCGCCTCAACATCAATGGCCGCGTGGTCAACGTATTCTCTGTGCATCTGCGCTCGCTCGGCCTCACCGACAACGACAAGGACGCATACCAGGACATAGTGAAGCTCGACAGCATATCAAAGCGCGACATACGCGAAGCCAAGACCGCCATTGTGCCAAAGCTCGCCGCAGCCGGCGTAGAGCGGGAAGCGCAGATACGCTACCTGCAAAAATACCTGCAGCGCTACGGCGGAAAAAACGCGCTCGTGTGCGGCGACTTCAACGACGCTGTAAATTGCTACGGCCTATACCTGCTGGAGCACGAATGCCACATGCGGCAAGCGTATTCCGATGTTGGCCTGGGCCCCATGATTACCTACAACGCCAACTCGCTCTACTTCCGCATTGACCACATTCTCTACCGTGGCGACCTGCGTCCCTACTCTATGAGCCGAGGGAGCACCAAAGCGAGCGACCACTACCCCGTGATAGCCCGCTTCTATTTCGACAACTAACATTATCCAATACATCTATCACTATCATGAAAAAATCAGTATTTTCGCTTATTGCAGCGCTGGCAATATCATCACTTGCAGCGCAAGCTGATGCTACAAAAGCTGCTTCATCGGCACGTCCCGAACGCGCCGACGTAATCGAAGCGCTTCATCGCGCCAATCGCCATTGGCAATCGACTCACCCCGAGCACGGACGCTCATTCTGGGACAACGCCGCCTACCACACCGGCAACATGGAGGCTTACCGCCTCACCGGCGAGAAGGACTACTATGACTACAGCGAAGCATGGGCCAAGCACAACGAGTGGAAAGGCGCAAAGAGCGACAACCGCGCCGACTGGAAATACAGCTACGGCGAGAGCGACGACTTTGTGCTATTCGGCGACTACCAAATCTGCTTCCAGACATACATCGACCTCTACAATGTGAAGCCGGCCAACTATAAGATAGCTCGCGCACGCGAGGTGATGGAATACGAAATGTCGACCGACACTACCGACTATTGGTGGTGGGCCGACGGCCTGTACATGGTGATGCCCGTGATGACCAAGCTGCACAAGATTACCCAAAACCCGCAATACCTCGACAAGCTTTGGGAATACTGGAACGTGTCGAATTCCATCATGTACGACCCCGAAACCGGACTATATTTCCGCGACGGCAAATACGTGTATCCCAAGCATAAGAGCGTAAACGGCAAAAAAGACTTCTGGGCGCGCGGCGACGGCTGGGTGCTGGCAGCCTTCGCTAAAGTGCTGCAGGACCTCCCCGAGGACGATGCCCACCGCGACACTTACATCGAATATTACCAAAAGCAAGCCGACGCTGTGGCTAACTCGCAGCAGCCCGAAGGATACTGGACGCGCAGCATGCTCGACCCCGAGCACGCTCCCGGACCTGAGACATCTGGCACCGCCTTCTTCACTTATGGCCTGCTGTGGGGCATGAACAACGGCCTGCTCGACCCGGCCAAATACGAGCCCGTTGTGATGCGCGCTTGGGACTACCTGTACAATACTGCCCTCCAGAGCGACGGCACTATCGGATACGTGCAGCCAATCGGCGAGAAGGCAATCCCCGGACAGATTGTCGACGCCAACAGCACAGCCAACTTCGGCGTGGGCGCCTTCCTGCTCGCCGCCTCCGAGATGGCCCGCTACCTCGACACCCACTAATCACACCCCCATATCACAAAAAATCGAGCCCGGCCTATGAATCCATAGCCGGGCTCCTCTATTGTGTGTGCTGCGTTAGTCCATGAGCTTGCGGTAGCGCTTGCGAGGCGGCTCTTTGCCGCCGTTCTGCGCCTTTTTGTATTCTTCGTAGTCGGTGTAGCTGCCTTCGTAGAACACAACCTTGCCGTCGCCTTCGAACGATAGGATGTGCGTGCATATGCGGTCGAGGAACCAGCGGTCGTGGCTTACCACCACGGCGCAGCCGGCGAAGTCGTCGAGGCCTTCCTCGAGTGCGCGCAGCGTGTTGACATCGATGTCGTTGGTGGGCTCGTCGAGCAGAAGCACGTTGCCCTCTTCCTTGAGTGCCATTGCCAGGTGCAAGCGATTGCGCTCGCCGCCCGACAGCACGCCTATTTTCTTTTCCTGGTCAGCACCGCTAAAATTGAATTTCGACAGGTAAGCGCGAGCGTTTACGTCGCGTCCGCCCATGCGGAATGTCTCCACTCCTTGCGAAATCACCTCGTACACCGACTTCTCAGGCAGGAGGTCGTGGTGACGCTGGTCGACGTAAGCAATCTTCACGGTTTCGCCCACGTCGAACGTTCCGGCGTCGGGTGTCTCCTGCCCCATAATCAGGCGGAAGAGCGTAGTCTTGCCCGCGCCATTGGGGCCAATCACGCCCACGATGCCATTGGGCGGCAGCATAAAGTCGAGATCTTTGAATAGCAGTTTATTTCCGTAGCTCTTGGCCAAGCCATGAGCCTCAATCACCTTGTTGCCAAGGCGCGGGCCATTGGGGATGAATATCTCCAAGCGCTCTTCCTTCTGCTTCTGGTCTTCGTTGAGCAGTTTGTCGTAACTGTTGAGGCGAGCCTTGCCTTTGGCCTGGCGAGCCTTGGGAGCCAGGCGCACCCATTCGAGTTCGCGCTCGAGTGTCTTGCGGCGCTTGCTCGCTTGCTTCTCTTCTTGGGCCATGCGCTTGGTCTTTTGGTCGAGCCACGATGAGTAGTTGCCCTTCCATGGAATGCCTTCGCCACGGTCGAGTTCGAGAATCCAGCCTGCCACATGGTCGAGGAAGTAGCGGTCGTGGGTGATGGCAATCACCGTGCCGGGATATTGCTGCAGGTGCTGCTCCAGCCAGTCGATGCTCTCTGCGTCGAGGTGGTTGGTGGGCTCGTCGAGCAGAAGCACGTCGGGCTGCTGCAGCAACAGGCGAATCAGCGCCACGCGGCGGCGTTCGCCACCCGACAGCGTGCTGATTTTCTGGTCGTCGGGCGGACACTGCAGCGCATCCATTGCGCGCTCAAGCTTGCTGTCGATGTTCCACGCATCCGCGGCATCGAGCTTGTCCTGCAATTCGGCCTGGCGGGCAATGAGAGCATCCATCTTGTCGGGATCCTCAAGCACGTCGGGGTCGCCGAATGCGGCGTTCACCTGGTCGAATTCAGCCAAGAGGTCCATCACAGGCTGCACGCCTTCGCGCACCACCTCGATTACCGTCTTGTCGGGGTCGAGTTTAGGCTCTTGCTCCAGGTAGCCAACGGTATAGCCGGGAGCCCATACCACTTCGCCCTGGAAATCCTTGTCTATTCCGGCAATGATCTTGAGCAACGATGACTTTCCTGAGCCATTCAAGCCAATAATGCCAATCTTGGCGCCGTAGAAGAACGACAAGTAGATGTTCTTCAATACTTGTTTTTGCGGAGGGTAGGTTTTGGATACGCCTACCATCGAAAATATCACTTTTTTGTCGTCAGCCATAATAGGGTTGATGGTATTAGATGTTATGGTATTGCTTTCAAATGTGCTGTGCAATCCATGCGCCAACCTCGGCTGTGCCATATGCGGGCTGGCCGGGAAGCGCCAGGTCGGGCGTGCGTATGCCATTGTCAATAGATGCGTTCACAGCTTCGCGCACGGCGTTGCCTTCGGCCTTGAGGTCGAAATATTCGA
Source organism: uncultured Bacteroides sp. (assembly GCA_964582335.1). Lineage (GTDB taxonomy): Bacteria > Bacteroidota > Bacteroidia > Bacteroidales > Muribaculaceae > CAG-873. The sequence continues at coordinate 45,826 of CAZORI010000014.1, forward strand.
GCAGCATTGCCACCGACAGTATTTGGGCCAGCGGATTGGCTATGTTTTTGCCTGCGGCTTGCGGCCACGAGCCATGTATCGGCTCAAACACGGGAGTGCTTTCGCCTATCGATGCGGAAGGAAGAAGGCCCATCGAGCCGCTGATCACGCTGCCCTCGTCGGTGAGGATGTCGCCGAATGTGTTCTCCGTCACCATTACGTCGAAGAATTTCGGCTCTTGGATGAGGCGCATGGCTGCATTGTCGACATACATGTAATCGGTGGTGACATCGGGATACGATGGCGCCATTTCCTGGGCCACTTTGCGCCATAGGCGACTCGAAGCGAGCACATTGGCCTTGTCCACCACGGTGAGGTGCTTGCGGCGACGGCGAGCATAGTCGTATGCTACCTTAAGTATGCGTTCGATTTCGGGACGCGTGTAGGCGTTGGTGTCGTATGCGCGATCGTTATCCTCATACTTCTCGCCGAAATACATGCCGCCGGTGAGCTCGCGCACGCACACGAAGTCGGCGCCCTCCACCAGCTCGCGGCGCAGCGGCGACTTGTCGAGCAAGCACTCGAATGTCTCTACGGGTCGAATGTTGGCAAATAAGCCCAGGCGCTTGCGCATTGCCAGCAAGCCTTGCTCGGGGCGCACCTTTGCGTTGGGGTTGTTGTCGAATTTAGGATCGCCCACAGCCGAGAACAGCACAGCGTCGGCCTCGTGGCATATTTGGTAGGTTTCTTCCGGGAATGGGTCGCCCACCGCGTCGATGGCTGCAGCTCCGCACAGCGCGTATTTGTATTCAACCTTGTGGCCATATTTCTTGCATACGGCCGAGAGCACCTCCACTCCGACCTTGGAAATCTCGGGTCCGATGCCATCACCGGGGAGAACGGCTATTTTCAGTTCCATTGTATTATTGTGTTTAAAGATTTTCTATCAAGTTGAGCATTTTTGTGGTTGCCTGGATGGCAGCCTCCGTCTGGTCGGCGTCGAGGCCGCGTGTCTTTAGCATTAATCCGTGGAAATTCCATGAAATCGTGGTGTGCACCAAGGCATCGGTCTGGCCTCCGGGTGGGATGTTCACCGCATAATTGACGAGCGTGGGGAATTCGCGCTTCAAATCGTGCATGTATATGTGGCGCACTGCGTTGATGAAGGCGTCGAATTGACCGTCGCCGACCGCCGACCACTGGTATTCAGTATCGTATATATTTAGCTTCACCGTGGCCGTGGGCTTGAGTCCATGGGCCAGGTTGAGGGCGTAGTTCACCACCTTCACCTTGTCGGGTATCGTAGCGTGCTTGATCACGTCGGCCACGATGTAGGGCAAGTCGGCCACGGTGACAAGCTCCTTCTTGTCGCCAAGTTCGATTATTCGCTCTGTCACCTTGCGCACATCTTCTTCGCTCAGCTCTATGCCAAGCGTTTCGAGGTTTTTCTTGATGTTGGCTTTGCCTGATGTCTTGCCCAAGGCGTATTCGCGCTCGCGGCCAAATCGCTCAGGCAGCAAGTCGTTGTAGTACAGATTGTTCTTGCTGTCGCCATCAGCGTGCACTCCAGCGCACTGGGTGAATACGCTGTCGCCTATGATGGGCTTGTTGGGCGGCACTATTATGCCAGAAAACGATTCTACTATATGGCTTGCCTTCACTATCTTGCTCTCATCGATGCCGGTAGTGACGCCAAGTTGGTCGTGAAGCACAGCCACGCAGCTCGATAGCGTAGCGTTGCCGGCGCGCTCACCAAGGCCGTTGATGGTGGTGTGTATGCCCGTGGCACCACCCTTCACTGCGGCAAAGACGTTGGCAGTGGCCAAATCATAGTCGTTGTGGGCATGGAAATCGAAATGCACGCCCGGATAGCGCTGCACCATGCGGTGCACGTATGTGAGCGTGTCGTAGGGATTGAGTATGCCCAGCGTGTCGGGGAGCATGAAGCGTGCTATGGGCAGGTCGATGATGCCGTCCATGAGCTGGAACACATAGCTGCGCGAGTCGCGCATGCCGCTCGACCAATCCTCTAAGTAGAGGTTCACCTTAAGGCCGGCTTTCGCAGCAGCCATCACTTCGCGGCGAATTGCCTCGATATGTTGCTCGGGCGTCTGCTTCAGCTGGTAAGTGCAGTGCTTGAGCGAGCCCTTGCACAGCAAATTCATAACGCGTGCGCCCACGCCCAAAATCCAGTCGACCGACTGGCCGTTGTCGAGGAAGCCAAGCACCTCAATGCGGTCGATCAGCCCGTGGCGCTCAGCCCACTGGCACACATGCTTCACAGTGTCGCGTTCGCCTTCCGACACGCGAGCCGAAGCAATCTCGATGCGTGGAATGCGCACCTCCTTTAGCAGAAGGCGCGTGATGCCTAATTTTTCCGTTGTTGAAAAGGACACCCCCGAGGTTTGTTCGCCATCGCGCAGGGTGGTGTCCATTATCTCTACTTGCATGTTGCTTCCCATGCTTCGATGTCCGATTTTTTCGACAGCAGGTATTCAATGTCGTCAAGACCTTGCTCCAAGCATTGCTTCTTGTAGGGATTTATGTCGAAATGCTCGCTCTGGCCGGTGGCAAGGTTGGTAATGGTCTGCGAAGGCAAATCCACCTTTACCTGAGTAGAGGCGTCTTGGCTGATTGACCTGAAAAGCTGAGCCAAGAATTCCTCCGACACCACTACAGGGAGCACGAAATTGTTGAGTTCGTTGTTCTTGTGGATATCGGCGAAAAAGCTCGACACCACTACCCTGAAGCCATAATCGGCAATAGCCCATGCTGCGTGTTCGCGGCTTGAGCCCGAGCCAAAATTCTTGCCGGCCACGAGCACGCATCCCTTGTAGGTGGGATTGTTGAGCACGAAGCCGGGCTTGGGGTTGCCTTGCTTGTCGTAGCGCCAGTCGTAGAAAAGGTTGTCGCCAAAACCCTCGCGGGAGGTAGCCTTAAGGAAGCGTGCGGGAATGATCTGGTCGGTATCGACGTTCTCCATGGGCAGGGGCACGCATGTCGACACTATGGTAGAGAATTTTTCCTTCATGATTGTGTGAGTGTTAAGCAATGGATTACTTTACGGTGCGGGGGTCCTGCAGGCTTCCGGTGATGGCTGCTGCTGCGGCCACAAGCGGGCCGGCCAAAATGGTGCGCGAGCCCGGGCCTTGGCGGCCTTCGAAATTGCGGTTGCTCGTCGACACTGCCAATTTTCCGGCTGGTATCTTGTCCTCGTTCATGGCAAGGCAGGCGCTGCAGCCCGGCTGGCGCAGTTCAAATCCTGCTGCCTCAAGCGCCTTGTCGATGCCCTCAGCCACAATCTGCTTGTGCACGCCCCACGAGCCGGGCACAAGCCATGCGGTGACGCTGTCGGCCTTTTTGTGTCCGCGCACATAGTTGGCGAATGCGCGGAAATCCTCGATGCGTCCGTTGGTGCAGCTGCCCAAGAACACGTAGTCGACGGGCGTGCCCACGAGTTTCTGGCCCACCTTGAATCCCATGTAGTCGAGCGATTTCTGGTAGGAAATCTTTCCGGCCTCATCCTCGGGGTCGGGAGCAGGAATGGCATCGTTGATGCCCATGCCCATGCCTGGATTGGTGCCGTAGGTGATGCGCGGCTCTATGTCGGCAGCGTCGAAGTTGATTTCTTTGTCGAATACTGCATCGGGGTCGCTTGGCAGCGTCTGCCAATAGGCCACAGCCTTGTCCCAGGCTTCGCCCTTAGGCGCGAATTCGCGTCCTTTCACGTAGTCGAATGTGGTCTGGTCGGGGGCAATCATGCCGCCGCGAGCGCCCATCTCTATCGAGAGGTTGCACACGGTCATGCGCTCTTCCATCGACATATTGCGTATGGTGTCGCCGGCATATTCCACGAAATAGCCCGTGGCGCCGCCGGTGGTCATCTTAGATATTATGTATAGTGCCACGTCCTTGGCCGTAACGCCGGGGCGAAGCATGCCGTTAACGTTGATGCGCATGGTTTTGGGCTTGGGCTGGAGTATGCACTGCGATGCAAGCACCATCTCCACCTCGCTTGTGCCAATGCCGAAGGCCACCGCGCCAAATGCACCGTGAGTAGAGGTGTGGCTGTCGCCGCACACTATCGTGTAGCCGGGCAGAGTGAGGCCGTTCTCGGGGCCGATGACGTGGATGATGCCGTTCTTTTCATGCCCCAGGCCGTAGAGGGTGAGGCCGAATTCACCGGCGTTGCGCGTGAGCGTCTCCACCTGGTTGCGCGACACGGGGTCAGCGATGGGCTGCTCCTGGTGCATCGTGGGTATGTTATGGTCGGGCGAGCATATTGTCTTCTCCGGACGGAACACCTTAAGGCCGCGCTTGCGCAGACCGTCGAATGCCTGCGGGCTGGTCACCTCGTGGCAGTAGTGGCGGTCGATGTACAACTGGGTAGGGCCGCCCTCGATGCTGTTTACGGTGTGGGCATCCCATATTTTGTCGAATAATGTCTTTCCCATTGTCTTACTCGGTGTGTAGATGAATTTTAGTGAACAAATTTATTGATGCAGTCGAGGTATGCCTCGGTGCTGGCGGCCACGATGTCGGTGTTGGCCGAGAAGCCATGATACTGCACTCCTTCGTGCTCCACCGTCATGTGCACCTTGCCTATGTCGTTGCTGCCCTTGTTGATAGCCTGAATCAGGAATTCGCGCAGCAGCATCTGTCGGTGTATGATTTTCTTCACGGCGTTGATGGCTGCGTCCACCGGACCGTTGCCCGATGCGCAGGCCTCGAATTTCTCGCCGGCGATGTCGAGCCCTACGCTCGCCACTGCCTGGATGCCCACGCCGCTGGTCACCTGCAGGTAGGCGAGCTTGATGCGGTGAGATGCTTTGTTGTGCTCGCCGGTGAGCATCAGCACGTCGTCGTCGTTGACTTCTTTCTTGCGGTCGGCCAGCTTCAGGAATTCTGCGTATGCCTTGTCGAGCTCGTCCTTGTCAAGGTCAACGCCCAGCACGTGCAGGCGATGCTTCAGGGCTGCGCGTCCGCTGCGCGCTGTGAGCACAATCGAATTCTCGTCCACGCCCACGTCCTTGGGGTCGATGATTTCGTAGCTTTCGCGGTTTTTCAGCACGCCGTCCTGGTGTATGCCGCTCGAATGCGCGAATGCGTTGCGGCCCACTATTGCCTTGTTGGGCTGCACTGGCATGTTCATCAGGTTCGACACCAGCCGGCTGATGCCTGTGATGTGGGTGGTGTTGATGTTCGTGTCGATGTTGATCTCTTTGTGAGATTTGCATATCATCACCACTTCTTCGAGCGATGTGTTGCCGGCTCGCTCGCCGATGCCGTTGATCGTCACCTCTGCCTGGCGCGCGCCGTTGATTATGCCGGCCATGGTGTTGGCGGTGGCCATGCCCAGGTCGTTGTGGCAATGAGTGGCAATGGTCACCTTGTGTATGCCGTCGACGTGCTCCATCAAGTATTTGATTTTCTCGCCGAATTGCTGCGGCAGGCAGTAGCCGGTGGTGTCGGGTATGTTCACTACAGTGGCTCCGGCGTTAACCACGGCCTGGATCACTCGAGCCAGGTATTCGTTGTCGGTGCGTCCTGCGTCTTCGGCATAGAACTGCACATCCTCGACAAATTTCTTTGCGTAGGCCACGGCCGCTGCAGCGCGCTCTATTATTTCCTCGCGGTTGGAGTTGAACTTGTATTTGATGTGCACGTCGCTGGTGCCTATTCCGGTGTGTATGCGCTTGTGCTTGGCGCATTTCAATGCTTCGGCGGCCACGCGTATGTCATTCTCCACTGCTCGCGTCAAAGCGCAAATTGTCGGCCAGGTCACTGCCTTTGAAATCTCCACCACTGAATTGAAGTCGCCGGGGCTCGACACCGGAAAGCCGGCTTCGATAACGTCAACGCCCAAAGCCTCCAAGGCCTTGGCAACCTCTATCTTCTCAACCGTGTTAAGTTGGCAACCCGGCACTTGCTCGCCATCGCGGAGCGTAGTGTCGAAAATGAAAAGCCTTTCGCTCATATTTGCTTATGATTATTATGTTTTGTACCCAATTAATTTGCAAAATTATAAATTATCCCCCACATATCCAAAAACAAGAATGGAAATC
>CAZORI010000015.1:0-51608 GCA_964582335.1 uncultured Bacteroides sp.
TCGGTCATTGACGATGCAAAGGGCGTATGCTTCACGCTCATTGTGATACTTTTGCGAAATGATAATGATAGAATCCTGACGATACACGTCACGCATCTTCGCCAAAAGAGTTAGGTTAATTTTTGGGATTAGGAGCCCGTGCTTGTTTTTATTAGAGTTATTCACTAATTTTGCAACACTCACCGATATAACAATTATCCCCTCACAATATTACCATGTATAATAAATATAGAACACTTGCGACAATTTGCGTTATTGCTTCACTATGTGCGAATGCGCAGAATCTGAGGCTTCACTACGACCGCCCTGCCCAATTCTTTGAGGAAACACTGCTGATCGGCAACGGCAACATTGGCGCCATCCTTTATGGACAGCCTCGCCAGGAGAGAATCAATCTAAACGACATAACGCTGTGGACCGGGCAGCCCGACACAACATCGGTCGACTTCGACGCTAAAGAGATGATGCAGCGCATACGCACTGAACTCTCCAACGAGAACTATCGCGCTGCCGACTCGCTGCAACGACTTGTGCAAGGCCACAACGCCCAACTCTACCAACCTCTTGGCGGAATCACTATCACATACGATTATCAATCGGATAGCGAGCCTGCGCACTATAGCCGCTCGCTCGACCTCGCCACTGCCACTGCCACTCGCACATTCGACATCGACGGCGCAAACTACACCACCACTTACTTTGCCTCAGCCCCCGACTCAGTGATTATAGTGCGCATCGACGCTGACAAGCCGTTCAGCGCGCACCTCGCCCTCGATTCCCAACTACCTTACACAACCTACGCCGTTGACGGCAACACAATCGCGAGCACCGGACGCGCACCTATAGTGATGGCCAACGAGGTGCCTGAGCGCACTATCTACGCCGACACCGCCGGCACTGCCTTCACAACCCTTGTCAAGGCCATTCCCGACCAAGGTTCTGCCACAGCCTCACCGGATGGCACTATCGACATCAACGATGCCATGGACGTGACACTGATCATAACCAATGCAACATCGTGGGCAGGATTTGACCGCAATCCGGCCACAGAAGGCCGCGACCACAAGGCAATTGCCCTCAATCGCATGGAAAAGGCTGCCGGCAAACCCTACTCCGAATTGCTTGACAAGCATCAGGCTGACTATCACAGCCTTTTTGGCACCGTAGAACTAAATTTAGGCGTAACTCCCGATTCAATAAAGGTCCTACCTACCGACGTGCAGCTAAAGCGCTATGCCGACCTGGGCGAATACAATCCCGAACTCGAAGCCCTATACTTCCAATTCGGGCGATATTTGCTGATTTCATGCTCGCGCACACAAGGCGTGCCGGCGAATCTGCAAGGGCTATGGAACGAAAGCCTTACGCCGCCTTGGCGCAGCGACTACACACTCAACATCAACCTTGAGGAAAACTATTGGCCGGCTGAAGTGACGGGCCTCGGCTCGCTCCAGGCCACCGCTTTGCTTCCCTGGATTGAAAACTTGTCAAAAACCGGGAAAGCCACTGCCAATCAATATTATGGCATCGACCGGGGCTGGTGCGCAGCCCACAATTCCGACATTTGGGCCATGAGCTGCCCGGTAGGAAACAAAGTGGACAGCCCAGAATGGGCCAACTGGCCTATGGGCGGCGCATGGCTGTCGACACATATATGGGACCATTACCAATTCAATGGCGACAAGGAGCAACTGGCGCGGTTCTATCCCGTGCTTAAAGGGGCCGCCGAGTTTTGCCTGGCATGGCTCGTGGAGCACGACGGCTATTTGATGACAGCGCCCGCCACATCGCCCGAAAATCACTACATCACGCCCGACGGCTACGAAGGTTGCACTGTATACGGCGGCGCAGCCGACATGGCCATAATACGCCAATGCCTGCTCGACACGCGCGATGCCGCCGACGCACTTGCCACTGATTCTGAATTGATCGCGCAAATCGACGAAGTGTTGCCCAAACTGCTTCCCTACAAAATCGGACACAAAGGCAACTTGCAAGAATGGTACTTCGACTGGGAAGACCCCGACCCTAAGCATCGCCACCAGAGCCACCTATTCGGCGTATATCCCGGCAAGCACATCACAATGGAGGACACTCCACAGCTCGCAGCCGCAGCCAAAACCACTCTCGACATCAAAGGCCTGGAGACTACCGGCTGGAGCGCTGGCTGGCGCGTCAACCTTCTGGCTAACCTGCGAGAAGCCGAGGACGCTTATAAGATGTACCGCCGCCTATTAAGGTATGTAAGCCCCGACGGCTACACCGGCGATGACATGCGCCGTGGCGGTGGCACCTACCCCAACTTGCTCGACGCGCACTCACCATTCCAAATCGACGGCAACTTCGGAGGCACATCGGGCGTGGCCGAGATGCTGCTCCAATCCACACCCGACTCTATTCGCCTGCTGCCGGCTCTGCCCTCCGAGTGGGCCACCGGCTCAGTCAAGGGGCTGCGCGCACGTGGTGGCTACAGCGTGGACATAACCTGGGACAACGGCCATGTTACGGAAGCCATAATCACAAAAATTGCTTCCGGCTCGGATGCCGTAGCTGTGTACGGCCCCGGGCTGGAAGCAACCGAGCTAAACCTAAAACTTGGCGAGAGTCAATCGCTACTCCCCTAAAGCCTGATAGAGGGCGTTGAGCAGCCCCTTGGAGCTGTCGTCAGTGTCCTGCGAGATTTCCCAAATCATGATGCCGGCAAGATTCTTTTCGAGCGCCGACTTGGCTTTCTGCTGTATTGTGCTCACGCCATCAAAGAGCAGAAGCACCGCCAACATTATTTTCCTCGTCATGATTGATTGTGATTATAACTGGTTTGCAATAGATTTTACATCACAAAATTAGTGCATATACACAAGATACGCGCACGCAAGTAAATCCGGCATATAACCCTCGCATATGATTACGCCATTGCATATCAGTGCGCTACCCCTCATCTTGAACCGTCATTATGTAAATTTGCCTCCATCTCACAGTCATGTCGAAAAATTTTTCCACTTTCCCGCTCCCCCACTAAAAGAGTAATAGAATATTATCAAATTAGCGTGATAAATTGATGCAGGCGCGCATATATACTCATTTCTACACACATACATTCAATCAAAAAGATTATATTTGCACCATAATCAATCATCCTTGGCTAATGCCGAGGCCTTTATGCCGTATACCCGACAAACAAGACATATCTCATATTCATGAAAAAAGCCCTTATCACCCTTGCTCTCATGGCTGCCGCCATAGCATTGCCTTCATGCAACAAGCAGCAATACAGCGTATCGGACAACGCCGTCACCATCACTCCTGTCAACGGTCCCAAAGTGCGCCTGCAAGTGCTTGGCGACAAAATCATACGCGTATCTGCCACCCCCGACAATAAATTCCCCGTTACTGAAAGCCTCGCCGTAGTGCCTCAAGAGCCCTACACCGACTTCTCCGTATCCGACGACAACGCAGCGGTTATCGTCACAACTCCAGAAATCAAAGCCACTGTCAGCAAAACAGACGGGCAGGTGACTTTCTACGACAAAGACGGCAATCTCTACCTCTCCGAGCAAGCCGGCGGCCGCTCGTTCTCGCCTATCAGCGTCGAGGCCACCGACGGCTACACAGTGAGCCAAGTGTGGGATTCGCCCAACGACAGCGAAGGCATCTATGGCCTGGGCCAGCATCAGTCGGACGAATGGAACTACAAGGGCAAAAACGAAGAACTGTACCAATACAACACCAAGGTATCCGTGCCAATGATTGTTTCCACCGGCAACTACGGACTGCTTTGGGACAGCTATTCCCTGCTCCGCTGGGGTAACCCCAACGACTACTTGCAGCTGGGCGAAGCTTTCGAGCTCACCGACAAAGACGGGATGCCCGGAGCCTTAACAGGCACATACGTGGCCAAGGACGGCACTAAGCTCGTGCGTAGAGAAGAAAACATCAATTTCGAAAATCTCAAGCGCAGCGACCTCGCCCATGTGGTGAATCTCCCTGAGGACTTCGACTTCAACGGTGCGCAAGTCACCTACGAAGGCTCGATTACGCCCAAGGCTGACGGCGAGCACGATTTCATACTTTATTACTCTGGCTATCAGACTGTCAACATCGACGGAAAGGATGTAGTGCCCGAGCGCTGGCGCACGGCATGGAATCCCAACAACTACAAATTCTCAGCCAACCTGGAGAAAGGCAAGACTGTGCCCATAAAGATTGACTGGACGCCCAACGGCGGCGTGGCATACTGCGGCCTGCGCGCTTACCTGCCCGAGGAGCAAGACGCGAAAAACGACCTCAGGTGGTGGGGCGAGATGCAGGATATGATTGACTACTACTTCATTGCCGGCGACAACATGGACGATGTGCTGCACGGCTACCGCACCCTCACCGGCAAAGCGCAAGTGATGCCTCGCTGGGCCATGGGCTATTGGCAAAGCCGCGAGAAGTACAACACTCGCGACGAAGTGCTCAGCACCGTGGCCGAATACCGCAAGCACAACCTTCCGCTCGACAATATCGTTATCGACTGGCTGCACTGGCCCCAGGATTCGTGGGGCAGCCACGAATTCGACCCGGAGCGATTCCCCGACCCCAAAGGCATGGTCGACTCAATCCACGAGATGAACGCCCATGTGATGGTGAGCGTATGGCCTAAGTTCTACGTTACCACTGAGCATTACAAAGAATTCGACGAAAAAGGCTGGATGTATCGCAAGGCGGTGGAGGATTCGATACGCGACTGGGTTGGCCCCGGCTATCTTGGATCTTTCTACGACGCATACAATCCCGACGCGCGCAAACTGTTCTGGCATCAGATGGAGGAGCATTACTACCCGCTCGGCATTGACGCATGGTGGATGGACGCAAGCGAGCCCAACATCCGCGACTGCGTCGACATACAGTACCGCAAAGATCTTGCCGGCCCCACAGCACTCGGCCCTTCGGCAAAATATTTCAACGCATATGCTCTGATGAATGCCGAAGCCATTTACGACGGGCAGCGTGGCGTCGACCCCGACAAGCGCGTGTTCCTGCTCACGCGCAGCGGCTTCGCCGGACAGCAACGCTACAGCACGGCCACATGGAGCGGCGACATTGCCACTCGCTGGGAAGACATGAAGGCGCAGATTTCGGCAGGCCTCAACTTTGCCATGGCCGGCATCCCGTTCTGGACTATGGACATCGGCGGATTCTGCGTTGAGGACAGATATGTAGCCGCTGAAGCCGAGTTCCTAAACACCGGCAAGGAAAACGCCGACCTGAAGGAATGGCGCGAGCTCAACACCCGCTGGTTCCAGTTTGGAGCATTTGCTCCGCTGTTCCGTACCCACGGCCAGTGGCCCTTCCGCGAAGTGTACAACATAGCGCCTGAAGGCCACCCCGCCTACAACTCCATAGCCTACTATCTCAACCTGCGCTATCGCCTGATGCCCTACATTTACTCGCTCAACGGCGCAGTGCATCATCAAGACTACACCATGATGCGTCCGCTCGTAATGGACTTCACGGCCGACGCCAATACCTACAACGTAGGCGACCAATTCATGTTTGGCAATGCCTTCATGGCTGCACCCGTCTACACCTACGGTGCGCGCAAGCGCGATGTCTACTTCCCTGCAGGCGCCGACTGGTACGACTTCTATTCCGGGCGCATGATTCCTGGCGGCCAATTGCTCAAGCAAGACGCTCCGTATGAGCACATGCCGCTTTATGTGCGCTCGGGCGCGATTGTGCCTATGGGTCCTGTGATGCAGTATGCCGACGAAAAGCCGGCCGACGACATCACGATATACGTATACGCCGGCCAAGACGGCAAATTCACCCTCTACGAGGACGAGAACATCAACTACAACTACGAGAAAGGTCAATTCTCCACCATCGACATGGTGTGGAACGACGGCAACCAGACGCTTAACATAGGCAACCGCAACGGCGAATTCCCCGGGATGCTGCAAAATCGCAAGTTCAACGTTGTGAAAATCGACTCCGACCATCCTAAGGGCACCGAGCCTATTGCGATTGATTACAATGGACAAGGCGTCAGCGTAAAATTATGAAACTTCAGGTTATTTTAGGCTACTTTTTGATGGCTTGTTGCGGCGCTCTATCTTCATTTGGCGCCGACAACAGGTCCATCGATTTCAATTCGGGGTGGAAATTCGCCCTCGTAAATGACTCTGCCGCCATAAGCCCCGACTATGACGATTCGTGCTGGCGCACGCTGAATCTACCACACGATTGGGCCATCGAGGGCACATTCGACGTGAACAATCCGTCGGGTGCCGGAGGGGGCGCCCTCCCGGGCGGCATTGGCTGGTACCGCAAGACATTCGAAATCGAACCTAAGCCCGACGAGAAAGTTTTCATCGATTTCGACGGAGCATACATGAATTCCACAGTATGGGTCAACGGCCACGAGCTGGGCACTCGACCCTATGGGTATGCATCGTTCAGCTACGACATCACGCCGTATCTCTATCCGGGCAAAAACGCAGTGGCGGTGCGCGTTGACAATGGCGAGCAGCCCAACTCGCGCTGGTACAGCGGCTGCGGCATCTACCGCAACGTGTGGCTGCGCCGCGTGGGACTCGCTCACATACCCCAGGATGGCATATTCGTGCGCACCGACGGCAATCGCCTTCTCGTCGACACAGAAATCAGCAGCCCCGACCGCAAAAAACTCAAACTCACCACCGAGGTAATCGCCCCCGACAACCAAATTGTGGCGTCCGCCTCGAAATCGCTTTCTGGAGGCGCCACTGTGTGCAATCAGTCAATCACTGTGAAATCACCGCTGCTATGGAGCGCCGAGACGCCAAATCTTTACACCGTGGTGAGCAAGCTATCCGACGCAAAATCGGGCAAAGTGATCGACGTATGCACTACGCGCACGGGATTCCGCAGCTTTGAATTCGATGCCCACAAGGGCTTCTCGCTCAACGGAAATCATATGAAAATCAATGGCGTGTGCCTTCATCACGACGCCGGCGCCCTTGGCGCGGAAGTGAATAGGCGCGCCATCGAGCGTCAGCTGGAAATTCTAAAGGAGATGGGCGCAAACGCTATCCGATGCACCCACAATCCTCCTGCGCCCGAATTGCTCGACCTCTGCGACGAAATGGGATTCCTGGTGATGGACGAGACTTTCGACATGTGGCGCAAGCGCAAGACTGCCAATGACTATGCTCGCTATTTCGACGAATGGCACGAGCGCGACCTCGACGGCCAGGTGCGCCGCGACCGCAACCACCCGTCCATCATAATGTGGAGCATCGGCAATGAGGTGCTTGAGCAATGGAGCGATGCGGGAGCCGACACGCTGAGCCTGGCTGAGGCCAATCTGATCCTCAATTTCGGCCATAGCGCCGACAATCTGGCTGCCGACGGCGAGATGTCGGTGAATTCGTTGCTAACGCGCAAACTCGCCGACCGCGTGCGTCAACTCGACCCTACTCGACCAATCACTGCCGGATGCAACGAGCCGGACCCGGGCAACCACCTGTTCCGCTCAGGAGCGCTCGACATCATCGGATACAACTATCATGACGACTGGTTCAAGAATGTGCCTGTCACCTTTCCCGGCAAGCCTTTCATCGTTACAGAGAGCGTGTCGGGGCTTATGACTCGCGGATATTACCAGATGCCTTCCGACTCGATGTACGTATGGCCCGTGCGATGGGACATTCCATTTCACCAAGACAATTACTCATGCTCAAGCTACGACAATTGCCATGTGCCTTGGGGCAACACTCACGAAGGCACAATGAGGCTCGTGGAGGAGAACGACTTCATTAGCGGACAGTTCGTATGGACCGGCTTTGACTACATCGGCGAGCCCACCCCCTACGGTTTCCCCGCGCGCAGCAGTTATTTCGGCATTGTCGACCTTGCAGGCATCCCCAAGGATATTTATTATATGTATCAGTCGCAGTGGCGACCCGATAAGACGGTGCTTCATGTGTTCCCACACTGGAATTGGCAGGAAGGGCAAAACGTCGACATCTGGGCGTACTACAACAATGCCGATGAGGTGGAGTTGCTGCTCAATGGCGAATCGCTTGGCTCGAAGAGCAAGCCCGAGGGCGAATATCATGTGATGTGGCGCGTGCCGTTCGAGCCTGGCACGCTCACTGCCATCAGCCGCAAGGACGGCGTTGAGGTGGCGCGCAAGGAGGTGAGCACAGCCGGCGACACGTATCAGATACGCCTCACACCCGACCGCACTACAATCGAGGCCGACGGAAGCGACCTAAGCTATGTCACCGTGGAAATCCTCGACCGCGACGGCAACCTCTGCCCATGGGCCACCAACACAGTCACATTCGACGTGACCGGCGCCGGCCTCAACGCCGGAGTCGACAACGGCAGCCCAATCTCGATGGAGCGATTCAAGGGCGACACGCGCAATGCCTTCTACGGCAAAGCCATGCTCATAGTGCGAAGCGACGGCACCGCCGGCGACATCCACATAAAAGCCACCTCCCCCGGCCTGCGCCCCGCCCTCACCACCCTCGCCGCCCACAAATAGCCCCTATTCAAATTATAAGGATGTATTATTTCGACTTGTTGCTCATGAAATAAGCCACAACGATTCAACGAAAACAGATAGAGCCGCCTCGCAAGGGTGGCTTTAGCATTTTCTTAATGTCTCAAGTTTCTCATATTATTGAGAAACTTGATAGTTAATAGGTTAGAAGGTCAGGAAATTATCTAAATTACACGGCCTGCGATGCTCTGGAAATGTTGCGCTTTTGTGAGGAATCGGGGGAAAATGGGGGGAAAAATTATTGAAGCCTAACAAAATTTGGTTGTATGAACGAAAATTTGTAATTTTGCGTGGAAAATGTTTTCACTCAGATTCTTCAACAAAATACCTATAATAAACCCTTTCGTATGAGTAAAGAAAAGAAATTCATTACCTGCGATGGCAACCAGGCCGCTGCCCATGTGAGCTACATGTTCTCTGAGGTAGCTGCCATTTACCCCATCACCCCATCATCAACGATGGCTGAATACGTAGACGAATGGTCGGCTGCCGGTCGCAAGAACATCTTCGGCGAAACCGTGACGGTGCAGGAGATGCAGTCAGAAGGCGGCGCTGCCGGTGCCGTGCATGGTTCTCTGCAGGCTGGCGCCCTGACAACCACATACACAGCTTCGCAAGGCTTGCTGCTGATGATACCCAACATGTACAAAATCGCCGGCGAACTGCTGCCCTGCGTTTTCCATGTTTCGGCTCGCACATTGGCCTCGCATGCCCTCTCAATATTCGGCGACCACCAGGACGTGATGTCGGTGCGCCAGACAGGCTTCGCTATGCTTGCCGAAGGCTCAGTGCAAGAGGTTATGGACCTCGCCGGAGTGGCTCACCTGTCAACAATCAAGTCACGCGTGCCCTTCGTCAACTTCTTCGACGGTTTCCGCACATCGCACGAAATCCAGAAAATCGAAGTGATGAACCAGGAAGACCTGGAGCCACTGCTCGACCGCAAAGCACTCGCCGATTTCCGCAACAGCGCGCTAAACCCCCAGAACCCCCAGGCGCGCGGTATGGCAGAAAACGGCGATGTTTTCTTCCAGCATCGTGAGGCTTGCAACAAATATTACGAGGCTGTGCCCGAAATCGTGGAGGCTTACATGGCTGAAATCAGCAAAATCACCGGCCGCGAATACCACCTCTTCAACTACTATGGCGACCCCGAGGCCGATCGCGTGCTCATCGCAATGGGCTCTGTGACACAAGCTGCCGAAGAAGCCATCGACTTCCTGCGCTCTAAGGGCGAGAAAGTGGGCATGGTGGCCGTGCACCTCTATCGTCCCTTCTCGGCAAAGCACTTCCTGGCTGCCCTGCCCAAGACCTGCAAGCGCATCGCTGTGCTTGACCGCACAAAGGAGCCCGGCGCAAACGGCGAGCCTCTTTACATGGACGTGAAGGACTGCCTATATGGCCAGGACAACGCTCCGCTCGTTGTAGGCGGCCGCTACGGCTTGGCATCGAAAGACATCACCCCCGCCCAAATCATCGGCGTATACGAGAATCTCGCTCTGCCCATGCCCAAGGACCACTTCACCGTAAGCATCGTCGACGACGTGACATTCACATCGCTGCCCCTGCCCAAGGAAGTTGCCCTCGGCGATCCCTCAACCCAGGAAGCTAAGTTCTATGGCCTCGGAGCTGACGGCACCGTCGGAGCCAACAAGAACTCGGTGAAGATCATCGGCGACAACACCAACAAATATTGCCAAGCATATTTCGCATACGACTCGAAGAAGTCGGGCGGCTTCACTTGCTCGCACCTGCGCTTTGGCGACAACCCAATCCGCTCAACCTACCTGGTGAACACCCCCAACTTCGTGGCATGCCACGTGCAAGCATATCTGCGCATGTACGATGTGACACGCGGTCTGCGCGACAACGGCACATTCCTCCTCAACACCATCTGGGAGGGTGACACGCTGGTGAAGAACCTGCCCAACAAGGTGAAGAAATACTTCGCCGACCACAATATCTCGGTTTACTACATCAACGCCACTAAGATCGCTCAGGAGATTGGCCTCGGCAACCGCACCAACACCATCCTCCAAAGCGCATTCTTCCGCATCACCGAGGTGATTCCCGTCGACCTCGCCATCGAGCAGATGAAGAAGTTCATCGTGAAGAGCTACGGCAAGAAAGGCCAAGACGTTGTGGACAAGAACTATGCAGCCGTAGATCGCGGCGGAGAATACCACAAGCTCGACGTTGACCCCGCATGGTCCAACCTGCCGGCCGACGAGAAAGAGCCCAACAACGATTCCGCTTTCATCAACGACATCGTGCGCCCCATCAACGCTCAGGACGGCGACCTGCTCAAGGTAAGCGACTTCGTGAAGAACCCCGACGGCACTTGGGAACAAGGCACCGCTGCCTACGAGAAGCGTGGCGTCGCAGCATTCGTGCCTGAATGGGATTCCGCCAACTGCATCCAGTGCAACATGTGCGCCTACGTTTGCCCCCACGCCGCAATTCGTCCGTTCGTGCTTACAGCCGACGAGATGGCTAAGGCTCCGTTTGGCGAGGACTACTCGCTCAAGGCTATCGGCAAGACAATGGCCGGAATGCAATTCATTCAGGCTGTCGACGTGCTCGACTGCCTCGGCTGCGGCAACTGCGTTGACGTTTGCCCTGGCAAGAAGGGCGTGAAGGCTCTGGAGATGAAGCCGCTTGAGCAAGAGCTCAAATACCAGGCCAACTGGGACTTCTGCACTAAGGAAGTCTCTTCGAAGGCATCGCTGGTCGACACCAAGGCCAACGTGAAGAACAGCCAGTTTGCTCAGCCGCTGTTTGAATTCTCAGGCGCATGCTCGGGCTGCGGCGAAACTCCCTACGTGAAACTCGTCACCCAGCTCTGCGGCGACCACCAGATGGTTGCTAATGCCACCGGCTGCTCGTCGATTTACTCTGGCTCTGTGCCCTCTACTCCCTACTGCAAGGATGAAAACGGACGCGGTCCGGCATGGGCCAACTCGCTCTTCGAGGACTTCGCCGAATTTGGCCTGGGCATGAAGATTGCCGTTGAGAAGATGCAGGCTCGCCTTGCCGATCTCTTCCAGAAGGCCCAGACATGCAACTGCTGCTCGGCCGAAATCAAGGAGCTCGCTCAGCGCTGGCTCGACAACCGCTCAAGCTACGACGCAACCCGCGAAGTTGCCGATAAGATTGTGCCTCTGTGCGAGGCTTGCAATTGCGACATCTGCAAGGGCATTGTCGAGCACAAGGACTACATCGCTGCACGCTCGCAGTGGAT
Source organism: uncultured Bacteroides sp. (assembly GCA_964582335.1). Classification (GTDB taxonomy): domain Bacteria; phylum Bacteroidota; class Bacteroidia; order Bacteroidales; family Muribaculaceae; genus CAG-873. Next base: position 11,778 of record CAZORI010000015.1, read on the forward strand.
CATCGCTGGCGACGGCGCCGCCTACGACATCGGCTTCGGCGGCCTCGACCACGTGCTCGCAAGCGGCAAGAACGTGAATGTGCTCGTGCTCGACACTGAGGTGTACAGCAACACCGGCGGCCAGGCTTCCAAGGCCACTCCGCTCGGCGCCATCGCCAAGTTTGCAGCTTCTGGCAAGCGCATCCGCAAGAAGGATCTCGGCCTCATCGCATCCACCTACGGCTACGTATACGTTGCACAAGTGGCAATGGGCGCAGACATGGCACAGACCCTCAAAGCATTCCGCGAGGCTGAGGCTTACGACGGCCCCTCGCTGCTTATCGCCTACTCGCCTTGCATCAACCACGGTCTCAAAGCCGGCATGGGCCACGCCCAGAAAGAAGAGAAGCGCGCCGTTGAATGCGGCTACTGGCACCTGTGGCGCTACAATCCCGCCAATGAGATTGAGAACAAGAACCCCTTCACGCTCGACTCCAAGGCTCCGGATTGGGACAAATTTGAGGACTTCCTCAAGGGCGAGGTTCGCTACGCTTCTGTGCTGAAGCAATATCCCGACATCGCTCAAGAGCTCTTCGATGCTGCCAAGGCCAACGCTATGTGGCGCTACAACAACTATCGCCGCCTGGCCCAGCAGCAATGGGGCGTTGATCCCGAAGTGAAGTAAGCAGCGACGCTTGCACGCTATATCATCGCAGGGCGCACCCTAATGGATGCGCCCTGCTTACCATATCGACCAATCAACACCTTAAAATCATGAAGATAGACCTTGACAAAATACCCGAACAAATAATCCCCCACTTCAAAGACGGAGACAAGGAAATAGGCATGCGGGCCTTCGATGATGGGCAAAAGAAAATCATGCGCATACGCATCATGCCCGGCGCCTCGATAGGCATGCACACCCACGTCGACAATTGTGAGATAATATTTCCAATCAGCGGCCATGGCGTGGCCATATGCGACGGCGTGCAGGAGGATGTTGTGCCCGGCGGCGCCTACTATTGCCCAAAGGGCTCGACACACACGCTGCGCAACGTAGGCGACACAGATTTGGTGATTCACGCCGTGGTGGGTTGAGCCATTTTGCGACCAAAAATGTTTCCTTTGTGTCATAACAAGGTAACATTTGGATATAAATGGTGCAATCCATAGTTTTTGTAGCCGATTGTCATCATTTTTTCAAAATAAAACTATTATATTTGCAGTGAATAGAGTTGCTGCAATACCACCGCCTTGATACACGTAACAGAAACAACTATTTTTTTTAACTATTTATTTTGGAAATTATCGAGATTATGAAAAAGATTAAAGTTCTCTATATCGCGCTATTGGCTGTTTTGGCTGCTGCCACTCCGGCTTCCGCGCAATTCCGTTGGGGTATCAAAATCGGAGCTGACATCAACAAAATGAGCTTCACCAACACCAGCTTCCTCACCAACTCGTCGAATCGCTCCGGCTTCACCGGAGGTCTCATGGCAGAATTCACCGTGCCCATCATCAACATTTGTCTCGATGGATCAGTGATGTACACCCATAAGTCAAACAAGGCATATGTCACCCCCGATGGCGGCAGCCAGCAAGAGCTCAAATACGGCACCGACTACCTGTCGATTCCCATCAACCTGAAGTACAAGTTCGGCCTACCCATTGTTGGACGCATCATTTCGCCTTACATCTTCACTGGCCCGGAATTCTACATGCTGTTGTCGAAAAAGGCCGTTGGCGAATTTGTGAACAACCGCAAGGCTGAGGCTGCCTGGAACCTTGGCTTGGGCGTGCAGATCCTCAACCACCTGCAAGTAAGCGCCGGATATGGCTGGGGCATAAAGAACGCCATGACAATATCGCAAGGCGCCAACAGCAAGACTGCCAAGACCAACGGCTGGACTGTGACTGCCGCCTACCTCTTCTAAACTTATCTATGACAAGCGCGCGTGCCGCATAGGGCGGCACTGGCGCTTGTCGCATTTAATAAACCCGATCATCTATTCACCATTTTACCGATAAAATAGCCATGAATGTAAACATTCTCGACCGTGCGGCCAACAACATCCGTGTTTTGGCTGCTTCGATGGTTGAAAAGGCCAAATCCGGCCATCCAGGCGGCGCCATGGGCGGCGCTGACTTTGTCAACGTACTGTATTCACAATTTCTCGTTACCGACCCCGACGATGCTCATTGGGTTGCGCGCGACCGCTTCTTCCTCGATCCCGGCCACATGTCGCCCATGCTCTACAGCGTGCTCGCCCTGGCCGGCCATTTCACGCTCGACGAGCTCAAGCAATTCCGCCAGTGGGAAAGCCCCACACCCGGGCACCCCGAACTCGAAGTGGAGCGCGGCATCGAAAACACTTCAGGCCCGCTCGGCCAAGGCCACACCATGGCTGTTGGCGCTGCTATCGCTGAGCGATTCCTCCAGGCTCGATTTGGCGATTGGATTGCCCACAAAACCTACGCTTTCATCAGCGATGGCGGCATCCAAGAGGAAATCAGCCAAGGCGCCGGCCGCATCGCCGGCTACCTGGGCCTTTCTAACCTGATCATGTTCTACGACAGCAACAAGGTGCAGCTCTCGACTTATGTTGACGCCGTCGACACTGAGGACGTAGCCGCTAAATACCGCGCTTGGCACTGGAATGTGCTCGAGGTTGACGGCACCAACCCCGCCGAAATAGCCGACGCTCTCACCAAGGCTCATGCCGAAACCGAGAAGCCCACCCTCATCATCGGCCACACCGTGATGGGTCGCGGTGCCGTTACAGCCGACGGCAAGTGCTTCGAAGGCCAATGCTCAACTCACGGCCAGCCACTCAGCAAATCGGGCGCTGACTATGCTGCCACTATCAAGAATCTGGGCTTCGACCCCGAGAATCCTTGGGTGATCGCTCCCGAAGTGAAGGAGCTCTACGCAAAGCGCGCCGACGAATTGCGCGCAATCGTGAAGGCCCGCCGTGCCCAGCACGACGCTTGGGCTAAGGCCAACCCCCAACTCGAAGCTAAGCTCGAAGGCTTCCTCGCCGGCAAGCTTCCCGACATCGACTGGGAAAAAATCACGCAGAAGCCCAACAGCGCCACTCGCGCAGCATCGGCTGCCGTGCTCAGCACTCTCGCCGAGAAGGTTGAGAACATGATATGCTCGAGCGCCGACTTGGCCAACAGCGACAAGACCGACGGCTTCCTCAAGAAAACTCACGCCCTCACACACGGCGACTTCTCCGGCGCATTCCTGCAGGCCGGCGTTGCCGAGCTCACTATGGCATGCCTGATGAACGGCATCGTGCTACACGGCGGCATGATCGCAGCCTGCGGCACATTCTTCGTATTCAGCGACTACATGAAGCCTGCCATGCGCATGGCTGCTCTCATGGAGCTTCCCGTGAAATACATCCTCACTCACGACGCTTTCCGCGTAGGCGAGGACGGCCCCACACACGAGCCCATCGAGCAAGAGGCTCAAATTCGCCTGCTTGAAGCTGTGCACAATTTCAGCGGCAAGCCTTCGCTGCTGGCTCTGCGCCCCGCCGACGCCATCGAGACCACCGTTTGCTGGAAACTCGCCATGGAGAACAACAGCACGCCCTCTGCTCTCATCCTCAGCCGTCAGGACATCCCCGACCTGCCCGCTGCAAGCGGCAACCGCTACGCTGAAGCCCTGCAGGCTGCCAAGGGTGGCTACACCGTCATCTCCGATGAGAATCCTCAGGTTGTGCTCGTCGCCAACGGCAGCGAGGTGTCGCTCCTTTGCCAAGTGGCTGAGAAGCTGCAGGCCGAAGGCGTTGCATGCCGCGTAGTGTCGATGCCGTCGATTGGCCTATACAACGAGCAGCCAGCCGAATATCGCGACACCGTGCTTCTGCCCGGCGTGCCGCAGTACGGCCTCACCGCCGGCCTGCCCATCACCTTGAAGATGATCAAGGGCTTCGACGGAGAGGCATACGGCATGGAGCGCTTTGGCGCATCTGCTCCCTACAAGGTGCTCGACGAGAAATTTGGCTTCACAGTCGACAACATCCTTGCCAAAGTGAAGGCATACATCGGCAAATAAGCCTAACCCACACACATCAAAAAAAAGTTATCAACACCATGTTGATAACTTTTTTTTGTGATATAGGCCCATAAAGATTGGATAATTACAAAAAAATTCCTACCTTTGCACCTGCAAACCGCAAGGAAAGATGCCGGAGCGGTCGATCGGGACGGTCTCGAAAACCGTTGTACCCTTACGGGTACCCAGGGTTCGAATCCCTGTCTTTCCGCAAAAGAGCTGCAAGCGAAAGCTTGTGGCTCTTTTGCGTGAAAGCACCGCTTTCTTACGAGGATTTTTTATTACGATTAACAAAACATTCGACTATGGCAATTTTGTTCGGCACGATAAATAAAATTCATTAACTTTGCATCATGGAAATCATTTCGCGGCAGAGGCAGGTGAGGACGACGGCCATCACCTCGGCTATGCGATTGACGCGCACGGCACGCTGCATGTCAGCGTAGGTGAACGCACGGTCGTGTGTGCCGATATACGGTTTGGGCACTGACACGCCGAAATAGTCGTGCGGGCCGCCAAATCTACAGTCAAGGATGCCGGCAAGCGCAGCCTCGGGCCACCCGCTGTTAGGGCTGGCATGTTCAGGCCCATAGCGAAGCACAAACCGCATGAGCGACGGTCTTCCGGCCGCAAGCACCATCAGGAGCGCTGTGAGGCGCGCCGGGATGTAGTTGGCCACATCGTCGATGTGAGCTGCCCAGCACCCAAACTGCTTGTAGCGCTCGCTTTTGTAGCCAATCATAGAGTCGAGCGTATTCACCATCTTGTAGGCCATCATGCCCGGCAAGCCAAGGAGAGCAAACCAGAAGAGCGGCGCCACCACGCCATCGCTCAGATTCTCGGCAAGCGTCTCCAGAGCGGCAGTGCGCACCTCATGGTCGGTGAGCTGCGCCGTGTCGCGGCCCACGATGCGCGCCACCTGACGCCGCCCGGCATCGAGCGAACGGTCGGCTGCTGCAAACACCGCCTTCACCTCGCGCACCAGCGTAGTGCCCGCAAGGCAGTAGAACACGCCCACCGCCACAACAGCCATCCATAGCCACGGCCACGGCTCAACGAGCCGCAATAGCCAATAGAAAGCGAGATACGTGGCCATGATGAGCGCACACGCCGTCACCGCGCCCTTTGCCGTGCGACGGCCACCGCGATTGAGTGCATGCTCACAAGCGGATATGGAGCGCCCAAACCAAATGACGGGATGCGGCAGCCGCGCAGGGTCGCCGAATGCCACATCGAGCAACCAGCCCACAAGCAGGGACGCAACTGCCATCACGAACTCATCCATAGTCGTATCATGTCGACCAGACGGTCGTTCTCGGCGGGCGTCTGCACCGCTATTCTAAAATGCCTGGGCGTAAGGCTCTCGAAATTGGAGGCGTCGCGTATTAGTATGCCGCCATTAGCAATCAGGAAATCCTTGAGTTCGGCAGCCGTGCGGCTCGGCAGCTCGCATAGCATGAAGTTGCAATCGGTTGCCGACACCTTGATGTCCATCGACGTGAGAAACTCGCTCATGCGCAGCGCTTCGGCATGAAGCATGGGCGCGTCGATGAGGTAGTCGGCTATGTTGCCGAGCAGATAGAGAGCAGCCTTGATGGCCAAGCCGTTGACCGACCACGGCATGCGCCAACGCCTAATTCCTTCGATGACGGCACTCGCCCCCATGGCATAGCCTATGCGCAGGCCCGGCACCGCAAATCGCTTGGTGAGCGAGCCGAGCAGCACGACGTTGCCAAGGCCAATGGCATCGTTGGCAGTCAGCACCTGCGACTGCGTGTAGTCGGCATACGCCTGGTCGATTACGAACACTTTGTCGGCGTGCGCAGCTATTAGGCTAAGCAGCGCGTCGCGGTCAAACGCCTGGCCTGTGGGATTGTTGGGATTGCACAGCCACACCATGCTGCAATCCTCGGGCAGATGCTCCAAGTCGGCGAAGAACTGCACCTTGTGGCCGTGAAGAGCGCACGCATCCTGGTACTCGCGAAACGTTGGCGCCCAGATGGCCGACTTGCTGCCGGCATGGGCCATGGCTATCATGTAGATAGCCTCAGTGGCACCGTTAGTGACCATCACGTCGGCTTCCTCGCAGCCGTTGAGCTTGGCGAGCGCTTCCTCCACCGAGCGCGGCTCAGGCTCAGGATAACTGGACACTGCGTCGTCGGCTCCGCCGAGCATGTCCATGAGGGGCGCATGGTCGAACGACAAATATATATTAGTGCTGAAATTGCTCTTCACCTTGCCGCCGTAGCGCCACAGGTCGTCGCCGTGTCCGTCAATCATCGCTTTCCATTATTTTATAAAGTAAATCTATGTCGACGTGCCGGCGCAGATGCTGGGCCAGCAAGTTGTATTGCTTCTCCTTGAATTGAGCATAGTCAACGCAGCCGTGCGCACCGGCAGCCTTGTCGCCGAACCGCGACAAGATGTGGTCGATGACGGCGGCATTGTCGAGGATGCCATGGATGTACGTGCCGAAAGCGTTGCCGCCGGGGGCTATGCATCCGTCGGGCGCGCCGTCGGCAAGGGTGCACGCCGGCTCTGCGCCCTCGGTCACCACGGTGCGTCCGTTGTGTATCTCATAGCCCTCGCACACAGCGTGGGCGCCCATGAAGCCGAACTTCACTTGGCGCGTCACCTTCGCGCCATCCATCACCGTGTGCACCGGCAGAATGCCCAGCCCGGGCATCTCGCACGGCTCGCCCTCCACGCCGTCGGGGTCGCCTACGCTGCGGCCCAGCATCTGGTAGCCGCCGCAAATGCCTATCACGCATTTGCCTTGCTCGTGGGCAACGGTTATTGCTTGCGCCATGCCATTGTCGCGTATCATCTTCAAATCGGCTATAGTGTTCTTGCTTCCCGGCAATATTATCACGTTGGCATCGCGTAGCTGAGCAGCATCCTTAGCGTAGTATAAGTTGAAGGCCGGATGCCGCTCTATGGCGTCAAAATCGGTGTAGTTGGAGATATGGGGAAGAAGCACCACCGCCACGTTTATCTTATCTGCGCTCGCCTTGGTGTTCTTGCCCGATAGCGCCACCGAGTCTTCCTCGTCGATGTGGATGTCGGGGGCGTAAGGCACTACGCCGAGCACCGGCACGCCGCACACCTCCTCCATCATCCTGCGCCCTTTCTCGAAAAGGCGCAAATCGCCACGGAACTTGTTGACGATGATGCCCTTGATCAGCCGGCGGTACTCTTTCGGCTGCAGCATGATCGAGCCGTATGCGCTGGCAAACACCCCTCCCCTATCGATGTCGGCCACAAGTATCACCTTTGCGCGAGCGTAGCTCGCCATCGACATGTTCACCAGGTCGGTGTCCTGCAGGTTGATTTCGGCGATGCTGCCCGCGCCCTCCATCACGATTGGGCAGTACGTGGCGGAAAGTCGGTCGAAGGCGCTGTGCACCTCACGACGCAGAGCATCGCGGCCCCCGTTGCGGTAATAGGTGTAGGAGTCGCGGTTGCCGATTGGCACGCCGTTAAGCACCACCTGCGACGTATGCTCACCCGACGGCTTTAGCAGCAGCGGGTTCATGTCGGTGCTGCATGGGATGCCAGCGGCCTCGGCTTGCACGGCCTGTGCGCGTCCTATCTCCTTGCCATCGGGCGTGGCGTAGGAATTTAGCGCCATGTTCTGTGCCTTGAAGGGCGCAGGGTGGTAGCCGTCCTGGAGGAATATGCGGCACAAGCCTGTGGCAATGACGCTCTTGCCCACGTCGCTACCGGTGCCACCGAGCATTATTGGCGATAGATGCTTCATTTCATGCGTCGTTTATAGGTGAATAGTTTCCAGCGCTCCTCGCCCAAACTGCCTTTCTGTGATTCGAGGCGTGCCATGACGAAGAAAAGGTCGGATAGGCGGTTGACGTACTGCAATATCAATTCCGGCACCGGATCGGCGGCGTGGAGTTGCCACAGTCGGCGCTCGGCTCGGCGCGCAGCCACGCGGCACTGGTGCAGCCACGACGCCAACGGCGAGCCGCCTGGTAGCACAAAGTGGTCCGAATCCTCGCACTGCTCGGCTACGCGATCGATTGCACGCTCGATTTCGGCTACGCAATCATCGGGAAGCGAATTCGGGTTGTTGTCGCGCTCGTCATTGGGTGTGGCCACGATGCTCATCAGCGACATCATAAGCATCTGCACGTCGCGGAGCAGCGGTTGCCATTCGTGGTCGACGGTCAAGCACGAGCGCACAGCCCCAATGGCAACGTTCAGCTCGTCGAGGCAACCGTTGGCCTCGATGCGTATATCAGTCTTCGGCACACGCTTGCCTCCGTGTATGGCGGTAGTGCCCTTGTCGCCTGAGCGCGTATATATCCTTTTCATGATTTCCACAATTTAAATATGTCGTTGTCGCCCCAATACAGATGAGTGTACGACGCGAATGCATTCTTGTATCTGTAGACAGGCGTATTCACAGCTTTGCCGCGCGCGTTGGCTTGTTGCGCCACCGATGGCAACGCATCAGCGTCGGTGATGCGAGAATAGTGGAATTCGTGTCCGCGAAACATAGCGTGGCCGAAATCCACCGTGCGATAGCCGAGCGACAGCTTGGCGCCCTCCATGGTGCAATTGAGAGGGAAAATTCCGCACATGGGCTTGCCGTCGATGTTGTCGGCGAGGTAAATCAGACCGCCGCACTCCGCCCACACCTTGCCTCCGTCTTCGATACACCGCTTAACCGAGGCTCGCATCGACTCATTGGCCGAAATCTCCGAAGCGAATATCTCGGGGTAGCCGCCAGGGATGTAGGCGAAGTCGGCATCGGGCATTTCTGCATCTCGAATGGGCGAGAAATATGCAATCTCGTAGCCTTGCTCGCGCAGCCGGGCAATATTGGCCGGGTATATGAAGTTGAACGCCTCGTCACACGCCACGGCAGCTATTTTCGTGCGCTTTGCCTCCGGTTCGCGAGCCGCTTTACGACTTTCGGGCAATGCGGTGAGGCTTAACAGACGGTCGATGTCAACATTTTCAGCCACGCCATCGGCCGCAGCCTCGACGAAGCGCTGCATGCCGCCATCGCCTGACAGCGCGAGGCCCAGATGCCTCGATGGCGCAGCAAGAGCGTCGTTCTTGCGCAAATAGCCCAGACATTCCACGCCGGCAGCCGCGCATGCCTCCTTGAGGAACGCGAAGTGCGACTCCGACGACACGCGATTGAATATCACGCCAGCGATTTTGATTTCAAGACAGAAATTCTTGAAGCCGAAGATTGTTGCCGCCACGCTATAAGCCGTGGATGCGGCATTTACTAACAGAATAACGGGAAGTGACAACGTTTGCGAAATCTCGGCGCTGCTGCCGGCCATGCGGCTGTAACCGTCGAAAAGGCCCATAACTCCCTCGACTATCGCCACATCCTTGCCGCAGGAGTATCGAGCGAAAAGTCTGCGAACATGCTCGCCCGACGACATGAACGTGTCAAGGTTGATTGAGTCGTTGCCTGTGGCAAGGGCGTGGAATTGCGTATCGATGTAGTCGGGGCCGCACTTGAAAGGCTGCACCGCGAGTCCGCGTCGAGTAAGTTCGCGCATCAGCCCAAGCGAGAGGGTGGTTTTTCCGCAGCCCGACGAGGTCGCCGCAATCAAGAATCCGTTTTTTGCCATTGGGTTGCCTTTTTATTCAGTTTGATGTGACTATATTTCCTACGTCGTCGATTAGATGCATTGTGAGAGCGCCGTTTTTATAACATTTTCGGCACACGTCCTTGCACAGCGACAACAATTTTGGGAAGAATTTTTTCGCGTCGTCGCTGCTCAGTCCCTGCCACAGCTCTCGCGCCATATTGATTCGTGACATTAATGCCTGCGCTTCGGGGCTGCAGCCGGCGCTTGCCGCCACCCTTGCAAGAAATTCACGGTTGATGGTCACTTTGTGGCTATGCGTGTCGGTGTTGCCCTCGGCCAGCTTCACAGCCTTGCCAATCATCACGCCTACGGCAAGGCTTTCGATGTGCAGCGCGTCGGCCATTTCGAGCGACTCGCCTATAGCATTGCCGTAATGTATGAATGCGGCGGCCGGCAAGTGGTGGTAACGCGACTTCACTGCTTTTTCGCTTTTCGCGCCTGAGTTGAGCACCACTCGCTCGCAGCCAAGAGCCTTTGCCACCTCCATTTCACGGCATATCGCCTCCATGAACGCTTCGTGCGAGAACGGCATCACAATGCCCGTGGTGCCTATGATGGATATGCCGCCTTCGATGCCGATGCGGCCATTGAACGTGCGCTTGGCAAGCTCGGCTCCGCCCGGCACAGAGATGGTGACATCGCAACCCTCGGGATATATAGCCAGCAATTCTTCCGTCATCATCTGTCGTGGCACCGGGTTGATGGCCGGTTGGCCAATGTCGAGGCCCGTGCCAGGGAGCGTGACAGTGCCTACGCCCTCGCCTCCGATGAAATGCACCTCGCCATGATTGGCAAGCGACACGCGGGCTCCGACCTTGCATCCATTGGTCACGTCAGGGTCATCGCCCGCATCCTTTACCACCGCCGCTTCGGCAGTGTTATTGTCCAATATCTTGTAGCAGTCGATTTTCATCCACATTTCTTCGCCGTCGGGGATGCGAAATGACACATACTCCGGCTCTTGCTCGCCAACGAGGGCAAGCAGCGCAGCCTTGGCGGCAGCGGTGGCGCAGGCTCCGGTGGTGAAGCCGCTACGAAGTTCGAAGAAACCGGGGCACAGCCGCTCCACCGCCTTGCGCAGTCCGTAATCACCGGTGACGACAATGAAATCTTCTGGCAATTTTGGGCGCGCTACAGCGTACACTCTTACGCTGGCGCTTATTGCCTCTGTCACCTTTTTGGAGAATCCACCCGACTCACCGCTTTCCTTAGTGACTATGGCATCCGGATGGATTTGGCCTATTAAGGGCAATATGTCGACGTCGTTTTCGTAGAACAGCAGCCTGTCGCGCACAAATCCGGCTTTGTCGGCTATGTCCATTGACTCCTCGCGATTGAGGATGCGGAAATAGCAATCGTGGTCGGCCCAAAATCCGCGCAGTTTTGCGATAGTCTGCACACCAGTTAGAGCCAGCAGACGCTTCACGTTGTCGCTGCGCATTTTGGCTACGGCATCGTCAAAGTCATCGCACCATATCACTCGCAAATCAGGCTCGGGATAAACCCTCTCATAGCGAATCACAGGAATCGACAACTGTCGGCTGCACGCCTCCACAGTGCTGTGCAGCTGGGCGGCAAACGGATGCGCAGCATCTACGAGCATTTTGATGCCATGATGCCGACAGAATTCTGCCATACTCTCCTGGTCAAGGCCACCGATTACACGCACCGCATTGGACGAATCCACCGTCTGCAAGCTGCTTTTCGTGGAATAGAAAAACGGCTTGCCTGCCTTGTCGAGCACATCTACGGCACGTCGACCCTCAGTGGTTCCGCCCAGCACAAGTATCATTTTCTGAACAAATGTTTGAAGTTGTCGTCGTAAAGCTTCGACAAACCCTGACGGTTGTCAATCGCGTCGCCCACAACGAGCAGCGTCGTGAGCGACAGATTGTTGTCGTGCACGATTTTAGCGAGGTCCTTGAGTTGTCCTCGGTAGATGCGCTGCTCCTTCCACGTTAGCTTGTAGCAGGCTGCCACCGGAGTCTCGGGCGGATAAGCCATCAATAGCTCGCGCTGCACATCATCCACGATCGATGCGCTCAGGTAGATGCACATCGTGCTTTGCGACTTAGCCAGCATGTGCAGCTTTTCGCGCTCCGGCATGGGCGTGCGTCCCTCGCCTCGCGTAAGGATGATTGATTGCACCTTTTCCGGTATCGTGAACTGCGAACGCAACTCAGCCGCAGCTGCCTGGAACGATGATATGCCCGGCGTAATGTGATACGACATGCCGTAACGGTCGAAGAATGCCATCTGCTCTTGTATTGCACCGTAGATGCAGGGGTCGCCCGTATGTAGGCGCACCACTTGCAGCCCCTTGTCATAGAATTCCTTCATCAGAGCGAATTGCTCCTCCAGGTTCATGCTGGCGCTGCTTCTCACCACACAGCCCGGCTTGGCGTAATGCGTGAGTTCTTCCGGCACCAGGCTTCCGGCATAGAGTATGAGGTCGGCCTCTTCAAGGAATCGCTTTCCGCGCACCGATACCAATTCAGGGTCACCAGGGCCTGCACCGACTATCTCGATGTGTCCATGCGGCACGGCATCGCGCATAATTGCCACTGCGAATGTGAAGTCGTTGGTCTCTGACAACTTGCCCTTGCATTTCTCAATGAGCAATTTGCCGCCGTCGGCTCCGGCAATCGCGCAGCTTTCGGCCACGCCCCACACGCCGGCGACTTCCTTAACTTTATCAGATGGATTCGGCACATCGATGTCGGCCAACTGGTCGGCCGTGAATATCTTTGCTTCTTCGAGTGAATACTGATGTTTAAACGCTTCGAGCAAACGCTCGTCCTTTTTCAACTCAATTGTCGACACTGAGCGTAGCGACAGCGGACTAACGCCAGATTCAATCATTTTGTTTGCAATGTAAGCGCCTACGCCATCGGGGTCGCAGTCTTTGCGGCAACCAACGCCAAGGTTAAGCACCTTAGGACGGTAATGAAGCACCGGAACGCCTGTACGAACTGAATATATGTAAGGCGTGACCGCTATTATCAGGCTCAGCCCTTCATTGTCGTCGATATCCGACATAAGGCGCACATTTTCGGGCATTGTTCTGAGCAACTCATCTGTGCCTTTGTCCTTGACATCGAGCAAAAGGCCCGTGGGCTCGCCGTTGACAAACTTGAATATCGCCGCATTCATCTTTCCCTTTCCTGCCTCTGTTGCCCACCCGAAGCGCGAGGCAAGAGTATCGAGAGCCCACATGTCTGTGTTGTCGCTTTGAGTGGTAATTACAGGCGCAGCGCCTAATATCCTTGCCACCCTTCGGCACAACTCGTTGCCGCCGCCAATGTGTCCCGACAGCACCGAAATCGAGTATTTGCCGCAAGAGTCGACACACACTACAGCCGGGTCCTCGTATTTATTGTGGATACAAGGGAGCACTGTGCGCACGCATATGCCAAGCGCGCCCACAAAAACAATGCTTTTGCAATCGGCAAGCGCATTATCGTGAAGTCCTTTATGACTCGCCACAGTGCATTCGCCTAACTCCTTCGACAACACGTCGGCTATCTCCTTTCCCTTTGGGGAAACGTATATAATTATGCTTTTCATTGGGCTTTTAGTATAGTTATGTGGTTGAACGAATCCAAGGCCATGACGTGACGATCCACTATGGCCATGCCCACCGATTCGACGGCGGTTTGAAACATTTCACAACTTTCGGGGCTTACCGAATTGAACACAATTACGCCTCCCGGGAGCAATGCCTCTTTCACTTTGCTCACAATCTCAGCAAGCTTGCCTCCATGGCCGCCGATGAACACCGCATCCGGACGACGGTATTGCGACATATCCACCGCAAGGAAATCACCAATCACGCTATTGATGTCAGGCGCTCCGAATTTGCAGGAATTTTGCTCCATCAAAGAGCGTGCCTCTTCCCTCACCTCAAATGCTGTAATGTCGAGATGCGGAAATTGCAAGCGAGCCTCTATTGACACTGATCCCGTGCAGAAGCCTATGTCCCACAGCGACGTGCGGTCAGCAAGGCCGAGCATCGACAGCGACAAAAGGCGTATCGGCATCTTGGTGATCATCTTATCGCGTCCCTGCAGATGGAAAAATTCCGTCTCAGGAATTCCAAAATATTTGTGACGAGGACGCGTCATCTGCAGAATCACGCAGTTGGGATTGTCGAATGAGGTCTTTGCGGCCTCAAGGAGCGGCATGGTTGCTACACGCTCCTTTTCCTCGTTTCCGAGCGCCGTGCCAACCGACATCACATAGTTGTCATATCCGTAATGGAGCATCCTGCGAGCTATCCCAGTCGGGTCTTTGGCCCTGTCGGTAAGGCAGCCTATGATTCTGAATCCCGAAATCAGCGCATCATCGAGGTTTTTCCAAGGTCGGCCTGTCAACGACACGTTTACCATATCTTGATAGGGCAACGACAACCTATGCGCAAGCATCTGCAAGGAATTGAACGTCGGAATCACATTTATTTCCGCATCAGGGAATTCACGCTGCAAGGTAGCCGCGTAGCCGAAAAATAGCGGGTCGCCCGATGCGAATACTACAATATCGTCATACTCATGATACTTTTCGTAAACGGCCGAGAGAGGCACTGTGATGTCAATCCATTCCGCCCCATCCGGCAGATAAGACGACATAATCTCGCGATGTCGTCTTCCTCCCGAGAACGTTACATTATCGTATATCACGCTCAGCACGTCGGGTGGGAAGTACTGCAAGTGACTATCAGTGATTCCAATCACCGTAAATCTCTTACACATCGCGTCCGGGCTTTAGTTCGGCGGCGTCGGGCCAGCAAAGTATCGCATTCACGAGCGTAGCGGCGAGGTTGCTTCCGCCCTTGCGCCCTTCCACTATTATCTTGGGCACATCAGTGAACGGCTTCACCATGTGCTTGCTCTCGCACACATGCACAAAGCCCACTGGCGCAGCGATTATTCCGCATGGCGACGCTTTCTTCAGCCGAATCAGTTCGCAAAGCTCCATAAGGGCCGTTGGCGCATTTCCGAATACGTACAGTGCATCGGGATGTTCCTTAACGGCAAGCCTTATCCCCGCTTGGGTGCGAGTCAGCCCTTTTCCCTTGGCAATTTCCTCTACGCGAGGGTCGTGCAGATAGCACTTCACATCGATTCCAAGGCGCTGCAGTGCTCCCTTGCGTATGCCTGAGGCTGCCATCGTAACATCGGTGACAATGGTTTTCACTTTGCCCGACGACAACGCCTCGTAAATCTTCTCTACGGCTCCATCGTCAACCTTCACCACGTTTTCCATGTCGAAGTCGGCGGTGGTGTGTATGGCGTGTAGCAAAGGCCACTTTACGCCCAGCGGCACATCGGGATTCTTCAGTTCCCTTTCGATGGTGCGGAAACTCTCTATCATGATAGATTGGCCTATGCCCGATGCCGTGTCGGCTTGTTGATTGTAGTATCCTCGAGGCGTGATGAATTTGCCATCACTCTCATAGCTTCGGCTGTTGCCTATGAGCACTATGGTGAACATGTCCACATCCTCGGGATTGAAATCTTCAAGAGTGGTGACGGTGACAGCCTCACCGTCCCTGCCCGCTTGGCGCACAAAGCCGACCACAGTGTCAGGACTGCGCTTTTCGAGGAAAAGTTCTTTGAGTCGATATAGCTGCCAATAGCGCGAATGGCTCTTGGGATTGTATATTGCAGTGACAAAATCGGCATCGGCGGCTGCAATGATGCGACGCTCAATCAGCGCCCACGGTGTCATGAGGTCGCTGAGCGATATCACGCAGAAGTCATGGCCCACCGGAGCGCCCAACATCGAGGCTGCTTTCTGGAATGCGCTTATGCCTGGGATAACCTCCACCTCGGCCTCCATGCCGCGCTCGCGCATCATTTCATACACCAATGGGGCCATGCCATAAATGCCCGAATCGCCCGAGCTTATCACGCACACGTCATCGCCGTCGGCAAGGCGGTCGAGGGCGAGGCCAATTCGAGTGCGCTCCTGCTTCATGCCGTTCTGCACTATTTCGACGTCTTCTTTCAGAAATTGACTTACAAAAGGTATGTAAAATTTGTACCCTACCAGAATTGAGCAACGGCGGAGCGCATCCACCGCTCCTACTGTGAAGTCGGCAGGGCTTCCGGGGCCAATTCCTATGACGGTAATCTTACTCATGTCTTATCGTTTGGATTATTCTGTAAAATTACATCTAAAAGTGCTTCGATGGTATCATATTTGTGATCAAAATATGTATAATCCTTGTCCGACACCACAATTTTTTCTAGTGAGCAAATATCCTTACCGGCTCTGATGCCATTTCGAGCAAGCGCTTTCCTCACAAGATTGCATCTTACCCCTTCACCCTCAAGCCTGATGTCTCTCGTCAATTTATGGTCGATGCGGAAAAGTCCCGATTCCAAATCAAATACGATCCCCTCGCGCTCGAAGTATTTTCCGAGCAAGCCTTCTTCAGCAAGGTCCTCGGGCGTGCCGGTGCGCACGCCAAGTTGCTTGTCGATTAGCCATATCTTATCTGCGATCTGCAACGCCAATTCCAGGTCGTGAGTCGACAGAAACACAGTCTTTTGCTTCGTCCTCGACAGATTCTGCAGCAATTGCATAATCTCTACCTTGCTCGGATAGTCGAGGAAGGCTGTAGGTTCGTCCAAGAATATGATTGGCGTCTCCTGAGCAAGAGCCTTTGCTATCATCACCTTCTGCCGCTCGCCGTCGCTTAGCGTATTGAACATGCAATCGCGCAGCGAATAGATATTCACAAGCGAGAATGCCTCATTGATAATTTCCTTGTCGCGAGGATGCAAATGTCCCCAAAATCCAGTATAAGGGCTACGACCCATGGCCACGAGCTCGTATGCCGACATGTTGGCCAAGCGTATCCTTTCCGTGAGCACTACGCCAATCACTCTTGCCAGTTCTGAATCTTTATAGTCACTAAGCGATTTGCCGTTGATGACTATGTCGCCCGACAATGGAGGCAGAAATCCCGACAATGCTTTGAGCAGCGTCGACTTGCCGGCTCCATTGGGTCCAAGCAGGCAGGTAAGCTCTCCGGAATAAAGCGAAGTGTCGATATCGGTGGTTATAGTGATTTTTCTATGCTTGTCGACATAACCGGTGACAAGACGCTTTGCGCGTATCGTTTCGTGTCTCTGTCCCATCATTCGCTCTTCCTTTTATTGAACAATACCCACATCACTACCGGAGCGCCCACAAGCGCTGTGACGGAATTCACCGGGAGCGCTCCCTCAAAGCCCGGCATGCGTGCAATCAGATTGCACAGCAATGCCAACGAGGCGCCCGCAAGCAGCGAAGCCGGAAGTATGGTGGCATGATTTGACGTGCGGAATATGCCTCGGCATAGATGCGGCACTGCGAGCCCAAGGAATACGATTGGCCCGCAATAGGCAGTGACTATTGCTACAAGCACGCCCGAGCATGATATCACCAGCAAGCGAGCCTTCTTGATGTTAAGCCCAAGATTCTTTGCGTAGGCATCGCCAAGCAGCAGCAAATTGAGTGTCTTTATGAGCAAGAACGACATTGGCAGAAGTATCAGCATCAGCACGATGAAAACAGTGGTTTGGCCGCCCGACACACGGGCGAAACTGCCAAGCCCCCATATTACATAGGCTCTGATGTCCTCCTCAGCGCTAAAAAACTTCAGCACGCCAATCACGGCATTTGCGATGTAGCCTATCATGACACCCATTATGAGCAGCGTGACATTGCCCTTCACCTTCTGCGCAACATAGGCAATCAACGCCATAATCAACAGCGAACCCACTATGGCCGACACCGTGATTGTCACCTCGCCTATCACGCCAAGCTTGCTCAGTGCCACGCCGCCGATGCTGCCCGACAGAAGCACTACGAATGCCACGCCGAGGCTCGCGCCCGAACTGATGCCAAGCACCGAAGGTCCGGCCAGTGGATTGCGGAAAACGGTCTGCATCAACAAGCCGCTCACTGCCAAGCCTGCCCCGGCCATTATAGCCGTCAGCGACTGGGGCACCCTGGATTTTAGCACGATGTTGTTGTATATTGCCGAGTCGGAGGCCCCTCCTGTGACTATCTTAATAATCTCTTCGGCCGGTATGCTCACCGAGCCGAGCAGAATGTTAAGGAAGAAGAAGAGCAATATCGAAATCATCAGGCAAATCATCAATATCGCGGTAGTCGACCTTTTCATTTCAGCAAGTGATAGTATTTCGGTTGATGGTCGGGGAGGATTGAAGGATGGAACACATGAATGAAATCGGCCAAAACCTCCTCCGGCTCTACAGGCATGCTTTCATAGAACGGCACCTCACGCATGTTGCAGTAAATCACGCCATGGTCCTTCCACGCCTTGAAATCAGTGTAGCGGCGATCGAGCGACTTAAGCGACGAGTAGTCAAACTTTCCTTCATTGCTATTGACTATGCGCCAATAGTCGGCATTGGCCGCATTGGCATACACTGTCTCATAATCAAGAGTCACGCCGCCTGATTCCTCATTGCCTTTCAAGAAATAGTCAGCACCCGCATCCCTGAATAGCTGAGCAAGAAAACTCCTGCCACCTACGGCGTACCAGTTGCCGCCGCGCATCTCACCGCTGAACACCTGCGGACGCACAGAGGCTGTGTCGGCGAGTTCCTTCAGTCCGTTGTAACGATTCTCGATGCCAGAGAATATTTCATTGGCTTTACGCTCGTTGCCCGTGAGCAGCCCCACCACCTTCATCCATTCGGCCTGCCCAAGCGGCGTAAGCTCTTTATATCCAAGGTGAGGTATCAGCGGAATGTCAACGTTTCTGATGGCATCGTAGCCGCCGCGCTTGAACGGCGAAATAAATATCACATCAGGGTCGATGGCCATAATCACCTCATTGTCGAAATTGCCCTCGATGCCGATTTTCTGCGTCATGCCGTTTTTAAGCTGATTGTTCATCGTCTCGTTGTGCAGATGTCGCGTGCTGGTGATTCCCACTACCTTCTCCGGAATGCCAAGCTTCAAGAAATTCGACAGTTGGAGTGATGTCATGCATATGGCAGTCTCCACCGGCGTACTGATTTTTGTGTATCCTTTCGGAATCTCAGCGTCGGAGCCTTTTGGCACCAGGGCGAAATGGAATTGCTCAGCCTCTTTGTTCTCAGGATCGTTAATTTCGAGAAGCGTCACACCTCCTTCGTATTTCACATTGAAGCCTTTGGCGTATTTAGGCGTCACCATCGACAATGTATCCGACGGCATGCCATCACGGCCTGAGTCGCCTGATTGCGATGAAGCATGCCTTCCACAAGAGGCAAGCGCCAAGATCGACGCTATTTGGATGTACAGAAATATTTTCTTTTTTATCATGGTTCTATTTTCATGCGGAGGGTTGGACAATATATTAACTCAATTTTATCGTATGTTATTATGTTTGGTTGCTTTTTCTGCGCCTGAGCATTATTGCGACCACTGAAATCACAAACAAAAGGCATACCACAGCCACTATCGCGATGGATATGTGCTTTGTATCCTTCATATCTTCAAAGAGCGTCATGTTTTCGCTCCTCATCACCACGCCTTGAGTATCACCGGAGATTGCCTCGCTCATCCTTCTCAAATACATTTCTCGGCTATTGGCATCGAGCTTAGAAGCCGTGAAAAGGCGAAGTTTGTCATTTGCGCACACAAACTCAGTGCACGGCGCCCCATTGCGTTGCGTAAGTTCGGCCTGCAGCCGGGCTGCCGTCTGCATTTGCTCGTCGGTAGCCTTCCAATATCCTTTGCGAGCCGCTTCAAGCATCGTGCCTAACATCTCCTGCATAGCTGCCGGATTCACGCGCTCGAAATAATCTTTCAGTCCAAGATTGTGCACGTCCTCTACATAGGTTTTGTAGAGATCGTCGTATGTGTTTCCGTTGAGCGCCGATGGTCGCATCACTGTCCAGCCAAATACATTGCGGAACATTTCTCCGAATCCCTGCGCCGTGGTGGCATCGCCCTTCATGCGCTCTTTGATTATTACAGGATTCAGGAGCGCTGAGCGCATCTCCACCGCCACGGCCTGCTTTGCATCTTGTATTCGTGGCAGATAACTATTGCGGTAGTCTGCGAAAATGGCATCCGGCTCGCGTCCGCTTACAGTAGTTGCCACCAACGACAAGCCTCCGGTGTATTCATACACATGGTCAAGGCTAATCGGCCCCCAAGTGTTGCTTTGGCGCGGCTGCACCACAACATCTGTATTGGCAACAGCCGCCTTGAATGCGTCGGGATTAGCGTTGCCCCAATTGGCTGTGTCGCCGTAGAGCGCGCACATATTGTTGATGAATCCTTCGGCAAGCTCCTTGCGGTCGTCCCACGAGCCCGAGTTCTCGGTGTAGCTGAGCATGCCCGAACCATAGCCATTGTTTACGGGACCAAACACTCTTGCAGTAGACAAAGCCCTTGCCTCAATGGGCGTGATGCCGTTATCCACAAGTTGCTTCTCCTGCTCAATTGTGCCCTGAGCCACATAATTTGGATAGATGTCATCCTTCGCTTCGGAAGCAAGCCTTACGGCTTCGGTGAGCATCTGCAGCCGCGAGCCCGCTATGTCGCGCAATTGTCCCGACACCTGAATCATGACATTGACTCGCGGACGCCCAAGTTCGGCCGAAGGCGTAAGTTTCAAGTCCATGACACGTCCTTGCTCATCTCTCACTGGCTCTACGCCGAGCATCCTCAACGCCTGAGCAAGCGTGGCGCCTTGCGTGGATATGAACTCTCCGGCCCAGAACGTGTATGTAACTTTCTTAGGGTATTCGCCGTGCTGCTTTTTGTAGTTCTCCAATGTTTGTTCGGCAAGCGCCACTCCATCGTTCCAGGCCTTGTTGCCCGGCGTAGCCTCGGCATTGACGCTGTACATGTTTCTGCCCATGGGCAGCACGTTGGGATTCAGCACCGGGTCGCCGCCTGGTGCCGGACGCACTGGCTTGCCGGAAAGCGCGCCCACCATGGATTCTATCTCAGCGCCAGCCGATTGGCTAAGCTGCATGCGGTAATTCATCACCTGCTCGGCCTCACTGCCTGCGGCGTTTGCCGATGCATTAGCGCTCTTTACTGCCTCGACGGCATCATCGCGATAATGATGAGCAATGTAAGCCATGTCATGAAGTTGTTTCTCGGTGATTTTTCCTTTTTCAAAATCCTTTTTTGCCCTTTCGTAGGCAATCTTGTCGGCTGCAATGGCCACAAGTGTAGTCACCATATCCTCCTCAGAATAAGGCACTCCCATTACATAATTTGCTCCGGTTGTCTTTTCGTTGGCTATTTCCTCAAGGAATGAGTCTATCGTTTCGAGTTCTTCTGCCGAGTAAGGCGCATACAGTGTTGAATCCAAGCCTAAATCATCGTGCAGCCTTAGTGCTACTATCTCTTTTTTCAGATTTATGTTGTTGCGCTCGGGATAGGCTATGGCTGAATGTATCTCCTCGAGAAGCGATGAATACTTCTCACGCATTCCCGACTCAACATAGGGTGGTGTAAGGTGTGTCACCATCACTGCATGGCTTCTGCGCTTGGCAATAATAGCCTCGCCCACGTTGCCCGTGGTGTAGAAGTAGAAGTGCGGACGATTGCCAATGAGCACTTCAGCCCAATCAGCCTGCGATAGCCCTGCATTTTTGCCGGGAGTGAACTCAAGATTGCCATGCGTGCCAAAGTGAATCAACGCATCTGCGTCAAATTCCTTTTGCATGTACAGGTAAGGCGCGAGATAACTGTGCGGGGGTGCCACGTCCACGCCATGCACAAGCTTGAAGTCGTCATCGCCTATGGCTGGCCGAGGTTGCGGAAATATCATTACATTGCCGTATTGTAGCATCGCTATGGCTATGCTGTCGCCGCGTGCAAGCAATGCACCCGGGGCCTCGCCGTAACGCTTCTCCACCTCCTCGTATTTTTCCGGCAGAAGCACTTCGCAGGCCCACCGCTTGTATGTGTCTTTGTCGACCCATGTAGGGCTGCATTCGTCCATAAATCGCCGCTGTGCCTCCGGAGCATAGTCACCCATCACCGACCCCTTGCGCATGACGTCATTCTTGAATTCTGCAAGATTCGACGGCATGCCAGTAAGATCATAACCTTCCTTCTTCAGCTGAAGCAGGAAATTATACAACGACGGCACCACCTCCATGCCCGAGGCGAGCAGCGCATCCTTTCCCGGCGACTTGAAGTAGCCTATAGCTATCTTTTTTTCACTATTTGGCATTGCTTTAAGCGCCATATAGCGAGAAAACTGCTCTATGAAGGCATCTATGCGCTCCGGGTCGGGGGTGTACAAGAGGTAGCCTTCTTCATCGGGATCCTGAGTAGATATGCACAGCGGAGTCATGGCTCCGTCTATTTCCGGCACTACGATTCGAGCGTTGAGCGTGCCCGCGCTGATAGGATTGCTCACGTCGAGCCACTGCTCTCGCGTCTGTATCAGAGGGAAAGGCATGAATAGCGGTATCTCCCTCTCATAGCACCAATTGATTAGGCTGTCATTGCCGAGCCTGCCCATCGGCAGATACACGATAGCTGCCGGATCAACCTGCCGTATAAGTTCATCCCGTTTGCTTCCCTTGGCTGATATGGGGTATACGTTGCACCCAGCCTGGGTTAGACGCGAAATAAGGCCATCGATGTGCGCTCGATTACCCTCAACCGGAAAGGTAATGCCTGATATTAAAGCCACATTATTGCCACCCTCATGATATATGCCACGATTCTTTAGGTAAGCGGTCAAGTCGCTGGCTTTGTCAAAGTAATTGCCTCCCTCGAGGTGATAGAACAGGTCAGCCGGGAGCTCAATAGGCATTTCGTAATCATTGGCCCCCGCCCTATGGGGCGTGGAAATATTACGGGCATACTTTAGCAGATTGATGTAATTTGATTTGCATGGATTCCTGAAGTAGCCGTTGAAAATCTCCACTTGCGCCGAATCCAGATTGTGGTAAACCACAAAACTGAAATTGCGCAGTGCATTCGTATATATTTTCACCCCCTTCGATGCAGCTATTTCGAGTTCGCGCATTTGCAATGAATCAAGAAACAGCCCTCTGCCATACATCAGCACAACATCGTAATTAGAAAAGCCGTGAGCGTTTTCCGCGCTTACACATGTGACATCGATATTGCGGCTGTCGTTATTGAGCATCATCTCAGCAGCCTGCGCAGGCAAAGGGTTTACTATCAATACCCTTGTAGGCGCAAACCAATGATTGTACGCAAATATCGCGCAAATCGCAACTAATGCCACCGCTGCGACAAGCGCTATGACCTGCTTCTTGTTCATGAATACTACGGGCCTTACTTATTTTCCAGCAGATATGCTGCCTTCCTTTCCACCGGCGTTAGCGGACGCTCCTTCAGGCCATCCTTGATGTGGCGGATGTATATGTCCTGTATCTCGGGGATTTGCCCAAGGCCTTCTATTATCGCACTGGTGTTGAATCCTTTTTCATCAAGAGCCCCCTTCCACTCGCCGTCGATGTCATTGCGGGCATGGTCGCCGGCCACGAACATGAACGGAACGAGCGTTACGTTCTTCGCCTTGCTCTCTGTCAGGTTGGCCACAGTGGTGTCAAATGTGGGATATCCCTCTACCGTGGAAACATGTATTTGAGGATGGCCTTGGACTGCAAACATGTAGTCCATCTGCGAGTAGATTGCGTTGGCAGGCGTAGAAGTGCCATGGCCCACAAGCACTACCGCCGAATTCTTGCCCATATGCGAGGCATACCTCTCAGCCAAAATTTTCTCGACTTCGAGGCAATCGTCGATTGAATAAAGCAAGGGATTGCCAATGCGCACCTCCTTGAAGAACGGCACCATGCAGTCGGCCTCGCTGCGCAGAGCTTGGGCTTCGATACCGTCGATCACATTAGTGCTTTGTATGAACACATGGGTGTATCCGTCGGCGGCAAGCTGCAGCAGCGCTTGGCGAGGCGTCTGCTTTACAATTCCCCGCTTCCCAAGGCGGGATATGATGATTCTGGATGTATATGCCTCAACTACCTTCATGTCGGGGAATTCCGTGGCCGCCTTTTCGTTGATGGCATCAATTGTTGCAGCGCGCGTGTCGTCGAATGTAGTGCCGAAATGCACCATCAGCAGGGCTGCCTTGTCGCCTTTTTGCAAATCAAAGGCATTGGTATACATCACTGCGCTCAAAGCAATCAGTATTATAGAAATTATGCGTTTCATTTTCTTTTGTGTTTATTTTTTCCTTTTGTGAAATATATCGCCACTCCGGTCACTATCACAAACATGCACCCGGCAGCAAGCACCCAGAATAACCAACCCCTTTATCTGATGTATCTTTTGTATCCACCCTGTAAATGCGTTCATAGTCGTTAGTGGCTGCTGCGACGGTGAAATGTGAAATAACCGGAGTGACTCACGTCACCCCGGATATCTAACATATTGTATACTGGCCTGTTTTTTTGATTATGCTTAGTCAAGATTGTCAACTACGCGGATCTGCTCAAAATAAACGCCTTCCATAAGCTCTGCGCCTTTGGTAGTTGTCTTGGTCCGAGCGTCGTAGATGTATATCACCGGATGCGTGCCCTCTGCGTCAACGCCGATGTAGGCTTTGTTGTCAACATAAGCCATGCGCGATGAGAAGCGGCCGCTGCTGTATGCCAACTGTTCGCCATTGTACTTGATTGGCGTTGAAACCTTTGTGTTGAGATTTATCACCGTGTAGTAGTGGCTGAACGAGTCGATTCCGGTGCCAAGATCGTCGGTGCGTGCATAGCCAACTACGTCGGTGCCTCCGAGGTAGAGAATCGAAATCAGCTTGCCGTCGGCGGTGAAGCCATCGTAGCTCTCATCGAATTGAGTAGAGTTTGCGGGAATCTTCAGCAAGTGGCTGTGCTCGCCATCCTCTTCGTCGGTCTTGCAAGCTATGTACAGGTTGTTCTCGTCGTCGATGACGGTAGTAGTCTGCAGAAGTTCGCCATAGGCAGTACCCACCATTTCACAGTCGAGGAAGCATTCTGTATCGCTCACAATAGCCATAGTCGAGGGGTCGATCACGGCTGTTCTCATAGGCGAATTACGCGTGGTGCTGCTCATTCCCGTTCCGCCCTTGGCGAAGAAGAAGTAGAAGAGCTTGTCATCGCTGGCGCGATATCTGAGGATGCCCGATGTGGTAAATGCCACCTGATCATCCGGCAAAGCGATGTCGAGAGTGCCTTCATCGATGATGGTCATGTCGTCAGCGTTGAGCTTTGTCCAGATTATCGACTTTGCATCGCCGGCTGCAGCCATGATGATGAGAGTGCTCTCATCAAGCCACGCATGGGTGTATTTGCGCGCTGAGTAAGTATTGGTCTCGAAGCGACGCTCGGCCACAACATTGATTTTGTTGTCTACGATGGTGTACTTGGCGAAGCGGTCGCCCGACACAGGAACTTGATAGTAGTAGGCACCCTTGAGGATGGTTTCGAGCGTAAGAACGGAGTTCACCTCAGTGCCCTCGCCTACGAACGTAATCTCGTCCTGGTCGGCCTCAAGCGAGTCGACGCTGCGCACAAGGGTCTGCACATCACGGCCCATGCCTCCGTGGCGGTCAAGAGCTATCCAAAGGTCGAAGTGGTAGTCTTGGGTTTCTTCCGGTTCTACTGGCGGCGTTACGTCTTCATCGACGTCGTTGTCGCAACTTGCCATGGTCATCGACATGAACAATGCCATGAATGCGATTGTCAAGAATTTGATTTTCTTCATTGTTTTGATTGTTTTTTCCTAATCCTTTTTTAGTTTTAGTTTGGTTGTTTTTATTGTATTAATGCAAGAATACTCTGAATTTAGCATACACGGCTCTTCCCGGCTTCTGCAGCATGTAGTTGTCGTAGGCCAATCTGTCGAAAATGTTGTCGCATTCCAACGTCAGATTGTACTGGTCGTTGAGCCACGAATAGGTCACCGACATCGACGTTATGTTCTGCGTCGGAATCTTAGCCTTCGACGACAATGCGCCGTATGCCTCCCAGTTGAGGAAGTACCAGTTGACCCACTCATGCGTAGCGCCAATCACCAGGCGATCGTCCATCTTTGCCAGGTTGCTGAATGTATATGATGCCTCGGCGTTGGCAAAGAGCCACGGCTTATTGGGGAGGCGGTTCTTATACGTTGCCGACGGGTTGCCATCGGTTTTGTATTTCCGCAGGTTGCGCGCGTCGTTCCAGCTGCCATTGAGCTTCACGTTCAGCTTGTCATTCCACATGTAGTTGATGTCCAAGTCTATTCCCTTCACGTCGATAGCCGGCTCGTTCTGGTACTGCATATATCCCTCGCGCTCCGAGATATTGGCGCGTATATAGTTCTGCACATGGCGTATGAATCCGTTCACTTCGTAGGTAATCACGTTGCTGCCCGAGAATGTCCATGTGCCGAAGAAGCCCATGTTGTAATTATTGCTCTGCTCCGGCGACAATGCCACATTGGCAAGCACCGTTGTGCCGTTGCCAAGCAGCTCTCGCGAGAGCGGCAGCCTCACGCTATGCTCATAGGAGGCCTTGACTGCAATCATGGGCCGCAGCGTGTATCGGGTGCCGATGCCGGCGCCCCAATAGCTTTTGGTGGCATCGGCATCAATGTCGTTAGCGCCGATAAGCGAGGCATTTTCTGTCTGCCTGATGGAAGTGGCGTTGATATAGTCCTTCACAAACATCATGTTCTGCCACCTGTCGTTGAAGAACGCCTGGTTGTAGGCAAGCGACAATATATGCTTGGTGAGCACATCGTTGGTGGGCTCAAAGTCTTTGTTCACCTTGTCGGTCTGCTTGTTGCCTCGGCGGTTGAGCATGTACGCGAATGCGAGGCTGTGATGCTCAATGAATTCATAGTCGAAGGCTGCGTTGAACACTGTGAGCGGACGGCGGTACATCCTCTGTGTCTTTGCGCCGTTCCTCATCTCATTGCCCGACGAGGGCATCCACGTGCCGTCCCACGAATATTTGCGATAGGCTGTGTCCACGGTCTCGCTGTAGTCCCATGTGTGCGAGAAATTCATCGTGGTGCCAAGCTTGCCGAAAGTTTTCGCGTATTTTGCGCCCGCAAACCAGGCATGAGCGTGACGCTCGGCCATGCCATACACCTTGTTCTGCATTGCGCCGGTCTGTATCTCCTTGTCGATCTTTGTGTAGCCGCCGTTCACGTAGAACACGTCGGCCCACTTCACGTTCTGCACCCCCACCTCAAGGTTGGCGTTGATCGACAGGTAATCGTCGTGGAAGCGGCGCTTGTTGGCGTAGATGTATTTGTCCTGCTCCTCGCTCCACACCTCCACGTCTTTCATCATGTAGTCGTTCTTCGACGATGAAATCTCAAAAGTAGGGCGAACAGCCACAACAGTCTTGGGCACATAGATTTGCCCTGTCATATTGGCGGTGTAGGTGTGGAATGAGCCGCCGCCAATCGACGCGTCGAGGAAGTTCTCGCGCTTCTTCTTCGTTATGATGTTGACTACTCCGCCAAGCGCGTC
This sequence comes from uncultured Bacteroides sp., assembly GCA_964582335.1. Lineage (GTDB taxonomy): Bacteria > Bacteroidota > Bacteroidia > Bacteroidales > Muribaculaceae > CAG-873. The sequence goes on from CAZORI010000015.1 coordinate 38,929, forward strand.
GGAGCTAAGGTGCACGGGCACCACGCCCTTGTATATCTCCACGCGCTCCACGGTGTTGATGGGGATGTTGTCGAGATTTACTTGGCTGCCTCGCGAGTCGAGCGGCACGCCATCGATGAAGTAGCGTATCGAATTGCCCGACAAGCCGTTGATAGAAAGGTCGAGGTCGGATCCGGCTCCGCCTTCGCGCCTTACCTTCACGCCCGAGCTTCGATTGACGAGCGTGTTGAGGTTGGCCATGCGGTTCACGTCGGCCTTAATCTCAACAGCATTCACCGAGAGTGCGCCTTCCTTAAGCTTGCGGCCTGCGGTCTTGCCGTATACGTTCACATTCGACAATGCGACAGCCTGGTCGTCGGGCATCACAAAAATCACGATAGTGTCGTTGCTAAGCTCTATGCTCTGCGCCAAATCGGCGTAGCCCACTGCGCTCACCTCAAAGAGGTGCCTCCCCGCGCTCAGCGTCATCGCATACGCGCCATTGTCGTCGCTGTTGCATTTTAAGTCGTCGGTCTTATCCCATATCAAGGCGTAAGGCACTAAATCACCGGCCGCGTCTTTCACCACTCCGCTCATGCGCACAGTCTTTGCGGCCACCTCCACAGGGAACAGCATCGCTATCATTATTACGATAAGGTGGAAATACCTCTTTTTCATTGTCAGTGTCATTTCAACCCGAGAAATAAATGACATTTACAATTATCCGGCAGAGGCGCGCCACAGCATAGGCAAACGGCCATGGCAGTTAACCCGGATAGAATGTTTTTGTCGTTTTATTCCCGAAAACTACAAAATCAATATGTTGCTTTGGCAGGTCTTCTGACTCATCCCCTCGCTCAGTCACCTTCCCGTATTGACTACAGTGGTGTAACGACTAAGTGAGTTTGGCATGGGACTTACAGCAGCGGGTCTGTCCAGGATTTTCACCTGATTCCCTTTTCACCGCCCGAAGGCGAAACCAAAACGTGCCGCAAAATTAATAATTCTATTCCAATCCACAAAAAACTTTTACACTTCAATTAAGAATCAATACTAAATTTAGAATTGACTATTTATCTGTAGATTTCATTATCTGTAGATTTCAATTGACAATTACTATTTTATCAAAGAATTTTCCTCTACGCCGAGGTCTTTGAGAGTGCGGGGCGCAGGCACGCCGGGCAGCGGCTTGCGGTCCTTGAGCAGCACGAGGATTTCCTCGATGGCGCGATTGAGCTGTTGGTCCTCGCCGACCTGCTCCTTAATCGGGTCGTTGTCGACAAGGATGTCGGGGTCAACGCCATGGTTCTCAATAATCCACTCGCCGGTGGCCGCGTCGTAGTTGGTGAAGAACGGCACACGCACATCGGTGCCGTCCATGTAGGGCAGCGAGCCCGATATGCCTATGATGCCGCCCCAGGTGCGCGTGCCAATCACCGGGCCTATCTTGTTGGCCTTGAAACTCCAGGGGAAGAGATCGCCATCAGAGGCCGAATACTTATTCACAAGAAGTACCTTCGGCCCGGCCAAGGCTGCATCCGGCACAGTAGACGTGCGCGTGGAGCCGCGACGCATGGTCATGCGGTAAGGATTGCGCAGCAGTCGCTCTATTATCATAGGCGACACGTTGCCGCCGCCGTTGGCGCGGTCGTCGATGATGAGAGCCTCTTTGTCGAGCTGCGGGTAGAAATAGCGCGAGAACTCATTGAGCCCCTCGGGGCCCATGTCGGGGATATACACGTACCCAACTCGCCCATTGGTGGCCTTCTCCACCTTGCGTATGTTGTTCTCAACCCACTCGTGGTGATACAGCATCGACTCGTCGGCGATGGGCTCAATCACTATCTTGCGAGGATTCGAGCCGGAAGCGGAATCACTGATGGTGAGCTCGGTGAGCACGCCGGCCTTGCCCACCAGCAGGCTGTAGATGTTGTCGGTGGTGTTAGTGCCGACGCCGTCGACGGCAATTATGTAGTTGCCGTCATTCACGTCGAGCCCCGGCTCGGTGAGCGGCGAGCGCAGCTCCTTGCGATATGGCGCGCCGGGCAGGATGCGGTCGATTTTGTAGTAGCCCGACTTTGAGTCGCGGCTCAGCTCTGCGCCGAGCATGCCCATGCTCACGCGCTTGGCCTCCGGCTTCTCGCCCGGGTTGACGTAGGCATGGCCGCAGGCCAATTCTGATATCATCTCGCCGATTACATAATTGAGGTCGAGACGCGTTTTCACGTAGGGCAGAAGCACAGCGTATTTTCCCTTGATGGCGTTCCAGTCCACGCCGTGCATGTTCTCAAGATAGAAGCCGTCGCGGTAGGCGCGCCACACCTCGTCGAATATCTGTGGCCACTCTTCGTTGTAGTCGATCACAGCCACCACATCGTCGACGTTGATTGGCTTGTCGAGCGAAGGCTTGCCGGCAAGGTCACTGACATACATGCGATTGCCTTTGGCGAAGAGTCCTTTCTTGCCGTCGGGCGTCGCTGCGCGCAACATCGCGCCCTCGGCGTAAGGCTTCACCTCCTGCGTGGCAAAATCAAACGTCTTCACGTCGCGACCGTCCTGGAAGTATACCTTCTTGCCGTCCGACATGAAATTGCGATAATTGCCTGCTCCCAACGGCAGCTTCACTATGCGCTCAGTGATGCCCGATGGGTCAACATTTACGGCCACCACTGCGTCAGCCTTTGCGTCCTTGCTTCGTTCGGCCGCTGGCTCGTCGCCCGAAGCCGGAAGCAGCGGCGAAGGCGCGTCATCGCTCAGCATGGCCATGTACAGGCCACCGAGGCGCGTGTACACGTGGTTCCATTCGAGCTGTCCGTATGTCGGGTTGAAGTCACGGTCCGACGAGAAGAGCAAGTATTTGCCGTCGGTTGAGAACGTGGGCGACGATGATGAATACCATTTCTCTGTCACCGGATATTCTTTGCCCGATGCGCGGTTGTATAGATACACCACGCCCATGTCGTTGCTCGCAGGCTTGGTGTAGGCCAGCCATTTGCTGTCGGGCGAGACAGCCACGCCACGGAATTCCGATTCGGGATTCTCCGCCACCGTGCGCTTCTTGCGCGTGGCTGGGTCAACCTCCACGATGCGGTTCTTGCGATCTGTGTATAATATGTGGCGGCTGTCGGGCGTCCACTGCAGCGAGCGTATGTATGTGTCGTTGCCGTCGGTGAGCTGCACCAGGTCCGAGCCGTCGGGATTCTGCATCCACACCTCAGTCTCGCCCGTGCGGTCGGAGATGTATGCTATATGCTTGCCGTCGGGGCTCCAGGCCGCGCCGCGCTCGTTGGCGCCGGGCGTGCGCGTGAGGTAGCGCGTCAGCCCCTTCTTCACCGGCACGCTGAACACCTCGCCGCGAGCTGTCAAGGCCACATGGCTGCCATCGGGAGCCAGCGATGCAGCCGTCACCTTGTCGGACACCTCTCTCATCTCGGGACGAGCCTGGGGATTCTCGGCTCCCATCGTAATGGTCACCTTCTGAGCTTTCCCCACCGCCGGGTCGTAGTGGTAGATATAGCCGCCATTCTCGAATACGATGGTTTTGCCGTCGCTCGACGGGAATTTCACGTCGTAATCCGTGAAGTCGGTCACTTTGCGAGTCTGCTTGGTGTTGGTGTTGTAGGCGAAGAGGTTCATCGTTTTGTCGCGGTCGGAGGCGAAATATATGTCGTCGCCTATCCACATCGGGAAGATGTCTTGCGCCACGTTGTCGGTGATGTTGGTCACCGTGTTCTTCTGCGGATCGTAAATCCATATGTCATCGGCCATGCCGCCCTTGTAGTACTTCCACGTACGGAATTCGCGCATCACACGGTTGTAGGCCAATTTTTTCCCGTCGGGCGAATACGAGCAAAAGCCGCCTTCGGGCAGCGGGATTTGCTCGGGCATGCCGCCGTCGGGCTTGACGCCCTGCAATTTGCCCTGGAAGCTGCTGGCTATGCGGTTGCGGTAGATGATTTCCGAGCCGTCGGGCTTCCACGTCATCACTATGTTGTTGGGGCCCATGCGGTCGCCAAGGTCGTCGCGGCTGAGCGTCGGCGAGTAAGTAAGGCGCTTGGGCGTGCCACCGCTTGCCGGAATCAGGTACACCTCAGTGTTGCCATCGTATTGGCCAGTGAACGCGATGCTCTTGCCGTCGGGCGAATAGCGCGGGAATATCTCATTGCCAACATGGCTCGTGAGCCTTTTTGCCTCACCACCGCTCACTGGCACTGTGTAGATGTCGCCGGCATAGGTGAACGCTATTTCTTGGCCATTGGTGGCTGGGAAGCGCAGCAGTCTTCCCTCGTCGGCCTTTGCCTGTGCCGCCAAGGCCACGACGGCTCCAAGCACGCACGAAACAACAGTTAATTTCTTCATTTGCTGTGATATATGAATTATGAATTATGTAATTGACGAAAGTCGCTTTGCTTGCAAAGAATCATACATTATACATTATGAATCATGAATTATGAATTAAAAATTGACTGATCTACTTCCGCAAGCTCTTGCGCGGTGAATTCGGGCGAAGCGAGGCACTTGAGGTTGTCCTCGAGCTGTGCCACGGAGCTCGCCCCCACTATCACGCTCGTCACATGCCGATGCGCCAGCACCCATGCCAGCGACATCTCGGCTAGCGTCTGCCCACGGCGAAGCGCTATGTCATTTAGCGCGCTTATTTGCGCGAGCCTCTCGGGCGTGAGAGCCGATGCCTTTAGGTGGCCGCCATGCGCTATGCGCGAGTCGGCAGGCACGCCATGAAGGTAGCGGTCGGTGAGCAAGCCTTGAGCCAAGGGAGAAAAGCCAATGAAGCCGCTGCCGCCGGCCGCCACAGCATCCAGCACGCCGTCGCGCTCAGGTTCGCGGTCGAATATATTCAGCCTGCCTTGATAAATCAGGCACGGCGTGTCGTGCTCGCGCAGATATCGCATAGCCTGCTCGGTTGCCTCGCGTGGCCAGCGCGATATGCCTACATAGAGAGCCTTGCCTTGGCGCACGATGTCGACGAGCGCCTGCAGCGTCTCTTCAATCGGCGTCTGCGGGTCGAATCGATGGCTGTAGAATAGGTCGACGTAGTCGAGGTGCATTCTGCGCAGGCTCTGGTTGAGGCTCGCCATCAAATATTTGCGCGAGCCCCACTCGCCATAGGGGCCTGGCCACATGTCGTAGCCAGCCTTCGATGATATGAAGAGCTCGTCGCGATAAGGCCTCAGCGACTTGTCCATAATCCACCCCCATGTCTCCTCGGCTGAGCCGTACGACGGCCCATAATTGTTGGCCAAGTCGAAATGCGTAATTCCGTGGTCGAAGGCATAATGCACGATGTCGAGCGAGCGCGACAATGGATCGACGTCGCCGAAATTATGCCACAGGCCAAGCGATATTTCAGGGAGCAATATGCCGCTGCGTCCGCATCGGCGATAGCGCATCGCGCCGTCATAGCGGTCAGTTGCCGCCTTGTACATTTCTCTTATCATAGCTATTCTATTATATTGCCACTTTTCGTAAGCAAATTTCCATATCCACAAAGTTAGGCAAATTCGCCATAATATCCAAATTCATCTGTTTACACAACAAACTTAATTTACAAAACACCATATTCTACTCACTTTGCAAATATTAATGAATTAAGGGAAAAAACCTAAAGTATTTGCATTGTCGGTTTGAACAAATTTAGTAATTTTGCGTTAAGATTTATGGAAAAATTTGTATCTACATTTACAGTGCAATAAATAAACCCCAACAACATATTTTAATCACGATTTTATCATGAGTAAGATTGAAGAAATCAAGAAAGCTCGTATCAACGAAGTCAAGGCCGACCTCGCCAAATACGGCATCCAAGACGTAGAAGAAATCATCTACAACCCCTCGTATGACGAACTTTTCAAGGACGAAACCGACCCCAGCCTCACCGGATTCGACAAAGGCGTAGTGACTGAGCTCGGCGCTGTCAACGTGATGACCGGCGTATACACCGGCCGTTCGCCTAAAGACAAGTTCATCGTGATGGACGAAACCTCGAAGGACACCGTGTGGTGGACAACCCCCGAATACAAGAACGACAACAAGCCCGCAAGCCAAGAAGCTTGGAAGGCCTGCAAAGAGCTCGCTCTCAAAGAGCTCTCCGGCAAGAAGCTTTACGTAGTCGATGGCTTCTGCGGCACCCACAAAGCTACCCGCATGGCTGTCCGCTTCATCGTAGAGGTGGCTTGGCAGGCTCACTTCGTCACCAACATGTTTATCCGCCCATCTGAGGAAGACCTCGCCAACTTCACACCCGACTTCCTCGTTTACAACGCTTCGAAGGCTAAGCTCACCAACTATGCCGAGCTCGGACTCAACAGCGAAACCGCTGTAGTGTTCAACCTCACCAGCCGCGAGCAAGTAATCATCAACACATGGTATGGCGGCGAAATGAAGAAGGGCATGTTCTCGATGATGAACTACTACCTGCCTCTGAAGGGCATCGCTTCGATGCACTGCTCGGCCAACACCGACATGGAAGGCAAGAACACCGCCATATTCTTCGGCCTCTCAGGCACCGGCAAAACCACCCTTTCCACCGACCCCAAGCGTCTGCTTATCGGCGACGACGAGCACGGATGGGACGACCAGGGCGTATTCAACTTCGAAGGCGGCTGCTACGCTAAGGTTATCAACCTCGACAAGGAAAGCGAGCCCGACATCTACAACGCTATCCGCCGCGACGCTCTCCTTGAGAACGTCACAGTGGACGACAAGGGCAAAATCGACTTCAGCGACAAGAGCGTAACAGAGAACACCCGCGTTTCTTATCCTATCGACCACATCGTGAAGATCGTTCGTCCCCTCTCGGAAGGCCCCGCTGCCAAGAACGTCATCTTCCTGTCGGCCGACGCATTCGGCGTGCTCCCTCCCGTATCGATCCTGACTCCCGAGCAGTGCAAATACTACTTCCTGTCGGGCTTCACCGCTAAGCTCGCCGGCACAGAGCGCGGAATCACCGAGCCTACTCCTACATTCTCGGCTTGCTTCGGCCAGGCTTTCCTCGAGCTGCATCCTACTAAGTATGCTGAGGAGCTCGTTAAGCGCATGGGCCAGAGCGGCGCCAAGGCTTACCTCGTCAACACCGGCTGGAACGGCACCGGCAAGCGTATCTCGATCCGCGACACCCGTGGCATCATCGACGCTATCCTCAATGGCGACATCCTCTCGGCTCCTACCAAGAAGCTCCCGATCTTCGACTTCGAGGTGCCCACCGAGCTGCCCGGCGTCGATCCTAAGATCCTTGATCCTCGCGACACATACGCCAACGTTGAGGAGTGGAACACCAAGGCTAAAGACCTGGCTGAGCGCTTCGTGAAGAACTTCACAAAGTACACCAACAACGCAGCCGGCAAGGCTCTCGTTGCAGCAGGCCCCCAGCTCTAAATCTGAGTCATAAACTTGATTTTCAATAAGTATCAAAGGCGCATTCCACCAAATGCGCCTTTTTTACGTTCACACATGTAAGTTTAAATAATGTTAATTTTATTACATTTTTTGTAATATTATTTGGTGACGCACGAAAAAGTGACTACTTTTGTACGTGTGTTTTTCATAGTATTAGATTAAGATAAAGGTTTAAAGGAAAAGAGATGTCGTGAGACATCTCTTTCTGGTTTTATATACTGCCTTGTATACTAATTCTTTACACACCCACCTCGTGACGCAAATCATAATGATTGCGCAACGCCTCGAAACTTTCGGGGTGCTCCTTCAATCGACGCGTATCCTCCATAGGGTCATAGCTCGGCAACATCATCCAAGGCTTCACACGCTCGGCCGCCCCGGCCGGCACTGTTTGCCCCATGCGCACTTCCGGCAAGCCGAAATGACGGCACACGGCATCCATAGCCATGCGCGTGCCTCGCACCTTGCCTTCGTAGCTATAGCCAGCGATGTGAGGCGTGGCTATGGCGCAGCGCTCAAGCAACTCCCGGCTTATTGACGGCTCCCCCTCCCAACAGTCAATCACAGCATGGCTCACCTTCCCGTCGTCGAGCGCGCGAATCAGCGCCTCAGTGTCAACCACCGGCCCGCGGGCTGCATTGATGATGACGGGGGCGCGGCGCAGCCCCGCAAAGAAGGCGTCGTCGGCCATATGGCGCGTCGTCGCATCAAGCGGAGTGTGGAATGTGATTATGTCGCATGCCTCGGCCAATTCTTGCAGGCTATGCCACTGGTCGCCGCCCTCGCGCTGCTGGCGCGGAGGATCGCAAAGGAGCACGCGCATGTCCATCTGGCGCGCCCAGCGCTCCACTATCGAGCCCACGTGCCCCACTCCCACTATGCCTATGGTGTGCTGCCACAAGGGGCGGTGCACAAGCGTCATCAAGCTCGAAAACACATACTGCGCCACTGCCGGAGCATTGCATCCGGCTGCGTTGGCCACCTCTATATTGCGGCTTGCGCACCAGGGCAAGTCTATGTGGTCGGTGCCGATGGTGGCCGTGGCCACGAGCGAGCATCGCGATTGCCCAAGCAAGCGCTCGTCGCATCGCGTGCGCGTGCGCACCACCAGCGCGTCGGCATCGCGCACAGCCTCGGGCGTGAATCCGGCCGGCGACAGATACTCTACGTCGGCATAAGGCTCAAGCAAGCCCTTTGCAAACGGCACGTGATCCTCTATTATAATATGTGCACGACGATTCTCCATGCGTAAACCAGCAGATACACTGCCATAATTCCAAGCACCACATAGTGAGCCTTGCCTCGGCGATACACAGTTCCGAACACGTGCCCGAGCTCCAACGCCGCGCAGCAGTTGAGCAGCGGCAAGTATATAGTCAAGTGGTCGAAGTCGACAGCACTGGCAAATATCGTCATGAACATCGTCATGAATATCAGGCTAAGCATCGAGCGCGACTTGGCATTGTAGCTAAGCATCTTCATCAAGCCTTGCAGCCACGCACCCACGCCGCATATTGCCGTGAATATGCCCACGCCCAGCATGATGGTGAAATTAACGCCCTGCTCTGGCACCGTGTACGCGAGCACGTCGGGCATGCGTAGCGCATCTGGCGAAATTATGCCCAAGCCAAGCAGTATGATCCACGGCGTGGCTATGCCCATGAGCATCGCTATGATCGAGCGCAAGTGGAACATGCGCATCTGCGCTATGCCCAACACAAACACCGGGATGTAGAGCACAAACGCATAGTCGATCGACGACATTCCCGACAATATCAGGAACACCATGAACACCGACCGCGTGGAGTAAGGGCTGTCGTAGCTTGCGAATAGCAGCCACATCGACACCACCACGCCCAGGCATAGCAACAGCCCCGGATACAAATACATCATCAGCGACGGCGTGGCAAGCATCATCACCACATACATGGCCCCAGGCAGCTTGGTAACGCTGCGCAGCACGTTGTAGCGCCGCGTTACGAATGCCATAATGAAGATTATCACTATGTTGACTCCCAAGCCGGTGACGAGGTTGCCAACCGGCTCCTTGATCCACTGGCCCGACCACATCTCAACAATCCCGCCGTCGCATCCCGGATAGAGGGGGGTGGCCATGAGGTAATACAACAGCGTCAATGCGATGGCTGATATAGCCGCCGTGCCTAACGCATATCTTGAATGTATAAAATCGCTCACGCTCCTACATCCTTGCCTATGTCCTTACGATAATATTTGCCCTCGAATTCGACTCCCTCCACGGCTTTGTAGCTCTTGGCAAGAGCATCCGCAAGGGTGTCGCCAAGCGACGTGGCGGCTATCACGCGGCCCCCGCTCGTCACAAGATTTCCGTCACCGTCAACCTTGGTGCCGGCGTGAAACAGTATCGTGCCCTCCGGCGCGAGGTCGCCGGTGATGAGCTTGCCCTTGGCGTATGATTCGGGATATCCGCCCGACACCATCATCACCGTGGCAGCTGCCTCCTTGCGCGCCTCCGCCGGTATGCTGCCCAGCTTGCCCTTGGCCGCGCCCTCCATGAGGCCGACCAAATCACTGGCAAGGCGAGGCATTACCACCTCCGTTTCGGGGTCGCCCATGCGCACGTTGTATTCTATCACCATTGGGTCGCCACCCACATTGATCAGGCCGAGGAAGATAAAGCCGCGATAGTCGATGCCGTCCTTAATCAGGCCTTCAACGGTGGGGCGTATGATGCGATCCTCCACCTTGTGCATGAAGTCGGCATCGCAAAATGGCACGGGGCTCACAGCGCCCATGCCTCCGGTGTTGAGGCCGGTGTCGCCCTCGCCTATGCGCTTGTAGTCCTTCGCTTCCGGCAATATGCGGTAGCCGCCGTGGCCGTCGGTGAGCACGAATACCGAGCATTCAATGCCCTTGAGAAATTCCTCTATCACCACAGTGGCCGACGATTGGCCAAACTTGCCCTCAAGCATCTCGCGCAGGCTGCGCTTTGCCTCGTCAAGGCCGTCGATTATCAGCACGCCCTTGCCGGCAGCCAAGCCGTCGGCCTTAAGCACGTAGGGCGGCTGCATCTGGCCCAGAAAGTCGTAGGCCTGCTCGATGGTGTCGAGCGTGAAGCTCTGGTAGCGCGCAGTGGGTATGCCATGGCGCGCCATAAACTGCTTTGCGTAGTCCTTGCTGCCTTCGAGCTGGGCGCCATCGTAGCCTGGCCCTACCACAAGCAGACGCTTGGCATTGGCCTCCATGAAGTCGCGGATGCCTGCCACCAATGGGTCCTCGTTGCCGACTACCAGCATGTCTACATCGTTGTCGCGGACAAACTGGAGGATTCCGGCGAAATCCATGGGCGACAGCGCCACATTGGCGCCGTATTGCGATGTGCCCCCGTTGCCGGGTGCAATCCATAACTGTTGCGCGCGCGGGCTCTCGCTGATTTTGCGTGCCATGGCGGCTTCTCGTCCGCCCGAGCCTAAGAGCAATATTTTCATAAATAGTTGTTGTTGCCGTGGTTGTTAATAAATCATTCTTTGTCTTTCTTGCGCCAGCCGCGTGAGCGCATCGTGGTGTTGGCCGAGGGCAACGAGGGTTGCTTGTTCTGCAGCATCTTCAGCGCATCGGGATTGCGGCGCTTTGCCAGCGGATTTTCGCTTTCCGGCTCAACCGTCTTTGCCGACGCATCGCGGTCGAATTTCCGCTCGCGGCGGTCGTCTCGGTCGTATCTCCTCTCACGGCGGTCATCTCGGCCGAATTCCTTCTCGCGGCGATCATCTCGGTCGAATTTCCGCTCGCGGCGGTCGTCTCGGCCGAATTCCTTCTCACGGCGGTCATCTCGGTCGAATTCCTTCTTACGGCGATCATCTCGGTCGAATTTCCACTCGCGGCGGTCGTCGCGGCCGAATTTCCTGTCGCGGCGGTCATCTCGGCCGAATTTCCTGTCGCGGCGGTCGTCTTCTCGCTTGAAGTCGCGCTTGAACTCTCTCTTTGCGCCGCGCTCGCTGCGGCGACGGTCGTCGCGGTCGCGCTCACGGTCGCGCTTGCGCTGAGGCATGGGATAGTTGTCATCTTCGCCCTCATCGACACCATTGTCCTTAATCTTGCCGCCGCTCTCGAGGAAGTCCTTCTTCGAGCCCTCGAATATCACGTATTCACGCAGTTCGCATTCGAGCGAGCCGTTGAGCAATGGTATCTTCTTGGATGCGGCAAGGCCAATCTCGTGGAAATATTCGTCGCGATAGCCTATAATCCATGCGTGGTAGCCTTGGAACACGAATTTGAGCCGATTGCCGATCATGGCGTACAGTCCTTCCATGTCGGCAACGCTTATGCGCTCGCCGTAGGGAGGATTGGTCACCAGCACGCCTGCCGGCTGTGGCGCCTCTTCCCATTTCTCGATCGACATGGCACGCAGCTCTATGTATTTGGCCACGCCGGCATTCTTGATGTTGTTCTTAGCCTTTTCTATCACAACCTTAGAGATGTCAGCGCCGATGATGGGATACTTGGGCACTGTCTCTTCGCTGTCGTCGTTGTATATCTCATCGAATAGTTCTGGGTCGAAGTCGGCCCAGTGCTCAAAGGCGAACCCTTGGCGGTAGATGCCGGGGTTGATGTTGGCAGCAATCAAGGCTGCCTCGATCAGGAACGTGCCGGAGCCGCACATAGGGTCGACAAACGGCTGGTCGCCTCGCCACCCCGACATGAGGATGATGCCGGCGGCAAGCACCTCGTTGATGGGCGCCTCGGTCTGGTCACGCCGGTATCCGCGCTTGTGCAGCGACTCGCCCGACGAGTCGAGCGACAGCGTGATGTTGTCGTCGTTGATGTACATGTTGATCATCAAGTCGGCATCCTGCAGGCGCACTCCCGGACGCACTCCCTGCCCCATCCTATCCTGAAACCAGTCGCATATGGCGTCCTTCAGGCGATAAGTGGCGTACTGGCTGTTGGTGAAATCGTTGCTGTACGTCACCGTGTCGATGCAGAATGTCTTGTCGGGCGACAACATCGTGGACCAGTCGAACTGCTTTGCCTGCTCGTAAAGGCCGTCGGGGTCAGATGCTGAGAATTTGAAAAACGGCTTAAGTATGCGCAAGGCGGTGCGGCAACACAGATTGGCCTTATATAGCATAGCTTTGTCGCCTTCGAACGACACCATGCGGCGTCCGGGCTCTACATTGTCCGCGCCTAAGTTGCGGAGTTCTTCGGCAAGCACCTCTTCAAGTCCGGCGAGCGTCTTCGCCACCATTTCAAATTTTTCCATCATGTAAGCGTATTCGTTTTTAATACAACTGCAAAGATAACAATTTTTC
>CAZORI010000016.1:0-50120 GCA_964582335.1 uncultured Bacteroides sp.
GCATCAAGAGTTTTCTGTCTATAAATTAAGAAGATATAGGTAAAATATCAAAAAACGGGCATTTGTTTAAAAACGGACGATTTTTGCTCTTGCAATTTGCTTTAAATCAATGTGTTATAATTTAAAGGTATCTCTTGGGAAGAGATACCTAAGATTTCAAACCAAAAAACCACGATGCAAAGACTGATGTCTGCACCGTGGCGTTTCTTTATTTATTCAAGTTCATGGGGAACTTGAGGGTCATCTATCTAATGTGCGGTAGTGTGCTTGAGCATGCGCACCACGGTTGACCATTTCGGCAACAGGGTTTGTGGCACTGACTTGAAATTGGTGGCCAAGATGAGCACTATGCAAGCTATGGCCACCCAGGCGGCCATGCCATAGCATTCGCGCACAGCAGCCAACGCTCCGTATTCGAGCGAAAACTTCGCGAACACGTTCTCGACTATGCCGGCGCCTACGGCGGTGCCCATGCCGCAGCGGATGAAGCCTATGAGGGTGATGTTCATGAAGAACACTTGCCAGGGCACCTTCTGCGAAAGCGCATACGTGCCGCCTACCTCAATCATCACGTCGGCAAAGCCGAGGATGAACATTGGCACCACCAGATACTCCTTCGGCGTGAAGGGCGTGGAGATGAAGTACATCGTGACGGCATAAGCCAAAAACAGCGTCATGCACAGGAAGAAATATCTGCGCAGGCTCCACTTCAGCCTGATTATCACCCAATATGACATGATGGCGCCCATCACGATGCCGGCAAGCTGCGGCCAATTGAGGTCGATGGCATTGATTGAGTCGTAGCCAAGCACGCCGTTGATGTAGATGGGCTGCACATAGTGCGACACGCCCATGATGATGTTGACGCCCATGAGCAGCACAAACAGAAACCATGTGATGGGATACGTGAACGCCTGCGGCACGATGAACGCGCGCTCGCCCAAGCGAAGCATCCGCGCCACGGCCAGGACCAAGAACAGCAGGAACAGCCACGAAGCCAAGCAGATTTCGCGGCTCTCCCACCACTCGTAGTGCTCGCCGTAGTTGAACACATACGCTCCCGATATGCACACGGCAGTCCATAGGATGTGGCCAATCCAGTCGAAGCCTTTCAGCGGCACAAACGGCCCGGAACGGTGGTCGGGATTCATCATGAAATACGTGATTGCGTCGATGATGAGCATCATCACCACAATCACGCAGTACATCAATTTCCAATTGGTGTAGTAGGCCACATACGTCGACACGACATTGGCCAGCTGCACCGTGCCCACCACAAACATGAAGATGATGGGCAGAAACACGCCGAACCGTCGCGACGGCGTCCAGTTGAGCTGCACGTTCGACACGGTTCCAAACGTGCCCATCAGCTTGAAGTAGCCAGCCAGCAGGCATATGGCGCAGAAGAGCCACGTGATGCCGCAGTAGTACGCCGCCACGGCGCATATGAGGCTGCCGATGCTCGACACGAACCACATCTGGCGCGTGTAGAAGAAGAACTTCCACCTAAACAGCGCCGGGAAAATGATATTGAGCCCGATGAGCGAGCAATAGCTGGCCATGGTGACATCCTCCGACCAAAAGGCGAGCTCGCCCTGGATCTGCGATATGGATGCCACATACACGCCTCCCGTGAACTGGAAGAATAGGATGAATAGCATCAGGCTCCAAAACCGCACACGATGCGGCACCCATGGCTTGAACATCAAGAGTGCGGTGACGAGCCTGACAGGGGGCATTCCGTGAGCCATCAGTCAAGCACTTTGCATTCTACATTCATGCCGGCGCGAAGGCGCTGCAAGTCTTCGGCCGAATTGTCGCCTGTGAAGCGAATCTTCACCGGTATGCGCTGCTCCACCTTCACGAAGTTGCCCACGGCATTGGCGTTGGGCTGAGGCATGTAAGCGCTCCCGGTGGCAGCAGAAATGTCGGAGATAACGCCTTGATACGTAACCCCCGGCACAGCATCCACCGTGATTTTCACCTTGTCGTCCACGGCCATGTGCGAGGTCTGCCTTTCCTTATAGTTGGCCACAACCCACACGTCGTTGGCATCGACTATGTCGAGCAGTTTCTGGCCCGGCTGCACCAGCTGTCCCACCTGCAAATCCTTGCGCGAGCAGTAGCCATCGCACGGAGCCGTGATTATGGTGTACGACAGGTTGAGCGCGGCCAGGTTGAGGGCGGCCTCGGCGATGTCGATGGCTGCCTCGTTCTGCCCTAAGCGCACGCTCTGCTCGCCGGCCACCATCGATGTCGACGTGCGCTGGCGCGTCATGGTGTTGTATTTGGCCACCAAGGCATCGTAGTTGGCCTTGGCGCCGTCGAATTGCTGGCGCGTGACGGCGCCCTTGGCGAGCAGGCCTTCGTAGCGGTGCAAGTCGCGCTCGGCGTTGTCCATCAGCACTTTCACCTCGGCTATGGCAGACTCGTTGACGGCCACGTTGTTGCGCGTGGTGGATATGGCCGAGTTCAGGGCATCCTTGCCGGCCGAGGCATTCTTCACATCGGCCTGCGCCTGAGCCAGGCGGAGCACGTATTCGGCATCGTCGATTACGACGAGGGTGTCGCCTTTGTGCACGTATTCGAAATCATCGAAGCGCACCTGGGCAATGAAGCCCTGCACGCGGCTGTTTACAGGCACAATCTGGCGCTCAACGCGAGCGTTGTCGGTGAATGTTGACGAGGCGAAGCCCCAAAAGCGCACTGCCACCCAAGCGAGGCAAAGTGCTATAAGTATGATAACGCCGATATTCTGCAGGCGGCGACGGGTTTTCTGTTTCATTGGTTTATCTGTTAAGAGTTCCTGATATGAATTTTAGTTGGTAATATGCGAGCATAAGGTTGATGTTGGCGTTGACAAGGCGCACCTCTGAGTCGAGCTTCGATATCGATGCGTCGAGCATGTCGGTGAGCAGTGCCATGTCGTTGTCGAATCGCGTCTCCACCACTTCGTAGTTTTCGTTGGCGAGCCTTACGTTCACCTCCTCAGTGTCGAGCATCTGGCGCGCCTGAATCATGGCCGTGTATGCCTCGTGCACACGGCGCTGCAGGGCAGTAGACACTGCGTCGCGCTGGTCGGCTATATGCTCGATTTCGAGCATCTTTTGGCGCTCTTTCTTGTTGGCTGTCCACAGCGACGACAGCGTGTACTTCACCGACACGCCGGCAAACCATGAGTTGTAGTTCTTATTGATCGTGGGTATCTCAAATGTGATCGGGCCTGTGAGGTGGTCGCCAACCACAATGCCTATCGATGGCAAGCGCGATGATTTTTCGAGCCTGAGGCTGGTCTCGGTTATTTCCTTGTTTTTGTCGATTGCCTTAAGGTCGAGCGATTTGCCTTCGGTCAAATCCGCCCAGTAGCTCTCGTTGAGCAAATCGGGTGTTTCCACAATCGGCTGAGGCACTATTTCATCGTCGGCGTTAAGCGACAGCAAGGTGACGAGATTGTTGTTGAGCACAGATATGGAGTTGTCGACGCTCTGCAATTCATATTTTAGCGACGACATGCGCAGCTCGTATCGCGTGATGTCGTTTTTAAGAGCGGTGCCCTGCAGGTGACGCTCCTTCATGTTATCGATAAGCTGCTGCGTCAGGTCGATGTTTTCGGCGTAGACCTTGCGCAGATTTCGCATCTTCATCAAATTGATGTAGCAAGCGAGCGCCTCGATGCTCGACGCGTCGATTTGCTGGTCGATGCCTATGGCAGCCATGTCGGCCTGGAGTTGAGCCATGTCGATGCCTGCGGTGATGGCTCCGCCCTGGAACACAGGCTGATAGAGCGTGACATCGAGAGTGTTGCCGAAATGCGGCAGCTTGTCGCGCATTATGTTAGTGAAGTCACGGTCGAGAATCGTGCCGTCGCCAAGATAGTTCAGGTCGAGCTGCGCAGTCACCTGCGGCAATTTGGCGCTTTTCGCCACGGATATGCCTTGTTTCACGTATTCGTGCTTGCTCCTCGACGCTACAACGTCTTTGTTGCATAGCGCCACGCGCTGCAACAATGAGTCGACACTCATGCATACCTCGCGAGCCATGATGCCCGTGCTCCCTGCGCACAACATCACAGCCGCAAGAAAATAATTCTTGAGCATAAATATTTTAAATTGGATTAATACTTATTTTGCGTTCAATCATAGCGGTTGCATCGTCGCGATGCGGCCGCAATCGTTAGCCTACCGGCTAAATAAGCATAATGATAACATCGGCGTATCTAAGTCTGCTAATCAAGTAGTGCACTGGTGTGCTTTGGCTTTTGTGGAATGGTCTTGTCATAGAATTGCATGCGCTGTATACGCATTTCGGTGTGCAAAATTACTCATTTTTTGTGAAACACACAATTTTTTATCCCTCTCCATCGACACGCATATTGGAGAATTTTTAATAAATTCGCGTAAAATTATATTTATAATGGAGCAGAATCGCATACTTCCTGTCATAGCCATAGTTGTGCCTTGCTACAACGAGCAAGAGGCGTTACCCCTCTCCTACCCGGTGATGCGCAAAGTAATCGACACGCTTGTCGGCGAAGGCCTGGCATCGGCCGATAGCTATATCCTGTGCTCTAACGACGGCAGCAAGGACGACACATGGGGCGTAATCAAGAGGCTACATGCCTCCGACCCGCTGCTGCGCGGCATTTCCCTTGCCCACAACAAGGGCCACCAGTATGCCTTGCTGGCCGGGCTTATGGCCGCGCATGACCATTGCGACGCTGCTGTGAGCATCGATGCCGACTTGCAAGACGACCCTATGGCCATCGTTGAAATGGTGCGCGCCTACCGCAACGGCGCTGACATAGTGTATGGCGTGCGCTCAAGCCGAAAGAGCGACACGTGGTTCAAGCGCACATCGGCTCATGCTTTCTATTCGTTCCAGCGCAGGATGGGGCTTCAGACTATCTACGACCATGCCGATTTCAGGCTTATGAGCAACAAGGCATTAGGCATGCTTAGCCAATTCCATGAGCAAAACCTCTTTTTGCGAGGCATCATACCACAGATTGGCCTGCGCACCGAAGTGGTGTACTACGAGCGCAATCCGAGAGTGGCCGGCGAGTCGAAGTATCCCCTCTCAAAAATGCTCAGCTTCTCAATCGACGGCATCACTTCGTTTTCGTCGAAGCCGCTTCGCTACATCACGCTTCTTGGCGTTATTTTTCTTCTGGTTGACGTGGTAGTGGCAATATATGTGCTTCATGCGTATTTCTATGGCCAGGTTACACCTGGCTGGGCTTCTATTATGATGTCGATATGGTTTGTGGGCGGCGCCACGCTGGTGTGCCTTGGCATCGTGGGCGAGTACATAAGCAAAATCTTCATCGAAGTGAAGGCGCGTCCGCGATTCCAGATCGATGAAGATTTGTGGTAGATGTTTTTCCTATGCGTTATTCCTGGTTTTTCCAGTGATTTTCCAGGCGGTCGGCCTCTTCGCCGGTGATATTAATCACCGAGCCATGCTTGGGCGATGAGAAGTTGGTGGCCTTCATCACGCCGTCGTTGAATCGGCCCAGCGGGGTAAACGTTTTGAAGTCGGATGTCTCCACAAAGCCGAAGTTGTGGGGCTGAATGCTGAAAATGTCGTACATCAGCACCCATTTGTCTTCGCCGGCGCGCTTCCATACGTTGGGAGCCTCGCATGCGCCATCCTCGCCGTCGATTTGCTCGTCGACATAGTCGTAGCCTCCGTTGATGCGGTCGCTGGTAGCCATCTTGATGCCGCCTGGATTCTCCTGCGCCACGTAGGTCATGAAGTAGCGGCCGTCGGGCATCGGGCAAATGTCAGCGTCGAGCACTTGCACGGTGCTGTCGGGGTAGACGTACAGCAGTTCTGGCATAGTCTCAAGCGTAGTGTAATCCTTGTCGGCGTAGGCATAATAGAGGCGTGTTTTCTTGTCGACCATGTTGCCGCCTTCGAGTCGCTCTCCGCGCTTGCGAATGGTGAAGTACACCATCATCTTGTCTTGCTCAGGATCGTAAATCGTCTGCGGAGCCCAAGCGCAGCCAATCTCACCGAATACCTCGGGGAAAAGCTCATCGAGGCGCACTTCGTTGTGAGTCCAATTTATCAGGTCGTCTGATTTCATCAGCACGAGGCCACGATTGTTTCCCCAGCCGTATTCGTCGGGGCGCTCCCAACGGGTGTCGCGGTAGCCGGCCTCTTTGCCGTAGATATGCAGGTCGGTCATGGCGATGTAGAATTTCCCGTCGGGGCCACGGTAGATGTGCGGGTCGCGTATGCCGTGCTGGTCGGCGATGCTGTCGCCTGAAATGACAGGATTGTTGTCATTGACAGCGGTGAATTCATATCCGTCACGGCTAACTGCGAAGTGCAGGCTATGGTCAGAGTCGAGGAAATAAGCCAGCAAGTATGCGTCAGGCTCGGAGACTTCGGCCGTATCAGCCGTTTTTTTCGCGGAGGAACCGCAGGACGGCAGCGTCATGGCTCCGATCAAAAGAGCCGCTGCCAGGGATAGTTTTTTCATTTTATGGTATTTTAGATGATTAGATGCGCAAATTTACGATAATAAGTTGGATTTTTTGTGTAACTTTGTGCCAAAATAATCAATTGCATCATTAAAATGAAAGAATTTGACATTACGGCCCATATAACAGAATGCGGCTACGATGAAGTACCTGAAAAGTACGCCAATATTGTGCGCGAAGCTCGCCGCATGACGTACTCTTCCTATGCGCCCTACAGCAAGTTCAGCGTCGGTGCTTCTATCTTGCTCAGCGACGGCTCTGTAGTCAACGGATCAAACCAAGAGAACGTGGCATATCCGTCGGGATTATGCGCCGAGCGCACGGCTGCATACTACGCCCACTCCTCTCATCCCGAGGCTAAATTCATGGCAATTGCCATTGCCGCGCGCGACACTGACGGGCAATTCTGCGCCAATCCAATTTCACCTTGCGGTGCATGCCGCCAAGCGTTGCTGCAGTACGAGCAGCTGGCCGGAGGCAACGTGGAAGTGGTGCTATGCGGAAGGGAGAAGGCTTACCTGATTCCGTCGGTGAAGTCTTTGCTGCCATTTTCATTCACAAATTTCAACTAACCATCAAATCGGGAAATACTCAAAACCAATACATACCATGTTTGACAAATCAACCTATATCGCACGCCGCAAAGCCTTGCGCGACCGCATGGGCTCAGGGCTCATACTCTTCCTTGGAAATGACGAAGTTGGCATCAACTGTGCCGCCAACACTTATCGCCAGCGCCAGGATTCATCATTCCTCTACTATTTCGGGCTGCCCATGTCGGGGCTGAACGCAATAATCGACGTTGACAACGACACAGAAATAATATTTGGTGACGAACTCACCATCGACGACATAGTGTGGATGGGCAACCAGCCTACTCTGCACGAGAGAGCGCAAAGCGTGGGCGTGGACAAGACGCTTCCCACCGAAGAAATCAGCAAATTGCTCGCAAAGGCCAAAACGCAAGGACGCGCCATCCACTATCTGCCTGTGTATCGCGCCGAGCATCGCTTGAAGCTGCAGGATTGGCTTGGAATAAAGCCCGGCACTGAGACTCCGTCGGTGGAATTGATTAAGGCGGTAGTTGACCAGCGCAACTATAAATCAGATGAAGAAATCGCAGAGATAGAGCGCGCCGTCGACGTTAGCGCCGACATGCACATGCACGCCATGCGCATCATCCGCCCGGGCATGAAGGAATACCAAGTGGTGGCTGCCGTCGAGGAAATCGCACGCGCCAACAATTGCGGAACGTCGTTTGGCACCATCGCCACAACACACGGGCAAACGCTTCACAACCCCTACTATGGCCACACGCTGAATTCAGGCGACATGCTTCTGCTTGATGCCGGCGCCGAAACGGAAAGCGGATATGCCGGCGACTTGTCGAGCACGATTCCCGTTGACAAGAAATTCACGCCTCGCCAGAAACTAATCTACGACATACAGGTGGCTTCGCACTTGGCTGCCGTCGAAGCGCTTAAGCCCGGCGTAAACTTTGAGGACGTGTACGACCTTTCGGCGCAGGTAATTTGCCAAGGACTGAAGGACCTCGGCATCATGAAGGGCGACCCCGTGGAGGCTGTAAAAGCCGGAGCGCACGCCATGTTCTTCCCTTGCGGACTCGGGCACATGATGGGCATGGACGACCATGACATGGAAAGCCTTGGCGAAGTATGGGTAGGATACGGAGGACGTGCCAAGAGCACTCAGTTCGGTCGCAAGTCGCTGCGTCTGGGCCGTCCGCTCGAGCCGGGATTTGTGCTCACTATCGAGCCGGGCGTGTATTTCATACCCGAGCTGATTGACTACTGGGAAGCTGAAAAGCGCTTCAGCGATTTCATCAACTATGATGAGCTGAACAAATGGCGCGACTTCACCGGCATTCGCAATGAAGAGGACTACCTCATCACAGCCGACGGACATCGCCTGCTGGGCAAACGCATCCCCCTCACCACCGACGAAGTGGAGGCTCTGCGATAAGCTTCAGCCACAAGCAAAAAAAAATCGCCATCGGGATGTCCGATGACGATTTTTTTTAGTTAAAGAGTCCGGCACGAAGCCGGACTCTTTAATTGTTTGTCAGCGATCTATCAATCGCCTACTGCCACGTAGAGCATGGGCAATTCGTGAGTGATGTTGGCGTATGAGCCATACGACGAGTAGCTTTCGTCATATTGGATTGTCTTGTTGACCAAAGTATTCTCGATAGCCACAGTTCCGTCCTCGTTGAACGTGAATTCCCAGTAATAGCCGTTGCTTGAGCTGCTTGCTAATTCTGTCGACACGTTGAACGAGTTGTACGTACCGCTCTGATAGTAGTATCGTCCGTAGCGGTCTTGGATTGTGTAGCCGTTGTCGGTAAGAGTGATGGTAAACTCGCAATCCTCAGCATCTGCCAAGTTCACGTTCTCTTCATCGCTTTCCAAAGTTGTCGGTTGGAGGTATCCGTAAGTGTAGGTAGCATTAAGTATCGTAGCGGCATTGGTGCCGGTGACGATCAAATACTTGTCGCCCGATGTGATGGCATCCACGCGGGTGTGGGTGAATGTAGCCAGGCCGGGAGCAATTCCCCAAACGCCGTTGGTCTTCTCGAACTTCAATGTGCGCTCAACGATTCCGGTGTAAACCGTCCATTCAGTGCCATTGAAAGTTAGCTCCGTAGCTGTGATAGCCTTTGAGCTCGAGCTGAAGTATACAATGGTTTTAGTGGTGTTCTTGCTTGCGTAAGGATATTTCTGCTGGCAATAGATAGGCAGATACTTAGAAGCGTCGGCAGAAGGAATGAAGTTGCTGCTCAAGCCCATCTGCGAGTAGTCGGATGGTTGGATTACATCCACGCTTGTGTCCTCAGCCCATGCCGAGCCTGAATATTTGTACAGGCCATAAGCGACAGATGTGGTGACAGGAGCTGCAAGCGAGCGGCTTGTCTTCGACTGAGCAACGTCGGTGTACATCTTAGGCAATGTGCCGCGTGCGCTGTCGTATGCTCCGTACGAGCCATAGGTGCTATCCCACTGCAGATATTTGCCCTTCTCAACATTGGTGATTGTGCAATCGCCATTGGCATCAAATGCAATAGACCATACGCCACCCGATGTGGGCACACTCGAAGTAAGGTTGAAGTTATTGTAAGTGCCGGTCATGTAGAAATAGCGGCCGTTTGCATCCTGCATGTAATAGCCGCCATCGGTAGCCGTGAACGTGAAGAAGGCCTCATCACTGGGACTGCCCTTTACAACATCCCCTTCCACCGTAACAGACTCACCATTCAAGTATCCGTAGCTGCCAGAAGGTGCAAGGGCGGCATTGCCGTCAGCTACGAGAAGCACAGGCACACCCGAGGGAACTGACGATACGAGATAGTATTCAGGCACCTCGCCGCCGATGAACACGGGCTCTTGCTCGCTGTAGTTGTATGTCACCATAGCATAATCAGATCCATCCTCGTCGGGAGCGTCGAGGTATTTAGGGATATACTTCGACGGAGCCACCGAAGGAGCAAAGCCCTCGATGAAATCTTCTTCGCTGCCCCAGGCATCCTGATAGTCGGCCTTGGTGATTGTTACGTTTTCTGCTCCGGCTATTTCACTGAGCACTGCAGGCAGTCCCTCAGAAACATTGTATTTAACCTTCACGGTTGAGCCATCGTCAAGCGTGAAATAAGAGAACTTGGAGCTTGCGAGGAAAGCAGGAACGTATTCTCGTGCGGGTATGGCCTCTGAGAATGCGCACTGGGTCTTAACAGCAGCCAAGGCCGATGCGTTTGCCGTGCCGGCCAAAGCCACGTTTTCATCGAGCGATGCGATTGTGGAATAGTCGGTCTTGGTGAGCGTGTACTCAATATTCTTGACTTCGGTGGTCGACGCATTGCCGTCAAAACCATCCAGCTTGTCGTTCCAGGAATTTTCGTCGCACGAGGTCATGGCCATGCCCAAAGCGACGCCTGAAATCAGTATGATTGTTTTTTTCATAATTCTTGTTGGTTTTGTACGTTGTGTTTAGAATCTCACTTTCAGGCGAATTGTGTATGTGCGGCCAAAGCTATAGAAAATACGATAGGCATTTTCCCATGTGCCCTTTGTGCTCGACGATGTGTAAGCATCCATAATGTAGTTGTAGTTGAATAGGTTGTTTACGTTGCCGAAGAGTGTAGCGTTGAGATTGCCAATCTTGAAGCTGTAGCTTGCATTCAGGTCAAGCTCGTTGCCCCATGGAATACGCCAGGGATCAGCCACGTCAACTACGCCGCCTGCGCTGGGTGTCGACACTGTGTAATCGCTATAGAGGTGGGAGCTTGCTGTCCAGTCAGCGCCAATGCGCATGCCTTTGAACGGACGGAACGTTACGCCTACGGCGCCAGTCCATTGTGCTGAGCCGCCCACTTTCACGCCCTTCTGGTTGATGGTTGCCTTCAAGTGATCCTCAGCCTCGATGCCCGAAGCAACAGCGCCAGTTACAACGCTTGCCAGAGGCTGGCCTTGCTCATCGTAGAAATAACCGGTAGCATTGCTGTCCCATATCCAATCGCCAAGCGAAAGCATTCCGTTGAGCGAGAACCAGTTCACCGGCTCGAATGCTGCGTTGAACTCAAGGCCCATGTGGCGAGCGTTCACACCCTGCATGTTGAGCGAGTAGCGCTGTCCGGCCTTTTCGCCGCTGGTGAAGTCGCCCGTACGGGTTGTGGTCTTGTCGAGCCACTTTGTATAGTAGCTGTCGATTGTGAATGTGAAGATAGGCGAATGCCATGCCCAACCAAGTTCGAATGAGTATGTCTTCTCGTTCACAGCATTGGGGTTGGTGGCGTTGCTGGTGGTAGCGTTCAAGAATGCGCCGCCAGAATAGAACGGAGCACGAGTGATGTAACCGGTGTTGAAGTATACGTTCATGTGGCGGTCGATGTTGTAGTTGACACCGCCCTTGATCGATCCTGCCCAGAAGTTGACAGTAGCAGATTTTTCGTGAGCCTTGTCATAATAGAAGAAGTCGCGGCGCCAGTACATCGTGTTGTTGACCGTACCGGTGATGATTGCTGTGAGCTTCTTGTCGAGGCCTGTGTATTCACCCTGCAGATAGATGCCTTCCTGCATGGTGTAGCCGTTGTAGTTGCGGTATACGATGTCGCCTACGCCGAGTTTCTGGTATTTCCAGTTGGGATCGGCAGCTGCTGCATTGTTTTCAGCCTTCACGTTGCCGCGATATGTGTCGTCCATGTAGTATGCGCCGTCGAAGAGGTCAACAATCTTATTTTTGTGGTGACCTACATAGTAGCGGTAGTCAATACCGCCAGTGAGAGTGAATTTCTCGTTGAAGCGATTCTTGTAGTTGGATACCAAGCCAAACCATTCGTGATTGTTGATGCTCGACGAAAGCACCATGTTCGAACCAGTGCCGCTTGCGGCATTCATATCCTGGATAGCACCGTAGTCGAATGTGCCGTCGGCGCGACGGAAAGCAGTGTTGAGTGCGCCGTTGGATGCGCCGTACCACGACGAGCTGCTGTAGCCATTGCGGCCTTCGCCTCGATAGCCGCCACCCGATGCAAGCGATGCATATACTGATGTGGTGAGCGACGAGTGGTAGTTGATTTGCCAGATATGGGTGAGCGAAATATGAGGCTTGTGATAGTAGTTGTGGTTCGACGTGCGCTGTTGGCCCGTGTTATCGTAACCAAATGTGGGGTTGTAACGATAAGGGCTCTCGCTGTCCATGTAGTTGCGTGCATTCTGCCAGCCTTCCACTGTAAGGCCATCGTATGAGCCGCGCTGGTCGTGCCATTGGGGCGAACCTGTAGCGGTGAACGAAAGTTGATGGTTGTCGTTGATGCGCTTCGACACGTTCAAGAAATATGTGTATGCGCTGTATCCGGTGCCCTGAATGTAGCCGGTGTCGGCCCAGCGGTGGCTGCCAAGCATTGTAACAGCCCAGCCGTTCTTCATAACGCCTGTCGACACGCTTGCGCCGAATTGGTTCATGCCGCCGCTGCCCATGCCGTACCACAACGTACCGCCTTGGTCGGCGTCGAGGCTCTTAGTGACAAGGCTGATGGTACCACCCACCGAAGGAGCCGAGAGGATGGATGCGCCAAGACCGCGCTGTGTCTGCATCGAAGTGGTGACGTCGCTAAGTCCGGTCCAGTTGCTCCAATACACGCCGCCCCACTCCATGTCGTTGACAGGAATACCATTCACGAGCATAGCCGTGTTGGGCGATTTGAAACCACGCATATTGATTTTGGCGTCGCCGTAGCCGCCGCCATCCTTAGTTGCCCAAACGCCAGGTGTGGTCTTCAGCACCTCAGGGAATTCCTGGCTGCCAAGCTTGGTTTCAATCATGGCGGCATCTACATTAGATAGCGCAACAGGCGTCATGCGAGTGCGAGCCACAGATTGAGTTACGATTACGTCTTGCAACATGTTGGCTTCGGGCACCATGGCAACTTCGCCCATAGATGCCGAAGCGGGCACTGTCAACGGCTGATAACCAACAAAGTTGAAGGTAAGGCTTTTAGTGCCGTCGGGAACTGTAATTTGGAACTTTCCGTCGATATCGGTGGGCACGCCCATCGACTGACCGTCAGCCAACACGACAACGCCTATCATAGGCTCGCCGTTCTCGTCCACCACAATACCTTGGCAATTAATGTCGGCCCATGCGTATGTGCCGGCCATGCCGAGAGCTGCAGCAAGAATAAAGGATTTTTTCATACAGACTGATTGGTAAATTATAGAGATTAATTTGCTAATATTCAAATCGATACAGACAAACCATTTGTTCTGGCCTAATTTTACAGCAAAGATAGTGATATTTTTTCAATAATTCCTAAAATTTGTGAACGTCCTTTTAATTATGTTTAAAACTTTTTTTTGTCATGCCAATACAAAAGAAATCCCCGAAGCGAGATACATTCTCGCTTCGGGGATTTCTTCCCATCTATTATTAAATGACGCTACTTCATCAATTGAAGCGAACGTTGTATGAATTCATTGAGCTGGGCGCCTTTAAGCAAGCCATTGCCCAAGAGTGCCAAATCGATTATTTGCTTTACCTCGGGCTGCTCGGCGGCATACTTGGCGACAATTGCCTCCTCACGCTTACGCGCTTCCTCAACGGCCTTCTCCAGGTCGTTGACCTGCTGTTGCTCCTCGGCCGAAAGTTTTCCGTCCTTTGCTGCCGAGCGTATGTCGCTTGCCTTCTTATTGTTGGCGTCAATTTCGTTAGAGATAGGCTCTACTTCAGCCGACACGGCATCCATAGCTGCCTTCTTCACGCGCTCGACAATAGGATTCTCTGTGTTGACCACAAGATTGTAGCTGTCGGGCAATTCACCGTAGAACGACATGCCCGGCTGCATGGCGGCCATGTCCTTCATGCGTCGCATATACTCGTTTTGAGTAATGACAATAGGATTGCCTGCGGGTGACAGTGCGCTGAATTCGACAAGGAAATTCGTTTTGTCGATTGCAGGCACCTGGCTGCGGAACAGAGTGGTGAGGACATTGCGCTGCAGCGGTGTCAAGTTCACAGTTTTGTCGTCGGCTTTGCGTATCAGATTGTCAACGACATCACTGTCGACGCGCACAAAGCGCAGCTTCTCCTTCTTCGACTCGAGCAAGCCCACCATATGGTTGTCGAGTTGGCCGTCCATCAGCAACACGTTGTAGCCCTTGTCGTTGGCAGCGTTGATGTAGGTGTACTGCTCCACTTTGTTGGTGCTGTAGAGGTAAATCAACGTGCCGTCCTTGTCGGTCTGCTCAGGCTCTACGAGCTCCTTGTACTCTTCCAGCGTATAATACTTGCCCTCAGTGTCTTTCAGAAGGAAGTATTTCATTGCAGAATCGCAGAATTTCTCGTTGGTGAGCATTCCGTATTCGATGAATATCTTGATGTCGTCCCACTTCGTCTCGAAGTCCTTGCGGTCCGATTTGAAGAGTTCTTCCAGTCGGTCGCTCACCTTCTTGGTGATGTACTGCGAAATTTTCTTCACTGCCGTATCGCTCTGCAGATAGCTACGCGACACATTCAAAGGGATGTCGGGCGAATCTATCACGCCTTGGAGCAGCATCATGAACTCAGGCACAACACCCTCCACTGAATCAGTTACATACACTTGGTTGCAGTAAAGCTGTATGCGGTTCTTGGTGAGCTCGAAATTATTGTGTATCTTAGGAAAATAGAGAATGCCGGTAAGAGTGAAGGGATAGTCGACGTTAAGATGTATCCAGAACATTGGATCGTCTTGGCCGGGATACAAATCGTGGTAGAACGAAAGGTAATCCTCATCAGTCAGGTCGGCCGGCTTCTTCATCCATTGCGGCTCGGTGCTGTTGATTATGTTGTCGCGATCAGTATCGACCATCTTGCCGTCCTTCCATTCTTGCTCCTTGCCGGATATTACAGGCACCGGCAGGAAGCGGCAATACTTCTTCAGCAAGCCGTCGATGGTGTTCTTGTCGAGGAACTGCTTGTCGTCATCGTCGATATAGAGGATTATGTCGGTGCCTCGCGTAGTGCGGTCGCCTTCGCTCATAGTGTACTCAGGCGAGCCATCACATTCCCAGCGCACTGCCGTAGCGCCTTCTTTGTAGGAAAGAGTGTTGATTACCACTTTCTTGGCCACCATGAATGCCGAATAGAATCCCAAGCCAAAGTGGCCTATAATAGAGTTGGCAGTGTCTTTGTATTTGGCCAAAAACTCTTCAGCGCCCGAAAACGCAATCTGATTTATGTATTTATTCAGATCGTCAGCATCCATGCCGACGCCGGAATCGCTTATTGTAAGCGTGCCAGCCTTCTTGTCGATGGCTACGCGCACATCGAGCGTGCCAAGTTCGCCCTTGAAGTCGCCAAATGCTGATAGCGTCTTTATCTTCTGAGTTGCATCAATGGCATTCGACACCAATTCACGCAAGAAAATTTCATGGTCACTGTAAAGAAATTTTTTGATAACCGGGAAGATGTTCTCCGTGGTTACTCCAATTTTTCCTTGTTGCATAATATATGTGTATTTTGGTTGTTATATACTCACTATTTACATATAACAACCAAACAAATACTATGCCAATTGTCACACATGACAATTTGTCATAAATACAGCTAATTCAGAATGTCGGAAGCTGCCTCCCAAGGCACTATGAACTGATAGGCGCCGTCGCTATAGGGACCAATCTCGTAGGGCTGGTAGCAGAAAACGATGCCTTCGGGCAACAACGCAGGCTGTGGCAACGGCAGTTCTTTGATGTTCATTGCCTCCAGCTCTCTTTTCACTTCGTCGACGGTGCTTACTCCGTGAGACTGAGCATATCGCGTATCCTTTGCTATGGCTTCAAAAATCAGTTCTCTCAAGTTAGCCTCACTTCCCGGCTTGAATGCATTTTCAAGCGTTATGCCCTCTCCCTTTGAGAACGAATAGGTGATCAGGCGTATGTTGTACATCCCATGCGCACCTCCCACATATGCATCATTGTAATAGAGATATGTCACGTAATCCGACTTATTATAGTAGTAGGCCGTGCAGAAATCTGCGGAATACAAGTCGACTGACTGTTCAGGCGCTTCGTCGCCTTCTTTGCTTATCGATTCAAAAAACTTTAAGGAACAATCTTCGCCTATCTTGTCGAAGTCGACCTTTGATTCGGCGGTCTCAGTGCATCCAAGCTGGGATGCCAACCACCTGTCCACTTGCTTTTGCTGCGGCACTTCGCCCTTTGGCATGTCCATTGTTAGCCCATAGTGAGCGTAAAGCGGCTCCGACACGCTATATCCTTTTACTTCGCGCTTGAACGCATCGTTACTTGGCACTACCGTGTCGATCAGCTGCAGCGACTCTGGCTTTGAGAAATCGACGTCGACCGACCGCCAAAGCATACTGATGCTATAACAGTCAGGCGACACTGAATCGATGTCCATAAGCGGGCTGCTGGCATATATCTTGTTGTTGTCAAAAAGTATGCGCTGTCCGTACTCAGGATTCTGAAGCACGCAATATGCATTACCCTTCTTCACATACAAGGTGTCTACGTAATATGAATTGCCCAGCGCCTTGTGCATCAGGAATTTTGGCAGGTCGGGCAGTCCATCTTCCCTTTGCGACAAACTATTGCAGGCTGTCAAAGATGCAAGCGCCAGTGTCCCTATTAAAAACTTGATCGATTTCATTGTCAAAACGTTTTTCCTTTTCTAACAATTGATTGCAAACTTTTGTTCATAGCATCAATTGTGCCGTAGGTAAAGTTCTTCTTCGATGTCAGTGAGGTCTACATCCATTTGCTCAAGCAACACCAGCAAATGGTAAATGAGGTCGGATGCCTCGTAGATGAATCGGTCGCGATTGCCGTCAACAGCCTCAATCGCTGATTCGATAGCCTCTTCACCCACCTTCTGGGCTATTTTCTTTACTCCCTTGATGAAAAGCTTGGTTGTATAGGAGTTTTCGGGCATTTCGGCATGTCGCTTGGCAATAAAGGCCGACAACATGCGCACGAATCCTTCTCTTTCAGGCGTATCGAAGCACGAAGTGGTGCCACGATGGCAAGTCGGGCCTATCGGATTCACCTGAATGAGGAGCGTATCGCTGTCGCAATCGCCATACATCTCCACCACATTCAGATAGTGGCCGGAGGTCTCGCCCTTGGTCCATAGGCATTGTCTTGTGCGCGAGTAAAATGTTACCTTCCCGGATTGGCGCGTCAGGTCGTATGCCTCTGCATTCATGTAGCCAAGCATGAGCACACGCAGTGTCACCGCGTCTTGTATTATCACTGGCAGCAGCCCATCAGGGCATTTGCTAAGATTAAAATCAGAAAATTTCATCTTGTATTTGTTTGTCAAATTCTTACTGGTATGCCCAAGGCGCTAAGCCTGCGCTTGAGTTCAGAAATGCTAATCTCCCCATAGTGGAATATGCTTGCTGCCAATGCCGCATCGGCGCGTCCGTCAGTAAGCACCTTGGCGATGTCATCGACACAGCCGGCACCCCCCGAGGCTATCACTGGAATTTTTAGCGTGGAAGCCATCTCTGCAAATACATCGCAGGGATAGCCATTGCGTGTGCCGTCATGGTCCATCGACGTGAACAGTATCTCGCCGGCTCCTCGCTCCTGCACCTGTCGTGCCCAGCCAAACAGCTCGATGTCGGTGATGCGCGAGCCGCCGTGCGTAGTGATGCGCCATATTCCTCCGGCATCGCGGCGCGCATCTATTGCCACTGTCACGAACTGGCTGCCGTAATACGAGGCTATTTCAGATATCAACTGCGGATTGCGCACTGCCGCCGAATTGATTGAAATCTTGTCGGCGCCTGCGTCGAGGAGCGCGCCTGCGTCGGAAAGTGAAGAGATGCCTCCCCCCACTGTGAACGGGATGTTGATGGTGTCGGCCACTCGTGCCACCATCTGCGTGAGTGTGCCTCTGCCCTCGCGCGAAGCCGTGATGTCGAGAAACACAAGCTCATCGGCTCCCTCGCGAGCATATCTCGCTCCAAGTTCCACGGGATCGCCAACATCAGCGAGGTCAACAAAATTCACCCCTTTGACGGTGCGTCCGTTCTTTACATCGAGGCATGGTATGATACGTTTGGCTAACATAGCGAGTTTAGTTGTTCGAGTGTAACTTTCCCTTCATACAGTGCTTTGCCGACAATAACGCGTCGTAGGCCAAGGTCGCGGCATCGCTCTACGTCGGCAAGCGAAGAAATACCTCCCGACACTGTGAAGTCAACTTTAGGGTTTTCGCTCTGAAGGCGAACATATAGGTCATAGTTTGGTCCCTTAAGCATTCCGTCGCGGGATATGTCGGTGACAATCGACTGCGACAAGCCATGAGGCAAGAAATTTTTCAGCAGACTCTCTATCGTGGCGTCGGTGCTGTCGAGCCAACCGCTCACAGCCACCTTATCATCGCGCACGTCCGCACCCAGCACCATCACATCCGGGCCGTATTCAGCTAACCATTTGATCATGGCTTCAGGCTGACGCACTGCCACGCTGCCTATCACTATATACGAAGCTCCGGCATTGCGCGCGTCGCGCAGATCATCATCTGTTTTGAGCCCTCCGCCCCACTCTATTCGAGCGGTCTGCGAGGCCGACATCATGCGGTCGAGCACGCGCATGTTGCAAGGATGCCCGGCCTTAGCTCCGTCAAGGTCAACGGCATGAATGCGCGTGAATCCATTGTCGACAAATCTGCGCACCATTTCCTCCGGGCGCTCGCGATATGTGGTGACATCGGCATAGTCACCTTGTGATAGACGCACGCATCGGCCTTGTATAATGTCGATTGCAGGAATAATCTCAATCATAATTCTAAGAAATTTTTCAAGATTCTCTCACCTACGCCACCGCTCTTTTCTGGGTGGAATTGTGTGCCGTAGAAATTCTCGTATTTCAGTGCTGCGCTGAACATTTTCTGGTCTTCGCCATATCGCGTTGTAGCTATGGTGTCGGGACAAAGGTCGGCTCGGTAGCTGTGCACATAATATACATACGACCCCGACTCGATGCCCTTGAAAAGTTTGCTGTCGAGATTGGATATCTGGTTCCATCCCATGTGTGGCACCTTGTCAATGCCGTTTTCAGGGAATCGGCGCACAAAAGCGTCGAATATGCCAATGCCATCGGCATTGCCTTCATCGGTGTGGCGGCACATCACTTGCATGCCCACGCATATTCCGAGCACGGGATGGCGCAGCCTACGCACCACTCGGTCCAGCCCACGCTCTCTGAGGCGTGCCATTGCCTCTCCGGCGTGGCCTACGCCGGGAAGTATCACATGCGAGGCTCCGGATATTATTTCAATGTCGGATGTAAGCACTGATTGCGCTCCTATGCGGCTTAGGGCATTTTGCACCGACCGCAAATTGCCTGTCTTATAGTCGATGATTGCTATCATAATATGCCTTTGCTTGATGGTAAATCATAACTGAACGGCTCGCGCTTTATGGCCATGCGCAACGCACGTGAAAAGGCTTTGAACACGCCCTCGATGATGTGGTGATTGTTCTCCCCCTTAGCCTGCACGTAAATGTTGGCCTCCATTGCAGAAGCAAGGGATTTGAACACATGATGGAACATCTCAGTTGGAGTGTCGCCTACGTATTCACGCGTGAATCGCACATCCCACACCAATTCGGGACGGCCGCCGAAATCGAGAAGCGCCATGGCACGGCTTTCGTCCATCGGCAATACAAATCCGTAACGCTCGATGCCGCGCTTGTCGCCGAGCGCTTGCCTTAGCGCATGGCCCAACGCTATGGCTACATCCTCCATTGTGTGATGTTCGTCCACTTCCAAGTCGCCTTTGCATGTGAGATTGAGCGAAATGCCAGCATGATGAGGCAGTTGCGATAGCATGTGGTCGTAAAATTTCAAGCCGGTGTCGATATGAGAGGGCGTGTTCCCGTCGAGGTTCACTTCAAGGTGAATGTCTGTTTCGCGTGTAGTGCGGTCTACTTTCGCGGTGCGTGGCGCTGACACTATTGCATTGGCTATGCGATGCCAATCGGTGGTGACGAGGAAGCATGTGCCCTTGTTTTCGTCGGTCTCTTCTGCAAGCCAGATGCCCTTTGCGCCCAAGTTCTGAGCCAACTGCATGTCGGTGGCGCGATCGCCTATCACATAACTATTTGCAAGGTCGTAAGTCCCGTCGATGTATTTTCCGAGCATTCCAAGCCCCGGCTTTCGTGTTGGAAGATTGTCCTCCGGAAAGGAACGGTCAATCAAAATGTCGTCAAATTGCACGCCTTCGCCGGCAAGTGTCTCGAGCATGAAGTTGTGGGCGGGCCAAAAGTCCGACTCAGGAAATGATGCAGTGCCAAGGCCATCTTGATTGCTCACTATCACTAATTCATAGCCTCTGCCCATAAGGCTGCGCAAGGCTGAAATAACGCCTGGCACAAAACGCAATTTTTCGAGCGAATCGACTTGCTCATCGTCGGGCTCGGCTATTATAGTGCCATCGCGGTCGATAAATATGGCTTTTTTCATGAGTTACTGTAGTCTTTTAGCAGTTGTATCAGTTTTGAGTTTTCCTCGGGAGTGCCCACGGTGATTCGCAGAGTGCTGGCGCATCCTGCCACTCTCGAACGGTTGCGTACAATTATGCCGTGCGCAATAAGATAGTCGTACAGAGCATCGGCATCATCAACCTTTACAAGCAGAAAATTCGCATCGGAGTCATACACGCGTTGCACGAATTGCATGTTGCGCAGTGCTTCTTCAAGCAGCGTGCGCTGCGCCTTTATCTCGCTCACGTGATTAGCTATTGAATCATTGAGTACGTGCTTTATCACTGCTTCTTGTGTAGGGCCGTTTACGTTGTATGGATATTTCACCATGCCGAATATTCGCGCAATCTCAGGAGCGCAGAAAGCCATCCCCAGACGCAAAGCCGCCATTCCCCAGGCTTTGCTGAATGTCTGCATCACTATGAGATTAGGCAATTCGTCGATGCGATGAATCATGCTTCCGCGTTCCGAGAAGTCGACATAGGCTTCATCGACAACAACCATGCCGTCGAAGTCCGCGGCCAATTGGGCAATTTGCTGTGTGTCGAATGCATTCGCCGTGGGATTGTTGGGCGAGCATATCCATATCACTTTGGTGCGCTCGTCGGCTGCAGCAAGCAGATTTTCTGTGGGCAGGCTGTAATTTTCGCCAAGCATTACCGAGCGATACTCTACATTGTTGATTGCAGCAGCTACAGAATACACGCCGTAGCTTGGCGCCATGGCCACAACATTGTCTTTCTCTGGCTCGCAAAATATTCGGTACACCAAGTCGATGGCTTCGTCGCTGCCCGAGCCTCCTACAAAGATGCAGTCAGAAGGAACGTTCTTCAAATTGGAAATTGCAGCTTTAAGGCTATGCTGATGGGGGTCGGGATAGCGATTGACGCCGTTGTTGTAAGGCGATTCATTGGCATCGAGCCATACTGATATCTCTCCTCCTTTGTATTCATCGCGCGCGGTGGAATACGGCTCCAACGCTCGTATATTGGCGCGCACATATCTCATTGGATTTTTCATTTCTCAATGCGCACTTTTACAGCCAAAGCATGGGCATCAAGGCTTTCAGCCTCTGCCATGGCGATTATTGTGTCAGACAATAGGCCGAGGCCTTGGCTCGTGATTTGCTGATAGGTGATTTTTTTGCAGAAGCTATCTATGTTGACGCCGCTGTATGAGCGCGCCCATCCCGATGTAGGCAATGTGTGGTTGGTGCCGGATGCGTAATCGCCCGCGCTCTCCGGCGAATAGTTGCCAATGAACACGCTGCCGGCTGCCGTGATGTGGTCGGCCGCTTGCCAGGGATTATCCATCGATATGATCAGGTGCTCCGACGCGTAAGCGTTGGCGAAATCAATCATGTCGCTGCGCGTGGGCAACACTATGATGCGGCTTGCGGCAAGCGACGCGGCCACGGAATCCTGACGCGACAATCGCTGGCGCAAATCTTCCACTTGCTCTGTCACTTTCTGAGCAAGCTCAATGCTGTCAACCACGGCAAGCGCCTGCGAGTCGGGGCCATGCTCGGCCTGCGACAGCAAGTCGGCAGCCACGAAGCGCGGATTTGCAGTGCTGTCGGCAAGCACCATCACTTCGCTCGGGCCGGCAGGCATGTCGATTGCCACGATTTGCGACACTAATTGCTTGGCTTTTGTGACATATCTATTGCCTGGGCCGAATATCTTGTCCACTTTAGGCACCGTCTCTGTGCCATACGCCATTGCAGCGATGGCCTGCGCACCGCCAATGGCGTAAATTTCTTTTATCCCGCACGCATTGGCGGCATATATGATTTCCGGAGCCACGCCGCCGTGCGCATTGCTCGGCGTACACAGCACTACGCGTTGGCAGCCGGCCAGGCTTGCAGGCACGCCGAGCATCAGCACTGTCGAAAAAAGCGGAGCGCGTCCTCCCGGCACATACAGTCCTACCGTAGATATTGGCACTTGCCGCTGCACGCACTTCACGCCCGGCAAAGTCTCCACCTCAATAGGCTTCATAATCTGCTCCTCATGGAAGGCTGCTATGTTGGCAGCGGCAGCGGCGATTGCCTTCTTCACCGCCTCGGGCACTTTCTCTATTGCATTGGCTTTCTCTGTCTCCGACATCAGCAGCGAGTCGAGGTCGCATCCGTCAAATCTCTTTGAATAGCCATACAAAGCTTCGTCGCCCCTCTTGGCTACTGTCGCTACAATATCTTCTACCGAAGCCGTCACTTGCTGGTCGTCAGCCGGAATATTGCGTCTACACAAGCTTGGCCATGTTTCCCTCTTTGGATTTTCGTATATTTCCATTACAATATCAGATTTTCGAGAGCAAGCACTAATATGTCCTCTGCTCCGAGTTGCTTTAGTTGCTCTATCTTTTCCCACAATTCGTCCTCTTTTATCACTACGTGCATCGAGAACCATCCTTTTTCAGCCAGCGGGAGCAACGTGGGGCTCTTCATTCCGGGCATCAAAGCTACAGCATCGGGGATACGCTCCTCAGGCAGGTTCATCAACACGTATTTCATGCCTCGGCTCTTGGCGATACTTTGGAAGCGGAATACGAGCTTAGCGAGGGCTTGTCGCTTTTCCTCTGTCAGATGCTTATTGGCAATGAGCACGGCCTCTGAGCTGAACACTTGCTCAACTTCCACCAAGCCGTTCTGTATCAGCGTGCCTCCCGACGACACAATGTCGAATATGGCATCGGCCATGCCCACAGCGGGTGCCACTTCCACCGACCCGGCTATGGTGTGTATTTCTGCGTTAATATTGTTCTCTTTAAGGTAGCGCTCAAGAATGCGCGGATAAGAGGTGGCGATACGGCGCCCATTGAACCATTCAGGTCCCTGGTAATCAACGTCGCGAGGCACTGCCAAGGATATGCGGCAACCTCCAAATCCGAGCGGCATGGCAATGTCCACGTCGTATCCTTTCTCCTCTACTTCGTTAAGCCCCACTATGCCAATGTCGGCCACTCCCACCGACACTTCCTGGGGAATGTCATCGTCACGCAAGTAAAGTACATCCATCGGGAAACCTTTAGCGCGTGATATCAGCTTGCGCGACGATGTTGATGTGGTAATACCTGATTCGGCGAGCAAATCAAGACTTTGCTCATTCAGACGGCCTTTGGCCTGTACAGCAATTTTCAGCATATCATTC
The DNA here is from genome assembly GCA_964582335.1 of uncultured Bacteroides sp. Taxonomy (GTDB): domain Bacteria; phylum Bacteroidota; class Bacteroidia; order Bacteroidales; family Muribaculaceae; genus CAG-873. Next base: position 23,646 of record CAZORI010000016.1, read on the forward strand.
AGTGTATTTAAGGGTATCTTTGGTACATATATTGAAATGCGAATTTACAAAAGATTGTTCGATTAAGCTTATGTTTTTTAAACGATAAAAAACGCTTGGAGAGCGTTTCATGGTACTCCAAGCGTTTTTGTTTGTTCATACGGTGGATGAAGATTATTCTTCGTTGTTACGCAGTTTCTGCACGTATATAGCCTTCATCATCTTTTTGCGGTTTGTCACCGAAGGCTTCTGGAAGGCTTGGCGAGCACGAAGCTCTTTGATGATGCCGGTCTTCTCGAATTTGCGCTTGAATTTCTTGAGAGCGCGTTCGATGTTCTCGCCTTCCTTGACTTGTACGATAATCATATGCTAAAGCTTTTTAGATGTTACTACTTAGTTTCTGTCACTTAAGCGTTCTTCACTTTGTCAACTACAGCCTTGAATGCGGCGGGGTTGTTCAGGGCGAGATCGGCGAGAACTTTGCGGTTGATCTCAATGCCGGCTTTGTGGATGAGGCCCATCAACTGCGAATAGTTGAGGTTCTCGGCGCGAGCTGCGGCGTTGATGCGCTGTATCCAGAGAGCGCGGAAGTTGTGCTTCTTGTCCTTACGGTCGCGGTAGGCGTAGGTAAGGCCTTTTTCCCAAGTGTTCTTCGCAACTGTCCATACGTTGCGGCGGCAGCCAAAGTAGCCGCGGGTAAGTTTCAAGATTTTCTTACGACGTTCGCGTGATGCGACGTGGTTGACTGATCTAGGCATTTTGTTGCATTTTTTTGATCGGCAGCGACCTCTATGTGCAGAGGCTCTTGTGAGCTGGCCGTTCGGTTAGAAAATTTAGTTTAAATCTCGATGTGTGGTAGCGTTTGCTTCTCAGCGAAATTTGGCCAATCACTTATTTCAGACCAAGCAGAGCCTTTACGTTGCCCTGGTCTACGCGCGATACGAGACCCGAATGGGTAAGGTTGCGTTTTTGCTTTTTGGTCTTTTTGGTGAGAATGTGGCTGTGAAAAGCATGCTTTCTCTTAATCTTTCCTGATCCGGTAAGGGCGAACCTCTTTTTGGCACCGGAATTAGTCTTAATCTTCGGCATTTTTTTGTTTGTTTATGTATAAGTTGTTAATGCGCGCCAACACGTGGCGCATAGTCAAGTTATTTCTTTTTGGGCGACAACATGATAATCATGCGCTTTCCCTCAAGCACGGGCATCTGCTCTACCTTGCCGTATTCTTCCAAGTCGTTGGCGAATCGCAGCAACAGCACCTCGCCCTGCTCTTTGAAGAGGATTGAGCGGCCTTTGAAGAATACGTAGGCCTTCACTTTGCTGCCTTCCTGCAAGAAGCCTATGGCGTGCTTGAGCTTGAAGTTGTAGTCGTGCTCATCGGTTTGGGGGCCGAAACGTATTTCCTTGATCACCACCTTCACCGATTTAGCCTTCTGCTCCTTGAGCTTTTTCTTTTGCTGATAGAGATACTTTTGGTAGTCGAGTATCTTGCACACGGGCGGATTGGCCGACGCCGAAATCTCTACCAAGTCAAGCTCGAGCTCCTCTGCCTTGCGCAGAGCCTCCTGAATGGTGTAAATGCCAGTCTCGACATTGTCGCCAACAAGGCGCACTTCGCGTGCGCGAATATGCTCATTGATGGCATTCGTGTCCTTAGCATTGTTGGGTTGTCTGCGCTGTTGCGGCTGCTGTGGCCGTGGCGGGCGCGAGCCTGGATTGTATGGCTTTTTCTCCATTCAGTGGTTTTATTGATTAATCATGTTTTCTACCTCGCGAGTCAAATTTTCTGCAAAGGTAGCAATTTTTATCGAACCTTGATCACCTTCGCCCTGTTTTCTTACAGATACTTCGCCTTTTTCTGCTTCTTTTTCGCCTACGATGAGCAAATATGGTATTCTTTTGAGCTCATTGTCGCGAATTTTCTTGCCGATTTTCTCGTTTCTGTCGTCAACGATGGCGCGCACGTCGGCTGCGGCAAGCTCTTTTGCCACCTTATATGCGTAGTCGTTGTACTTCTCGCTTATGGGCAGTATCACGGCTTGGTCAGGTGCAAGCCACAAGGGGAATTTGCCGGCGGTGTGCTCAAGAAGAACAGCGACGAATCGCTCAAGCGAGCCGAAAGGCGCGCGGTGTATCATCACTGGGCGGTGCTTCTGGTTGTCGGCACCGGTGTATTCCAGTTCGAAGCGCTCGGGCAGGTTGTAGTCAACCTGGATTGTGCCCAGCTGCCAGCGACGACCGATTGCATCCTTAACCATGAAGTCGAGCTTGGGGCCGTAGAAAGCAGCCTCGCCAAGTTCCTTGCGAGCCTTTAGGCCCTTCTCTGCGCAAGCCTCGATGATAGCGTTCTCGGCAAGATGCCAGTTTTCGTCGCTTCCGATATATTTTTCTTTGTTATTGGGGTCGCGAAGTGATATCTGAGCCTCGAAGTTCTCAAATTTAAGCGCCTTGAAGATATAGAATATGATATCCATCACTTTCAAGAACTCTTCCTTGATTTGTTCGGGTGCGCAGAAGATATGAGCATCGTCCTGCGTGAAGCCGCGCACGCGAGTCAGGCCGTGGAGCTCGCCGCTCTGCTCGTAGCGGTACACTGTGCCAAATTCGGCAAGTCGCATGGGAAGGTCGCGGTAGCTGCGCGGATAAGCCTTGTAGATCTCGCAGTGGTGAGGGCAGTTCATGGGCTTCAGCAAATATTCCTCGCCCTCTTCAGGTGTGTGTATGGGCTGGAACGAGTCTTTGCCGTATTTTGCGTAGTGACCCGAAGTGACGTAGAGCATCTTGTTGCCAATATGCGGAGTGATCACCTGCAGGTAGCCGTATTGCTTCTGTATCTTGCGCAGGAATTGCTCCAGGCGATCGCGAAGCGCTGCTCCCTTGGGCAGCCACAGAGGCAGGCCGGCGCCTACGTTCTGCGAGAAAGCGAAGAGCTCCATCTCCTTGCCAAGCTTGCGGTGGTCGCGCTTCTTGGCCTCTTCGAGGAGCACCAGGTATTCGTCGAGCATCTTCTTCTTGGGGAAGGTGATGCCGTAGACGCGCACCAGCTGGTTGCGCTTTTCGTCGCCGCGCCAGTAAGCGCCGGCGAGCGACATCACCTTCACGGCCTTGATTGGAGCTGTATTGGGAAGGTGTGGCCCGCGGCATAGGTCTGTGAACGCTCCTTGCGTGTATGTTGTGATGTGGCCGTCCTGCAGCTCGCTTATAAGCTCGCATTTGTATTTTTCGCCACGATCGCCAAACATCTTCAAAGCGTCGTCTTTGCTTATGTCGGCGCGCACTATATCTTGCTTTTGCTGAGCAAGCTCGAGCATCTTTTTCTCAATCTTGGGGAAGTCCTCGGCTGTGATTTGGTGCTCACCCGGGTCGATGTCGTAGTAGAAGCCGTTTTCGATAGCCGGGCCTATGCCGAATTTCACACCGGGGTAAAGTTCCTGCAATGCTTCAGCCAACAAGTGAGCCGAGCTGTGCCAGAATGCGTGCTTGCCTTCAGGATCGTCCCATTTAAAGAATTTCACCTCGGCATCGCCGTTGATTGGGCGCGACAAGTCCCACTCCTGGTCGTTGACATAGGCAGCGAGCACGTCGCGGGCAAAGCCCTCGCTGATGCTTTGGGCTATTTGCAGAGGGGTAGTGCCCTCGTTGAATTGTTTGACCGACTGGTCAGGGAAGGTAATGTTGATCATTTAATGTAAATAGTTTTTCGACAAATCGCCACCTACAACGTGGCAACCAAACAAAATTCCCGCAAATTTACTATTTTTTTTCAACATTGCCTTAGCCCTCGATGCAATTTTTTTGAGTACTTTTGTGAAAAATTTCTTACCAACATGAAAATACTATCTTATTTGCTAATCGCTGTGGCTGCCATGATGCCTCATGTGTCTTTTGCCGACTCCCCTCGCATCGTTGCCCACCGGGGATACTGGGACACCGAAGGAAGCGCCCAAAATTCAATCCGCTCTCTGGTAAAGGCCGACTCCATAGGTTGCTGGGGATCGGAATTTGACGTATGGCTCACAAAGGACAATCGACTTGTGCTCAACCACGATGGCGTCATCGACGGCCATGTGGTGCAAGACGAAACGCTCGACGAGCTGTCGGCCGTGCGCCTTGAAAACGGCGAGCCCCTCCCCACCCTGGAGCAATTCCTCGACACGGCAGCCACACTCGGCATTCAGCTCGTGCTTGAACTGAAGGAGCATCGCGACACCTTGCGCGAGCTCGAAGCAGTGGAGATGATTGGCAATATCATCCGCGACCGCAATCTGCAAGAGCGCACCACATTCATCACCTTCTCGCGCCCAGCCTGCAAGGCATTCGTCGACTTGCAGCTATGCCCAGTATATTACCTTTCCAACGCCACGCCGCAGCAGCTTGCCCAAATGGGCGTCACCGGCCCCGACTTCAATCAAGGCACGCTGCGAAAGCACCCCGAGTGGGTGGCTGAATTCCGCCGAATGGGCATGCCAATAAACGTGTGGACTGTGACAAAGGCCGAAGATTTGGATTGGGCCATCGAGCAGGGATTCGACTTCATAACCACCAACGCCCCGGAAGAGGCCCTGAGCACGGCCCATAAAAAGGAAACGAGCTACTCCGTGACGCCTGCGCTGTCGGCACAGCCATTCGATGGATGGGGAGTGTCGCTATGCTGGTGGGCTAAGATGACGGGCGAATGGACCGACGAGGCTATCGACCGCCTCGTCGACTGGCTTGTCAGCCCAGACGGTCTCAACTACAATATTTTCAGATACAACATCGGAGGAGGCGACGACCCGGAGTGGAGCAACTGCGATGCACACCACATGGGCAAAGGCAAAGGCCTGCGCGCCGAAATGGACGGATTCAAGGATGGTCCAGGAGCGCAGTATGCGTGGCACCGCGACGCTGCGCAGCGAAAGATTATGCTTAAAATAAAGGAGAAGCGCCCCGACGCCGTGTTTGAGGCATTCAGCAACTCCGCACCTTGGTGGATGACGCACAGCGGCTGTGTAGGAGGCCACGCCGACCCTAACTGCGACAATCTTAACTCTGAATATTACGAGGAATTTGCTCACTACCTCGTGGACATATGCATGCACTACAAGAACGAGCATGGCATTGAATTCAAAACACTTGAGCCATTCAACGAGCCCATGACGGATTACTGGTACCGCAATGGAAGCCAAGAGGGCTGCCATTTCGACGTAAGCTCAATGATCGATTTCGTGCGCGTGCTTCATCCCATACTCATGGCCTCTGGCCTGAACACCGGCATATCGGTTGCCGATGAAACCGACGTGCGCCAATCAGTGAAAGACTTCCACGAATTCCGCGACGCAGGCATTCTTGGCCTCGTAGCGCAGTTCAACACCCACACATACGAAGGCAATGATTCGGCGCGAATAGCTTTGAGAGAACTTTGCGACAAGGAGGGGCTGACGCTATGGCAAAGCGAAACCGGCAGCGGCGGCAGAGGAATCGCCGGCAATCTGAGCTTGGCTCAAAGGCTCGTGAAGGACATGCGCCTGATGTCGCCTTCGGCTTGGCTCGACTGGCAGTATGTCGACGCCGAAAGCGACCAATGGTGCTTGGTAAAGGCTGAAGGATTCAAGGAGGAGAACTGCCGAAGAATAAAGAACTACTACATTCGCTCCCACTTCTCTCGATTCATTAAGCAGGGATACACAATGCTGACTACCGACAACGACGATGTGCTTGCTGCCACCAACCCTGAAGGCAGCCAGATAGTGTTGGTGGCCGTCAACAACTCGCGCAGGCCGTCTGCCCATAATGCCGACCTAAGCAGCCTCGGCTCAGTCGGCAATCCTAAAGGCTACATCACCGACCGCACTCGCGACCTTGCGCCGGTTGACGATTGCTCCATCTCTGATGCGGTGCTCAATTTCACGCTGCCGCCTCACAGCATAGCGACGTTCATAGTCGCGGTGCAATAATCACTCGTAATTTATCTCGTCGAAGCCTTCAGCATCGAATTCCGACGGGTCGTACTCGTCTGCGCCGTAGAATTCCTCGTCGAGGTCATCGATGTCGTGAGCGGAAATGGCTGCTGCCTTCTCGTCAATCTTCTTGGTGTATTCGTCGATATCGACGCTCTGCTGTGGAGCCTTGCCGATGGCAAGCGTACACACGGGATCCATCAGCACGCGCCCGGTGACGATTTTCTTTAGCTCCATGAACATGCTCCGGTCGGTCATGTAATCGAACGTGAACAGGAGCTTCTGCCCTTCGTCGTCCAAGAAGTCGCTCAGTACGCACTCGTCCATGAGGTAAGATTCGCTGTCGGCATCCATCTCCTCGAGGGTTATCTCTTTCTGCTTCTCCCAATCGTAATCGCAGATGAAGAAAGAGCACATTTCATTCTTGTCGTAATTGACGCTGTCGCAAATAGCGTTCTTCAGATCAAGAAATGTAGCTGTGCCGTCAATTTCTATCTCTCTCTTAAAATTGCTTACTTCATCGGATACTAATCTAAATCTGAATATCATGGCGTAAAATTTATGTCTTTAAAATTATATGCTGCTAAGTTAACAATTATAGGCTGAATTATACAAACATAATTCAAGATTTTTTTCGTAAAAGATAGCAAAAATGCTAAAAACGCCGATTTGCCCCCTCTTTTTAGCCCATCTTGAGTTGCCGCTGCAGATGCAGCATGCAGCACCGCATTATTCTTGATTTTTTATGGTTGTTAAATTGTTTAATCCGAAATTAAAGATTAATTTTGCACTTTGTAAATAAAGCGTCGCTCCACGAGCGACGCGCCCTTAAAACCGACAAATAAATTTACACATATATATATTATAACGAATTTACTACCCAGCAATGAACGTTACTTTAGAAAAGACTGACAACGTAGAAGGCGTCATCAAAGTGAGCGTTGACAAGGCCGACTATGCCGACAAGGTCAAGAAAGAGCTCAACCGCATCTCGCAGACCCACGTAATCCCCGGCTTCCGCAAAGGCCACGTGCCCATGGACCAACTGCGCCGCCGCTTTGGCAAGGAAGTGAAAAGCGAAGTAATCAACGACATTGTCTACCGCGAAGTCGTAAAATACATCCAAGACAATAAAATCAACATCCTGGGCGAGCCCATGCCCACAGAGGTTACCGAAATATCTCTCGACGACAGCGACTACACTTTCACCTACGAAGTGGGCTTCGCTCCCGAAATCGACGTGAAGGTCGACAAGGACACCACTCTGCCCTTCTACGCCATTGAGGTTTCCGACGAAATGCGCCAGCAGCAAGACAAGGCTCTTTGCGAGCGCCTTGGATCGCAAGTGCCCGGCGACACCGTCAATGACCGCGCTCTCGTGAAAGGCGCCATCATGGAGCTCAACGAAGACGGCACAGTGAAGGAAACCGAGGATGCCATACAGGTAGTCAACGGCATCGTAGCTCCATTCTACTTCAAGGACAAGGACGAAGAGGCAAAATTCGTCGGCAAGCACGTTGGCGACAAGGTGGCGTTCAACCCCTGGAAAACCTGCGACGGCAATCCTACCGAGCTCTCATCGATGCTCAACGTTGACAAGGACAAGACTGCCGACATCAAGGGCGACTTCGAAATGGCTATCTCGGAAATCATCGTGGCTAAGCCTGCCGAGCACAACCAGGAATTCTACGACAACGTATTCGGCAAAGACAAAGTGCACAACGAGGATGAGTACAAGGATGCCCTCACCAAGATGATTGCACGCTCGCTCAGCGAAAACAGCCGCTCGCTATTCGCAGTCCAGACACGAGCCTACTATCTCGACAAATTCAAGGACATACAGCTCCCCGACGCTTTCCTGAAGCACTGGCTCACCGCCCGCAACGAGGAGCTCACCGATGCCAACATCGAAGAGGAATACTCCAAGATGCGCCCATCGCTCATTTGGCAGCTCGTAAGGGACGAAATCACAAAGAACCTCAACGTGAAGGTGGAGGAAGCCGACCTAATGGCCCTGGCCAAGTCAATCACCTACCAGCAATTTGCGCAGTATGGCATGACCAACATGGACGAAACTGTGATTGGCAACTACGCCCAGCACATGCTCGAGAACAAGGACTATCGCCAGCGCATATACAACAACGTGAACGAAAACAAGGTGTTTGCCGTTATTGAAGACAATGTCACCCTCGACCACAAGACAGTGTCGCTCGACGAGTTCAAGACCATCGCTGAGAAGGCTTAAGCCACTCGCCTATTAAGATTTGAGCATAAAATCGGAAAAAATTTTGCTTAAACTCAAAAAAAAATTCCGGAAACTATCGTTTTCCGGATTTTTTTTTGTAACTTTGAATTGAAAAAACTAAAAGTAATACTGAATACACATAATCTTATATGAACAACGACTTCAGAAAGTTCGGCGTTGGGCACCTTGGCATGAACGGCCTCGCCCTCGACCAGTACATATCGGCTGTCAACCGCGCAGCCACTCCTAAAGTGATTTCGGCTGTCAACGACGTCACTTCGAGCTACATATCACCCACCATCATCGAAGAGCGACAGCTCAACGTGGCCCAGATGGACGTATTCTCGCGCCTTATGATGGACCGCATCATTTTCCTCGGCACAGAGGTCAACGACTACACCGCCAACGTGATACAGGCGCAATTGCTCTACCTCGATTCCGCCGCTCCCGGCAAGGACGTGTCAATTTACATCAATTCTCCTGGCGGGTCGGTGTATGCGGGCCTGGGAATCTACGACACGATGCAGTACATTTCAAGCGACGTGGCAACGATTTGCACAGGCATAGCTGCATCGATGGCTGCCGTGCTCCTGGTGTCGGGCACCGCCGGCAAGCGCTTTGCGCTTAAGCATTCACGCGTGATGATACACCAGCCTATGGGAGGCGCCCAGGGCCAGGCTTCCGACATTGAAATCACAGCCCGAGAGATACAGAAACTCAAAAAGGAGCTATACACAATCATTTCCGACCATTCGGGACAGCCATTTGAGAAGGTGGAGCGCGACTCCGACCGCGACTACTGGATGACAGCCGAAGAGGCTCAGGCCTACGGCATGATCGACCAAGTGCTGGCAAAGGCAAAGCAAGGCTTGGATCAATCTCTGTAAAAGGCATTTCTCACCAACGACATTTTGCTTAGAATCATTCTCTGACAATGGCAAAAAAACAATCAGGCATAGCCACTTGCTCGTTCTGCGGCCGACCGGCTGACATGGCCGAATTCCTCGTGCCTACAGCCAATCAGAAAAACTGGATTTGCCCCGAATGCGTGGAGCAGCTGCATCAAATGATCAGCGAATACCACCATTCAATCGGCCAAGGCTCTGGCAAGAAGGGCGCCGGCAAAGCCAATATCAACATCAACAGGGTTCCTAAGCCTAAGGATATCAGGGCTTTCCTCGACCAATACGTGATAGGCCAGGAAAACGCAAAAAAATATCTTTCGGTAGCCGTATACAATCACTACAAGCGACTGGCTCAGCCATCGAGCGACGACGTCGACATTGAGAAGAGCAACATTATCCTTGTCGGTCCCACGGGCACCGGCAAGACCTTGCTCGCCCGCACCATCGCTAAAATGCTCGACGTGCCCTTCACAATCGTCGACGCCACTGTGCTCACCCAAGCCGGATACGTGGGCGAAGACATCGAAAGCCTGCTCACACGCTTGCTGCAAGTGGCCGACTACAATGTGGAGAAAGCCGAGCGCGGCATAGTGTTCATCGACGAAATCGACAAGATAGCACGCAAGGGCGACAACCCTTCGATCACACGCGACGTCAGCGGCGAAGGCGTGCAGCAAGGCTTGCTCAAGCTGCTCGAAGGCTCGATTGTGAATGTGCCGCCTCAAGGCGGCCGCAAGCACCCCGAGCAAAAGATGATTCCCGTGGACACGAAGAACATACTCTTCATCTGCGGAGGAGCATTCGACGGCATTGAGGACAAAATAGCGCATCGCATGAACTCGCACGTGGTGGGCTACGCAACAAACGGCAAAAAGCACCACTTCGAGAACAAAATCGACTACATGCGATATGTGGCTCCCCAGGACTTGAAGTCGTTTGGGCTAATCCCCGAAATCATCGGACGCCTCCCGATACTCACTGCGCTCGATCCGCTCGACCGCGATGCCCTGCGCCGCGTGCTCACAGAGCCTAAGAACGCAATCACAAGGCAGTACAAGAAGATGTTTGAGATGGACGGCGTTGAGCTCGTGTTCTCCGACGACTCCCTCGATTTCATCGTCGATAAGGCAATCGAGTTCAAGCTTGGCGCTCGCGGCCTGCGATCGATCGTGGAGACCATCATGGTCGACGCCATGTACGAGATTCCATCGTCGAATGCAAAGAAATACACCGTGACGGCAGAATATGCGCGACAGCAATTAGAGAAAGCCAACTTCGACATCGCCGCCAACAAATAAATGGCGCCAACATCGATTTCTATAATATGTTTAGTCTTTTTTTACCTCATATCAATTCGTAGTTAACTCATTATCCCAATCTCCTCAAATACAATGTAAATGGACAGTCTCCGCGAAAAGCTTCACCAAGCGCTTAAATACCACTTTGGCTTTGACACTTTCAAGGGCAATCAGGAGGAAATAATCACCAATCTGATGCATGGCAACGACTCATTCGTGCTCATGCCTACGGGAGGCGGCAAGTCGCTGTGCTACCAACTGCCTGCGTTGCTCCTGCCTGGCACTGCTATAGTGATCTCGCCGCTGATTGCGCTTATGAAGAACCAAGTGGACGCAATGCGCAACTTCAGCGAGGACGACAATGTGGCCCATTTCCTGAACTCATCGCTCAACAAAACAGCCATAGAGCAGGTGAAAAGCGACGTCGCGTCGGGGCACACAAAGCTACTGTACGTGGCGCCGGAGTCTCTGACCAAGGAAGACAACATAGAATTTCTTCGCAAAATACAAATTTCGTTCTACGCCGTCGACGAAGCTCACTGCATATCGGAGTGGGGCCACGACTTCAGGCCGGAATACAGGCGCATACGCCCTATCATCAATGTGATAGGCGCCAAGCCCATAATCGCCCTAACAGCCACGGCCACGCCCAAGGTGCAGCACGACATTCAGAAAAGCCTCGGCATTTCTGATTGCCCGGTGTTCAAGTCGTCGTTCAACCGCAAGAACCTCTACTATGAGGTGCGACCTAAGACAAAAAACATCGACCGCAACATCATCCGCTTCATCAAGAACAACGAAGGCAAATCGGGAATCATTTATTGCCTGAGCAGGAAAAAAGTGGAGGAGCTGGCCGAATTGCTCACCCTCAACGGCATCAAGGCACTCCCCTACCATGCCGGAATGGATGGCGTGACGCGCTCTGCCAATCAGGACGCATTCCTGCATGAGACTGTCGACGTGATCGTTGCCACCATCGCCTTCGGCATGGGCATCGACAAGCCCGATGTGAGATTCGTAATCCATTACGACATGCCAAAGTCGCTCGAGGGATATTACCAAGAGACCGGACGCGCAGGACGCGATGGCGGCGAAGGTGTGTGCTTGGCCTTCTATTCGGCCAAGGACTTGCAGAAAATGGAGAAATTCATGCAGGGGAAGCCTGTCAACGAACAGGAAATAGGCAAGCAGCTGCTACTCGAAACGGCGTCCTACGCTGAGTCGTCGGTGTGCCGACGTCGCACGCTGCTTCATTATTTTGGAGAAAACTACGACGAGTGTAATTGCGGTAACTGTGACAATTGCAACAATCCTAAAACAAGAGTGGAAGCTAAAGAAGATTTATTGGCGGCGCTTGAGACTATAGCCGCCCTTAAGGAAAAATTCAAAGCAGACTATGTAATCAACGTTATGCGCGGACGCTTGACCGCCGACATAAAATCGTTCGGGCACGAAAACCTGGAAGTGTTTGGCTGCGCCGAAGCGTCGGATGAACGTTTCCTTAACTCTGTGATCCGACAGGCTGTGCTGTCAGGGTATCTTTCGAAGGACATTGAGAACTACGGAATACTGCGCATCACGCCCGAAGGAAAGAAATTCATGAAATCACCGGTATCGTTCAAAATCACCGAGGACAATGAGTTCAGCGAAGACGAAGACGAAGAGATTGTGAAGGGAGGAGCATCGTGCGCAGCCGACCCGGCTCTGTACGCAATGCTTAAGGACCTGCGCAAAACGATGGCAAAGCACCACAACGTGCCCCCTTATGTGATTTTCCAAGATTTCTCGCTCGAGGCCATGGCCACAAGCTACCCTATCAGCATCGATGAGCTGCAGAAAATCTCAGGCGTGGGCGCCGGCAAAGCTAAGCGTTACGGCCGAGAATTCGTCGACTTGATAAAGAAACACGTTGAGGAAAACGAGATTGAGCGCCCTGAGGACATAAATTTTCTCGCGCCACCGAACAAAAGTAAACAGAAAATTGCTATCATAAAGGCCATCGACCACCGAGTGGGGCTCGATGAGCTTGCCGAGGCGCATGGCCTTGAGTTTCCCGAGCTTCTTGAGGAGATTGAGGCGATCATGTACTCCGGATGCAAAATCAACATAAACTACTACATCGATGAAGTTATCGACCCCGATGATCAAGCCATTATTTTTGAGTATTTCAAAAACACAGAAAGCGACAATTTGCAGGCTGCTATCGACGAGTTCGGTGGCGATTTCACCGATGATGAAATACGTCTTGTACGAATCAAATTTTTGTCTGAATTAGGATATTAGAAACACATGACCCAATCTCAAGTAACAGAAAGCCTGCGCGAGCTTTTTACGCGCCACACCGGCTCTGCGCCCACATCAATTGTTGAGCGGCCATCTTCGGGAAGCAACCGTCGCTACTTCCGGCTCAAGAACGACGACACATCGATTATCGGTGTTATCGGCACGTGCAAAGATGAAAACGAGGCTTTCATATACATTGACGAGCACTTTGAAAATCGAGGTCTCCCCGTACCCAAGGTTTTGGCCGTAAGCAACGACCACATGTCGTACATACAAGAAGACCTTGGCGATTGCCTGCTGTTCAATGCTATTGAGAAGGGTCGTGAGACACACTGCTTCTCGCCTGAAGAGAGAGAGCTGCTCGAAAAAACCATCACGCGTCTGCCCGAGATTCAATTCAGCGGAGCTGTTGGGCTCAACTTCAGCAAATGTTATCCTCCCGAGGAATTCGACATGCGCACCATAATGTGGGACCTCAACTACTTCAAATACTGCTTCCTCAAGGCCACGGGAATTGACTTCCTCGAGAACAAGCTTGAAGACGATTTTACCACCCTTGCCGAAGTGCTCCTGCGCAGCAAAAGCGGAACATTCATGTACCGTGACTTCCAATCGCGCAATGTCATGATTAAAGATGGAGAGCCGTGGTTCATCGATTTCCAAGGCGGCCGCAAAGGGCCGTACTATTACGATGTCGCATCCTTCCTGTGGCAGGCCAAAGCCAACTTCACGTCTGAGCTGCGCAACTACCTTATACAGGCATACATCAAGTCGCTGCGTCGATTCAAGACCGTCGACGAACCGTACTTCCTGGGACAGCTGCGACATTTCGTGCTTTTCCGCATCATGCAAGTGCTTGGCGCGTACGGCTTCCGCGGGTATTTCGAGAAAAAGCCCCACTTCCTGCAGAGCGTGCCTTACGCTATCACCAATTTGCGTGAACTTTTGCAAGAGCCTTTCACCGAATATCCCTACCTCAACGACCTTCTCACACGCATGTGCGACATGAAGCAATTCTCGGATTTGCTGAAAAGAAAGACGCTTACCGTGCGCGTAATGAGCTTTGCATACAAGAAAGGCATACCTAATGATGCCTCAGGCAATGGAGGCGGATACGTTTTTGACTGCCGTGGCGTGAACAATCCCGGCAAATACGAAATGTACAAGCCTTTCAACGGCCTCGATGAGCCTGTAATCAAATATCTTGAGGAAGACGGCGAAATTCTTAAGTTCCTCGACCACTGCTACGCCTTGGTCGACTCCACTATCATACGCTACGTGGAGCGCGGATTTCAGAACCTGATGGTGTGCTTCGGCTGCACCGGCGGCCAGCACAGGTCGGTATATTGCGCCCAGCATATGGCCGAGCATATCCACAAGAATTTCAATGTGAAGGTCGACCTCGTGCACCGCGAACAAGACATCGAACAGGAATTTCCGGTAAAATGACCCTATTCAAATTTAGATGAAAGCAATGATATTCGCCGCAGGCATTGGCTCGCGGCTTCGTCCTTTTACGCTGGAGCATCCCAAGGCGCTGGCCCCCGTGGCTGGAGTGCCAATGCTCGAGCGCGTGATTGTGAAGCTGCGCGACGCGGGAATCACACGCATGGCGGTGAACGTGCACCACTTCGGCCAGCAGATTGTCGATTTCCTGAAAGCCAACCGCAATTTCGGAGTTGACATCACAGTGAGTGATGAAACTGCGTTGCTGCTCGACACCGGCGGCGGATTGCTTGCCGCTCGGAAATGGCTTGACGACGATAATTTCATAGTGCACAACGCTGACATATTGTGTGACTTTTCTATCGGAGAGATGATTGACTCGCATATTGGAACGGGACGGCTTGCCACATTGCTTGTGGCAGATAGAACCACCTCGCGATATCTGCTCTTCGACGATGACAACTTGATGCGCGGATGGACCGACACACGCAACGGCCTGGTGCTTCCGCCATCCCTTGCCCAGCAGGCCGCATGTGCCACATTGCACAGGCGCGCATTCGGAGGCGTGCACGTGGTTTCGCCCGAAATTTTTCCCTTGCTCGAGAATTATTCCGATGGACGAGAGGCGTTTCCAATAATGCCATTCTACATCGACTCATGTTCCGAGCATAAAATAGCCGGATTCGAGCCTGCAGAGACTTACAGATGGTTTGACATTGGCAAGCCAGAAACAATTCAACTCGCAAATCAGGCTTTGCAAGCCGAAAAGCAGACATAATTCCGCAATACGCCAAAACTTATTTCCTCATACTATATGTGTTTTTGGCAAAAAAAACGTAACTTTGCACCTTAATCACAAGCACTAATCATCATGGCAGAAGTTCAAGACAACACTACAACTGAGAGCAAGAAAGGTCTCAATTTTGTCGAAGAAATAGTATACAACGACTTGCAAGAGGGCAAAAACGGCGGCCGCCTCAACACGCGCTTTCCGCCAGAACCAAACGGATATCTTCACATAGGCCACGCCAAGGCAATTTGCATGGACTTCGGAGTGGCTGAGAAATTTGGCGGCACGTGCAATCTGCGTTTCGACGACACTAACCCAGTGAAAGAAGACGTAGAGTATGTCGACTCCATCAAGGAAGACATCCACTGGCTCGGTTTCGACTGGGGCAACCGCGAATACTACGCGTCAGACTACTTCCCGCAGCTGTACGACCTGGCCATTCGCATGATCAAGGAGGGGAAAGCCTACGTCGACGACCAGACCTCTGAGCAAATCGCAGAGCAGAAAGGCTCGCCCAACGCCCCAGGAACAAATAGCCCCTACCGCAATCGCTCTGTGGATGAGAATCTTGACCTATTCCAGCGCATGAACGCCGGCGAATTTGAAGAGGGTGCGCGTGTGCTGAGAGCGAAAATCGACATGGCCTCGCCCAACATGCACTTCCGCGACCCCATCATGTATCGCATAATCAAGCATCCCCACCACCGCACAGGCACCACCTGGAAGGTGTATCCAATGTACGACTTCGCCCACGGCCAGAGCGACTACTTCGAGGGTGTCACCCACTCTATCTGCACGCTTGAATTTGTCGTGCACCGCCCTCTCTACGATTATTTCGTGAAAGAGCTCGCCGACGAGAGCTACTGCCCACGACAGATTGAATTCAACCGCCTCAACCTCACCTACACCGTGATGAGCAAGCGCAAACTGCTGCAACTGGTGAATGAAGGCCTGGTTGATGGCTGGGACGATCCCCGCATGCCTACTATCTCGGGTATGCGCCGTCGCGGATACACGCCACAATCGATCCGCAATTTCATCGATACCATCGGATACACGAAATACGAAGCGCTCAACAGCGTTAGCCTGCTTGAGCACGCTGTGCGCGACGACCTCAACCGCATCGCCACACGCGTGATGGGCGTAATCAATCCTCTGAAAGTGACCATCACTAATTATCCTGCCGACAAAGTGGAAATGGTGGAGATGGACAACAACCCCGAGGATGCAAATGGAGGCAAGCACCAGATGCCCTTCTCTCGCGATATTTACATCGAGCGCGACGACTTCATGGAGAATCCGCCAAAAAAATTCTTCCGCCTTGCCCCAGGAGCCGAAGTGCGCCTGAAAGGCGCATACATCATCAAGTGCGACGAAGTGGTGAAGGATGCCGACGGCAACATCACCGAGCTGCGCTGCTCATACGACCCCGAAAGCCACAGCGGCAGCGCCGGAGCTGCCCGCAAGGTCAAGGGCACGCTACACTGGGTGTCGGCCAAGCACGCTGTCGACGCTGAGGCACGCCTATACGACCGCCTTTTCAGCGTGGAGAATCCCGCTGCTGATACCGACCGCGACTTCCGTGAAATGCTCAACCCCGACTCGCTAAAGGTGGTGAAAGGCATCAAAATTGAGCCGTTTGCAGCCGAGATAGCCAAAAAGGGAGCAAAACTGCAGTTCCAGCGCATCGGATATTTCACCCCCGACTACAGCAGCACTCCCCAACATCTTGTGTTCAACCGCACCATCGGCCTTAAGGACAGCTGGGAGAAGGAAATGAAGAAATAATTGGAGAGACAACGTATGGACGAAGACGAGGAATACGCTGGCAATCGCGATGAATTGCTCGACCGTTTTCGCAGCAGCCTTTCGCTGCCTATGTCGGAGCGGTTCTTTGACGAGGATGACTTGATTGAGGTTTTCGACTACGCCGGAGACCTCAACGATGACTTCCTTCGCGTCGAAGCGCTGCTCTGCGGTGCGCGGTACTACCCCGACAGCGAAGAATTGCTTGTGCGTCGAGGCATTTTTTTCTCGCAATACAGCGACGACGCTCGCGCGCAATTCCTTGCGCATAATGCCGCCCATGGCAATATGATTTTGGAGGTACTCAAGCTCCGCAACAACCCTCCCGAAGGCGAGGAGGCGCAGTCGGCTCTAAAGTCGTTGCTTGATGCTCACGACAGCCTCACCGACGAAGAGGTGATTCAATTCGTCGACCTTTGCTCTTCACTGGGCCAATACCAATGGCTAAAGGAACACCTGGATACGATGCGCAAAAAATCGCAGTACCTCAATGTGCTTCTTTATGAGGTAGGCGTAGTGGCCGAGATGAACCGCGACTACGCTTACGCGGCAAAAATGCTCGAAGAGCTCACTGAGCAAGAGCCGTTCAATTCCTACTACTGGATGCTTCTCGCACGCCAGTATGCCCAACTCGAGGATGGGGAAAAGGCATTGTCGGCTATCGATTACTCCCTTGCAATCAATCCGCAGGCCTACAGCTCTATGCTCGTGAAAGCCCGACTCCTGTATTCGATGCAAAAGCCGCTCGACGAAGTGCTCACGCTCGCGCGCAAAGCCATAGCCGAAAGCGACAACGACCCCGAATGCGTGAAGTTCTTGGCTCAGGTCTATCACAATGAAGGACAAGATGACATGGCTGTGCAAGTAATACTCGATGCTCTCGATTTGGACAGCACTACGAGCACAGAGGACGAAGAGTCGGAGGCCATGGCTGAGCGCCAGCGCATCCTTGAATACATACCCGAGCTGCTGGCATATCATCCCGACAATTTGCCGGAACTGCTCGACAGATTTTATGCCGCCAACGAGGACAATTCGCAGATAATGTGGATGTCGTGGGCGCAGCAGCTTGCGCTGCAAGGCCACTCCGGCGTCGCACGTGAGGTGATATCGTGCTTCGAGCGTAATTCCGGCGTGTCGGTGCCATCGGTGTTCAACATCGAGGATGCCTTCATGCGCAAGGACTTCGGCAATGCCATCGAGTCGCTGCACGAATACCTCACCAACATCGACGGAGCAGAAGCCGACTTTCCTTCGGTGCATACCATGCACATCATTTCTTTGGTGAAGATTGGTGAAATCGCGCGTGCGCTGTCACTTTGCGACTTCATTTCCCAGAATATATTCATCCAAGCCTACTCAAGCATAAGCAACCGCTTGGAATACATGGGCATGCAGCAAATAGCAAATGAAATTAAGTCATTGATATTGGCACGCAAGCCGGCCGAATTCTGGGACACCTACGATCCTCTGGGATTTTGGAACCGGAATAATCCCTTGCCATAATACACTTCAAAAAATTCACGACAACTGCAAATATCATAATAATCTACAATATCACTTATGGTTGTTTTCTTTAAAAAAGGCAATTCCACAATTTACGCCGTGGAGAGCGCAGCACCGCTCACAGATCTCGACAAAGAAAAATTGTCATGGCTCTTCGACGGGGCGCTCCCTTTGGTGTCAGCTTCTGTAAAAGGCACTTTTGTAGGCCCGCGACGCGAAATGATCACTCCCTGGAGCACCAACGCAGTGGAAATCACGCAGAACATGGGCATGCATGGCATCAAGCGAATAGAGGAGTTCCGCTTGTCGCGTGATGAAAACCCCGCTTACGACAAAATGCTTCAGCGCGTGTACCGGTCACTCAACAGCAAAGTGTTCGACATCAATCGCACGCCCGAAGCCATCGTATACATCGACGACATAAAAGAATACAACAAGCAAGAGGGCTTGGCTCTGAGCCCTGAAGAGGAAAAATACCTCGACGACCTGAGCAAGCGTCTTGGCCGACCTCTCACAGATAGCGAGGTGTTCGGTTTCTCCCAGGTCAATTCTGAACACTGCCGCCATAAAATTTTCAACGGAACGTTTATCATAGATGGCGAAGAGAAGCCTTTGTCGCTATTCAAGCTCATAAAAAAGACAAGCCAAGTGAATCCAAACGGGCTTGTTTCGGCATATAAAGACAATGTAGCCTTTGTAAAAGGTCCTAAAGTGATGCAATTCACGCCTAAAGATGCCGACAAACCTTCATATTTTGAGGAAAAGCCCCTGCAGACCGTGATTTCGCTCAAGGCTGAGACTCACAACTTCCCCACTACCGTGGAGCCCTTCAACGGCGCTGCCACTGGCAGCGGCGGAGAGATTCGCGACCGTCTTGGCGGCGGACGCGCTTCACTGCCATTGGCCGGAACTGCTGTATACATGACATCGTATCCGCGTCTCTCGCCTGATCACCGCTGGGAGCTGATGATGAATCCAAGAGTGTGGCTATACCAGACCCCTGCCGAAATATTAATCAAGGCATCTAATGGCGCCAGCGACTTTGGCAACAAATTCGGCCAGCCTCTTATCTGCGGCTCTCTCCTTACTTTTGAGCATTCCGAGAATGGAAAGCTTTATGCATACGATAAGGTAATCATGCTTGCAGGTGGCGTAGGATTCGCGGCTGCTGAACATGCCATAAAAGGCGAACCCGACCCCGGCCAAAAGGTTGTGCTTTTGGGCGGAGACAACTACCGCATAGGCATGGGAGGCGGAGCAGTGTCGTCGGTCGACACCGGACAGTACGACAACTCGATAGAGCTTAACGCTGTGCAGCGTGCTAATCCTGAGATGCAAAAGCGAGTTGCCAACGTAATACGCGCACTGGCCGAATGCGAAGACAACCCCATTGTGTCGATACACGACCATGGTGCAGGCGGACATCTCAATGCCCTCTCCGAACTTGTCGAGGCCACTGGCGGCATAATCGACATGTCGCAGCTTCCCGTAGGCGATCCCACCCTATCGTCAAAGGAAATCATAGGAAACGAGAGCCAGGAGCGAATGGGCATTGTGATACAAGCCAAGGATATCCCTTACGTAGAGCGAATTGCCCAGCGCGAGCGAGCACCCCTTTACGTTGTGGGCGAAACCACTGGCGACCACCGATTTGTGTTTGAGCAGCACGATGGCGTGAAGCCTATCGACCTGGCCATGGGCGACATGTTTGGCAACTCCCCAAAGACAGTGATGCAAGACTATACAGTCGACGTGAAATTCGCCCCGGTGAAAACCGATGAGAAAAAGATTGACCAATACGTGCGCGACGTGCTTTCGCTTGAAGCCGTCGCTTGCAAGGACTGGCTTACAAATAAAGTGGACCGCTCTGTCACCGGCCGCATCGCGCGCCAGCAATGCCAAGGCGAGATTCAATTGCCGCTAAGCGACTGCGGCGTTGTAGCCCTCGATTATGAAGGCAAAGCCGGCATTGCCACCTCCATTGGCCATGCTCCTCAGGCTGCTCTCATCGACTCTGCTGCCGGATCTGTGCTCGCCATAGCCGAATCACTCACCAATATAGTGGGCGCAAACCTTGCCAAGGGACTCAAGAGCGTGTCGCTCAGCGCCAACTGGATGTGGCCATGCCGCAACGAGGGCGAAGACGCTGCCCTATACCGCGCAGTGGAGGCATGCAGCGATTTCGCATGTGCTCTCGGCATCAACATTCCCACCGGCAAAGACTCATTGTCGATGACTCAGAAGTACGGCGCCGAAAAAGTGCTTGCTCCCGGCACGGTAATTATATCAGCTTCGGGCGAAGTATCGTATGTGCGCCGCACGGTGAGTCCTGTGATGTCCAACGACCAGAAGAGCCATCTCTACTACATCGACTTCTCGAGCGATGACCTAAAGCTCGGTGGCAGCGCGCTTGCCCAGTCGCTCAATTGCCTCGGCGACGCTGTGCCCACAGTGAAGGATGCCAAGAAATTCAAGGCTGCATTTGAGGCCGTGCAGAATTTGGTGAAGGGACGCCGCTTGCTGTCAATCCACGACGTAAGCGCCGGAGGTCTGATTACTACACTGCTCGAAATGACATTTGGCAACGTCAACGGCGGCATCAAATTCAACACGTCTGGCTTCGTAAAGTGCGGCGAAACAGATCTCGTGAAGATACTCTTCGCTGAAAATCCTGCCGTAGTGATCCAGGTTGCCGACTCTCACAAAGACTCAGTTGAGAAATTGCTCTCCGATGCTAATTGCAAATTCTTCCATATCGGCAATCCACAGGCCGAGCGCATGATTATGGTTAGGCATTATGACGAAGAGCGAATGTTTGGCATCGATTACCTGCGCGACGTATGGTACGAGCCTTCATATATGCTCGACTGCATGCAAAGCGGAGAAAAATGCGCTGCCGACCGTTTCAATAACTACAAGAAGCAGCCTATACGCTACGCTTTCCGCTCTGACTTCAAAGGACGCCTTGCCTCATACGGTCTGGAGCATCGCCCATCTCAGCCTCGCATTGCCAAGGCGGCCATCATACGCGAAAAAGGCGTCAATAGCGACCGTGAGATGGCATATTCGCTGTATCTGGCCGGCTTTGACGTAAAGGACGTGCATATGACCGACCTAATGAGCGGCAAGGAGACTCTTGAGGAAGTGAACATGATCGTATTCTGCGGAGGCTTCTCCAACAGCGACGTGCTCGGTTCGGCTAAGGGATGGGCAAGCGGCTTTGTATGGAATGATAACGCTAAGCGCGCACTCGACAATTTTTATAAGCGCGACGACACGCTTAGCCTTGGCGTATGCAACGGTTGCCAGCTCATGATTGCCCTCAACCTGATTGCACCTGAGCACGGCAAAAAAGCGCGCATGGACCACAACGTTTCTCATAAGTTTGAATCAGAATTCGTCGGAATCACTGTGCCGGAAAATAACAGCGTGATGTTTGGCAATCTGTCGGGTGTTCGCACCGGCGTATGGGTTGCACATGGCGAAGGACGCTTCATCTTGCCCGAAGGTCTCGACAAATACAATGTGATTGCGCGATACAACTACAAGGGCTACCCCGCCAACCCCAACGGATCGGTAGGCGCCGTAGCAGGCGTAGCATCGGCAGATGGTCGACATGTGGCAATTATGCCCCATCCCGAGCGCTCGATCATGCCTTGGCAATGCGCTTTCTACCCTCGTGCACGCCGCAACGAAGACGTTACGCCCTGGTTCAAGGCTTTTGTGAATGCCCGCGAATGGATTGAAGCGAAAATCAAAGCTTGACGTTTCTCCATGGTAGCTTTCTCGCCCTGCAAAATCAACGTCGGACTTGACATAGTGGCGAAACGCCCCGACGGATACCACGACATTGTCACTGCAATGGTGCCAGTGTCATGGTACGACGTCGTTGAAATCGTGCCCGACGACACCCTGCATCTTACTGTGCTTGGGCGCTCTGTCGACTGTCCGCCGGAAAAGAACCTTGTGATGAAAGCATACCATGCTGTGGCAGCCCTGCATCAATTGCCGCCTGTGCATATAATACTGCAAAAAGTGATTCCCGACGGCGCAGGCCTCGGAGGAGGCAGCGCTGACGCCGCAACGGTGATTCTCACGCTCAACCGCATGTTTGAATTAGGCATGCCAACCGACGAAATGACTCGCGTAGCTGCTAAAATAGGAGCCGACTGCCCTTTCTTTATCCATAAGCGCGCTATGCTATGCACGGGAATTGGCGACGTGATGACGCCAGTCGACCTCGATTTGGAAGGCTGCCATATAGCCATTGCAAAGCCTGCTGTGGCAAGCGTATCAACGAAGGAGGCGTATGCAACCGTCACGCCATCGTATCCCGACATGCCCCTTCCCGAGCTGCTTTTGCTGCCTATGGACCAATGGCAAGGACGCGTAAAGAATGATTTCGAGCCTGGAATCTCTCGAATATTGCCGCAAGTGGCTGATTTACACAGCACGATGCGCGACAAAGGCGCTACATACGTCTCAATGTCAGGCTCAGGGTCGAGCGTCTACGGCATATTCCGCAGCCGCGAAGCGGCCCAAGCCGCAATTGAATCGCTTTGCGATTGCATCTGCTTCACAGCACCGCTGTCGAACGTCCTGCCCGACTGACTTTTTTTCACTCACACCTCCCCCGGCAAGTGACAGATATGTCACCTGTCGGGTGATTTTCACAAGCATTGAACACCCCTATCGAATTAGTTGTTATATTTTTGTATCAATATGCCGAATTTTGAAAATTTGGCAAGATTTTTGTTAGAAGGAAAATATATAAATATCAAACCATGAGTCATACTAAGAAAGATAAGAAAGAGACCGAACAGGCCGAAGCAAAGAACCAAAGCAATCCCACTGTCGATGACCCTACACAGGAAATAGAGGAGGCAAAAACCACTGAAACTGAAGTGAACGATGTGGAGCAAGACGATGACGAGGCTACCGAAGTAGCCGACTTGTTAAAAAAATGCCAGGAAGTGCAAGCCCAGCTCGACGAGAAAAGCAAAGACTATCTGTATCTGATGGCCGATTTTGACAACTACCGCAAGCGTACAATAAAGGAGAAAGGCGAAATCATCAAGAATGCAGCTGAGAGAATTATTAAAGAACTCCTGCCCATTGTCGACGACTTTGAGCGCGGACTTGATGCCACCAAGGATGAGACCGACGGTCAGCAAGTGCGCCAAGGCATGGAGCTCATCTACCAAAAGCTGGTGAAGCTTCTCGAAAGCAACGGTGTAAAGCCTATCGACTCTACAGGCAAGGATTTCGACTCTGATTTGCATGATGCCATCGCAAAGATACCTGCGCCCGACGAGGATTCTAAAGGCAAGGTAATCGACACCACTACAAAAGGTTACACCATCAACGACAAAGTTCTCCGCCACGCAAAAGTTGTAGTGGCCGACAAATAACCCCCGCGACAATACAACTCGCCATCAATTAAGAGCAATATGGACAACAAGCGTGATTACTACGAGGTGTTGGGCGTTTCCAAAACTGCCACCCCCGATGAAATAAAGAAGGCATACCGAAAAATAGCCATCAAATACCACCCCGACCGCAATCCAGGCAACAAAGAGGCTGAGGAGAAATTCAAGGAGGCAGCCGAGGCTTACGATGTGCTCAGCAACGAAGAAAAACGCCAGAAATACGACCAGTTCGGCCACTCTATGGGACAAGGATTCCCCGGCGGAGGCGGCTTCTACTCAAGCGGAGGCATGAGCATGGAGGACATATTCTCTCAATTCGGCGACATTTTCGGCGGCGGTTTCGGCGGTTTCGGCGGTTTCGGCGGTGCAACGGGAGGTTCGCGCACGCGTACGCGTCAGCGCCAACGCCGTGGCAGCGACCTTAGAATTCGCGTTAAACTCACACTTGAGGAAATTGCCAAGGGCGTGAACAAGACGCTGAAAATACCAACATATGTCATGTGCGAGCACTGCAACGGCACTGGCGCTAAGGACGGAGTGGCTTTCTCCACCTGCAACACATGCCACGGTACCGGAACAATCAACCGCGTACAGAACACCATACTCGGCGCCATGCAGAGCCAAGCCGAATGTCCTACTTGCGAAGGCACTGGAAAGGTAATATCTGAGAACTGCCCGTATTGCCACGGCGAAGGCGTGATACGCAAAGACGAGCAAATATCATTCAACATCCCGGCTGGTGTCACCGACGGCATGACCCTCACCGTGCGCGGAAAAGGCAACGCCCCTCGCCACGGAGGCGAAAACGGCGACCTGCTGGTGGTAATTGAGGAAATTAAGCACCCGGAATTGATTCGCGACGGCAACGACGTGATTTACAATCTTATGCTAGACATACCTACCGCCGTGCTCGGCGGCAGCGTGGAGGTGCCCACGATTACGGGACGCGCACGTCTGAAAATCGCTCCCGGCACACAGCCTGGCAAGGTACTTCGCCTTCGCGGCAAAGGCCTGCCATCGACCGATGGATACGGCACTGGCGACGAATTAATAAATGTGATGGTGTATATGCCTGAGAATCTGAGTGCATCAGAGAAGAGCGCCATCGAATCTCTGAAGAATTCACCTAATGTGCATCCCAGCGATGCAGAAAAGCATCGCCTATTCTCAAAATTGAAGCATATATTTGAGCAGAATGAATCGAATAATTAAACTTCTGGCCTTTGCTGTGCTTGGATTCGCAGCCGTCGGTTGCTCAGTTTTGTCAAAGTCAAACTCCGCTAAGCGCGGCGACTCTGGCCAGATTATTAGCAAGACTGTTGCTACGGGCGATGTCACCACCTCGCCTGAGAGTCACACTGAGTGGATCAGCCGCCTCGACGGCGAATGGACTATTACATCCGTAGGCAAAACCACAGTGCATGAGGATCCCGAAGATATGCCGTATATATATTTCGAAACGTCTACCGGAAAGTTCTACGCGTCGAACGGCTGCAATATTCTTAATGGCGCATTCTCCGATGCCGGAAAAAACAACATACAATTCTCCGGAGTGCTGGCTACAGCCAACGACTGCCCCGATGCCAAATATCGACAGGCCATCAATAATGTACTTACTGATGGCGTGAAAGTGACCTTGAACTATTACACGCATGGGCAGGAGACGTATGTCGACCTCATTTCCACCGGCAACAACAAGCTTTTGACACTGCGACGCCACAATCTCGAAGCCATCAATGGCAAATGGCTTGTATCCAAAATCGGAAACGTTAGCGTTGATAATCCGGAGGTAAACCTATTCCTTGACGTGTCTGAGCTAAAATTGCACGGCAACACCGGGTGCAATTATTTCAACGGCAATATCGTGATTAACCCTGAGGTTGACAGCAGCATATCGTTTGAGGACATGGGCGTGACAATGCGCATGTGCGAAAATCAGGAAATAGAGATGGCTCTGCTCGTGGCTTTGGAGGAAACGCACACATACCACAAAAACGGCAACGAACTCACCCTCTACTCATCATCAGGCAAAGAGCTGATGCACCTCAAACGCTGACCTTTTTCAGCATAAACGATTATGCACAAAGAGCGATCCAAACCGGTCGCTCTTTGTTGTGTCAGAAATCAATGAATTTGTGCCAAAACCTGCGCATCTTGCGCTTATACCAAGCATGACATCCAAATGGCAATTTGTTATGGCTGAGACGGTAGCAATACGCCGGGTATTTATCGAATGCGAATTGAATGGCTTCCATAGCTGATGGATATTTGAATCCTTGAGGCCGAGTGGCCCAAAACACATCCTCATTATAAAGGTGGAAGCGCTCGTGATTGGCATAAAACGTCACTTCATCGCTTTGCTGATTAATTACGCGCAAAAAACTACTCACACGGCGCAAAGAGAATCCGCCGTTGCCAACCTTGTCGTACATATCCTGCTTCGTCGGCTTATGCCTAACGTCCATCCACCATCGTTGAAATTTTCGGTAACCCGATACAATTGGCAATCTATATGCTGGCTTTTCAAGCCAAGGAGCACCTATATAGTCATAACCTTTATCGCACCACTCAATAAGCTGGTCTGAGAACACATATGCGTCAAGCTGGTAAATCAATACGTATTCCGTATCGGAGAAGGCTTGATAGAAATCCCTCGAAAGCATAAATCGATTGTATCCGGCAATGCCCTTGAAATAGCCGTCGTCAAAGTCTTTTGAATCAAGAATAGGGTATGATTCCAGCAACCCAACTAAATTTAGCGACATTGGCTTCACCACAACAAGTGGATAGTGTGCAAGCACCTTTATTGCCCTTTCGAGTGATATTTTCTCCAATGGCGACAGATTTTC